>NZ_JAKIKR010000013.1 GCF_023284025.1 Shewanella abyssi | reverse complement strand
CTAGAACCTAGAACCTAGAACCTAGAACCTTCTTTTAAAGTAGGTCGGCATTTATGCCGTTGGTTAGCATGGTCGATTGCAATGATTGATGGGCTAAAGCCCAACCTACAGTCCAACTTACAGCAGTGTTGTAATGCTTATGTTGGTGTTCACGATTATCTTTTGTAGGTCGGCATTTATGCCGTTGGTTAGCATGGTCGATTGCAATGATTGATGGGCTAAAGCCCAACCTACAGTGGCGTAATGCTTATGCCGGTGTTTACGAATATCTCTGTAGGTCGGCATTTATGCCGTCGTTTTGCTCTTTTCTAGTTTTACCGTAAGCGAAGTGTTCCGTAGTGACGAAGTCACGTGCCGTAAGGCCCTAGGCCGTTCGTCTAAGATTTTCCCGTCTTTGCTAGCATCTATCACTAAACCTCTTCCAAAATCTTTTGATGCATGTTGTTCCACTTTTCTGGAAATTTGCCATCAAGTACATAAGCAAAGGCGATCAGTTCGGCTATGAGTAGGTAGAGCTCTTTGGGTATAGCTTCACCGACTTCCAATTTCTGTAAAAAATCGCAGAGGTGTTCATCTTGATGAATATACACGCCAGCGGCTTTCGCCACAGCAATCATCTCTTGCGCTAAAGCATCTTCGCCCTTAGCGGATACTGTGGGTGCTGAGCCTTTATCGTATTTCAACGCCACGGCTTTAGTCGGCTGTTCTTGGTTGCTCATCTAACTCCTAAACTTCCACTTTAACTAAGTAATGTTCACCGGGCAGTAAAGTGGCGGCGACAGTCTGCTGTTGAGTGTTTATGTTGCTGATGGTTATACCTAACTGCTCGACTTTACTGACCAGACTGGGGCTGAGCAATCTAACTTTACTTAGCAGGGTTTCACTGTCACTGGTGAAATTGACAGATAAGAGTAGTGGGTCTTCGGCTGATCCCGCTACGTTGGCAGTGGCTGTGATTAACAGTGGCCCGCTAGATAGGTTAAATTTAAGCCTAAGTTTCCACTTTTCGCTGGTTTTTGATTGCTCCTCTACCTGCTCAAAATGACCTTCAAACTGTTCTTGATAATGATTGATGGAGTAGGGCAGTGCAAAGTACCAATGGTTAACGCCGTCAAGCGTACCTGATTGCTGCTGATAAAGGCTCAAGTTATTCAGTAAACTGGTCATGGATGTCTGCGCGCCGGTCGCTTCAAGTAATGACAACAGTTGCGGTGAAAGCCCAAGCTTGGCCTGTAATAATGCCAATCTATTGTGTAATTCAGGGCTCAAACTTTGCTTTGCTGCAGCTCTGCCTAACATCAGCTGGCAGAGTAAACTTAAGCTGTCGATATGGCTATTGGCTGTTGTGGTCCATGTTGTAGGAGCAATATTGAGGGTGATTAGGCTTAATAGCGCTTGTTGTAGCCTTTTAGGCTCACTCAGCGATGACATCGACTCAGGACTGAGTTGCGGCAATATCTTAAACAGTGCACTTGCCAAGCTTGTCAGTGGCGAACTGTACTTTATTGATGCTCTGGGTAAGCCGCCGGCTTTGGCTAACGCAGACGCCAAAAAGCTCTGTTGCCCCGCTTGTTTAGGGCTGGCAGTACTTGTTACTGCTAGTGCACTTTTGGCGGCTACTGCTGATGAGTTAATCGAGCCGGGTAGCGACATGTTTTCAAGGCTGCTAAATAACTGCTTGTATTCATAGTTAACGTTTGTTTTCGCTTTGTCTATTTGCGCTACCGGCTGCTGTAAATCGCCGGTACTGTGCTGCAGGCTATTATGACCAAGTTGACCATCGAAGCTGATGGGGATTTGGGCTTGAATGGGCGACAGCTTGAGAAACAGCTGTTGCCCTTTGGTTTTTATTGCTACTGAGTACTCGCCATCGGCCAGTGCAGCAAGCATCGGCAACCTAATATTAGCGCCGTTGTTGAACTGCAGTTCAGTGCCGTGGCTTTTGGCAATCGGCAGCAAATAACCTTCTGCTTTTCTAGCAAGATTTAACAGTTTTTGCTCCGAAATATTGTTGCGCTTTGCCAGTGCTAACATCGCCTTAGGCATAGGAAAAAAAACGGATTGGCCCAAGGTTAGCAGCTGCATCTGCGACGCACTAGTGGCAAGCGAATTTTGCTGCACTATATTAAGTAGGAAAGCGTGCGCTTTAGTAAACTGCTGTGCAGCTAATGGGGCTGCTAGTTTTATTAAGTATGTTTGTCCTGAAAATTTGATCTGGGTAGCACTTTTACTCATGGTGGCAGTGACAGGAATAAGCGCAGCTGAATTGGCAGATAGCGGTGCATTTAGGGCTGGCTTACCTCCTTTTGTCGTGTTTGATACTGAATTAACAAAGTTATCCAAAAGTAGGTCCTATTTTAAGCAAATAATGGCTATGTTTTATCACAAAATTATGTTTGACCTATCGGCTGTACTGAGTATGCTATGCCGTCTTACTCGTCGAATCATCATTCTAATAGTTAATTACGTTAGATGTAGCTTAATTATCCGCTCTTATGACTATATCGGCAGCAACTTGAAAAGACTTAAGCCTTACCGTTGCGGTAACAAATTTAGCCTTTTTAAAAGAGACAATTATGAAGTATAAATGGATTGTGCTTTCTCTGGCGATAGTTGGATTTTCTGCAATTGCTGCAGAAGATAACACCACGGAAGGTAATGAAGTAACAGTCACTTACAATGATCCGCGCGACCCAATCGAAGGGTTTAACCGCGCCATGTGGGATCTAAATTATCTGTTTATGGATCGATATTTCTATCGACCCGTAGCACATGGTTATAGCGACTACGTCCCGCGTCCGGTTAAAAACGGCATTAATAATTTTGTCCTCAACCTCGAAGAACCGAGCAGTATTGTCAATAATACCCTGCAAGGTAAGTGGGGCTGGGCCGCAAATGCAGGTGGTCGTTTTACGGTAAATACCACGTTAGGCCTGTTAGGCGTGGTTGATGTTGCTGAAATGATGGGCATGACTCGTAAGCAAGACGACTTCAACGAAGTGCTTGGTTATTACGGCGTACCTAACGGTCCCTACTTCATGGCGCCATTTATTGGCCCCTATGTGACAAGAGAGCTCGCATCTGATTGGATAGATGATCTATACTTTCCTTTATCTGAGCTGACATTTTGGCAGTCAGTACTGAAGTGGGGTCTTAAAAACCTGCATAAAAGGGCATCTGCAATCGATCAGGAGCGGTTGGTTGACAATGCACTCGATCCATATACTTTCGTCAAGGAAGCGTATTTCCAACATATGGATTACAAAGTATATGATGGTGATATTCCTCAAAGCGAAGATGATGACGAATTACTTGATGAATACATGCAGGAACTTGAGTAAATAATTATATTGTCGGTAACGTATAGAAAAATGAGCCGATATGAAGCGGAAACATAAAAAACAAGGATGTGAGTTTACGCTGTTGTAAGTTAAGGACAGCAAATGGCGCTAAAAGGATTAACAATTCTATTCGTGGAGGACGATCCCGTCTTCCGCAAAATCGTGACGGCTTTTTTAGAGAGTCGAGGCGCGATGGTTATCGAAGCTGATGATGGTGAAGTCGGTTTGTATACCTTTAAAAATCAAAGGTTTGATATCGTTATCGCCGATTTAAGCATGCCAAAGCTTGGTGGCTTAGAAATGCTCAAGGCAATGAATAAATACAGTCCTGGCACCCCCTCTATAATTATCTCCGGCAATCAGGTGATGTCTGATGTTATAGAAGCCCTCAGACACGGCGCAAGCGACTACCTGGTTAAACCGGTAGCTGATCTTTTTCTTATCGAAAACGCCATCCTCGAGTCTGTCCATAGCTCGCTTGAATCGTCTTTGCAGATAGATGAACTGGAATCATTATCTTATCTGGAGTTACACCAAAATCTAGCGCTATTAGAACAAAGTGAGCAAGCCGCAAAGAGCGTGCAACAGCAACTATTCCCCCCAAGTCGCATTGAATACATAAAAGCCGAAATTGACTATAGCCTGTTTAATACCGATAACGTAAGCGCTCACTTTATCGATACTGCCATGCTAGATGATACTCATATCATGATGTATATGGCGCATTTTTATCCCCATGATAATCGCGCCGCATTTGCCAGTGTTTTATTGAAAAGTTTTGTTAATCATAAGTTGAAGCGCTACCGTAATAGTCTGTCAACAGTCATTGCAGAGCCGTTCAATATGCTCACTTATCTGAATAATAGAATGACAAAGTCAGGCTTAGATATCTTTGTAGATATGACCTATGTGGTGATTGACTTGAGTAGTTACCGAGTCGCAATTGCCCAAGCCGGCAGTGAGTTTCGTTGCTACTTGAGAAATAGTGAAGGCCTGACACCACTCGCCCTAGCTGATTCGTTGCAATTAGGCGTGATGAATTGGGGAAACCCCTCTATTCAGTTTCGCACACTGATGCCAGGTGAACAGATATGTATTTTGACCAATGTAAGTGAGCATAAACGGCAGTTACTAAATAATCAGTTTCACGGCCTAGTGCATGACACAAGCATGCCACCAGGCGGTTATATACAGCTGTCGGCGTCTTAAGAAAGGTTTTAGGTGCTAGGTACGAGTCACTAGGAGGAGAGCTTATCGTTTACCTCGAATCATGAGGTCTAGCTTAACTCCATGAGATGACTACCTATGGTTGTAAGGTTAATTTTGTTACACCTTAGGAAGGCTGTATTTAGCCTGATAGCCACTTGTCAATACGGTAGTGCCAGATCAATACTATAGTCATTATTTGTTTTTATTATTCAAGGATGAATGAATGAAAAGCTTTGCGTATGAGAAGCTAGATGTTTGGAAGAGGGCGTCTAGATTAACTTGTAATATTTATAAATTATTTAGAAACTGTAAAGATTATGGCTTTAAAGATCAAGTGACAAGAGCTGCACTGTCAATCCCATCTAACATCGCAGAGGGAGAGGAAAGGCAATCAGCAAAGGAATCGGCTCGCTTTCTATATTACTCAAAAGGCTCAGCTGGTGAACTTGTTACCCAACTGTACATAGCCATTGAAGTCGACTTAGTGGATAAGAAAAGCGCTTTAGCACTAATTGATGAAACAAAGCAGCTATCTTCAATGCTCGCAGCATTAATCAGGATACGAAAAGGCAACTAATCACCAGAGCTATAATCTATTTCTCTTTTATACAAAAATGCCTCGTATTACTACGAGGCATTTTTATTTAATTGCAGAACCTATCTGAAAGCTGAGAAGGTCCTATGTACTAGGACGTTCGCCTGCTCACAGCTAGGATGGACTACGTCCTGCTAGGAAATCAACAGAAAACACCCTTTGGCTTTTGATGTTGATTTTATACTTTGCTAGAACCTAGAACCTAGAACCTAGAACCTAGAACCTAGAACCTAGAACCTAGAACCTAATGCTTTATGCCTTCATGCTCTGCTGTAACTGCAATCTCTTGCTCAAGCACTTCTTCTTCAGTTTCAGGATGGCCTTCAGCGCCGTGCATCCAATCTACAAGCTTATCAGCCATAAAGTAGAGGATGATGCCAGAAATAGTTGCAGTGATTGCGATACCTGCGAAGATCCCCATGGCATTCGCCAATTGTTCTTCTTTAGTACCATCGTGACCGATAAATGAACCGACCACACCGCCAATCTTATTCGCCGCTGCGATAAATAGGAACCATGCACCCATGAGTAACGAAGCAATACGCAGTGGAGCAAGCTTAGTCACCATAGACAAACCGATAGGAGATAAACATAGCTCGCCCATAGTGTGGAAGAAGTATGCACCCACTAACCACCACATGCTTGACTTAACGTTGGCACTGCCATCCATTTCCATTACGGCGCCCATCATAAAGAGGAAACCTATCGCAAGTAGAAATAGACCAAGCGCAAACTTAACCGGTGAGTTAGGCTCGTTTTTACCCAAGCGGATCCAGATTGAAGCAATAACCGGGGCGAAAACAACAATGAAAATGGCGTTAAGAGATTGGAACCAAGTCGTTGGTACTTCAAAACCACCAATAGAACGGTCGGTGAACTCATTGGTAAATAAGTTCAGTAGTCCACCGGCTTGCTCGAAACCAGCCCAGAAAATGACGGTGAACAGACCCATAACCATAATGACTTTGATGCGATCTCGTTCAATTTTGGATAGTGGTTCTTTACGAACAATACCGCTAGCAGCTGCATTTTCTTTATCAACTTTAGCGGCCGGATAGCGACCAATATCGCCAAGCAGCTTTTGAGCAAATATGTACTGTATAATCAGTGAGAAAATCATACCAACACCAGCACAGAAGAAACCTGCCTGCCAGTTGTTGATAAACACTTCTTGTCCTTCAAATAAGACGGTTTGACCAAATGAGGTGTAAGCCCAAGCCACTACAAAACCAGCTAGTGCAGCACCTACGTTAATCCCCATGTAGAAGATAGTGAATGCACCGTCACGACGATGATCGCCTTCTTCATATAGATCACCAACCATAGTCGATATATTTGGCTTAAATAGGCCGTTACCAATAATCAGTGTGCCTAGGCCGATATAGAATGCCATGACTTCAGAACCCGGGATCCAACTATGAGGGAACGCGAGAGTGAACTGACCTATGGCCATTAAGGCGCCACCAATATAGATAGCTTTACGTTGCCCAAGCACATTATCAGCTAACCAACCACCAATCAGCGGAGTGAAATAGACTAAACCAGTAAATGTACCGTAAAGGGAAAGAGCATCACCACTGGTCCAACCTAAACCATGACCACCTTCACCTTGTACTTTATCGACTAGATAAAGTACTAAAATTGCACGCATCGCGTAATAACTAAATCGTTCCCATAATTCTGTTGTAAACAACAGGAACAATCCCTTCGGATGCCCAAGCATCGTCCCCTGGGGTTTTACTCCGCTCATTTGTTCTTCCACCTTCAGCTTGTGATTGCCTGTGAGTTAATAAACTTCACAGAAGTAGTTTTGCATAAATTAGCCCAACCTGATTTGTCGTATATATCGACTGTAACGTTATGCACAGTGCGTATATGTAACAAAATTGATAGCGCTGTTACTGGCTTATATTCTATTTTTTATTATTTGAAGCTAAAAATAGCGCCAAATGCGATAAAGCCCACCTTATATACCCTTTTAAGGGGCCTTAAGTCAATTTTAAGGGAGCGACTGCTGGCTAATTAAGCACAGCGTAGAGTGACTTCGACGCAGGGTCCAACATACAGCCTGTTAATTACCGAGTAACATGAAAATTACTTTCAATTTAATTAGAACTTTTGCTAGTATTCGGCTCCGTGAAGGGACATCACCATTTTAACCATTGATAAGAGATAGAGAATGAAGGCTTGGTATTTACTTTATTGCAAACCTCGTGGCGAAGCCCGAGCGCAACAGAACCTAGCACTTCAAGAGATTGAAACTTATCTGCCTACCTTCCCAGAAGAAAAGTTACAAAAGGGACAAGTAACGATTCGCCGCGTGTCGCTCTTTCCGAGCTATCTATTTGTTTATTTTGATCCACAAGTGACCAGTGTTGCCCGTATTCATAGCACTCGAGGTGTTATCCGCATTGTTGGCTGTAAGGAATTAATGACAGCTATCGATGACAGTGTTATCCAGCGGATAAAAATGCGCGAGCATAAGCTAATGTCCAAATTGTTGCCTGAATCGATTGCACCACCTGAAATGGTGCAAGGTGAAAATATATGCTTTACCGAGGGCCCCTTTGCAGAACTTGAAGGTGTATTTGATGAGTCTAATGGTGAAAAACGTTGTTTTGTACTATTCGAACTGATGGGTAATCAGCAGCGTGTAGCGGTGAATAAATCTGCCATTTCACGATTGGATAAAAAGTAAGTCTAAACTCGCCGTTAAGGTTAGTTGCACATACAGATGTTAAGCATATTTTTAATACTAGTTATTTTAAAGTACGTTAAAAACGATTTTTGTTGTAAGAGATTCGCCATAGTCACTGTTATGCGTAGTAGAAAATCTGAGAGTTATTATTAACGCCGTCACAACATCGCGAACAATGTGAAAGGTAACTGTTTTTAGCGAGATCTGTTCAGTTACGTCCTTTAGTACGTTTGTTACACCATGTTTAGCTTATTTATAATTATTATGTCTTTATCTTTAATGCCCGATAATCATCAAGCTACATTTTTGTTTTTAGCATTTCGTGGTTTTGCGCCTTTTATCGGATAAAGATTGAACACTTAGTAAATGGTATCTCTTAGAGTTACTGCTCAAATGGGCTCATTGATGTATAATCTTGCGCGACTTGAAGCAGGTTATTGGCTAAAGCTAAAGGCCAAAGAAAATGGGTCAGTGGGTAAAATTTATCTGACGGAGTTTGTAGTGAGCGTTGTGGTTGCTAGGTAATATGGGTTATAGCATCAATAGGTGAGTTGATTTAGTAGCAACCAATCCTGAATTTCATATTGGTTGTTACTAAATCAACTTAAAGGCTCGGCCTTTAGTTAGACAAATTGAGATGTCCGCATTGCGGATGGGCACTTTGGAAGCCGTGATCCATGGGCGGTAGCGTGTCTAAAATCTGAGAAGCTCCGAGGTACTAGAACCTTCTTTTAAAGTAGGTCGGCATTTATGCCGTCGCTTTGCTCTTTTCTAGTTTTCACCGTAAGCAAAGTGTTCCCTAAGGCCGTAGGCCGTTCGTTTAAGATTTCACCGTCTTTGCTAGAAAGCTGAGAAGGTCCTAGATACTAGGACGTTCGCCAGCTCACTGCTAGAACGGACTACGTCCTGCTAGGAAATCAACAGAAAACACCCTTTGGCTTTTGATGTTGGTGTTGATTTTATACTTTGCTAGAACCTAGAACCTAGAACCTAGAACCTAGAACCTAGAACCTAGAACCTAGAACCTAGAACCTAGAACCTAGAACCTTCTTTTAAAGTAGGTCGGCATTTATGCCGTCGGTTAGCATGGTCGATTGCAATGATTGATGGGCTAAAGCCCAACCTACAGAAGTGTTGTAATGCTTATGTTGGTGTTTACGATTATCTTTTGTAGGTCGGCATTTATGCCGTCGGTTAGCATGGTCGATTGCAATGATTGATGGGCTAGAGCCCAACCTACAGCGGTGTTGTAATGCTTATGTTGGTGTTCACGATTATCTTTTGTAGGTCGGCATTTATGCCGTTGCTGTGCTCTTTTCTAGTTTTTACCCTAAGACCATAGGCCGTTCATCTAAGATTTTACCGTCTTTGCTTTACTGTAAGCGAAGCGTTCCGTAGTGACGAAGTCACGTGCCGTAAGGCCAACGGCCGTTCGTCTCAGCCCTAACCTGCTTTTTACCTGTTTTTAACTTTTTTCGGAGATAACTGGTGCTTAATAAGACTAAAAAACTCATCATTGCTGGCATGTCGGCGCTGATATTACTGTCAGGGCAGGCTAGTGCTATTACGCCATCTCCTCAAATGATGGAGCAGTTTAAAAACTTGCCAGCATCAGAGCAACAACGTTTAGCGAAGCAATATGGCATTGATCCGTCAATGTTAGGTGGCAGCACTAGCTCACAGCAGCAATTAGAAAATCCTAACTTGGTGAATCCGCGTGCCCAGTACGATGAAAATGGTCAGCTAATTCAAACGGACCAGTTTGGTAACCCGGTTGATCAGCTTGGCAATCCGTTAAAAGATAAAAATGCTGAACAGTTAACCTTTGAAGAAGATGCGGCTAAAACAGAACTAAAGCGCTTTGGTTATGATTTGTTTGCCGGGGAGCCAACAACGTTCGCACCGGTTTCTGATGTACCAGTACCCAGTGAATACCTCGTTGGCCCTGGCGACAACATTAAAGTTCAGCTGTACGGTAAAGAAAACAAAGAATACGACCTAGTCATCAATCGGGAAGGCGTTATTCAGTTTCCTGAACTGGGTCCAATTACCGTCATCGGGCTGACTTTTGCCGAGTTAAGAGAATCATTATCGCAACGCATAGAAAAGCAGATGATTGGTATTCAATCGAATATCACCATGGGCGAACTACGCTCTATTCGTATATTTGTTGCCGGTGATGCCTATAAACCTGGCTCATATACCGTTTCAAGTCTTTCAACCATTACTCAAGCCCTATTCGTGTCTGGTGGTGTCAACGAGATTGGCTCACTGCGAGATATTCAGGTCAAACGTGCAGGTAAACTCGTTGGCAGTATGGACCTATATGACCTGCTACTTCGCGGCGATGCTTCTGGCGATATCCGCCTTCGCTCAGGTGATGTGGTGTTTATTCCATCGGTTGGCGGCCTAGTGAGTGTTACCGGTGAAGTTAGACGTCCTGCTATCTATGAGCTTAAACAGCATGAAACCATGGCGCAGGTCATTGAAATGGCCGCAGGCATAAAGCCCGGTGCCTATCCAAAACGCAGCAGTGTTGAACGTTTTAATAAAAACAGCCTTAGAACCATCGTAAACGTTGACCTTACTTCTACTGCAGGAAAAGCAACGAAAGCGCTATCCGGTGATGTTATCCGGGTTAAAAGTGCCGCTTCACAATATGAAGATGCACTAACCCTTATTGGTGCTGTGGTTAGACCGGGAAAATACCAATGGTATAAAGGTCAGAAGTTAAGTGACTTAGTTCCTTCCATCTGGGGCGATTTAACCGTTTCTGCCGATTTAGAATACGCAATTATTATCCGTGAAAAAAATAAACAGGGTGATATTGAAGTCTACCAATTTTCACCATCACAAGCGATAAACGGTAAGGTTGCATCGCAAAATCTACTGCTTAATCCACGCGATAAAATTATCTTCTTCAATTTCAGCGACATGACTCAAAACCGATATGAACTGAATAAGCTAGTCAAAGAACGGGTCATGAAGGTTCAATCACTCGCCGGTGACTCGTTACTTGGCAATGATCTCTTTAAAGCGGGATTCTCTCAACTTAGCCAACAGAAGTTTGCCGATCGCTCTGAGTTAGGTGGCATCGCAATTAATAGCAAGGCAGAAGATAATGAGAACGCCGCAATCAAAGGTGAAGTCAACAAGATGTTGGTTAACCTGTTCGAAGACAGAGATTTAATTAAGCTTAGTAGCGTAATGAATCGCGGCGAGCTTCTATACCCAGTGATCATGAAGCTGAATAATCAAGGACGTCAAGGAGCTGGAGTTCAAGCTATTGCGGTCAATGGTAAGGTCAATAACCCCGGTATTTATCCTCTCGCTGTTAATGCAAAAATAAGTGATTTGGTGACGGCAGCAGGTGGCCTAGAAGAGGGTGCCTATACCACACGCGCAGAGCTAACGAGTACCTTTACTACCGCTGATGGCTCATCAATTAGCCATAAAAATATTGCATTAGATTTAGCGCTGCAAGGTGATGCATCTCAAAACGTGTTACTGAAAAGTCGCGACATACTGACGGTGATGACAACCCCTGATTGGCAAAAAAATAAATCAGTTGAAATTCGCGGTGAAGTTAAGTTCCCAGGCACTTATAACATTCGCCGCGGTGAAACCTTAGGGGATGTACTTAGCCGCGCAGGTGGTTTTACGGATTACGCCTACTTACCCTCGACGGTTTTTGTGCGTGAATCTGTGCGTCAACAAGAGCAGTTAGAGATTAAGAAGCTTGCAGATCAACTGCGTCGTGATATTGCCACTCGCGGAGTATCGAAAGACGGTAATGTTGCAAATTATAGCGACGCACAAATGATGCTTACCGATCTGGAAAATATCCAAGCTGTTGGCCGTTTAGTGGTCGACCTTTCGGCTATCTCTATTGGTATCTCCCAGGCAGATCTTCAATTAGAAGATGAAGACGTACTGTATATCCCATCGACTAAGCAAACCATCGCCGTAATGGGTGAAGTACAGCATGCTGCAACCCATCGATTTAAAGAGGGTCAGACAGTAGAGCAATATCTAGCAATGTCTGGCGGTGCTAGAGCACGTGCTGATGATGACAGAACCTACATCATTAAAGCAGATGGTTCAGTGATGCTTCCTAACCAGTCAATGTGGTTCAGCAGCGAGTCTAGCCTACAGCCAGGCGACACCATCATCGTGCCACTTGATACTGAATACAAAGACAGCTTAACGCTTTGGACGCAAGTCACCAGCATCATATACAACACAGCAGTCGCATTCGCCACCGTCGCAAATCTTTAAAAAGAAGGCTAGGATGACACTAGATTCTAGAACACTACGCTGCTAGAGCGGACTACGTCCTGCTATAAATGCAAAAGCCAAAAGCCAAAAGCAAAGGTAAGGTTTAGTCGTTCGCTTTGCTCTGCTATTGATTGTATAGAATCTAGAAGGAGCTTGCGACGCTCTCGCCGTGACGAAGTCACGACCTAGAAGCGCAGCGCTTCTAGAGCGGTGAGGCTAAGATGACTCTAGATTCTAGAACACTACGCTGCTAGAGCGGACTACGTCCTGCTATAAATGCAAAAGCCAAAAGCCAAAAGCAAAGGTAAGGTTAGTCGTTCGCTTTGCTCTGCTATTGATTGTATAGAATCTAGAAGGAGCTTGCGACGCTCTCGCCGTGACGAAGTCACGACCTAGAAGCGCTACGCTCTGACTAATGAAAGGAGTCACTCAAATGAGATTCGAACAACTGGATGTTTGGAAAAGAGCATCACGACTCGCATGTGAAGTCTATAAGGCTACAGAGAAAGTACAAAACTGGGGCTTCAAAGATCAAATAACGCGTTCAGGTTTATCCGTTCCTTCAAATATTGCCGAAGGAGAGGAGCGAGAAACAGCGAAAGAGAAAATACGTTTCTTGTATTACGCGAAAGGCTCACTTGGGGAGTTAGTTACCCAGTTATACATCGGAATTGAAATCGGCTATCTAGAAAAACATTCCTCAATGGAAATGGTAAAAGAAGCCAAAGAGCTCGCAAAAATCCTAGGTGCAATGATCAAGAACAAAGAGTCACAGGTATAAAGGCTGAGAAGTACGCCCTTTGGGCTGCTAGAACGCTTTGCTGCTAGAGCGGACTTTGTCCTGCTATAAACGCAAAAGATTAGGCTGAGGCGTTCGCTTTGCTCATCTTTTGATTGTATAGAATCTAGAAGCGCAGCGCTCTCGCCAGCCGCAGGCTGCACTAGCAGGCCGAAGGCCGCTCTTCTTATTGAGCCTAGAAAACACAAATTATTACAAGAAGCGAGTATCAACAGATGCCTGCTCGTATAGAAGCGAAGCGCACTAGCCGCGAAGCGTCCTAGAATCTAGAGTCTAAATAACCAATGAACAACATTCAAAACCAAGACGCACAATTCACCCAATACCCAAATCAACAGCTAAAAGCCGACGACGAAATCGACCTCCGCGAATTGTTTAAAGTCATATGGCAAGGCAAATGGCTAATCATTGCTATAACGGCAGTATTCACCATAGCTTCAGTAGCGTTCGCAGTTATGCAACCCAACACCTACAAGTCTGAAGCGTTGCTAGCACCAGCGAGCGAAGAGCAGGGCGGCGGCTTAAGTGCATTAGCGGGTCAATTTGGCGGCCTTGCGAGTATGGCTGGCATTAACCTTGGCGGTGGCGGCGGAGTCGATAAAACCCAAATGGCGATAGAGGTGATGAAGTCACGTCAATTTACCAGTCAATTTATCCAAAAGCACAACATTCTTCCTGATTTAATGGCAGTCGAAAAGTGGAATCTAAACGATAATTCAATCATATATGATGATGAATTATATGACGTCAGTAAAAATTCATGGGTTCGTGAAGTTAAAGCACCATATAAACCTGAGCCTTCTATGCAAGAAGCCTATAAAGAGTTCAGTAAGGTTATTGCAGTTAACTCCGCTAAAGATAGCGGCATGGTCACAGTATCGGTTGAGCATTTATCACCGGCTATTGCACAACAGTGGGTGGCCTGGTTAGTAGAAGATATTAACAAAGTCATGAAAGAGCGAGATGTTATTGACGCTAATAGAAGTAGAGAGTTTTTAAGCAAACAAATAGCACAAACTAATATTGCAGATATTCGTTCGATTCTCTATAAGTTAGTCGAAGAGCAAGAGAAAACAATAATGTTTGCTGAGGTAAGAGAGGAATATATTTTCAAGACAATTGACCCAGCATTCATACCAGAAGAAAAATCAAAACCTAACCGAGCACTAATTTGTATTTTAGGAACCACTTTTGGTGGAGTTCTAAGCTTTCTTATCGTGATAATGAAATCTTTTATAAGAAAAGCAGACTGATTGGTAGCTTGTATCGGTTAGAACGATATTTACAGAACCAATTATATTAGGGATTTCCAGTGTCAAATTTAGAGGTTGTATGTAGGCTATTGGCCTTAAATTACGTTTTTAAATACGTGAATGATTCTGGTAAGCTAGAATATACAGAGTTAAAATTATAAGTTAGCACTTTCTTTGTATACAATATAATAATTAATTTGGTAACTATATGAATTTGAGAGCCAATAAAGCTGTTGAGACTGAAGAGTATCAGCCCTTAAAGTTAGTATCTAAACGCTTCAAGTCTAAAAAGAAAGTCTTAACACAACAGTTAATTTATATCTTTTGTCCCGCTGAAAAAAAGCAAGAGATAGCGGGTATTGTCGAAGGTTATGAATTCGACATGATCTTTAATGATTACAGTATTAAAGACCTAAGCTGTAAAGTGATATGCCACTTTCAAAGTGCTCATTTATCAAAAGAGCAAAGACAGTTTTTAGTTAACGCAACTGAACTTGGAGCTTGGGTCGAACCTCTCGTAAGTTATTTGGATGCAAGATTAGGTTATACTGAAGTGAGATTGCTTCATAGTGGTTACTTCTTGCACCAAAAGGCATTTTCTATATTGTCAACAAAGAGAACTCAACTAGCAAAACGTTTAATTGATTTGTGTGCAGTTTTCTTGCTGTCTTTCGTCGCACTTCCCGTAGGAATAGTTGCAGCATTAGCGATCAAGATGGAAAGTCCAGGTTCTATATTTTATAAACAGCGCCGAACAGGGCAATACAATGATGAGTTCGAGGTGATTAAATTTCGTTCCATGAGAAGTGACGCTGAAAGTAAAGGTGCTCAATGGGCTTCAATAAATGACAACAGGGTCACAAGAGTTGGTAATTTCATTCGTAGAACTCGTATAGATGAGTTACCACAGATTATAAATATACTGAAAGGCGAGATGTCTATTGTGGGGCCAAGACCCGAACGTGAAGTATTCATAAATGATTTGGAAAAAGAGATTCCATATTATCGTTTTCGGCATGCAGTTAAACCAGGTGTAACTGGATTAGCACAGGTAAGTTATCCGTATGGCGCGTCGGTTAACGATGCAATGTGGAAACACAAGTATGATATATTTTATATTAAGCACCATAGTACACTTTTAGATATTAAAATCTTGTTTAAAACCGTTAAAGTTGTCCTATTTGGAATGGGAAGATAAATGCAACCATTAGTTTCTATAATTATGCCTGCATATAATTCTTCTGAATTCATTTGTGAAAGTATCGATTCTGTTTTATCACAAACATATATGAATTGGGAACTTATAATTACAGATGATTTTTCGACAGATGGAACGCAAAATATAATTGAAAATTATGCTCGAAAAGATAATAGAATAAAATTTCACTTTCAAGATGCTAATCTCGGAGCCGGTGCTGCTAGAAATAAGTCCATCCGTAAATCTAATGGAAGATTTATTGCTTTCTTAGATTCTGATGATTTGTGGTTGCAAAATAAGCTTGAAGTACAAGTTAAGTTTATGGTCGATAATGATGTTGCTTTATCTTATAGTGGATACAAAAAATTTAGTCGTCAAGGTGTTGGCGGTATAGTTAAGCCACAACAGACAGTTAATTATAAACAATTACTTTGTAGCAATGTTATCGGCTGTTTGACGGCAATGTACGATAGTCATTTGATGGGGAAAAGGTATATGCCTCTCATCAGGAAACGGCAAGACATGGGACTTTGGTTAGATATCCTTAAAGATATCGATTGTGCTAAAGCTATACCAGAAGTACTGGCTATGTATCGAGTTGATTCAGGTATGACTCAAAATAAATTTCATGTTTTGAAATATCAGTGGCGTTTTTATAGAGATGTTGTTGGTTTAAGTCGCGTTAAATCATTGATGTTTTTTGTTATATACTCTTATAAGGGTTTTATTAAGAGCCAGCTTTAGGTTGCCTAATTTTATTTTTGATAAATTAACTATTATTATCTACTTAATATAATAAAATATATTCGCGATTGCACTTTACTAATTTAGGCTATTTAAAATATACATTGAAGTAAAGATTAATCATATTCATGTAAAGCAGAGTTGCTCTGTAAAGTTAATTATATGTAAAGCAGTTTGCGATGTTTATTGTTCAAATGTTTGAAAGGCCTTGGAAATCAAATTGAGTACACTAGTAAAAAACGTCACCAGAAATGCCTCGTGGCTGATGTCAGAGAAAGTTGTAGTTATGGGGGCAAATCTATTGGTCAACGTGCTTTTAGCTAGAAGCATGGGACCGGAGGGTTTTGGTAAGTTAAGCTATATTATTGCAATTGTTGCGATGTTTGCCCCTTTAGCGGCACTAGGAATGAATGCGATAGTTACACGTGAATTGATTAATTCACCAGATCAACATGACAAAATCATTGCAACGACATTAGCGATGCGTGTCTTTGGATCTAGTTCTGTAAGCTTAATATGTTTGACTATTGCCATATGTGGTATTGGATTAACTAACGAAGAAAGCCGTTGGGGCTTAATTGTATTGTGTTTAGCGTCAGCATTCAGTTGTTTCTCTGTTCTTGAATTTTGGTTTCAGTCTAAAATGGCTGCCAAAGTTGTAACTAGAATGAAGTTAGCTATTGTCTTATTCTTTTCACTTATTAAAATTATTGCAATATATTCAGATGCAGAGTTCATAGTATTAGTGAGTGTATTTGCTATTGAGAATGTTTTTGTAGGACTTGGTTTTGTTTATATATATTATAAAGATGGTTTTAAACTAGTTTTAAAGTCTGTTGATTTTCAGTATGGCTTAAACTTAGTAAAAAGGTCATTTTGGCTAATTCTTTCTGGTTTTGCAGCTATTATCTATTTAAAAATTGACCAGATAATGTTAGAACAATTGTCCTCAACATCAGAGGTTGGTCTTTACGCTGTAGCAGCAAGGATGTCTGAAGTGTGGTACTTTTTCGCGGACGCTATTGTTATATCACTATTCCCATCGTTATTATTACTTAAGCAACAGAACAATAATAAAAAATATTTGGTTAGATTACAGAAGTTAAGTGATATTTTATTGCTTTTAGGATTTGTGCTAGCAATCTTTGTCACTATTATTGCTAAACCTTTCATCGGTGTTGTTTTTGGCAGTGATTATCTATCATCTGCTCTTATTTTACAGATACATATCTGGGCTTGTGTTTTTGTTTTTATGAGATCAATGGTAAGCAAATGGTTAATAGTTGAGGATTTGTTAAGATACTCCCTAATTAGTCATGGGTTAGGTGCGGTTATTAACGTAATTGTTAATTATTTATTGATACCTACGTATGGTGGGGTCGGTGCTGCTGCCGCAACACTAATTTCATATTTCGTGGCATCCTATCTTGCTTTTTGGTTTGGAAGAAAAACCCGGATAATGGCTATAATAATGTCTCGTTCTCTCCTATTACCTTTTACGTTTGGTTACAGGTATTGGTCCATTTTCAAGTGAGTATTTAGATGCGTAAAGTATTAAAAAAATTATTACCGAACAGTATTGTTTCAAAGATTTATGCTTTAAAAATTGAGATTAACTTCCAGTTTATAAAGCTTTTCGCTAAGTCTGACTTCTTGTCATCGCTATACTATTTATTATTCAGTTCATCTTTTTCTCGGGAGCATCGAAGTGTTTTAAAAGGGCGATTGGCGTATAAGCAGACTCTTCTACTTGTAGATAAAAGTAGCGCTTTACTACGTAGAAATATTCATAGAATAGAGAAAGGATTGATAATGCAGCCAAGGCGTGACGTTTTTGCTGAGGCATATATAGGCGAAACAGTAAAATGTTACACTTCAGCAATGGAGCAAACGAGTGTTTGTACTGAAGAGTTAAAATGGGCACAAGATGTCCTAACGTTATACTTTTCTGTAGTTAGTCATCATGGAGCGATAGCAAAAGCCTTTGAAGATTATAATTCTGAATGCGAACATTCAGCTTTGAGCTACGTACCTTACAAATATAAGGACTTGCCACCGAGCTGTGTAACTTTCGAGCAGTTGGAAACGCTTTATAAAAGGCGTCGTTCTGTTCGTTGGTTTGAAAATAAAGAAGTTCCAATAGCTCTGCTTAAGCAGGCTGTGAATGCTGCGTCTCTAGCGCCATCTGCTTGTAATAGGCAGCCATATGAATTTTACATCGTTAATGAATCAGGTAAAGCAACTGCCTTGGCTGAGCTTGCCATGGGGACTGCAGGATTCGCAAAAAATATTCAATGTACAATTGCTATAGTTGGGGACCTGAGTGCTTACCCTGCCGAAAGAGATAGACATGTTATCTACATTGACTCTTCGTTGGCTAGTATGCAATTAATGCTAGCTTTGGAAACGCTAGGATTAGCTACTTGTTCAATAAACTGGCCTGATGTTGAGGGCCGGGAAAAGGCAATAGAGTCTAAGTTAGAGCTACCTAAACATAAGCGAGTTATAATGTTAATGGCAGTTGGTTATGCTCAGAAAGAAGGTGGTATACCTTTTTCTCAGAAAAAAAGTGATAAATTATTAGTAAAGGAAATTTCATAGAATGATGATCGAAATTAAGGGGATTGGCCTCCCTAACCGCGGCGCTGAGTTGATGTTATTAGCTGTCATTCAAGAGTTTGAAAAGCGTGGGGTAGAATCAGATTTTGTAGTTGAGCCTCTAGGTGATTATAAAACAAGAGTTAAATATAATCTTTTTCAAAAGTCACGTTTTTTTGGTAAAGGCTATAATTTTGGTTGGCCATTTTCTCTTTTACCTAAGGTAATAAGGGACAAATATGGAATTGTTAATAAAAATGAAATTGATTTAGTTATTGATGCTTCTGGATTTGCCTACGGTGACAAATGGGGAAAGAAGCTCATCCAGGATAGACTAGGTAAAGAGATTGATTACTTTAATACGAAAGGTGTTAAAGTCATTTTACTACCTCAAGCATTTGGGTCTTTTAATGATAAAGCGGTGGCTAATGCAACGGCTAATATTATTTGCAAATCAGATTTAGTTATCGCTCGTGATCAAACTTCTTATGATTTCGTTAAGCAATTAGGAACGTTTAGTCAATTACAATCATTCCCAGACTTCACTAATTTGGTTAAACCTGTTATTTGTACTAAATATGATTCACTTAAAGATCGTGCTTGTATCATCCCCAACTTTCAAATGATGCGAAGAGGAAATGTAGGGGGAGAATATAAAACTGTTCTTGCTAACTCTCTAAAGTACTTGATTGAGAATGGGCACAATCCTTATTTGCTCATACATGAAGGACCGAGAGATCTCGCTTTGGCAAATGAAATCAATGATTTGCTGCCAATTCCAGTTGAAATTATTGATCCGCAAGATGCATTGGATATTAAGAGTATAATTAGTCGGTCCTCTATTGTTATTGGCTCCAGATTTCATGGGTTGGTTAGTGCACTATCTACTGGAATTCCAGTTATTGCAATGGGCTGGAGTCATAAGTATGAAATGTTGCTAAATGATTATGATGTTTCAGAACTTTTAGTTGAAGTGAAAGAAGAGTTTATTATTGAACTAGTTGAAAAACTAACAAATGATCAAGATTATAGAGCTTCAACATTAGCCAAAATTAACATGTCTTCAGCGAAACAGAAAAAACTAACTGAAAAAATGTGGGACTCGGTTTTTTCAGCTATACAATAATTATGAAAACGGTCCAAATTTGGGCCGTATTTAAGGGGATTCATGACGGATATTTCTGTTGTTATACCTTTCTATAGCGCTGTACCTGGACTCCTAATAAAGTCTGTACGAAGTGCTCTTTCTCAAACGATTCAATCCATAGAGATTTTGGTTATTGATGACGCTTCCCCTATCTCTGCTAAAAGGGAGTTGGAGTCTATCAAAGATACAAGATTGAGGATTATACGTCATATTGAAAATTCTAATGGTGGAATCGCACGGAACACTGGTATAGAGGCTGCTGTAGGAAAGTATATAGCCTTTTTGGATTATGATGATATTTGGTATAGAGATAAGCTAAGTAAGCAATTAGCTGCAATAAAATCAAACGCTAATAGTCTTAATGATCTAGTTGTATATTCTCGATGCAAGATCATTGAACAGGATCTTGCGTATTCCCACCCCAAAAGGGCTATAAAGGAAGATGAATCGGTAGGTGATTATCTGTTTGTACATAAACAACTTATACAAACAAGCGGTATTTTTCTGAGTAGGATATTAGCCCAAAAAGTTAAGTTTGATGACTTGAAAAGACATCAAGATTATCAATTTTGCCTCGCTCTTGAAAGCATTGGAGCCAAATTTGTGTTTGTAGATGAAGATACTTACGAATTTGTTCAAATACCTAAGTTAAATGATTATAATTTTTCTACAACGTGGCTAATTAATTATCAATCTATGTTAACGCCTAGTGCTTGTTTGGGATTTAAAAAACTTGTTATTTTAAGATCAATGGTTTCTCATGGACATTTTTACAAAGCAGTAAGATTTTCCATAAAAAACAGGTTTTTAAGTGAATTCAGCCGAAGTGTTATTACTAAGATAATAAAGGGTTTTTTCCCTAAACGTATTACTGCAATTTTAATAAAAATGAAACAAAATGCAAAGATATCCTAAAGTAACGAAGGAACATGTCCTATTTACATTTGTTTTATTGTTTGTTTTACCAATACTGTTTTATTTTTTGAACTTTGAAAGAATATTTAATCTTGACTACTTAAATTACAAGCAAAACTATGATTTAAATTGGAAGCAGTTTGAATATGCCTATTCCTTAATTGAGTCTGCTTTTCAATACTATAAAGTTGATTTTGAGATGTTTTGGTTCTTCTTGTTAAGTATTGAAATTTTAATGGTCGTGATTCTTTATAATAATCGATATTTATTTGTTCTGGCCATTCCAAATTTGTTGTATTTATCTCAAGGTTTATTAGGAACGCAAGTAAGGTTTGGGGTCGCAGTTCTATTTTCGTTAGTCATTTTTAAATGTTTTTTTCGTAAAAATATTTATTATCTACTCGCACCTATAGGAATTCTATTCCATAATGGTGTTTTGGTTTTTGTTTTCTTGGCTTTTTATCTGAAAATATTACTGCGTCATCAGCACAGCGTTTTTCTAAGACGTAATTTTTACTGGGTACTTATTAGTGCTTTGTTATTTGTGAGTATTAGTTTCCTTGTTGGCTATATACTATCTAGCTTAGGTTATGGATATTATGTTGGAACAAAGTATCAAGAAGGACGTTCAATGTCCGCGATGTTGTACTTAATATGTTCTTTATCCTTTTTACTCGTCTCAGTTTCAACAAGAAGATTAAAGTCTAGGTATTCAGAATTTGTTTACTTGGGTTTGTTAATGATTATTTTTAGTCTAGCGTTTAATCAATCATCCGTAATTTCTGGTCGTTATAGCTTGGTATATATGTTAATTGAACCTTTTGTGATATATAGTTTCTTTATTACTTATTGTACTAATAATAGTCGTTTTTATCTTTCTGTATTCTTGATTTTTTTGATGTTTAGTTGTTCTAAACTTTTTTCTTTAAATCTGATTTTTTGAGCGAATAATGAAAATAGTAGCATTTGTAGGTGAAACATTCGAAGAGTTTAATAATGAGTACCATGCAAAGCCGACTTCAGCGGCCTTTTTACAATGCAGTATTGGCACCGAAAATGTGTATGTTGCTTCTTCTTCGAGAAAGTCTTCAGGAGATAATCCAGTTGGTATAAGTACAACTGTTCTTAAAGATCATTTCTACCCGTTTCCGCGATACCAATCTACAAAGGACTTCGTAGTAAAGTGCTTATTAGATAGAAAGTTTTACAGTCAGTATGTCGATTTGTCAGAGCAAATTATTCGGCAACACGATGGAGAGTACTTTTGGATTAGAACTCCATCAATAGGGAGTATTGTTTTCGGTTTAACAGCATTAAAGTTAAATCAAAAAGTGTTACATCATATGTGTGCTGATGCTTCAAATACTTGGAAAGATAGTAAATATAAAGGCTTTAATAAGTTCCTCGCTTTTTGTTTTTCTAAGGTCTTAAGGTCTAAACTTAAAAATATTTGTGCTCATAAGAATACTATTAATCTTTGTACAGGAGATATATTAGAGTCTTTTAGTCGCAAGTATTCTCTAAAGACCTATCAGTTTGTTGATTTGATGATTAAACCACCAAGTGTTGATTCGTTGATACCCGCTGAGTCCCTTAAAAAACAAGGAAAACTAAATTTACTTTTTGTTGGTAGAGTTGTTGAAGATAAAGGTGTGTTTGATCTTATTCAGGCTATTTCTGAACAAAAAAGTATGGTTAAAGCTACATTTGTTGGCGATGGACCTGATTTAGAACAAGCTAGAGATTTAGTCAAAAGTAAAACACTAGAACACCTTATAAATTTCACAGGTCAGTTACCCCATATTGAACTCAACCAACTGTATGCTGATTGCGATTTGGTTGTTATCCCATCTAACAATAATTATGAGGGTTTTCCACGCGTCATTATGGAATCATGGTCTTACCATAAACCAGTAATTATTTCGAATGTAGGAGGTATCAATGCCTTTGTACAAGACAATGTTAATGGTTTTATAGTTGAACCTGGTAATGTAGCTCAGTTGTCCACGTTGTTAGCAAATATTTCGGCAGACAATGAAATGCTCAATGGATTATCCGAAGGGGTTAAAGAGATGAGCAAGTTGTCTAGCCAGGAATATTGGGGGCAGCAGCTTTTAACTATAATTAATGCTAACTCTGCAAGGGGAGCTTATGTATCATAAGTTTTTGCTCTTATATACATGGTTTGTAAGGACCATATTTCTGATATTACCGGACCAACCTTTAGTTATGAGGGCTAGAGGTTGTTGCTATTCTTTTGGCATGAAAAACTGTGGGAAAAATTTTCAAGCTTCGGGATCTGTGATTCTACGCAACCTAGGTAATATGGAGTTTGGTTCCAATGTTTACTTGGCTCCAAACGTTGTTATTAATGCAATTGCAAATGTAGTACTTGAAGATGAAGTAATGATCGGTTTTAACTCCGTTCTAGTTTCTGGGAACCACTCATGTGTGAACGGCTCATATCGATTTGGGGATTCATTAAAAGCGCCAATTTTAGTCGGCAATGGCTCTTGGATCGGTGCCAATTGTACCGTTGTAGCTGGGGCTAGTCTAGCTCCATCTTCTCTACTCGCCGCTAATTCTTGTCTTAAAGGCGAAAATGTTATAAAAGGGGTTTACGGAGGCGTACCGAGTCGAATAATTAAAAAAAGTACTTTTTAATTATCATTTTATTTAGTCTTAAATTAATTTCTAACTGGATACTTCTATATTAGGTTGGATTTTAGTATGGACTAAATCATAAGTTTTTGTACCGTAATTTCATTATGGTTGATTATGTATCAAGTTTTGATTTTATGTGAAATCTAAAGCTATTTCCTGAACTATCCAGAATGTTTATAAAATTCATATTGTCTTCTATATAATATATCGAACTGATGGGTTACTGTATTTTTTACAAGTAAGGTATAAAATGAAAATTGCTATAGCAGGCACAGGCTATGTGGGCCTTTCAAATGCTGTATTGTTAGCACAAAAAAACACCGTTGTTGCTATTGATATAGTTGCTGAAAAAGTAGAGATGATTAATCAAGGTCATTCACCTATAGCAGACACGGAGATCGAAGATTACTTAGCTAATCATAAACTTAATTTAACGGCTACGCTAGATAAGCAGTTAGCTTATCAAGAAGCTGAATACGTGGTGATTGCTACCCCTACAGACTATGATGCTGAGTCTAATTATTTTAATACATCTTCTGTTGAAGCTGTTATTCAAGACGTATTGTCTATTAACCCTAACGCAATAATGATTATTAAGTCTACTGTGCCAGTAGGTTATACCGAAACGGTAAGACAAAAATTCGAAACTAATAATATTATTTTCTCACCAGAATTTTTACGCGAAGGACGTGCGTTGTACGACAATCTGCACCCGTCACGGATCATTATAGGTGAGCGCTCTGAAAGGGCCGAGGTATTTGCAAATCTATTAGCCGGTGCTGCAGTTAAACAAGACATTGAGATACTTTATACTGATTCAACAGAAGCCGAAGCTGTTAAGTTGTTTTCTAACACCTATCTTGCTATGCGAGTTGCTTACTTTAATGAATTAGATAGCTATGCTGAATCTCATGGTTTAGATTCTCGCCAAATTATTGAAGGTGTTGGTTTAGATCCTCGGATTGGCTCACACTACAACAACCCATCTTTCGGTTATGGTGGCTATTGCTTACCAAAAGATACCAAGCAACTACGTGCTAATTATGCTGATGTACCCAATACTCTTATTAGCGCCATTGTTGATGCTAATTCTACCCGTAAAGACTTTATAGCGGATTCGATTATCAAAAAACAACCGAAAGTAGTCGGTGTATATCGCTTAATCATGAAAGCTGGTTCTGACAACTTTCGAGCTTCATCTATTCAAGGCATTATGAAACGTATTAAGGCTAAGGGTATTGAGGTTGTTGTATTTGAACCCGTCCTTGAAGAGGCTGAATTCTTTAACTCAAAAGTACTAAGAGATCTTAACGAATTTAAACAAGTTTCGGATGTCATCGTTTCAAACCGTATGGTTGATGAACTTGCAGATGTTGCCGAAAAAGTTTACACCAGAGACTTATTTGGTTCTGATTGATTTAGAAGCTAACAAGGTTCTAGGAACAAGCAAAAAAGGACAAGTGGAACGGCCTACGGCCTTACTGTTTAGAACATTCTCCGGCTCACTCACGTAGCGCTTTGCTTACGGTTAAAGCGTCCTTATAAACAGTAGGTCGGCATTTATGCCGTCTATCTTTTCTGTTGTGTTGATGGGCTAAAGGCCAACCTACGTAAAGCGAAGAAGATTCTAGATCCTAGGACCTTCTTTAAAAAAAGAGATTATTATGAAGTGTTTAGTAACGGGTGCAGCAGGTTTTATTGGTTCTAAAGTAAGCGAACGTCTATGTG
Source organism: Shewanella abyssi (assembly GCF_023284025.1). Classification (GTDB taxonomy): domain Bacteria; phylum Pseudomonadota; class Gammaproteobacteria; order Enterobacterales; family Shewanellaceae; genus Shewanella; species Shewanella abyssi. Next base: position 70,267 of record NZ_JAKIKR010000013.1, on the reverse strand, counting down.
CCGCTGGCCATGAAGTAGTCGGTACAAGAATTATTATGCTGCTAAATAAAGGTATGAAATGAAAGTTGTAATTCCCGTTGCTGGTCTTGGCACTCGCATGCTTCCAGCTACAAAAGCCATCCCTAAAGAGATGTTACCGCTCGTTGACAAACCGCTTATTCAATACATCGTAAATGAGTGCATCGCAGCGGGCGTTAAACAGATCGTACTTGTTACCCATGCGAGTAAAAATGCAATCGAAAACCACTTTGATACTTCGTATGAATTGGAATCGACATTGGAGAAACGCGTTAAACGTCAACTTCTTGAGGAAGTGCAGTCTATTTGTCCTAAAGATGTGACCATAATGCATGTGCGTCAAGGAGAAGCAAAAGGCCTTGGTCATGCTGTGTTATGTGCCAAACCTTGTATCGGTAATAATCCATTTGCAGTAGTGTTACCAGACGTTATTCTAGATGAATATACTGCTAATCAAAAGACAGAGAATTTGGCAGCGATGATTCGACGTTATAAAGCGTCATTGACCAGTCAGATTATGGTAGCGCCAGTACCAGAGAGTGATGTTAATAAATATGGTATAGCTGATTGCAATGGCGTAACAATCGCACCAGGCGAAGCGGCGCAAATCCATGCGATGGTGGAAAAACCTGCAGTAGATGAAGCACCATCTAACTTAGCCGTTGTAGGTCGTTACGTGTTGTCAGAAAAAATATGGGAACTGTTGGCGAAAACACCAGCGGGTGCAGGGGAGGAAATTCAACTTACCGATGCCATCGATATGCTAATCGAATCCGATACTGTCGAAGCCTTTAATATGACGGGTAAGTCACATGATTGTGGCGATAAGCTGGGTTATATGTCTGCCTTTGTTGAATACGGTCTTAGGCATGAGAAACTGGGTAATGATTTCAAAGAGCTCGTTAGAAAATTACTCTAGTGATGGTTAAAAACTTTAAAAAAACAACTCGCTGAGTTGTTTTTTGCTTTATAGCGTTAAGTATTAACTAAAGTAAGCTTTGAATTATTTGAAAGGTGTGCTTACGCAGCATATACCTAGTTGTTTCATGTTCAGCAGATCCGGCATAGTCCTCTGTGCTTATTTTCACCTTAGGTAGTAACATGACAAGAGTTATTTTAGTAACAGGTGGGGCGGGTTTTATTGGTTCTGCATTAATTCGATATTTAATCGCTGAAACTGATTGTACAGTGGTCAATATCGATTGCCTTACTTACGCAAGTAACCTAAATGCATTGGCCGCAATTAGTGATTCTTCACGATATCACTTCATTCAGGGGAGTATCTGCAATAGCGAGCTCATAAAGGACGCTCTTGAGCGCTTTAAACCCGATGCCATTATGCACCTTGCAGCAGAGAGCCATGTTGATCGTTCCATTACTGGCTCTGACCAGTTTATTCAAACCAATATAGTAGGTACATTTAATCTGCTTGAAGCTGCTAGAGCCTATTACAGTACGTTGAGTGAGGACAAGCGAGCCGATTTTCGATTCCATCATATCTCTACCGATGAAGTATATGGGGACTTAGGTAACGAAGGGGTCTTCACCGAAGACTCTTCCTATAACCCTAGCTCGCCATATTCGGCAACTAAGGCTGCTGCGGATCATTTAGTCCGAGCCTGGCACCGTACTTATGCTTTGCCTATTTTAATCACCAACAGTTCTAACAACTACGGCCCCTTTCAGCATAGTGAAAAGCTCATTCCACAAACCATCAGCAATGCTTTAGCCGGAAAGCCTATACCCATATACGGCAATGGCCTACAAGTTCGTGATTGGCTTTACGTCGAGGATCACGTAACCGCACTATACAAGGTTTTATGTAAAGGGCGAGTCGGCGAAACATATAATATTGGTGGTAGTTGTGAGAAGCGTAATATCGATGTCGTCAATTTGATCTGTAAGCAGCTCGAGGAGTTAGCAGAGGGCAATCCAAACTCATTAAAATGTAGTCAAGGTCAAATCGGATTTAAAAGCTTGATCTCTTATGTCGAAGATAGAGCGGGCCATGATGTTCGCTATGCTATTGACTCAAGTAAGGTCCAAAGCGAGCTTGGTTGGAAGCCCATAGAGACTTTTGAATCTGGTATACGCAAAACAGTAGAGTGGTATATAGCTGAGTTACGACGTATCCGGCCGGTGAACAACACCTAGCCTAGTTTTACATTCCTGGGTGACAGGTGCTCAATATTTTTCAAGGTCGTTGGTACATATGGTTATCTTTTGTAGGTCGGCATTTATGCCGTCGGTTTGTATGGTCTATTGCGATGATTGATGGGCTAAAGCCCAACCTACTTTTGTAGGTCGGAATTTATGCCGTCGGTTAGCATGGTCCATTGCGATGATTGATGGGCTAAAGCCCAACCTACAGATGCGAAATGATAAAGCCGGTGTTTACGATTTTTTTGTAGGTCGGCATTATCTTTTGTAGGTCGGCATTTATGCCGTCTGGTTAGCGATGATCGATGGGCTAAAGCCCAACCTACAGGGTGTAAGGCTTATGCCGTCGGTTACGGTTATCTTTTGTAGGTCGGCATTTATGCCGTCAATATGTATGGTCGATTGCAATGATTGATGGGCTAAAGCCCAACCTACAGCGGTTGTAATACTTATGCTGGTGTTTACGATGATTTTTGTAGGTCGGCATTATTTTTTGTAGGTCGGCATTTATGCCGTCAATATGTATGGTCCATTGCAATGATTGATGGGCTAAAGCCCAACCTACATGCATTTGCTGCAATCAGGTGTTTATATAAAACCTAAGTAATGATTATCAAAGTTGCTCAATGTTGGAAATATGTCTTGGATCATGCTGTCGCTGGCACCATACCATTTTGCTAGCGTGGCAAAATACTGTTCGTTAGCAATTTGCGGAATAAATCGACCACCACCAACATCAAATTCACTGTTTAGTGAAAAGCTCGCCAGTTTGCCATAAATATCACCACCGTTGACAGCGCCACCCATGACCATTTGATTACCTGCCCAAGCATGATCTGTGCCATCCCCATTTGAGCTGAGCGAACGAGCAAAATCAGATAGTGTAAACGATGTTACACTATCCTGCATGCCTTGTTGTTGCATCGCATTGTCAAACTCTACCATTGCATTAGCTAACTCTGAAAATAGTTGTGGTTGCTTTTCTACTTGATTATCGTGCGTGTCAAATCCACCCATATCTACAAAAAATAGCTGTCGCTTTACATTTAGTTTGCTGTTAACGGAAATCATTTTAGCGACCATTTGTAATTTTTTAGATAATAGCGTATTGCTAAAAATTGCGCCTTCTTCACTGGCAGTTAAGGCCAAATATAGTTCATCATTATTATCGATGGCGCTCCACAATGCTTGCTGATGTGCCTGTTTTAATGGATGTTGTTGCTCAGAAAGTAAATTGATTAATTGTTCTCTAAAACTATTTCCATGATCGTCTTTAGTAAAGGCTCTAATGTTTAATGCCCCTGAACGGCTTAATGAGTGTGGCGCTGTTCCATCCCCAGTTTGCCAAATATTTTGGCCACCTAAAGATATATTAGTAGCGAAGTTGTGGTGACTATTTAATCCTTCTAGCAGTTTTGCTCCCCAGCCATGATGAGTATTATTTTGTTCCCCACCCAACATTGAGGTAGCTTGCTGGCTATTATGGGAGAAGAGATGCTTTGGTATCGCAGCATTCTTGGCTTTATATTGTGTTAACGTTAGTGGTGTAATAAGTGAGCCCACATTAGCCACAAATGCTAGGCGTTGTTGGTCAAATAGAGTGTGTAATGGGCTAAGTGAATTTGGTATGCCGATACCACCTTCTATTGTAGTGAGCGGTGATATTGGTGTCACTTCCGTTATCGCCATATCTTGCCTGCTGGCTAAATAGTTTTGTAAAGGTTCTGCTTGCATAGGCAGCAACATATTCAACGAGTCATTACCGCCTTTTAAATAAATGCAGACTAAAGCTTTGTAGTCATCTAGTTGTTGGGAACTGTTAATCAACCCATCAATTGCTTGTAGTTGAAAGCTCGTGAGCGCAGATAGTGACAATCCGCCTTTAAAACACATGTTGATAAAGTGACGCCGACTAGTATCCATTGCTGCTGTGTCCTATTGTTGGACAACGTAGGCGGGCGAGTTGATAACTGCAAATAACAGATTACCAATTCGTTGCTCTAGCTGCTTATTACTAAAATGGTTAAAAATGAGGGTGAACTGTTCACCCATTTCGGGGGTGAGTTGGCCACTTAGAAATACCGTGTCGTAGTAATCAAGTAAGCTGTTTAGACCCTGCATTTGATATAAATCTATTTGATAGTCTAAATTGGCCAACATTGCATATTCATTGGTTATTTGATTATTGCTGGCTATATTCGAGGTTGTTGCTTGGTGCTGAAAATTAAAATAACTGATTAAATTGGTCGAAGTGGCGATCTGCATTTCTGGAGCGTAAAGCTTGAGAACCGTCAAATTGGTAGGTATATAATCAGATTGATAAAAGTTAAATACAGATGGTGAGCTAAGGGGTTGCTGACCGTGGCTGATTTTAGTGTTAATAAAATACCAACCACTGTTACTTTGCGCGTTTGTTTCCCGCCATAATTGCACCGTCCGTAATATGGGCTCTCTGACTTTACCTACGTACTGGATGACTCCCCCATGCTGTCTAGCTTCATCATCGAGTAGGATGGCTGTCACTACTGCCCCTAAGTCGCCATATCCACCTTGGCCATTATCATTAAATACGCTGCTGATCCGCCCAATGTACTGAGGGGTTGGATTTGATGTTACTAGACGCTGTATTAATAACTTACTGATGAAAGGAGCAACATTGGGGTGATTAGCTAGGTTATCTAGTGCTTGTTGTAGGTCTAATTCAGCACTCTGACCAGCAGGTAATATTACTCCATTAAGAAGATGTTTCTCTGCCGTGCTGTGATAGTTTGCCCAAGCTTGCATCGGGTTTATGTAGTCAGCGCTACCTGATGTCCAACTTGCTCTGTTGGCATAGGTCCAGCCGGTAAATACCTTGGCAAGCCCTTCAACTTCAGTTTGGTTAAAGGTGGGAATGGTTTGGCCATTTTCATCTAGCCGGTTACTGCCGTCTAAGTTTAATTTAGTGAGGCCAATGGAGAAAAGTTGCATCACTTCACGGGCATAGTTTTCATCTGGGCGAATATTTTTGTTAGGGTCGCCTTTTTGGTTGCCTAAATGGCTAAGGTACCGCCCCATGATGGGTGATAATGTGACAGCTTCTAGCAGTTCACGATAATTACCAAAGCTATGGTTTAGTAATAGGTCATAATAATGGGCTTGCCCAGCGGGCTGGGTGAAGCTTTCGTCAGAAACGACAAATATTTGGCTTAATGCGAAGGCCACGCGTTGACGTAATTGGTCTGGGGCATTTAGGCTTGCCTTCCACCATGTATCTAGGCGGCTAGTGCGTGTCGGAGAATCTTTTTCTGGATAGTTTTGCAGTAATGGTAAGTGGTGAGTGATGGGTAACTCGATTTGGTCTTGTAGCCATTGTTGCCCAGTTAAGCCTGTAGCTTGGGTAATTTCGTTTAGGGTGGGTCCCATGGTGCCTTGGTGTAATAATCGTGCGGCTTGAAATTTATCCATCACCAAATAGTGACTAAAGCTGATGCTTTTACTGGCTGTGGTGCCTTCACTACCTGTCACGGTAAGTTCAAATGTATAGGCTTGTGAGCTACTTGTTGGTAGAGACAAATAAACAGCAGTATTAAGTGCATTCGGTGAACGGATGTCAGCATTAAGGCCATCTGTTTGTTGCCATAATACCTCCGTTATTTCTCCTGACTCGATAACGGCAGTCGCCGATAATATGATCTCAGTGGTAGTAGCACTGTAATAATCAGCCATAGGCGCTATGCTAATTTGTGGTATGGCTTGCGTTGGTGAAGGGTCATCACCTTCTTGACCACCACATCCGAGCATAAAAATAGCAATAACTAGCAGGTAAACATACATAATTTATCCTTGATACCATAATCGATATACCAATCTGCTGAAATAATGCTATCAGTCTTATGTTTGGCGGACTGCGTCCCTGCTAGTGATAAATCCTGTTTTAATCCGTACTTATGGGGTTTGATGTTGTCAAACCGCTATTTGTCGATGCTTAAGTCTAGTCGAAGGTTTTAATAGTGCTATCTGGTCGGTAGTTTTTTGATCGGTTCGCGGTTTCATTAAGGCACAACACCTAGGGATAGTTTTAACGCGCTGAAGTTAAGTAGGAAGGTCGCTAAATGCAGGTTGTATTCGGTGTTGCTAAAAATAACCACTCTGTAGAAGCTGCCAACATATCTCAGTTTAATAAATCTATTACTCGCCTAACCTGAACAGCAGCGACTCCCCCCCCCCCAGTGTCAGCATCGTTGACGTCTAACAGATAGTTGGCAGTACTAATTTGACATCAAAATGGGCACTTTAGATAGGTTAACTAATGGCGTATTTTTAACCGTGTTACCAACATATTATCTCTCCTTTCAAGCCTTGTGGCTCATTTTTAAAAAAACACCATTTTATTGTCATTTTTTGTTGAGTAAGTATGTATAATCACAGCCGCGCAACATATATAAGCAGGATGGAACAGTGCTTAGCAATAGATGATACGGCAATTTGGAAGCCACAATCCGTGGGCGGTAGCGTGTCAAAAATGGCTGATTCTAGGCGTCAGTGCTCGTTATTACGGGGTTTACAGCCGCTGTCGACATTCAATAAGCAAGTCGTCTTCTATACCTTCCTTGATACGCTTTCAACAGATACAGCTCGTTAAACCTCATGAAATTTCTATGTTCTGCCGCAATGGTGATGCAGGTTTATAGTCAGTGGTCTAGCAAATTTATTTTTAGCTTACGGTGTCGCCACGTAATAGGTACAACATTTTACCCCGTGATAATTCATCAATATTAATGAAATAAAAACAAAAATGAACAAACCAAATATGAAAATTGCAGCACTTACATTTTGTACTCTTTTCCTTGCCGGTTGTGTAGTGCCTGGTCAACACCTTAGTGTTGAATCTGCAGTTATCAACCAAACTGACTTAGATGAGTCTGTATCAAATATCGATGTCTATGCATTAACGCCAAAATTGGTAAGAGAGCTGGCACCTGCTGCCATAAACGGTCAGAGCAATCCTAGTTTAGATTCTGAGTTGGCCAATTACGAATATTTCGTCGGGCCGGCTGATATTTTAAACGTCACCATATGGGATCATCCTGAGTTAACAATACCAGCAGGCTCTTATCGTAGCGCAACTGAATCAGGTAATTGGGTGCATGCAGATGGAAGTATATTTTACCCCTATATTGGTCTCGTTGACGTCGCGGGTAAAACCGTTGTCCAGATCCGCAAAGAGATGGCGACTCGTCTGTCACAATATATCGAAACTCCCCAAGTCGACGTCAATGTCGCCAACTTCCGCTCACAAAAAGCCTATATAACCGGTGAAGTCAGCAAGCCCGGTAAGCAACCCATTAGTAATGTGCCCTTAACGCTGCTCGATGCAATTAATCAAGCTGGCGGATTAGCGACAAATGCAGACTGGCGCAATGTGGTGTTGACCCGTGATGGTAAAGAGGAGCGAGTTTCACTTTACGGCTTAATGCAAAAGGGCGATTTAACCCAGAACAGGTTACTGCGTGATGGCGATATAGTGCATGTACCACGCAATGACGGGCAAAAAGTATTTGTTATGGGGGAAGTCAACGAACCTAAAATAGTAAAAATCGATAGAGCGGGCATGAGCTTAACCGAGGCGTTAACTGCGGCTGGCGGTTTGAATCAATTGTCATCAGACGCTACCGGGGTGTTTGTTATTCGGGCGAGTAAAGATAATGAAGTAATAGCAAACGTTTATCAGCTAAATGTTGAAAACCCCACTGCGATGATCATTGGCACCGAATTCGATATCCAGCCCTATGACATTGTCTATGTCACCGCCGCACCAATTACCCGCTGGAACAGAGTGATGGGGCAACTTCTACCTACGATTAAAGGGTTCAATGATTTAACTGAAGGCGCGCTTAGAATTAGAAATTGGTAATCGGGATCAGCAAATAATATAGGTTTTTATGTATGTTTAATAAAATATTGGTTGTCTGCGTTGGTAATATTTGCAGATCCCCCACCGGTGAATATTTGCTACAACAGTATTTACCTGAAAAAGCCATTAACTCCGCTGGCATAGCAACCGAAAAGAGTGGCTTAAGTGGCAAAGCGGCAGATAAAGCGGCCAATCATATAGCGACAGAGAACGGTTGTTCGTTAGATGGCCATAAAGCGCAGCAATTAACGCGAGCGTTGTGTCGTGATTACGATCTGATCCTAGCAATGGAGCAAGGCCACATAGAGGTTATAACGCAAATAGCGCCAGAAGCTCGAGGTAAAACCATGCTCTTTGGTCAATGGATAGGCCAAAAAGACATACCCGATCCATATCGTCAAAGCAGGGAGGCGTTCGAACATGCTTATCAGCTAATCGAAAACTCTGCAAAAGCGTGGGCGAAAAAAATAGCCAAGTGAATCAAGCGAGCAAACACACTAGATTGTTCTCTGAAATAAACAGCTAAATCTGCTACTTAGTCAGCAAGCAGTAAGTCAGCTAACGATATAAAAATAACTAAGCGTCTCACTTTTAAAGTCATAATTTGGATTCTATAAACGCTATGAGCAGTAATCCCCCCTATCAAACAATCAAACCGCAGCTATCATCGCAAAACAGCACAACAGATGTCATCGACTTTGGTAAGCTAATTGGCATATTACTCGACTCACGCTGGCTAATTATTGCGGTAACGTTGGTATTTATGGTTATTGGCGTTGCTTATGCATTATTAGCCACGCCAATTTATAAGGCTGATGCTCTTATACAAGTGGAGGAAAAAAGTAGCGGCATGTCGGCGCTTGTAGGTGACATGGGAGATATGTTTTCAAGCGATTCTTCTGCTACAACTGAAGTTGAAATTATTAAATCACGCATGGTATTAAGCCAAACGGTCGAAAAGCTAAATTTAACCACCCTTGCAACACCTAAGTATCTGCCAGTAATAGGTAAAGGCTTAGGCAGGATGAGTGATGAGCAGAATGTGATTAACATCAGCCGTTTTGAAACTCCAAATCATGCATCCACTGATTTTAATCTAACTCTTGATGATAAAAGTCTAGGGACATATTCACTCTATAATGCAGAGGGCCGTAAGGTACTTGCTGGTACCGTCGGTGAACTGGCAAAGCAAGGTGACTATCGTCTATTTGTGCGGGAATTAGTCGGTAACAATGGCGATGAATTTGCAGTATCCAAACGTTCAAAGCTTGATTCAATTATATGGTTACAAGAGAACCTAGCGGTAAGTGAACGAGGCAAACAAACAGGCATACTGCAACTGTCGTTCAGTGGTCAAGACAAGACTCTAATCGAAGATATTCTTAATGATGTTAGCCAAAACTACTTTTTACAAAACGTAGCACGCGATTCAGAAGAAGCTGAAAAAAGCTTAGATTTTTTGCAAAGTCATCTGCCAAAAATAAAAGCAGACTTGACCAGATTTGAAGATATATTGAATCGTTTCCGTCAAGACAACGATTCAATCGACCTGGGCTTAGAAGCGCAGTCAACCTTAAAGGTCATGGTAGAGCTTGAAGCACAGCTAAATGAGTTAACCTTCAAAGAGAGTGAAATTAGCCAGCGCTTTACCAAAGACCACCCAGCGTATAAGTCATTATTAGATAAACGCCAGGTGTTGCTGGCAGAAAAGGAACGCCTTAATAGTCGCATACAGCAGCTACCTAAAACACAGCGTGAAATACTGCGTATGACCCGTGATGTTGAAGTGAATCAGCAAATTTATATTCAGTTGCTCAATAAGGTGCAAGAGTTAAGCATTTTGAAAGCGGGTACTGTTGGTAATGTGCGCATCATCGATACAGCACAAACATACTCAGATGCTGTAAAACCAAAAAAGCCGCTAATTGTGATATTAGCAACTCTACTGGGCGGAATGTTGGCTGTAGCCATTGTTTTGATTCGTGCCGCGCTGCATAAAGGCGTTGAAAACCCCGACGAGATTGAAGCAATAGGGCTAGCGGTTTATGCCAGTATTCCTCTGTCAGAGTCTCAGGGCGTTATTGATGAAAAATATAAGAGAAACAGACACAAAAAGAAGCTTGAGGTTAGCGAATCACTATTAGCCGAGTTTAATCCAGCCGATCTGTCCATCGAAGCACTACGTGGCCTAAGAACCAGCATGCACTTTGCCATGATGGAGGCTAAAAATAATGTGGTGATGATATCTGGCTCTGCGCCTGGTATTGGTAAGTCCTTTGTGTCAGCAAATTTTGCGGCTGTATTGGCTAAAACGGGTCAAAAAGTACTGCTTATCGATGGTGATATGCGTAAAGGCTACATTCAGCGCCATTTTAACCTGGAATGGGATAATGGCTTATCAGAGTTATTATCTGGCAAACTGGAAACCAAAGACGTGATTAAAGCATCAGGCGTCGAAAACCTAGATGTTATTACTCGCGGGCAGGTGCCACCAAACCCATCAGAGCTGCTAATGCATCCACGTTTAGCTGACTTCTTTAATTGGGCTTCAGGCGAGTACGATATGGTTATCATCGATACACCGCCTGTGCTGGCAGTAACGGATCCAAGTATCGTGGGAGCGATTGCTGGTACCACCTTGATGGTGGGTCGATTTGGCCAAAATACGGTAAAAGAGATTGAAGTCGCACGCAATCGCTTCGAAATGGCAGGGGTAGAAGTCAAAGGCTTTATCCTTAATGCTGTTGAGAAGAAGGCCAGTGCATCATATGGCTATGGTTACTATAACTACAGTTACGAGAGTGACCAGAAATAAGGTAGATGGGCAGTAAATTTAAGGACCTGTTGGAACCTTTAAAAAAATAAAAGAATTTAAAAAATAAAGTAAATCACGTGCGGTTAGCACTAACTGTCTAAAAATGAATAAAAAGTGTCTCAGCATCATTTTTGATGCTGAGACAATATATCTAACATCTGATCTAAATTATCCGGGTGAAAACTAATATGACGACCACAAAGACTCCTGAAAAAATGACCCACCTTAAAGCATTGGAGGCTGAATCCATTCAAATTATGCGTGAGGTTGCAGCTGAATTTGATAACCCAGTGATGCTATATTCGGTGGGTAAAGATTCGTCTGTATTGCTTCACTTAGCCCGTAAAGCCTTTTATCCAGGGAAAATACCATTTCCGTTGATGCATGTAGACACAAACTGGAAGTTTCAAGAAATGATTGCATTTCGTGATCAAATGGCTAAAAAACATGATTTCGATCTGATTGTTCATAAAAACCCCCGTGGTATTGAGATGAATATTAGCCCATTTGTTCATGGTAGTGCTAAGCATACCGATATCATGAAAACAGAAGGTTTAAAGCAAGCGCTCGATATGCATGGCTTTGATGCCGCCTTTGGTGGAGCACGTCGTGACGAAGAAAAATCCCGTGCAAAAGAGCGTGTTTATTCATTCCGAGATAATAAGCACCGTTGGGATCCAAAAAACCAGCGCCCTGAGCTTTGGAGCATCTACAACGGTAAAGTTGATAAGGGCGAAAGCATTCGTGTATTCCCACTTTCAAACTGGACAGAGTTAGATATCTGGCAGTATATTCACCTTGAAAGCATTGAAATTCCACAATTATACCTGGCTAAGCCAAGACCTGTTGTTGAACGTGATGGTACATTGATCATGGTTGATGATGAGCGGATGGAAATTAAAGAAGGTGAAGTAGTCGAACAAAAAATGGTACGTTTCCGTACGCTCGGCTGTTATCCATTAACAGGTGCCGTTGAATCGACAGCTACAACGCTACCTGAAATCATTCAAGAGATGCTTTTGTGTACTACATCCGAACGTCAAGGGCGTGTGATTGATAATGATTCTTCGGGATCAATGGAAAAGAAAAAAATGGAAGGTTACTTCTAAAATTGAGAAGCGATTTTAGAAGTAGGACCGGCTTTAGCCGGGAATAGATAAAGCCCTTGGTATTTGATAAACATTTAGTGGCTAAAATGCCCTCCTGCATGGAGCGGATAATATAGATTTAACTATGAGCGCGTTCTTGAAATGCTCGAAGCTCATAGATAAGGGAACAGATATGACCACCAGTTCTAATTTAATTGCTTCTGATATTGAAGCCTATTTAAAAGTACATGAAAATAAAGATATGCTTCGCATTTTAACCTGCGGTAGCGTTGATGATGGTAAATCGACATTAATTGGTCGACTACTTTTTGACAGTAAAATGATTTTTGAAGACCAGCTGGCGGCGATTAAAAAAGACTCAAAGCGCTTTAATACCACCGATGAATCATTTGATTTAGCATTATTAGTCGATGGCTTGCAATCTGAGCGTGAGCAGGGTATTACCATTGATGTTGCCTACCGTTATTTTGCCACTGAGCAACGTAAATTTATTATTGCAGATACCCCTGGCCATGAGCAATATACCCGCAATATGGCAACTGGCGCATCGAACTGTGATTTAGCGATTATTTTGATTGATGCTCGCCATGGTGTGCAAGTACAAACCCGTCGTCACAGTTTTATCTGCTCGTTACTTGGCATTAAGCATGTTGTGATTGCTATTAACAAAATGGACGCAGTTGACTACGACCAAGAAGTGTATCAAAACATCAAGAAAGAGTATCGCGAGTTTGCAGACGACTTAGCTTTTACTGATGTACGTTTTGTGCCTATTTCAGCATTGCGCGGCGATAACGTGGTTCACGAAAGTGAAAATATGACCTGGTACCCAGGTTCAACCCTAATGAAGCTTTTAAACACGGTATCAGTAAGTCGTGATAAAAGTGATGCCTTTAGAATGCAGATTCAATATGTGAATCGTCCAAACCTTAATTTCCGTGGTTTCTGTGGCACCATCGCATCGGGTTCAATACGTGTTGGGGATACAATAAAAACCTTACCATCTGGTAAAGAGAGTCAAGTTAAAAGCATCGTTACTTTTGACGGTGAGTTCGAAAAAGCCTCAGCAGGCATGGCAATTACAATCACATTAGCTGATGAAATAGATGTTGGGCGTGGTGACATGCTGGTTCGTCCTCATGAAATGCCGCATTCAAGTAATCATTTTGAAGCTAACGTAGTTTGGATGACAGAAGAGCCACTTCATGTTGATCGTGAATATGCGATTAAAGCGGGAAGCAAATCAGTTTATGGTCATGCAGAAGCAATTAATCATAAAGTAAATGTGAATACGCTAGCCGTTGAAGATGCGAACCAATTAGCATTGAACGAAATAGGCAGCTGTAATTTCAGCACGACTGAACCATTGCAGTTTGATGCTTATGATGTCAACCGAGGTACCGGTGCATTCATTATTATTGACCGTTTAACCAATGTCACTGTGGGTGCAGGTATGATAACCGAACCGCTAAGTAATGATGGACTTACCACTAAAGCAAGTCAGTACTCAGACTTTGAAATTGAGCATAATGCACTTATCAGAAAACAGTACCCACACTGGGGCGCCAAAGTCATAAAGTAATTCAAGCACAATAAAGCGAAGAAATTCGCAAAGAGTAACAACACAAAATAACACTGTGATTGTCACTCTTTGCGAACGATTAAAATTATAAAAGCTGGATCTAGTATGAGTGCTAATACCTATTTAACGTTACTTGTGTTCTTTTTCACTTTAGCTGGGCTAATTAAGTTTCAAACAAAAACGGCTCAAGTGTTCGGTGCAACACTCATTTCCTTAGTTTTATTTAATTTGGTTAACGAACAACAATTATTATCAAGCCTAGCAAATCCAGGGTTATTGACCTTATTGTTATTAATGGTGTGCTCTTTTGCATTAGAAAAAACCCGATTATTAAGAATTATTGCGTCAAAAGTCATTGTGAAAAGTTATAATGCGACATGGCTTAGGCTCTTTGGGGTAACAGCTCTCAGTTCAGCAATGCTTAATAATACCGCAGTGGTAGCAACTTTACTTTCTCCAATTAGAAATAATCCATACCATTTAGCGAGTAAGCTTTTATTACCACTGTCGTATACCGCAATATTGGGTGGTACTTTAACGTTAATTGGTACATCAACCAATTTAATCGTTAATAGCTTATATATACAAAAAAATGGTGAATCATTAGCGTTCTTTTCTTTCACTGCCATAGGTGCACTTTTAGTGGTGGGTTGTGGATCAGTATTATTCATCGCATGTCGTTGGTTACCCGAAATCAAACCAGTGCAAGATAAACTTAAAGGTTACTTTCTCGATGCGAAGGTCGTTGTGGGTTCTGAATTGATGGGTAAAACGGTTGAGCAAAATGGTTTACGGCATCTTGAATCCTTGTTTCTCGTTGAAATAGTCCGAGATGGATACTTGATAAGCCCTGTATCACCATCAGAAGTAATTCAGCTCAATGATAGACTTATCTTCAGTGGTGATATTAATAAGGTCATGCAACTATCGCAGTTTTCAGGTTTAGAATCTTTTGCCGATAAAAATGGCTTACTAGGAACTAACTTAACCGAAGCTGTCGTAAGGTCAGAAAGCGTTTTAGTGGGTAAATCATTAAAGACTGCTGGGTTTAGAGCCTTATTTGATGCAGCTGTTGTGGCTATTCGACGTGATGGAGAGTCGGTTTCAGGTAAACTGGGTGACGTTACCATAAAAGCAGGTGATTTTTTAGTGTTAGCGGTGGGTAAAGATTACAAAAACCGCAGTAATATTAACAAAAACTTTATTGTATTAAGTGGTGTCGAACCAGATAATATGCTCAAAGGTTGGCGTGCATGGCTTGCTGTCGGTGGTTTTGTTGGCACAATTGGTTTGGCCGCAACAAATGTAATCCCAATGCTACAAGGGTTATTAGTTTTACTCGGGGTATTTCTATTTACCAAGATTCTTAGTGCATCAGAGATTAGACGCCGCTTCCCCGTGACAATTTGGCTTATTGTGGCTTCTGCGATACTGCTATCATATGCAATGACAAATAGTGGCATAGTTGAACAGATTGAAGCTTTAGCCAGCAGCGCAATTTCAGCTAATGATGCATTCATAGCCTTAGTGTTTGTCTATTTGGTGACATGGCTGTTTACTGAGTTGGTAACGAATAATGCCGCTGCTGCATTAATGTTCCCCGTTGCTTATAGTATAGCGCTTGGCCTTGGGCTAGACCCAATGCCATTTGTGATGACCGTAGCCTTTGCTGCCAGTGGCAGCTTCATAAGCCCTTATGGTTATCAAACAAACCTTATGGTCTTTAATGCTGGGCAATACTCGTTAGCTCACTTTGTAAAAATGGGTATTCCAGTCAGTATTGCTTATGCGCTAATAGTATTAACCGCAGTACCGATATTTTTCCCTTTTTAACTCTTAGCTTTATATATGTCATCCTTGCTAATGCGAGGAACGAATTTATGCTAATGTCTAATCTTGATCCACGGAACTAATCCTATGTCTGATACTCCTTATCAAAATATACAATCAGAAGACAAGTCATCTGATGTAGTGTGGCATTTAGCCAGCGTCAGCCATCAACAGCGAGTCAAACTTAATGGCCATAAACCTGCAGTATTGTGGTTTACCGGCTTAAGTGGTTCAGGTAAATCAACCGTTGCCAATGCCGTTGATAAGATGCTGCATGACATCGGTTGTAAAACCTACGTTCTTGATGGTGATAATGTGCGTCATGGCTTAAATGGTGACCTTAGTTTTACCGATACCGACAGAGTAGAAAATATCCGCCGTATCGGTGAGGTATCAAAGTTGTTCGTGGATGCAGGTTTACTGGTGTCCACTGCATTTATCTCGCCATTTATCAAAGACAGAGAGATGGTAAGGGCGCAACTTGGCAATGGGGAATTTATTGAAGTCTTTATCGATACCCCGCTTGAAGTTTGTGAGTCCCGCGACCCGAAAGGCTTATATAAAAAAGC
Organism: Shewanella abyssi; assembly: GCF_023284025.1. GTDB lineage: Bacteria > Pseudomonadota > Gammaproteobacteria > Enterobacterales > Shewanellaceae > Shewanella > Shewanella abyssi. Next base: position 54,288 of record NZ_JAKIKR010000013.1, on the reverse strand, counting down.
CCGTGCAGGTGAAATAAAAAACTTTACCGGTATCGACTCAAGCTATGAGTTGCCCGTAAACCCTGAAATTCAGGTAAAAACAGCCGATAAATCAGTGCAAGCCTGTGCAGTACAGGTCATTGATTACCTAAGAGCAAATGATTACCTAGCCGGCTAGCAATAACGAATAAAAGAGTATTAATTGGCCTTATCCATACATCACTAGGTACAAGAGAATAAAATGAATTACGATATTTTTAACGGTGATGCAGACGGTATCATCGCTTTACTGCAACTTCGCTTAGCAGAGCCCCGTGAGGCAACATTAGTCACAGGCATAAAGCGCGATATCAGCCTAATGAATCAGCATACGTTTAGTAAAGATGACAAAGTCACCGTATTAGATATATCAATGGAAAAAAATCAGCAAGGGCTAACCCAGGCTTTAGATGCAGGTGCCGAGGTGCAATACTTTGACCACCACCGAGCAGGCGATATACCAACAAACCTAAATTTAAGCGCTACTATCGATTTAGACCCAAATATCTGTACATCGTTACTGGTCGATAAATACTTAAACGGAAAATACCGTTTATGGGCAATTACTGCCGCATTTGGCGACAACATGAATGCCGCAGCAGAGCTGTTAGCAAAAGATGAAGGGTTAACACCTAAGCAAACAGCACTGTTACAAGAGTTTGGTATTTTAATTAATTATAACGGCTATGGCGCATCAGTAGCTGATTTACACTTTGACCCAAAAGCACTTTACCTGCAGTTATTAGCGTTCGATAACCCATTTGATGCCATAAGCACCGACAATTCACCGTATCAAAAGCTAAAACAAGCATATGCATCCGATATGGCAAAGGCATTAGCCATAAAGCCTTTTAGCGACACACCAACAGCAACCGTTTACCTACTTGGCAGTCAAGCATGGTGCCGCCGTATTAGCGGCGTCTACGGTAATGAACTCGCGAACCAAAACCCAAGTAAAGCTCACGGGGTGTTAACCGAAAATCAAGATGGTACCTATTTAGTGAGTGTAAGAGCACCATTAACGAATAAAGCTGGCGCTGATGAAGTGTGTAGTCAATTTGCAACCGGTGGTGGTAGAAAGGCGGCTGCAGGGATTAATGCACTGCAACAATTTGATAAAGCTAATTTTATTGATGCATTAAATAAGTTTTATAATAAATGTCAGAATAACGAGAAGGCATAGTGTGTGAGTTCATTACTTAAAAAATTCACAGGCACAGCTGGGGTCATGTTAATCAGTCGTGGATTGGCTATGGTAACGGGTGTTATATTTGCCCGTTACCTAGGCCCTGAACAGTTTGGTTTATATAGCTTTACATTAGCAATTATTGCCATGGCTACCTTACCGGTTATAGCGGGGTTGCCTAACTTACTTGTAAGAGAAATTGCCCATTTTCATTTAGAAGAAAAGTGGGCACTTTTAGCCGGGGTTATTAACTGGTCGCGCGTTTATGTGCTTGTGCTTTCACTCATTATTATGATGTGTATGTACTTAGGCTTGTACTTTGATTTTTTCAAGGTGGCAGTATCGGATCTGTTGTGGGTTGCCATTTTATTAATACCTTTAAAGGGGGTATTAACTCAGCAGGGGGCTGTATTAAACGGTTTTAGGCAACCTATTCTGGCACAATTACCAGTGCAAATATTTGCACCTGCGCTTACATTAGTCATTTTGTGTTTCTATATTTTTTATGGTGTTGAATTAACCGGCAGCAAGCTAATTAATATTTCTATATTGGCTTCATTATTTGCTTTTTTTGTCAGTGCTATCTTATTAAACAATACAATCAAATCGAATGCTCATAAATGTGCGCCTGAATATACTATAAAAAAGTGGTATGCTTCATTGTTGCCATTCACCATCATGACTTTTATTGCTACATTAAATACTGAGTTGGCCAGTGTGTTACTAGGTTGGTTAGTTGATAATGAATCTGTGGCCTATTTTAAAGTTGCGATGCAGGCGGTTGCTTTAATTGCATTAGGTCTACATTCGGTTAATGCGGTTATCATGCCTAATATTGCCCGCTTATATAAAAAAGGAGATCTACAGGAGACTCAAGCGTTATTAACAAAAAGTGTACGGTTAAGTTCGTTAGTTTCATTACCTATCATCTTTTTTCTTATCATATTCGGTGAATTTGCGATTAGTTTATTGTTTGGTAAAGACTATTTAGCGGCTTATCCAATTTTGGTTATTCTATGTTTTGGTCAATTGGTCAACGTGTTAATGGGGTCGGTCGGGTTAGTGTTGAATATGACCGGAAATGAAAAAAGCACATTAAAATCCCTATTTATTACATTACTACTGAATTTAATACTGCTTGCTGTCCTTATTCCTATGTATGGTGCTATCGGCGCTGCAATAGCGGTCTCATTGAGTCTAGTGTGTTGGAATGTTTTAATGGCAATTGATGTTTGGAAACTGACAAAATTAAAAACTTGGCTGATGTTGAAATGAAAAAAATGATAATGATGCTTCTGTCATTTTTTGGTATCGAAGGTTATGGGAGTATCATATTATTAAAAAATAAACAATCCAAATAACTAACACTGAAAGTTATTTAGATTATGGCAAAGAGCGCCCATTTTGTAATGTCAATACGAAAGTGTTATTAATACATACCCCAAAGCGTGCATATAGGTACGGGCTCTATTGTTGCTGCAAATGTCGTTGTTACTGCAGGTGTTCCGCCATTTTGTCTCGTTGGTGGGGAACCTGAAATTAAAACTAAAAAGAAGAAAATAAAGAAGTAGCTAGAGGTATGCTCATGCTTTCGTGGAGGGTGAGTATCGCATTGATTTTAAGGTACAATTAACATAAATCGCATCAATTTAACTCAGAGTAAATAAACATGAAACCAACATTCCCCAAATATATTAAATCAATATTGAGGCGGCTAAGAACATCAATAGTATGGATTATGCTAGGGGTAATCTCGTACATTCCTATTCGTACAATCAGAAATATTATGCTAAGAATTATGGGCATGAAGTTTGATGGCGCCGTTATATATAGCAAGTTCCATATAAGACGCCCTAGTAATATCTCGATTGGCAATGGTACGGTTATTGGGCATGGTGCAACCTTAGATGGCCGAAATGGAATAAAGATTGGCAATAATGTGAATTTAAGTTCAGAAGTAATGATCTGGTCAATGCAGCATGATTTCAACTGTCAATATTTCAGTTCTGAAGGCGGGCCCGTAGTAATAGGCGATTTTGCTTGGATTTCGGCTCGGGCTATTGTATTGCCTGGTGTAGTGATTGGCGAAGGTGCTGTAGTCGCTGCTGGTGCTGTTGTGACAAAGGACATCAAGCCATATACTGTGGTTGGAGGTGTTCCTGCAAAGTATATTTCAGATAGAAATAGAAATTTAAAATATAAACCAAGTGAAAATAGTTTGCCATTCATATAGCAAAAAGGTCTATTTCAGAGTGTTAAATTCTATTTTTAATAAAATAAATTTCGATGAAAGTGCTAGTTATTGATGTGATTACCATAGCGAGTATTTTAAACCAGTAGCGTTCATTAGATCGAATTGATCAATGATATGTTTAAGACGGACTAAAGAATGATATTAATACGTATAAAAAAAAACCTTAAAAAACTGGTCAAAACCTTTATATTTAAGGTGGGTTTGGGGCAAAGTATTGTATATTTTAGAATTAAGCATAAAATCCAGAGTGCTGCGAAGCTCAAAAAACCTCTAGATTATTCAAATAGAAAGCTTTTCTTTGATTATAATAATAAAGTCGTATTTTTACATATTCCCAAGGCTGCAGGTATGTCTATTGTTAAGGCTTTATATAATATAGATAAATCGCACCATGCGACCGCGTTAGATTATTTCAATGAAGACCCAGATAGATTCAAGAATGCGTTTACGTTTACAATTGTAAGAAACCCTTATGAAAGGCTTTACTCTGCATACATATATTTGAAGAGAGGAGGTATGAATCCTGGAGATAAGGTATGGCGGGATCTTTATATTTCCAAATATAACTCTTTTGAAGACTTTGTGCTGAATGGTGGGTTACAAAATGCTGTTGATTGTTATGCAGAACATTTTATACCTCAATTTAAGTTTATTTATGACGGCGAAAGTAGAATTTGTGATTATATTGGTTATTTAGAAAAAATCCAAGATGTGGAATTCTTTTTATCGGAAGCAATAGGGAAAAAAATTGTTTTCTCTAGAAAAAATGTTACCAGCACTCAACGAATAAATTTGAGTGAAATTTATTCAAAAAAAATGTATGGCGTGGTAAATGAAATATACAAAAAAGATTTTAAATTATTAGGTTATGAGTTAAATCGATGATTTGCGAACTAATAGTATATGCTAATGCCCAGAGTCGAGTTACTCCGTGTTAACTCATTGCCTTTTTTGAGGGTTTTATTAAATTTTCTTTTTTGTGTTTAGTATATTGTCCACCTACATTAGTGGGTTTTAACCCACCATTGAGCAGAGTCACATGGTTAGGCTATTTTTAAGCTACTCGGTAAGGCCGCCCAATAATAGAATTAAATATGAAAAAAATTAAAGTCGCATATATATACATCTTAGTGTTATTATTTTTATCTTTAAAGATGTATCAATCAACGCCGTTAGAGCCGATTTTTACAGTTGTACAAAGTGTCTTCTTAGTGTGTACCTTAGCATTTGTAATTGTTTACTATGTGCACTTATTCGTCAATAGATCGGTTGCTCAGAATTGCGTCGCATACTTTGCGGTTTTGATGTTTATTATCCCTGTGATATCCGCATTTTCAACTAAAATAAATTTCGGTCAACCATTATTATTAGGTTTACTTTCCGAACGTAACTGGTTTGTAATATCTGCGGCGCTATCTATTTACTATCTGCTAATAACAAAGCGTATAAAATTTTATGAGTTGGAAAATATCTTTGTATTTATTGCTGTTGCAAGCTTAATCATTTACTGCTCCTTCTACTTTTTTGTAGAGCCCTGGGCTAATGATGATGGCGTTGGATTTGGCAAAATCACTGAATCAAGAGGGGTTAGGTTTCATTTCGTTGAATTTTTCATTAAGTTTGGTTTGATCTATTTTTTCATTAAGCTTTTCACTTTCAAAAAATTTAGCTACTTGTGTCTGACCTTGTTATTTTTAAGTTATATTGTTTTCCTAAATGGTGGCCGGACATATTTAATCGTTAGCCTACTGGTGATGGCCTGCTATTTTATTTTTAATGCTGGTTTAAATCGTTTTATTTTTTATGCGTTAGTGAGTTCAACTGTTCTGGCTTTTTCAATGTCGTTGTTCTTGCTATTAATGCCTGATTTGCTATTAAGTAAAGTAAGCTTCTTTGCCGAAATGTTTAATACGGTGTTCTCTGGTAAAGAAGGCTCTGATATGTCTTCTAATGCTCGAATTTGGACTGCGAATACTGTTATTGATTACTTTACGGCTAACCCATATGCCATGCTCTTTGGTGCCGGTAATGTCAGCAATCAATTTAATGATGGTTGGTCAACTTATTTTAGCTATTTTTACCCATCCGATATTGGCTGGTTAGGTGGTTTTTTTCAATATGGTCTTTTTGGGATAATATTTTTGTGGGCTTATCCAACTTTTATGGTATTGAAGTTGCTTCACAAAACCATGAAGATAGACAATGACTTCATTAATGCTATTCGTTATATGCTTGTCTTTGTCTTATTAACACCTCAGCAAAGTGTACCCTTTTTTCAGATCTTCACACTGTTACTACCGTTATTTATATTATTCGCATTTGTTGAGAATAATGAAAAGGAAAACCATGTTGTCTGTACAACCAAAAGTTAGCATTATTTTACTGAATTATAATGGTGCTGATGACACCCTAGAGTGTTTACAGAGCCTGTTTTCTGTGAGCTATCGTCATTTTAATATCATTGTTGTTGATAACAAATCAACAGATGATTCCGTTTTGAAAATACAACGCTTTTTATTAAATAATGGTTTTTCCTGTTCTGCAAAGGATGATACTTATGTTTCAGGTGCACTTGCCATTCAATTGATACAATCAGAGCATAACGGTGGCTATGGTTGTGGAAATAATATTGGCATTACATCTGCGCTAGCAGATGATGCCGATTACGTTCTTATTTTGAATAATGACACGATAGTAACGAGCGATTTTTTAGAGCCTCTGGTAGTATGTTGTGAAAGCGATGCTTCAGTTGGTATTGCGAGTTGTAAAATTTTATTACATGACCAACCAGATCGTATATGGTTTTTTGGTGGTAAGTTCCATCCAATTACTGGGGCAGTAGAGCATTTTTTTTTCCATGAGTTGGATCGTGGTCAAACTATGAAAGAACGGGTTAGCTTTATTAGTGGTTGTCTATGGCTTATTCCGTCGAAGACCTTTGCTAAAGTAGGATTACTTAACGCAGAGTATTTTATGTATGTCGAAGACTTGGAGTTTTGCCAGCGAGTTTTAAATAACGGTTTTCGATTGGATGTCAGTGATAAGTCCAAAATCTATCATAAGGTAGGTGGCTCTAACGGGCATTGGAGTCTATTTTCCGTGTATTGGATGTCTAGAAATAAAATGAGATTTCTATGGGACACTCTTCCTCCTTTAAAACGTTTGTGTCCGATGACTTATCAAGCACTATTTATGTCGATTAAATGGTTGTATAAACGCCGAATAGATCTTTTTTATGCGCACGTTAAAGGTATATTCCATTTTTTGAGGTTCTAATATGTTTACAAATATAAGAGAAGATATAAGGGTTTTTCAGCTTGTTAAGGGGTCGGGCTTTGCTAAGTACTTTTATTACCCTGAAATAAGAATGCTTCTGCTGTTTCGCTTAAGTCAGTTGTGTTATCGGTATCGCCTATTTAGGCCTCTTGCCTATCTATTTACAAATCTAAATGATTTTCTTCACGGTGTTTGGATTGGACCGAGAGTTGAGGCTGGTAAGGGGTTATGTTTCTCACACGCACGAGGGCTTGTTGTAAATCCAACTGCAAAGTTGGGTGAATATTGTTCGATATTGCAGCGTGTAACGTTAGGGGGGCCTAACATAACTATCAGTGATCATGTGGAAATTTTAGCTGGAGCTCAAATCATTAGCAATAAACACGGTAAAGGTTGTCTTCATGTTGGTGAGGGGGCCGTTATTGCTGCGGGGGCAATGGTAATTACGGATGTTGAGCCTTACACGATAGTGGCGGGAGTGCCTGCAAAGGTTGTCGGTAAGAGGGAAGTCGGAAAACATTGGATTTCATACTTGAAAGAAAGCGATAATGCAATCTGATTTGACTATAAAACTAGCTTGATAAGAGTTCATTAATTAGTTGAATTTTGGTCTTTTTATTTACATTTTAGGCGATAAATTAAGTTTGATTTACTTTTTCAAAAAAACGCATATGCATGGTCTAGTTTAGGAATAATTGTAAAATGATATTTGTTGTAGGGAATTCACGTAGCGGGACGACAATGCTTAGTCGTATATTAGGCAATAATAAAAAGGTTCACACATTTCAAGAAATCCATTTTTTAGAGTCAATTATTAGCCCTGACGATCTAAACACGGTGTTCAGTAATGAAAGGGCTTTGCATTTATTGAATAAATTGTTTGCGATACAAAAACAAAGCTTTTTTAAGCAGCATCAAATATCTCAATATAGCAATGAATCTAAGTTGGTATTGCTCAAAATAGCTAGTGATAAGATAACTCCTGCTAATGTATTTTCTTCATTTTTGGATTATTACTCTGGCTTGTATGGAAAAGAGTTAGCCTGCGAGCAAACCCCGAAAAACGTTTATTATTTAAATGAGATAAACTTAAATATTAGTAATACGCTATTTATTAATATGGTGAGAGATCCTAGATCCATTATGTTGTCACAAAAAAATAAATGGAAAAGAAAATTCTTAGGGTTAACTGACTTGCCCTTATATGAAACGCTTAGATCTTGGTCTCTTTATCATCCATTCACAGTTTCAACAATTTGGAAGTCTTCTGTAGAACAATGTTTGTCTTACAATGGTGATAATCTGCTTTCAGTTAAATTTGAAGATTTAATTCTCAATCCCAAAAGTACAGTTATAAATATTTGTGATTTTTTGAGTCTGGAATATTCTGATTCAATGTTAGCTATCCCACAAGTTGGCTCTTCTATAGGTGCGGATTCTAAAAGTTTGGGTGTTAATCCTGAGAAGCTATCTACTTGGGAAAACTCATCTTTAACAGATACTGAAATTTATATTTGTGAAAAATTAAATGGTAACTTGATGGGGGAACTTGGTTATGAGCTATCGAATGTAAAACCAAATTACTTTATGTTAGCCTTATTTATATTTTCATTCCCTTTTAAGATCTCGCTTTCAATTTTACTTAATCTTTCTAGAATGAAAAACATCAAGGCCACACTTATTAAAAGATTGGGTATAAAGTAATACTCCCGTATCTCCCTAGCTATTTTAGTAAGCATTAATGTTTTGCAATGATTCACACATGCTAGTTGACGTATAAAAATAAATATCATCATAGATAGTACATCTCTACCGAGATGCTCTATTCTAATAATTTTTTCTTGAAGGTCGTTTATGTCACCAGACTTTATCATCGTTGGTGCCCCTAAAGCGGGTACAACATCTCTTTACCATTATTTGAGTGCCAATCCATCGGTATTTATGACGGAACCTAAAGAGATCAACTTTTTTTCTTGCGAAGCGCTGGAGAAACAGAATTTATTTTATGCTGATTTTAAAGTGAATTCTGCCCCTGCTTATCAGGCACTTTTCTCTAAAGGTGATGAGGTTCAAGTCAAAGGCGAAGCCAGCGTTTCCTACTTGTTTTACCCTGATGTAGCAAAGTCTATTTATGAATATAACCCTGAGTGCAAAATAATAATGGTCTTAAGAGATCCAATTGCAAGAGGGTATTCACACTATTTAATGGATTTAAAGTTAGGCTTGGTTGATCTGCCCTATGAAGACATCGTTTTTAAAAAAGGGAATCATAAAAACATGGGATTGTATTATCAACAGTACGTTGAACTAGGTCTTTATGGTAAACAAGTTAAGCGGTATTTAGATGTTTTTCCAAGGGAACAAATTAAAATATATACGCAAGAAGAACTTAAGGCCGATACGCCATCTGTTGTGAACGATTTATTTGGCTTTTTAGATGTGCAAAAAGCAAGCCATGCAGATACCAACGTTAGTCATAATCAGTTTTCGATGCCTAGAAATAAAGTTGTAGCTTGGTTGTATTCTCGAGTGTGGCTCAGGAAGTTACTGTCTGCTATTTTTCCGTATAAAGTTAGAACTTTTATTAATACCTATTTATTCAAAAAAGGTCGTAAGCCTGTAATGACTGAAAGTGTAAAGTCTAGGCTAGCTGAAATATATCGAGAAGACATGCTACTACTCAATGAATTAATCGAGCAAGACGTATCATCATGGAGTAATTCAAATGCCTAAAAATGTAGCAATTGTTGAGCCTGTAGGTGGGCACGGTGGTATGAATTATTATGATTTGGGCTTAGCAAATGGTCTGAATAATTGTGGGGTAGAAGCTGTTTTATATACATCTACTGAAACGATTACAGACGCTCACTGCAAGGTTAAAGTAAAAAAATATTTTAAAGGAGTGTGGGGTAATACGCCTGTTATTTTTCGAGCATTCAATTTCTTTTTTGGCTTATTACGCAGCTTAATCGATGCTAAATTATCAAAAGTTTCAATAGTACATTTCCACTTTTTTCATTATAACCTCATGCAAAGTCTAATGCTGAAAATAACTAAATTGTTCGGTTTTAAAATAGTGGTAACAGCACACGATGTTGAGAGCTTTCATGGTGAAAAGAATGCTAAACGGGCTTTAGGTATTTTAACACTTGCGGATAAAGTCATTGCCCACAATCAAATAAGTAAACAAGCGTTACTTACCAAGATATGCTTACCTGAAAAAATGATTGCCGTTATTCCTCATGGTAATTATATCGATCAGATCGACCCTCGGTTGCCTAAAGTTGAGGCTTGTGATGCACTTGCGATCCCTGCTGATAAAGTGATTCTATTTTTTGGTCAAATTAAGTCAGTCAAAGGATTAGATTGTTTACTACAGGCAATGCCTCTGGTACTCGAGAACCATCCAACAGCCAAGCTGCTCATTGCTGGTAAGGTGTGGAAAGATGATTGGAGCTTATATCAAAAATTGATTGATGATAATGGATTGGGTAATAGTGTTATTCAACATATTAAGTATATTCACGATAATGATGTAGTTAAATATTACAGTGCCGCAGATCTAATTGTTCTGCCCTATAGAGAGATCTATCAGAGTGGCGTCCTGTTGATGGCAATGAGCTACAAAACGCCTGTGTTAGTTTCAGATATCCCTGGGATGATGGAAGTTGTCACAGATGGAGTTAATGGTTTTAGTTTTAAGAAGGGTAATAGTCATGATCTGGCAGATAAAATAACTCTTGCATTAAGTGATGGTACTGACTTGAAAATGTTGTCCGATGTTGCGCATCAGGATATGAAAGATAAATATGATTGGGCTGTTGTTGGGGAAAAAACGGCTAAAGTTTATAGCAGCTTATAAACAACCTTCCTTTCTTCGCAGGCTTAGGGTTTATATTGGTTGCCAATTAAGGCGTCTATTTTAAATCCAGTATAGTAATGCACTCATCGAATGATAATTAATGAAAGCACTTTATTGTTGAAGTGTTTTTCGAATGAATACAAAAACAAAAATAAAAACAGAATGGTCTGTTATATATGGTTATATTCTAATGTCTAAAATAGCAATTATAGGTACTGTCGGTTTACCAGCTTGTTATGGTGGATTCGAAACACTGGTTGAAAACTTGGTTGATGTACAGTACCAAGAAAACGATTTAACGGTTTATTGCTCCTCCAAAAGTTATAAACAACAATCCTCATCTTATAAGGGTGCCAAGTTAGCCTATATCCCATTCAAAGCAAATGGTCCTCAAAGTATCATTTATGATATTGTTTCATTGTCACATGCCCTTTTTAAACGTCCAGATGTTGTTTTGATTCTTGGTGTTTCTGGTTGTATTTTTCTGCCCTTTTTCCGGTTTTTTTCGAAATCGAAAGTTGTGACTAATATTGATGGTCTTGAGTGGCGAAGACATAAATGGGGTAAGTGGGCTAAACGCTTCCTCAAATACTCTGAAAAATTAGCAGTAAAATACTCAAATGTTGTTATTGCTGATAATCAGGCCATTGCTGATTACGTTCAAAATGAGTATGCCGTAAAAAGTGCCGTCATTGCCTATGGTGGCGACCATGCTGTTGGTACTGATATGATTTTCAGTGATGCTGGTTTTGCATTGGCCTTATGTCGTATTGAGCCTGAAAATAATGTAGAAATGATCCTTAATGCCTTTAGTCACACTGCAAAGCCTTTAAAATTTATCGGTAATTGGGATAACAGTGATTTTGGTCAAAAGATGAAAGCGAAGTATTCATCTTTTGATAATATCGATATTATCGATCCGATTTATGATATTGAGAAGCTTTCACTATTACGTGCCTCTTGCTCTTTTTATGTACATGGGCATTCGGCTGGAGGCACTAACCCCTCCTTAGTTGAAATGATGCACTTTGCTAAGCCGATTATGTGCTTTGATTGTAATTATAATCGCGCTTCAACAGAAAGTATGGCCAGTTTCTTCTCAGATTCAGTTGGCCTTGTTGGAAATATTAATACTGAACAATATTCTGATAATGGCCAATCTATGTTAGAAATAGCCCAGCGTCGTTACACTTGGGATATTGTTCGTAAACAATATTTTGATCTGATTTCAAAGTGATATTTTTATCATTCTTGTAGACTTAATTAAGAGTTAGGTTCAGATAATAATTGAAGAGCAATTATTTCGACTATAAAGTAGATGAGTGAATAGCTTTAATTATTGAGTCATAAAGCGTAAGTCGCATCGCCTATGCAACCGTTTTATTGATAACGTTTTTTTCTGGCCTATCAACATTTCCATTTCCATTTCCATTTCCATTTGCGTTTATTAGTTTTTATATAGGACACAATATGATTTTACCTATTATTATGGCTGGTGGTACAGGCAGTCGTCTATGGCCGCTATCTCGCGAGCTTTACCCAAAGCAGTTTTTAACGGTGACAGGTAATGAGTCAATGTTGCAACAAACGGTTGCCCGTTTATCAGGCATTGAGCACACTGCACCTGTATTAATCTGTAATGAAGAACATCGGTTTATTGCTGCTGAGCAAATGCGTTTAGGCGGTTATCAACATAGCGGCATTATCTTAGAGCCGGTTGGCAGAAATACTGCCCCAGCGATTGCACTTGCGGCATTGCAAGCGGTTAACAATGCCGTTGATGGTGAAGAGCCTGTTTTGTTAGTGTTGGCTGCGGATCATATTATTGAAAATGAACAAGCTTTTAGAGATTCCGTAGCAAAAGCACTGTCATTTGCACAAAACGATAAACTAGTCACCTTCGGTATCGTTCCCACTGCACCGGAAACCGGTTATGGCTATATAAAGAGAGGGGCGTACTGCGAGGGGCGAGATACGAATAGTCATGATGCCTTTGTGGTCAGTCAATTTGTTGAAAAACCTGATTTGGAAACAGCGCAAGCATATCTTGATTCTGGTGAGTATTACTGGAATTCAGGTATGTTTATGTTCAAAGCAAGTCGATATCTCGAAGAGTTAGAGAAATTTGCACCGAACATGCTAGATGTCTGCAAGCGTGCTATTGCTACACCCTCACAAGATGTAGACTTTGTGCGTGTTGATAAAGCTATCTTTGAAACTTGTCCTGATGATTCTATTGATTATGCGGTGATGGAAAAGACGCATTCTGCAATAGTTGTCCCTATGGATGCCGGATGGAGTGATGTTGGCTCTTTTTCTGCGTTATGGGAAGTTTCAGTGAAAGATGAAAACCAAAACGTTATTAAAGGTGATGTAATAACGGTTGATTCAAGTAATAATTATATCTATGCGGACAACAAATTAGTATCAACAGTCGGTGTGGATAACCTCGTGGTTATTGAAACCAAAGATGCAATTTTAGTGGCAAGCAAAGACAAGGTACAAGATGTTAAGGCAATTGTTAACCAGTTAAAAGCTGCTGGCAGAACTGAGCATAAACTTCATCGTGAAGTGTATCGACCTTGGGGGAAATACGATTCAATTGATTCTGGTCCACGAGACCAAGTTAAGCGTATTACGGTTAAGCCAGGTGAAAAGCTATCGATTCAAAAGCACCATCACCGTTCAGAGCATTGGATTGTCGTATCAGGCACTGCAAGTGTATTAAATGGCGATAAGACGATTATAGTAACTGAAAATGAGTCTACCTATATCCCATTGGGTACTATTCATGCTTTAGAAAATCCTGGAAAAATCCCACTAGAGATGATTGAAGTACAGACCGGTAGTTATCTTGGTGAAGATGATATTGTGCGTTTTGAAGATAGGTATGGTCGAGTGTAGTAGATGAAAGCTTAACCACAGTGAAAAGCCTTAGCGAGTGTTTCTATCTAATAATACTCTGTGTGATGCCTCAGTGTTTGTAGTGGTACAGTTTTCGATGGTAAATCATTTTACAACATCCATAATGCTTGGAAAATATAATGAATAAGAAATTATTTAGCGCAACGGTTATTGCACAAAGTGGCGTTGCTTTTGGTACCAGTGGTGCGCGCGGTTTAGTGACTCAATTTACAGCAGAAGTGTGCGCTGCTTTTACGCATGCATTTATTGCTGGTATGCAGCGCAACTTCAGTTTTAGTCAAGTGGCAATAGCAATTGATAACCGCCCGAGTAGCCATGCTATGGCAATGGCGTGTGCTAGTGCTTTGCAACAATTAGATATTGAGGTTGTTTATTACGGCGTAGTACCAACGCCTGCTTTAGCTTTTGTTGCTCAAGAAGATGTTATTCCGGCCATTATGGTCACGGGGAGTCATATTCCTTTTGATCGTAATGGGCTTAAATTCTATCGTCCTGATGGCGAAATTAGTAAAGCTGATGAGCAAGTGATTATCACTGAGCAAGTAGAATTTGCAGAGCTTGGCGAACTTCCTGAATTAGCCGTGAGTAACCGTGCGGCTGAAGAATATATTACGCGTTATACGTCTTTATTTACGACACCTTGGTTGACAGGTAAACGCATTGGCATTTACGAACATTCAAGTGCCGGGCGTGATCTTTACTACCGTATTTTTGAAAAACTGGGTGCTGAAGTTATTGCGCTTGAGCGTAGTGATCAATTTGTACCCATTGATACTGAAGCGGTTTCAGAAGAAGATACTCTTAAGGCTATTAATTGGTCTAAAGAATATAATTTGGATGCGGTTTTTTCAACAGATGGAGATGGTGATCGACCACTTGTTTCTGATGAAAACGGCAATTGGTTACGTGGCGATATTCTGGGTTTATTAAGTGCCGAGGCTTTAAATATCAAAGCACTTGCCGTGCCTGTTAGCTGTAATACAGCTATTGAGTCGTGTGATCGTTTTGCTTATGTACAGCGTACTAAAATCGGTTCGCCTTATGTGATTGCCGAGTTCGCTAACTTAGCAAAGAGATTTAAATCAGTCGCTGGTTTTGAAGCTAATGGTGGTTTTTTGTTAGGTAGTGATGTGTTACTAAATGGTCAGCTGTTAAAAGCGCTACCTACTCGTGATGCCATCCTTCCTGCCATTATGTTATTAGCCGCGGCTGGTGAAAGGGGAATTTCAACATTAGTGAATGAACTTCCACAACGTTTTACACACAGTGATCGTATTCAAAACTTTGCTACTGAAAAAAGTCAACAAATTATCTCGCAAGGTAAAAATGCGCCTCAAAAATTATTAACGCAATTAGGGTTTGATAATGCAGTGATCGAAAGTGTTGATGAAACCGATGGTTTAAGAATGATATTAGCAGATGGTCGAATTGTGCATTTACGCCCATCTGGTAATGCACCTGAATTGCGTTGTTATGCAGAAGCTGAAACCTATTCCAAAGCTAATCAATATGTTGTCCACACATTGAAAAATATACAAACCTTATAGTTAGTTGCACTGGTTTAAAAGTTACTGTCATTCCCTAGGTGTTTTGATTTTTATTCCTTTATTCCTTTATTCCTTTATTCCTTTGTTTTTTATTTTCTTGTTTTTTGTAGGATTTTATTATGATTCTAATCACCGGCGGTGCCGGATTTATTGGCAGTGCGGTTGTGCGCCATATTATTGAAAATACCAATGACTCAATCGTGAATGTAGATTGCTTGACCTATGCGGGTAATCTCGAATCTATAGCCACTGTTGCAGGCAATGAACGTTACCATTTTGTACAAGCTGATATCTGTGATGCTCAAGCAATGGCAGATGTTTTTGCTACTTATAAACCAACCGCTGTGATGCATTTAGCCGCAGAGTCACATGTTGACCGTTCTATTGATGGGCCTAGCGACTTTGTGCAGACCAATATCATTGGTACATTTACCTTGTTAGAAGCGGCGCGTGGTTATTGGTCTGCTTTACCTGAAGATAAAAAATCGGCATTCCGTTTTCACCATATTTCTACCGATGAGGTTTATGGTGATTTGGAGGGCACAGATGAGTTATTCACAGAAGAAACATCTTATGAGCCGAGCTCGCCTTACTCCGCCTCAAAAGCATCTAGCGATCATCTCGTTAGGGCTTGGAACCGTACTTACGGTTTACCAGTGATAGTCACAAACTGTTCAAATAATTATGGACCTTATCATTTCCCTGAAAAGCTGATCCCACATGTTATTTTAAATGCATTATCTGCAAAGTCATTACCAGTGTATGGCGATGGTAGCCAAATTCGCGATTGGTTATATGTTGAAGATCATGCCCGTGCTTTATATAAGGTTGTGACCGAAGGTAAGGTTGGTGAAACCTACAACATTGGTGGTCATAACGAGAAAAAGAATATTGAAGTAGTGCACACCTTATGTGCCATTCTTGATGAGTTAAAACCAATTTCTAATAACCCTGCATTTTCCTCATCCCCCATGATTCATTACAATGAGCTTATTACCTTTGTAACGGATCGACCTGGGCATGATGTTCGTTATGCCATCGATGCATCAAAAATCGAAAGAGAATTAGGTTGGGTTCCTGAAGAGAGCTTTGAAACCGGCATTCGTAAAACGGTTGAGTGGTATTTAAATAATGACAACTGGTGGAAGCGTGTATTAAGTGGCGAATATCAGTTGGAAAGAATTGGATCTGAGTGAAGGGTGAAGGGTGAAGGGTGAAGGGTGAAGAGTGAAGGGTGAAGGGTGAAGAGGGATGAGTTATGCTCATTACCGTTTACTACTTTCCCATAACCACCCTTATCTACCTACGAAAGGATTAAGTGATGAGTGAACGACCACATTATAATTTACAAGCTTGGCAAGTAAGCATGACTTTGGTTAAGCTCATTTATTCATGGTCAAGCTCTTTTCCTGGTGAAGAAAAGTTTGGTTTGCTCTCACAGATTAGACGAGCAGCAGTGTCTGTTCCTTCAAATATTGCAGAGGGGGCAGCAAGAAGTGGTCCTAAAGAATTTGCCCATTTTTTAAGTATTGCTCGAGGTTCTTTGAGTGAAGTTGAAACTCAATATTTAATTGCTGTTAATTTAGGGTTCGCGCCAGAGTCTGCAGAGCTGTTTGAGTGTATTGACCAAGCTTCTCGTCTTATAACTGGCTTACATAAGAGTGTTAGTACTAGGTAAAGAGTGATGAGCTGTTACTGCTTACTGCTTACTGCTTACTGTTCACCCATTACCATCTTATATTTTAAAATAGAGTTCAAGATGACAATAAAAAATTCGTTAAACGATAAAAATTTATCCGCGCGTGAAAACACCTCATTTCCAAAATACAAAGGTATTATTCTTGCGGGTGGCTCTGGCAGTCGTTTGCATCCTATTACATTGGGTACATCGAAACAGTTATTACCTATATACGATAAACCAATGATTTTTTACCCTCTTTCAGTGCTGATGTTAGCAGGCATTAGCGAAGTGCTGATTATTTCGACTCCGGAAGACCTACCTAATTTCAAAAGAATGTTAGGTAACGGCAGTCAGTTTGGTATTGAAATTTCCTATAAAGAGCAGCCAAGTCCTGATGGTTTAGCACAAGCTTTTATTCTTGGTGAAGAGTTTATTGGTGATGACAATGTTGCTTTGGTATTAGGGGATAACATTTTCTATGGGCAGCACTTTTCAGATAAATTATTGGCTGCTGCTAAAGTCGAAAAGGGCGCGTCTGTTTTTGGTTACCATGTAACTGACCCCGAACGTTTTGGGGTGGTAGAGTTTGATGCAAACGGTAAAGCCTTAAGCATTGAAGAAAAACCTGAGCAGCCTAAGTCAAATTATGCGGTCACGGGCCTCTATTTCTATGACAATGATGTGGTTGATATTGCTAAATCGATCAAACCATCACATCGTGGTGAGTTAGAAATTACCGATGTAAATATAGCTTACCTAAAGCGTGGCGATTTAAATGTTGAATTGTTAGGGCGTGGTTTTGCGTGGCTTGATACAGGCACCCATGATTCATTACTTGAGGCTAGTCAATTTGTACAAACGGTTGAGCATCGTCAGGGCTTTAAAGTCGCTTGTTTAGAAGAGATTGCTTACGTACAAGGTTGGTTAAGTAAAGGTGAGTTGCTTGTACAGGCCGATAAACTTAAAAAGACTGGCTATGGTCAGTACTTATTTAATATTGCCAATGGAATGATTTAATGAAATTTATTGATACAGCAATTGCAGATGTAAAAATAGTAGAAGTGAATGTATTTGGTGATGAACGTGGTTTTTTTATGGAAACCTTTCGCGCTGATGAATTTATGCAGCAAACAGGCGCTAAGCCTTTTGTGCAAGATAACCACAGCAAATCTGCTAAAGGTATTTTACGAGGTTTACATTATCAGCAAACACAAACGCAAGGTAAGTTAGTACGCGTTACATCCGGTAGCGTTTATGACGTTGCTGTTGATATGCGTCAGTCTTCACCTACTTTTGGCAAAGCGGTTGGTGTTGTGCTTTCTGCTGAAAATAAGCGTCAGCTTTGGGTGCCGGAAGGTTTTGCCCATGGTTTTTATGTGATGACGGAATCAGCTGAGTTTGTCTATAAATGTACCGACTATTACCACCCTGAGTCAGAAGTTTCAGTACGTTGGGATGATGCAGATATTGGCATTGTCTGGCCATTAGTGGATGGTGAACAGCCTCAGCTATCAGGCAAAGATGAGAATGGTTTGTCTTTTCAAGAAGCGCCCAAGTTTGACTAGTTAGAGATAAGTAAATAGTCAGCGATTAAAAAGGGGATGGGAGAGGATTTATATTCATTTCTCTTTTCTCTTTTCTCTTTTCTCATTTCTCATTTCTAATTACAGGAAGACGAATGAAAGTATTAATTACCGGTAAAGGTGGACAGCTTGCTTGGGAGTTGGAACAACTTGCTCCTGAAGTCTATGACGTAATCAGTGTTGGAAAAGAAGAACTTGATATTACAAATGAAACTCTCGTAAACGCTTTTATTGCTGAACATAAACCTGACCTCGTTATTAATGCTGCAGCATATACGGCTGTTGATCAGGCTGAAAAAGACAGCGAAATAGCTTATAAGGTTAATGAATTGGGTGTTAAGTACTTGGCGCAGGCCTGCAAGAAAATAAATGCGCGGATCCTACATATTTCGACAGATTTTGTTTTTGATGGCGAGAGCACTAGACCTTACCAAACAGATGCAAAACCTAATCCAATAAATATTTACGGTGCTTCAAAACTCGCTGGCGATATTGCGCTTAATGAAATACTGCCAGAAGCAAGTGTTATTGTTCGTACTGCTTGGGTGTATTCGGTCAACGGTAATAACTTCGTAAAAAGCATGTTGCGCTTGATGCAGGAAAAACCTCAGCTTGGCATTATTTATGACCAAATTGGAACTCCAACCTGGGCGAAAGGGTTAGCGCAGTGGTTGTGGTTAATAGCAGATAAACCTGAAGTCACAGGAACCTATCATTGGACCGATGCAGGTGTTGCATCTTGGTATGATTTTGCGGTTGCAATACAAGAGCTTGGTTTAGAAAAGGGTTTACTAACAGAAGCTATTCCTGTGTTGCCAATACCAGGAACTGCGTATCCGACACCTGCAAAAAGGCCTGTTTTTTCGGTAATTGACAAAGCCAGTGCTGAAGTGGTTTCAGGGTTAAATACTGTGCATTGGCGCAAGCAGTTGTCGTCAATGATGGACGAATTAGTGTAATTTTTCTTGAGTGAATAGTTGAATTATGCAAATTGTTTAGTTGTTGTAAGGTAAGAGGTTATTTAAATCAGGGGAGGGTAAAAGTGCATTAGGGTTAGCAAGCAAATGTCGTGAATTATATTAAGGGCACCGCTTGCAACAGCCATTGCCTATAATGCGTTATTGGATACAATATTCAGTGCGTGCAATTCAAACGTCTTTATTGCCAACATCAAATGACGCAGTATGGCGTCTTTACGTTGTTTATTGTAATGCTAATCTATTTGCTACGCGGTAGTCGTTTATTTATTGTAACAGCAAAAAGACTTCTTGAACCCTGTCGTAAAAATGTGTGATTTCTGTTGACGTCTATAGCAATTCATTGACACAATGTCATTTATTTGGCGGTGCTGTTGAATACTATTCAACAGCACCTGTTAGTTATTATTTTTTGGTAATTTGGTTGCTTATGCTATCCGTTCTGTGCTCTATTTTTTTTGCTTCTTTCATTAGTCTTTTTATTTTTAGAAAATTGGCAAAGTATGTTGGATTGGTAGATAAACCAAACTTACGTAAGCACCATAGCGGTGCAATTCCACTTGTTGGTGGGATCTCTGTATTTATTAGTTTGTTATTGACCTTGAGTATTTATTCGCCGTTTGACGGTGATGTAGCTCTTTACCTTTTATGTGCGTTTATTTTGATAGTGCTTGGTGCACTAGATGACAGGTATGATATTAGTTTTAAGTATCGCTTATTTGTTCAAGCGTGCGTTAGTGTGCTTATGATAGCAATTGGTGAGAAAAGTTTAGACAGCTTAGGCCTTATGATGGGCAATGACATTATTGCTCTGCCTGGTTGGGCTAGCTACTTTGTTACAATTCTAGCTGTGATTGGCTCTATTAATGCGTTCAATATGGTGGATGGCATTGATGGGTTATTGGGTGGTTTAGCCTCGGTGACCTTTGCTGCCCTGGGCTTTTTGTTCTTTCTTTCCGGGAATGTTGATTTACTCTACTTTTGTTTAATTCTTATTACGGCTCTGCTGCCCTACATAATGCTTAACCTCGGGTTCCCGTTTGGTAAGCGTTTTAAGGTCTTTATGGGGGATGCTGGTAGTATGTTTATCGGTTTTACAGTTGTGTGGCTGTTAATAGAAGCGAGCCAAGGCGGGGAGTTCAAGACTATTAGACCCGTAACAGCGCTTTGGTTGATTGCTTTTCCACTAATGGATATGGCTTGCATTATGATAAGACGGGTTAGGAAAGGACAGTCTCCGTTCCAACCAGATCGAGAGCACTTACATCATATTTGTCAACGTTTAGGTCTGTCGTCTTCACACTCTTTATTGGTGATTTGTTTGATGGCAACTTTAATGGCAATTGTAGGTATTGCTAGTGATTATTACGCACTCAATGAAACTTTGATGTTTTGTTTATTCTTGCTTACGTTTGGTGTGTACTTTTACGTGATTACTCACATATGGAAAATAACGCGTTATTTTAAAACTAAGGTAGAAGATAGGATTTTGCTACCTGATTGATTTTGCAATCTTTAGTTCGATGCAGCTTAAAATTAACAAAAAAAGCTTAATAAATAACCAGATTTGTGTTTTGATGACCTCTGAGCTAGCTTGCTCTGTTGGTGATTGGATGACTTAGGGATAAGGTAATGGACTATATAGCGATCGTGTTGGTCGGTTTTTCGATTAGTTTTTTGGCTATAGGATTGAGTTTTCCAATCGCGAATAGGATTGGCTTGGTAGATTCACCAAATGAACGGAAACAGCATCAGGGTTCTATTCCTCTTATTGGTGGTTTAGGAATATTTATTAGTGTACTCGTAGCGTCAAAAATATTTGTTGCTAGTAGTCAGGTATTAAATCTTTATCTAATATCTACCGCTCTGCTTTTGTTTATCGGAATTCTCGATGACAAGTACGATCTCTCCGTACGAATACGTATAGTGTCACAAGTGATTATCGCCTCTATTTTAATATTTGGCGCGGAATTGCACCTGTCTAGCCTTGGCTACATCCTTCACTGGTTTGATTTACAGCTCGGATACCTAGGGATATTTGTCACTATAGTTGCAGTTATAGGTTCGATAAATGCATTTAATATGGTGGATGGTATAGATGGCCTAGCAGGGATGTTGAGTTTAGTGACTTTCTCTTCAATTGCCTTTTTATTGCACCATTCGAATAGCGAGTGGGTTTTCCTTCCATTACTTTTTATTGCGGCAATTCTAGCCTACTTGTGTTTTAACCTACGCTGGCCTCTAACTTCTCTTCGTAAAGTTTTTATGGGTGATGCTGGAAGCATGCTTATAGGGTTAACTGTTGTTTGGCTTTTAGTGATTGGTGTGGAAGCAGATAGTCCCGCATTTTCACCAGTAACAGCGCTTTACTTAATAGCCATGCCATTGATGGATATGGCTGCAATTATGATTCGTCGAGTGAAAAAAGGTCAATCGCCATTTAAGCCTGACAGGGATCACCTGCACCATATCTTTGAGCGTGCTGGATTTAGTAGAAAGCAAACCTTAGTCCGTATAACTTTGGCATCCGCCAATATAGCTTTGATTGGTATATTGGGCGAGATGCTCAATATTGCGGAATCAGTTATGTTTATCTGTTTCATTTTACTTTTCGGATTATATCATCGAGCGTTAGCTCATTCTTGGATAACGATGAAATGGCTTAGACGTAAAGATGTTGAGCCTGAGACGGTAGAAGCCGAGAAAACCGAGACGGTTTAAAGCTGGAAAAACAGGTGAAGAGCCGGGAAGGGCAAAGACGACATAGAGCCGAGAAGGATAACTGATAACGGAACGCTTCGCTTACAGGAAGAAAGTTTAAAGACGGTTCGGAGACGGTGTTTACGATCATCTTTATAGGTCGGCATTATCTTTTTGTAGGTCGGCATTTATGATTATCCTTTGTAGGTCGGCATTTATGCCGTCGGTTTGTAATGGTTCATTGCAATGATTGATGGGCTAAAGCCCAACCTACAGGGTGTAATGCTTATGCCGTCGGTTAGCATGATCGATCGCAATGATTGATGGGCTAAAGCCCAACCTACAGAGGTGTAATGCTTATGCCAGTGTTTACGAATATCTTTTGTAGGTCGGCATTATCTTTTGTAGGTCGGCATTCATGCCGTCGGTTATGCTTTAGGAGATAATGATGTCATGGAGTGACTTAAGGAAAGGGCGTTTTTCACAAGAGCAGAGTGAGTACTTCATCACTTTTAATACAAAGGATAGATTGGCTTTTTTCAATGATGTTGATATGGCTCGTACGTTTTGTTTACAGATTGCTCTAAATGAACGCCAGTATAATAGTACGTGGTTAACTTGGGTGTTAATGCCTGACCATTTTCATGGATTACTAAGGTTAGGCGCTGGAGCGGAGTTATCTAAAACGGTAGGATCTTTGAAAGGGACTAGTAGTTTTGCTATTAACAAAATAGCCAAGCAAAGTGGAGGTTTGTGGCAGTCCTCATTTTATGATCGTGCCTTACGTAGTGATGATGACAGGATACAAATCAGTCGATATATAGTGGCTAACCCATTAAGAAAGAGAATAGTTAACCGCGTTGGTGATTATCCGTATTGGAACTCTATCTATTTATAAGGCATTTATGCCGTCGGTTTGTAATGGTGCATTGCGATGATTGATGGGCTAAAGCCCAACCTACAGCGGTGCAATGCTTATGTTTGCGTTTGCGTTTACGATTATCTGTTGTAGGTCGGCATTATCTTTTTTTAGGTCGGCATTTATGCCGTCGGTTAGCAATGGTTCATTGCAATGATTGATGGGCTAAAGCCCAACCTACAGCGGCGTAATACTTATGCCGGTGTTTACGATTATCTTTTGTAGGTCGGTATTTATGCCGTCGGTTAGTATGGTCATTGCGATGATTGATGGGCTAAAGCCCAACCTACAGAGGCGTAATGCTTATGCCGTCGGTTAGCATGGTCCATTGCAATGATTGATGGGTGATATTATTTCTCTATAAATTTCTGCTTATCTTTCCAGATTTTTAATTGTGATGGTCTAATGCCGTATCTTGCTAATACCCCTTCATGAAGTCTTCTCAGTTCTTCAATAATCAGTGCGGTTAAGTATTCTAATTCGGCATCGGCGAGTTCTAATGTGAGTACTGCGCGGATCTCATCTTCTGGATCACTATCAGGACTAGTGATAACTTGGTAAACGGTCCGCTTAATTAAATTTCTGTACTCTAGGCGCATGGGATCTGGCTCTACTAATTGTTGTTTTAGAGCAATATATTCCCTTGTTGAGCGTTCATAGGCCCATACGTAGAGATCACGTAAAAGTTCTATTCTGTTCATTTCATAAACCCCTAGCGTTGCGCGGCTGTATGCTTCCTCTGGCACATCTAAAAATGTTAATGGACATAAGTTAGCGCGGATCAGAGGTAAGTTTGCGGCCAAGCGTGATGTGCGCTTGTTGACGTCAGCAAAGGGTTGTAAATAGGGCAGGTGCACCATCATAAAAAATGATTGTTCGAATGGGTCGGTGATCATTTGGGCTTTGGCTAACAATAAATCGAGTAACTCAGCAATCACAGCGTCACCAGAAATGGGACGATAGACACTTTTTCCTATGTCGACCCGATGCTGGCGGATCCGACCTTCATCAAATGGGTTTGGTAGTAAGTTTTCAGACAAAATACTGTGCAAGTTTAATATCGTATAACGATTAAAGCCGATGGATTCAGGGTTATCGACCAGTAGTTCAATTGCAGCCTTGTGGTTAAGGATCATCTGAGTTTCAATGCTTGCTTTGCCTAGTGCAGCTTTACCATGTTCAATAAGCTCAACCGTGTCGAGTCGGCTATAGGTATTGCCCTCTAGATGGCTTGAAGCCCAAGATAAATCAATGAGCAATCTACTTAATATATCTCGACCATAAGTTCCAGCAGGTTGTAATGCTAGGCCTGTATTGCCCATGCGATAAAGTTGTCTGCGCATGGGTTCGGATAAATAGAAGCTGACATTCGGCTCATAATCATCTAGCAGAGAGCGTTGGTAGCCCACAGGGGATCTTGCTGACAGAGGTTGCTCAATGTAATTTAAAATATCTTTACTGTCGGCAGATTGGGGAATGTAGGCTGGAAATTGGTCGCTAATATGGACTCTAATATTGTCGCTAACACTGAGTGTAGGTTTGGTAGCTGTCAGTTCTGTAGCTGTCGAACCATAGTGAGAAGCTGCTAGGTATTTTCTTGAACGCCCGCCACCAATTGCAACGATAGTATGATTATTGATTAATTCACTCAAGCTTCGCTGGGCCGTACGTCTGCTAATACTAGGGTTAAGCGTGAGTAATTCAGATAATGATAATGCGGCATGAGCCGTTAATATACTGTGCTGTATTTTTGCGGTACTAGACATGATATTGGCACTTTAACGAGACAAGCAATGGCACCATTATGGCACTATTATTTTTACTTGGCACTAATAGTGTCACTATTTATGGCACTATTACAAAGCATGTTAGTCACTCTGAGGATCTAGGAATACCATTCGTGACCAAAGCTGAGCTATATTACACCCGTATCTTGGCTGAAATTGCCGGTGTTTACGAATATCTTTTGTAGGTCGGCATTCATGCCGTCGGTTATGCATGGTTCATTGCAATGATTGATGGGCTAAAGCCCAACCTACAGGGTGTAATGCTAATGCCAGTGTTTATGAATATCTTTTGTAGGTCGGCATTTATGCCGTCGGTTAGCAATGGTCCATCGCGTTGATTGATGGGCTAAAGCCCAACTTACAGGATGTAATGCTTATGCCAGTGTTTACGAATATCTTTTGTAGGTCGGCATTTATGCCGTCGGTTAGCAATGGTCCATTGCGATGATTGATGGGCTAAAGCCCAACCTACAGCGGTGTAATGCTTATGTTGGTGTTTACGATTATCTTTTGTAGGTCGGCATTTATGCCGTCGGTTTGTAATGGTCCATTGCGATGATTGATGGGCTAAAGCCCAACCTACAGGGTGTAATGCTTATGCCGTCGGTTACGAATATCTTTTGTAGGTCGGCATTTATGCCGTCGGTTAGCATGTTCCATTGCAATGATCGATGGGCTAAAGCCCAACCTACAGGGTGTAATGCTTATGCCGTCGGTTACGAATATCTTTTGTAGGTCGGCATTCATGCCGTCGGTTAGCATGTTCCATTGCAATGATCGATGGGCTAAAGCCCAACCTACAGGGTGTAATGCTAATGAACCTTATTTAGCTCATTAAACTGTAGCTCACGCACTTAATGTGCTATTATTTGCTCAATAAGTGTGAATATTTACATTTGTTGAGCTTATAAAGGTGCAGTATGGTTCGCAGACTTACTATTCAAATTAATTACCAACACGCTTGGCACGATGCGGCCATCCTAGAATTTCCTGATCTATTGAACTCAAGCCGCTGCCGACTAGATTATGAGATGAGTCATGTACTTAAACCTGAGTTCTACCAACAGTTTGCCGACTCAGCAATTAGTGTTCGACTACCCATTGAATCAATGCCCTTTCGTCAGCATAATTGGTTTAAATTCATTGACGATATTATGCCAGCTGGATCAAGTCGGAATTATTGGCTGAGAAAATTAGGATTAACGGACGAAAACCTTGCAGCCCGTAATTTTGAATTACTTAGCCGCGGCACAATTGCACCTATCGGCAATGTACGAATAAAAGAATCAATCCCCGAACGCCCGGAAAACCCGATAGTCGTTCACTTTACTGTAGAAGATGTCTGCAGACTAGAAGTTGACTTTATTGAGTACGCACAAGCAAATGGCGCCGCAGCAGGTGGCGCATCTGGTGCCGGTGGCGCCGCTCCAAAACTCCTTGTTCGTCGTAGTCAAGATGGTGGGATATGGATTGATACATTCCAAGACACTCCAGATAACACGGATATTCGCTACTTGGTTAAATTTCCAAGAGGCGTGAATGACATCGATAAGGACATACTCAGAGCAGAGTATCACTTCTACCATGAATTACATGCACTTGGGTTTAACACCATACCTCTTGAACATATGATGCTTGAGGAGAGCGCTAGAGGCCCATCATTATGGTTACCAAGATTCGACTCAATTATCATCGACAACAAAGAACAACTATTAGGGCTTGAGTCAGTATACTCAATATTAGGCGCAGCGCCTGGGACTCCAATGCTTCATGGCGACGTTATCAGGGGGATT
Organism: Shewanella abyssi; assembly: GCF_023284025.1. Classification (GTDB taxonomy): domain Bacteria; phylum Pseudomonadota; class Gammaproteobacteria; order Enterobacterales; family Shewanellaceae; genus Shewanella; species Shewanella abyssi. The sequence continues at coordinate 27,780 of NZ_JAKIKR010000013.1, read as the reverse complement.
ATACAAGTGCTAAGTAACCCAGATATCTATGGAAATACCACAACCCTTTTGGACGAAGATGATGGCATTGCGAAGTTCGTCATTGAGTGGGTGCGGAGAGACCTGCTTAATATCGCATTCGGAAACAGCGATAATCATGGCCGCAACACTTCATTTATCAAGATGAACAACAATGTGTCACTTTCGCCAATCTATGATTTTGCCCCAATGAAAGCTGATCCCGAAACAATCACGAGAACATTCACCTGGGGTCAAAATTTAGAATTAGGTGGAAGATTTCATTTCGATGGGATTGCTGAGAGCTTAAGAGACCTCGTTGAGCCACTGTTGTTACTAACAGAACTAAAGGTTACCGCTGAGAGCTTGATAGGACTCAGGGAAAGATTGGCTACGCGAGGTGTGACTGATTCAATCCTAAACTTCCCTAGCATGAGCTATCAAGACCTAAGAGTTAAGTTCGAATTATGGGGCTTACTATGACCACGAAAAATAACGGACGCGCAACCTTATCATCAAAGCGCGAAAACATAACGTCAAACAGCAAAGACGAGTTAATACTTGATACCTGTCATGCACTCATGGCCAAAGAGATAACGACGGGACAGGCACTTAAAAAGTTACGTGTGAGCCTTTTGTCTATTAATCAAGACGAGTATGCAAAAATGGTCGGACTAACAAGGAAAGTCATCTCAGAAATAGAGAGAGACAAGTCCAAATCAAACGTAGATGTGCTAAATCAATCACTCAGAGGAGTAGGACTCAATATCGCCATTTTACCCCGTGATAAGTTCCTACAAGAGCAAGTCTTAAAAAGCGATATCAACGAGTGATTTCGTTAATTAGGCTTCAGGCGAGTACGATTCGGTGTTTACGATCATCTTTTGTAGGTCGGCATTATCTTTTGTAGGTCGGCATTTATGCCGTCAGTTAGCATGATTCATTGCGATGATTGATGGGCTAAAGCCCAACCTACAGCGGTGTAATGCTAATGCCGGTGTTTACGACTATCCTTTGTAGGTCGGCATTATCTTTTGTAGGTCGGCATTTATGCCGTCGGTTTGCATGGTTCATTACAATGATTGATGGGCTAAAGCCCAACCTACAGGGTGTAATGCTTATGCCGTCGGTTAGCATGGTCAATTGCAATGATTGATGGGCTAAAGCCCAACCTACAGAGGCGTAATATTTATGCCATCTGGTTATGATTATCTTTTGTAGGTCGGCATTTATGCCGTCGGTTAGCATGGTCCATTGCGATGATTGATGGGCTAAAGCCCAACCTACAGCTGTGTAATGTTTATGACTATCTTTTGTAGGTCGGCATTTATGCCGTCGGTTAGCATGGTCTATTGCAATGATTGATGGGCTAAAGCCCAACCTACAGCTGTGTAATGTTTATGCCGTCTGGTTATGATTATCTTTTGTAGGTCAGCATTTATGCCGTCAGTTAGCAATGGTCTATCTTAGCTTGCATCGTCTCAGCTCCTCTCGGCTTCAGTATCTCAGCTTTAAACCGTCTCTGCTCCTTTCGGCCTAAACCCCTATCTCTATTTTCGCACCTGGCAGTAACTTCTTATATTCCTCTGCGAGTGCGTTTTTTGCATCGTTATCGCCATGGACGATGCGAATGAGTGTCGGCTTAATACGCATGCCTTTTACAAAGTTAATTAGGTTGTGTTGGTCGGCGTGGGCTGAATAGCCACTGATGGTATGCACTGCGGCTTTAATCGCTACTTTATTGCCATCTATGGTGCAGTAACCTCCGCGAGGTCCATAGGTTTGGATCTCTCGCCCTGTAGTACCTTGTGCTTGATAACCGACAAATATGATGTCGGTGCTTGGTTCGCGGAGCAGTCTCGCCAAATAGTTTTGCATTCTTCCACCGGTGCACATGCCACTGGCGGCAATGACTATCGCCGGTTTATTGCGTTTACAAAGGTATTCTATTGTTGCTAGATGCTCTTGATGGCTGCCGACGGTATACAGTTGCTCGAAGTCTAACGGGTGCCGGTGCTGCTTTAGCTTCTGTTTGGCTTCGTTGTCCCACAGCGCTTTAAACTGTAAGTAATGCTCGGTAAACTTTGCCGCCATTGGTGAATCAATAATGACTTCAATATTTTCCCACATCTGGTTTTTATGGCGATATCGATGGATCAGCTGCTCCAGTTCATAAAGTAGCTCTTGTGTGCGGCCAATGCTAAAGGCAGGGATCAGTACCACGCCATTATCTGCAACAGACTTTTCTATTACCTTTCTTAAACTCTCGCACCGCTGTTTTCGGCCTTGATGATTTTTATCGCCGTATGTCGACTCAATGACCAAAGTATCTGCTCTATAAGGGCTTTTGGGACTTGCCAGCAGTGGGGTGTGAGTCGCACCTAAATCCCCCGAAAACACCACTCTATGGTTGTTCTTGCTCTTGTTAGTGAAGCTGTTGAATAGCGCTATTTCTACATAGGCAGAGCCTAGAATATGACCAGCGGCTCTAAATTTTGCCTTCGCTTGGTTATAGCGATTAGCTGTAGCTGCTGTGTTGTTATTTTTGATAGCCGTGCCGAGATCTAAGGCAAACCATTGGTTATATTCAATTGGGGTAATGAGTTGTTTAAGCATTTTTAAGTAGAGCTTTATCATGCGCCGGTTTTGGGTAACGCCAATTTTTAACGCGTCTTCAATCACCATTGGCAGCAGTGCTGCTGTGGCCACCGTTGCATAGATGGGTTTATTAAACCCCGCTGCAAGCAGGTAGGGGATCCTGCCCACGTGGTCGATATGGCAGTGGGTTATTATGAGCGCTTGTATATTGCTGATGTCGAACTCTATGGGCAGTTGTTCAATGGCGCTTTTGCCTGCAGTTTCAGCTCCTTGAAATAGGCCGCAGTCAATCAAGATACTCGAATGAGTGTTGATATCAAGCTGGTGGCAAGAGCCTGTCACTCCGTTGACGGCACCGTGATGGATGATTTGCATGTTTTATCTCCCTATTTATACACAAGCTGTTTGGATAACTCCTTCCATGGATTAAACTAGAGTAATGCAAATATAATAGGATGCAAAGGCGCTTAATAGGAGTTATTTTAATGATAGTTCTGCGGGCGGCTATTGATCGCTAGGGTTGTTTGTACTGCGTACATGCTATTTTTTACCATGAGATATTATGAAACTTATTCCTACTGCTATTGCTGATGTGCTGTTATTTGAATCTCAATGTTTCGCTGATGAGCGTGGCTTTTTTATGGAAACTTTTCGCCAGTCTGAGTTTGATAAACTGTTTGGGCAGTTAGGTTTAAAGGCGCCCACTTTTGTGCAGGAGAATATGAGCCGTTCTGCAAAGCATGTGCTGCGGGGGCTGCATTTTCAAAAGAGACATCCTCAAGGCAAACTTATTCGCGTTATCGCCGGTGAGATCTTTGATGTCGTTGTGGATATTCGTCAAGGCTCGGCAACTTTCGGCCAATGGCTTGGACAAATTCTGTCAGCTGAAAACAGGCTGCAAATGTATATACCCCCAGGCTTTGCTCATGGTTTTTTAACCTTAAGTGATTACGCTGATATTATCTATAAATGTACTGATTACTATGCGCCAGGTGATGAGGGCATTATGGCTTGGAATGATGCTGATATTGCGATTAAGTGGCCGTTAGATAAGGGTGTGGTGCCGATATTGTCGGATAAAGACGGCCAAGCGACTAGGTTCGAGTAAAGACGGTAAAATCTTAGACGAACGACCTACGGCCTTACGGTACGCGACTTCGTCACTACGGAACGCTTCGCTTACGGTAAAAACTAGAAAAGAGCAAAGCGACGGCATAAATGCCGACCTACAAAAGATAATCGTGAACACCAACATAAGCATTACAACACCGCTGTAGGTTGGGCTTTAGCCCATCAATCATTGCAATCGACCATGCTAACCGACGGCATAAATGCCGACCTACTTTAAAAGAAGGTGCTAGCAAAGCAGAAAATCAACATCAACATCAAAAGCCGAATGGTGTTTTCTGTTGATTTCCTAGCAGGACGTAGTCCGTCCTAGTACCTTCTCAGCTTAACCGGCTCCAAACCTTCTCAGCCTGCATCCACTCTTCTAACACTGCAAAGGATCCGGTTTGCGAGCCTCCCCAAAACATCTTGTTTGCGGCTCGGAAGTTATCCTGGTATCTGCTTGCTAGTGCATTGACTGAGTCAGGCTGAAGTTGTGCTAGCAGTTGGTTAAAGGTGAGGCACTCTGGCCCGAGTGTCGGTATTGTACTGGAATACTCATACATATCTCGGCAGTTCTGCTGATATTGCTCTTTATCAAAGCGATAGAAACACAACGGGATATTAAGAGGCAGGGCATCGATGAACAGTGATGAATAGTCGGTGATCAGCAGATCGACTTCATGCAATATTCCATATACGTCCTCCATGGTACTGATGTTCAATATGTTAGCAAAGCTTGCGAACTTATTGGCCAGTTCGGCTTCATTTGGATGCAGTCGCAGTAAAAACAGCTGGTTATTTTTTTGTAGTTGCTCTGATAGAGCTTGCCAGTCAAAGGCCGCGCAGTAGGGCGTTGCAGCTTGAAAACTCTTTGTTTGAAAAGAGTCACGCCATGATGGGGCATAAAGAATTACTTGTTGATAGATTTTAGTCTTTATTCCGTGCTGTGTTTCGCTCGATCCTGCAGGGTTAATTAGACTGCCTGTTTTGATGGATAGTGCCTGATGTGGGTTTAAGCCGTAGTAATCGGTTCTTGGGTAGCCGCAGTGTAGTAAGTTGTGATTGCCGAGTCTAAATGCGCTTTTAAACAACTGATCAACCAGTGGACTGGGGCTTAACATTATATCGGGTTTTATCCGTTGTTGATGTGCGTGCAGACTCTGCATAAGCCTTTGCAGTAGGGACTCTGGGTTGAATATTTGGGCCATGGGGCCTGATGTAATGTCGAACTCAATTTTCTTCATCGGCAGACCATGCCACAAGTTTACTTTTACAGCGCCACCTGCCAGCCATTGATTAATATCGCCAATATAGCTGTTGTAGAAGTAATATTTGGCGGTTAACGCATGAAACGCGCCTTGGAATGACCAGCGGTAATAGACTTCATAACCGTCAGCTCGCAGCTGCTTGATAACCTCTCTATTGGCGGTGATCCAAATGCAGCGGATGAACTTTTCATCACTCCAATGCTTATAAAGGTACTTGCTGTTGTCTGAAAATAGCTCTTTATAACTGCCAAATACGGCCTTGTTAGTACTGCGTGGAACCAGCCTTGAAAGCTGATATAGCAGCTTTCGACCACAGGCTTTTATCCATTGCAGTAAAGATGACCGTAGCGAGGAGTATCGCATTATTTAGAGACCTTATTGTCGAAATTATCATGAGGGTTATCATGAGGATTATCATGAGAGTTATTGTTCGGATCTTTGACTGCTGGGCTCGTCGGGGCCCCTTTGTCTGCCAGGCTATTTTTAATTTCAGTTGATGATATTTCACCGGTCCGGTCTAGGTAGACAACATCGCACAGTATTGATAGTTCATCAAACTCTCCCTTCCAGTCATCTCCTATACCAAAGGTGCTGACATCGTATTTGCAGATGTCTTTGGCTTTTTGCTGCCAGTGTGTTTCTGGCACCACCATATCGACATACTTGCATGCTGCTACAATTTCGGCACGCTGCAGGTAACTAAAAAAGGCGGCTTTACCTTTTAGTGCATTAAACTCATCCGTTGAAACGGCAACAATAAGTTTATCTCCCAGTGCTTTAAGGCGCTTAAACAGACGTACGTGGCCATAATGGAATAGATCGAACGTGCCGTAAGTAATGATGGTTTTTGTATTCGTTTTCATAATGTTCCCTCTTACTCTGCGCTAAATGGGCGTTAGTGATAAGTCGATATGCCAAATACACATTAATGATGCTGATTACTTCACAGCATTGACCGGCGTTTTGTGTTTAACGGATTTGGCAAATATGGACTTGCTGACTAACGACCAATATTTACTGCGCTGGTTAATAGCAAAGAACTCGGCTTCAACGAGTTGCCGCTCCTCAATAGGCGCTGCGGCGTCGATGACTAGTTGCAAGGGGCCGTATAGGCCTAATGATGTTGCTGGCTTGATCTGCTTAAGCTGTTTAGTTGTTTGTATTTTCTGCTCGAATGGTGTGGCGCCAAATAGGGCGAGTCGGCCGGTAAACACCCAGTACAGCTGGGGTAGGCGGGCGATGAACCTAGGGCTGATATTCCAGCGCCAAGTGGATTTTTGTCCGCCCTTGATAAAAAGAGTCTCTGTTACCATGGGTCGCTTTGGGTGGGTCATTAGCGAGACCATCATCAGTAGTGGCGTTAAAATCAGGCCGGCAAAGAACAATATCAATGCTTGCGTTCTATCGAGTAGAGAGACCGATTGGGACGGCTGCTGACGTTTAGCTTGTTGACGGTTGTCTGCAATAATACTGGGGTCTGTTAACCTTAGGTGGCCACCATTTTCAGGCATTAACAGTAGATCTTTACAGACAATGGCGTTGCTGACATTGAGGCCCTGACCAATGTAGGTATTATCTAAAATAAGGCAGTTCTTCAGGCTACAGGCTTTTTCAATTAAGCAGTTTTTGCCAACAATAATGCTTTGCTGCATATCGACACTTTCATCGATCCAGCTGTTTTTGCCTATCACCCCCCAGGCGTTGTGCATGCTAAGTTGGCCTGATTTAGTTTTAGCAGCAAGGTAAAATCCTTTAACGGGGGCGGCGCTGCTAAAATAGCGCCCTTTAGGCGTAGCACCTGTGAGTGTTGCTGACGCTAATGCTTGGTTAGCACCCATGTAGTTTTCCAGAGAATCGAGCAGAAAACAGTCGCCGTGGAGTATTTGGGTGACACTTTGCTGTTCTGCTCCCTGAGCTGCAGCTTGATCTACCCGTTGAACAGCCCCGTGGCAATTCGCCAATGGCCAGTTGAGGTCTTCGGTAAAATGGCTAGCGCCTGGTAGCAACATCAAGCCGGCATTTTGATTGGCTATTTTAGCCACCACATAGCTGTGACTCATCTGCTTGCTAAACTGCACAAAAGATTTGATGCATGGGCTGCGTAATATATCGGCACGTGCCAGTAATATTGCTTCATTTTGATTTAGCGCGAGGCGCGGCAGAATTTTTGATACATCTTCTTGCTCACGACTTAAAAAATACTCAACCTCTAATCCCCATTTTTGGCCATTGCCAACCAGCTTTTCGATTGCTGCAGAATGTGAGGAGGTCACAATTCTTACTCGGTCAATATGGGCTTCGGCTAGATCTTCTAAGGTAAATTCAATCACGGCCTTATTACCAACGGGCAATAGCGCCGGGCAATAGTGCTGGTGTAAGGGGGAGAGTTCATTGCCATTTCGATTAGCGAATATAATTGCTTGCATAGTCGATTCCTTAATATGCGCCACGTGCAAATAACACGGCTGGAATGGTTTTAAGCAGCAGCCAAATATCTGCAGCGATGGATTGTTGGTAGATATAGTCGATGTCGAGTTCAACTTGTTTATCAAACGGGATGTTGGAGCGGCCAGAGACTTGCCATATACAGGTGATCCCAGGTTTTACCATCAGCCTATTTCGATCATGCTGGCTGTATTGCTTCACTTCACTTAACAGCGCAGGACGAGGACCGACTAACGACATATCACCCTGTAAAACATTCCAAAGTTGCGGTAGCTCATCAATTGACGCTTTACGAATAAATTTACCTATCCAGCTGATCCTCGGATCACGCTTGATCTTAAACAGCACGCCGCCTTGCATTTCATTGTCTGTTTTCATCATTGCCAATCTTTGCTCGGCGTCTTGATACATGGAGCGAAACTTCCACATGGTAAAGGGTTGATTATTGCGTCCTGCACGAGCCTGGCAGAACAGCACGGCGCCTGGCGACTCGATGCGAATAAGCAGTGAAATGAGCACAAATAGCGGCATGAGTAAGGTGAGTAAGCTTGCCGATACGCTAATGTCGAGTGTTCGTTTGGCAGCACGGTTCAAGTGTCGATGCAAGTTATGTGCGGCGCGGCGCGCGTTGGCTTGCTTAGCATTAAATTTTGGGGTGTCGTTTATATTGGTTTTTGGCTTTCGCTTTTGTGGCTGGGTTGATTGCATCTTTCTCAGTTGACGGTTCTCGCGCCACACGCGTAGCAAAAACGTAGGGTTACCGATGATATAGCGTTGCCACATTCGGCCAGGCTCCTGCAGTAATCGATAGCTCCACTCCATGCCCATCTGTCGTAACCATGGCGGGGCACGCTTGATGCGGTTTGAATAGAAATCGAAAAGCCCACCGACACCGATCCCAACATGGCAGTTGAGCTGATGCTGATTATCTTTAAGCCATTGCTCTTGCAATGGAGCCCCCATCGCCACTAATAAAATGTCTGCCTGAGCTTGGTTGATTTGATTAACCACGGCGCTGTTTTCACTATCGTCATGCCCTGTGCCAGCGTCACCGCTACCGCTGTTGTTAGTCGCACTGAAATAGCCGCTGTGAGTGCCGACAATTTTAAGGGCTGGGTAGCTTTTTATCATATTGCTGGCAACGGTTGTGGCTACCCCTTCTTCACCCCCCAGTAGATAAATTGACAGTTGCTGCTCGGCGGCGAGCTGGCACAATCTTGGGAACATGTCGGTACCGTTGAGATTGTCTTTAAGCCCTTGGCCTTTTGATAGGCAAGCTAAGCGGACGCCAATACCATCGGCAAATACCCGCGCACTTTGCTGTAAGTATTGGCGATAAACCTCATTTTGAGTGCTGATATTTAAACAGTCAGCATTGATCAAACTGTATAGTTTCATCGTTTGTGGCGCCCCGTTTTGGCACGTTTGCTGCAGCTCACTTAACAGCTCCGTCATGGTCCAATTATCAAGTGCTATGCCAAACACAGAGATGACTCGGGTGCTACGTTTGATTTTGGGCATGAATGTACGGGTGAGAACAAACACAAATAGGGCTCTTACGAGTGCGGTAATGTAGCTGAGAATACTGCTGTGGGCTTTATTGAGAGAACGCTTAGCTGCTTCAAAGCTAAGCCCAGTGGCACTGTTTATTTGCTCGATAGAGATGAGGCCAGGTTTGATTGCGTATTTGTTTGCTGTTTGACTGCGCGCTTGTATGGCACCAAAGGCAAACGCTATCTTGCTACCCAATAGGCTGATATCGCCATTGAGCACATTAAACAGCATTGGCAGCGATTTGAAGCGTCCAGCGTAACTCAACTGCTGCAGTGCGATAACGCTATTATTAGGGCCAGCAACAAATACCGACTCAAAGGTATGGAGATGGTTAGCGGCACTTCTGACCATGGCATAAGCAAGTAGCGGGCTGGTTAGCAATATCATCAACATTGCAGCAGATGCATCAACAACACGGATAGCCAATGCCGTTGTGCTGGTGGGGCGCGTTGGAATATTTGTCATAATCGGCCTCGGGTCTATATCGTGTTGTGAATGACTCTGCTGTAGTGATTAAGCTAACGGCGGCTGTTATGAGCCGTTGTTAGCGCAGTCGTTATGGTAGGGATGTTGCAGGTAACAGGCCAACTCTACAAACACTATTAAAACAGTATGTTGGTGTGTTTTTATGGCGCTTTATTATTGTAGGGGAGTGGCCCGTTTGCATCTTGCATTGCGTGCTGCAAACGGGAGATAGCTGTTTTTACCAGATGGAATGGGGTATTAGCGGCTTATCAATCGGGGGCTAGAAAGGCTTTTACAAGCCGCTGGAATGTTGCGCCGCTTTACAGGCTGCTCATGAGTTCTGCTGTCACACCGTCTTTAGCTATTTGGGCGCGTTGCATACGGCCAAGGGCTGATTGAGCCAATAACTCAACGCCTTTATAGGCACGGCGCGGCAAAATATGTAGCAGGTAGGCGGCGGCAAGAGTGGCCATAGTGCGTCCGGTTTCATGCCTCAAAATCGCCGGTGATGTTTTTAGCGCTTGGTTTATGCGCACCACTGCTTCTTTACCATCGTTATTGCGAATGGCTTGCCGCGCAAGGTAGCGCAGTTGATAGGCTCTGGCACGATTCTCGTGTAGCGCCAATAACTCAGGTGCATAGCGGCTGGCTTTATTTATCATGTTCTCCCATGAGGCATACTGCTTATTGGAGTCCGCTGATAACCCCTGGTTATTGAGGCGGTAATAGGTAAGTGGCGCTGGGAGTCCTTCCATTTTCCAATGGGTGGTTGCCAGGATCCGCAGCCAACACTCTATATCTTCAGATTGACGAAAGTTCTCATCAAAGTAACAACTATGAGGATGGCTTTTATTCAGTGCTTGATAGCGGATATCGCCTAAGGTTTCTCGGCGCAATACCGGAGCAGAACCATTTCCGACAGGGTTGCGACAAAGCAGATCGCTGGCACTGATATCGGTTAACTGCGGCATCTGGAATACATTAATCTTTTTACCTTGGTAATCAATAAACAGTGAGCGAGAAAAACTAATGCCGACCTCTGGCGCGTTATCTAAATGCGCTACATGCTGAGTTAACTTTTCTGGGTGCCACATGTCATCAGAATCAAGAAAAGCAACGTAACGACCAATGGCGTGGCGTATGCCGGTGTTTCTAGCGGCTGCTAAGCCTTGGTTTACCTCATGGCTAATGATCCGGATCCGCGGATCAGTAAAAGTCTGACATATCGCGAGACTGTTATCGGGGGAGCAGTCATTGACCAATATCAGTTCAAAGTTACTCAATGTTTGTGCCAGTACTGAGTTGATGGCGTCTTCTACAAACGCTGCAACATTGTAGATGGGCATGACCACAGATACTTTTGCCGTTAGCGGTTTATGGTATTGGTTGTTAGATGTCATAGCGTGTCTCCCGTGAGCGGATCATCAGCGGTTATGGTGTTGTTAGTCAGCGGCGTCAAGGTGATTTATTCAATGGCACCCTAGCGGTGATATTTTGTGGCTGCTGGCCATCGCGGACGCTTTGGGACGGCGTTTGAGCGAACATTAAATAGAGGGTAAAGCTCGGCATCGCGATTAAGTGAACCAGCAAAATACCCAGCGCTACCGTGGTGAGCCCCGACAAACTGCAAAACGCGATAGTAGTAGCTAGTACTAAAGTGAAAATACTATTACAGATAAGGTTTAATCGACTTTGTCCTGAGCTGATTAAGTATTGACTTGCCGCTTCGCCAAGGGGCCTGACTAGGCCACTTAGACACAGCAAGATGAAAATCGGTAGGGCGCCAGCATCGAGCCATTTTTGGCCATAAATCAGTGGCAGATAAAAAGGGGCGAGCACCGCTTGGGCGGTAATAATCGGTAGCGTGAGTAACATAATGAATTTAAGCGACTGAAAGTACTTTTGATACAAACTCAGGCTTGGTTTGTTGCTGTCAGCCGCTGTTTGACAAAGGTGAGAGTAAAGGGCTGTACCATAGCTTTGAATGAGCCCAAGACTGATCCCTAAGCTGGCATTAAATGCAAAAAAGTAGACGCCTAAGGCCTCTATACCGAGGAAATAGCCGACCACTATGTAGTCGACGTTCTGACGGATGGCGATAGCCAAGTCACCTAAACCCACTTGTAGACCGAACCGCAACATCTCAAGGGCCTGTGGGTTCAAACCTAGTGTTAGCTTGCGCTTGCTGCTAGTACAGGGGCTAGTGCGCTTGTCAGTGCAGTGGCTAGTGTTAGGGCTAGGACTCGTCGTAAGTGGATGAGTCTTAACCGTACTCGCTGGGGTAAATGTGTTTAATAAAGCCTCGGGAAGGGGATTGTGGTATTGATGAACCCCAATCCAAACAAATATCACAATGATCTTAGGCAAGATAATCGCCCAGATCCCAAACCCGAGTAAAGCGAGAGTGGCTGTTAATAGCCCATCAAAAACCGTTTGCCACAGCACGGCGCGACCAACCACTCTCATGCGGTTGAGGCGCAGGTTTTGCGCGGCGTAAAGCATGCCCAGTGGCAGTAATAAATAGCTTGTTGCCATAAGTATCATAGGCATTATGAGCTGCACGTCATCGTAATAGAGTGCAAGCGGCCAACTGAGTAAGCTCATGGCAACGAAGGCGGTGATAGCGGCTAACCAGTTAACCTGATTGGCACTGGTGAGTGCATTATTAAACTGTTGATCATCCATCTGTATTAATGCAGCGGATGATATTCTGCGTGTTGGAGTACAGATAACTTCAAAACTGGTGAGAATGATGGCGACCAGACCAAACACTTCAGGTGTCAGTAGGCGAGCAATAATGATGCTAGATCCAAGGCGCACTATTCGACCGAGTACTTGAGCTGAACCAAGCCAAAACAGACTCTTGCCAAGCGCACTGCCGAACAGAGTGGTTAGGCTGCTTTTAAGCTGTGATATTGCTTGCATACAACCACCTGTTAGTCGATTGAATAGATAGCGCTAACATTAAGCTGCTTATCCTCTTGTGTTAAACAGAGTGTTACAGGTATCGTGCCAACTTTTGTTCCCCGCGCATTAAGCTACTAAGTAGCTGAAAAGCATTGTCATTTGTTCGTTGGTGTTTTTGGGGTGTTGTGGGGTTTGAGACAGTGGCAGCGAATATTCATGCTGATTTTGCATATTGCGAGTCAGAATGGTTAGAGCAGGTTAAGGGCAGGGGTGGAGCCGAGGAAGAGCCGGGATGGAGCCGAGGAAGGGCAGGTCAAGAGCCGGTTAAGAGCCGGTTTTATTGTGTTTTAGTGCACTGCCTATAATGATCAGTCCTGGCCAGAAAAGGTAGGCTAATATTTCTAAGTTTTCACCAAAAGTGTAGAGGAAAATCATCACAATAATGGCAACGGCGGCTGCTGAAAGAGCATTGCAAAACACATAGCGCAGTAGGCTACATAGAGTGATTAACATCGCTGAGGCTAGCGCTACTGCGCCAATGAGTCCTTTAACAAATAGCAAGCCATACCAAGTGTGGTGAGAGCCAATGGGCATGTACTCCACTAAATGGGGACCTTTTTCAACAATGCCGTGGCCCCATATCATCGCCTCATTAGCCCAACGTTCGAGGGCAATATTCGCTAGCTCCTGTCTGACCCGCGTCGACCCCGCACGAGCATTTTTAAAGGCGTCGATACTCTGCTCAATTTTCTCAAGTACGCTATAGCCCGATAAACCGAGTAATAGCAACGCTGGGCAGGCGGCGAAATATAACCAGGGTGAGCGGTACCAGCGAACGACCATAAAAAAGCCGATCAAAAGTAGGTAGCAGACCAGTGCCAGTCGAGACTGAGACAGTAAAACCATGCTTAAACTGCCAGCGAAACCGTAGAAGCGATATCGCTTTGATTGTTCTTGGCAGGCAAAGATAAAAAAGAGATTGCCCATCAAGCCTAATGCGGGTGCCCACGGGGTAAACAAGCGCCATCTTGGCAGCCCACTGCCAGGATCAAGTTCATATAGGCTTACGCTGAAAAACTCTGGGCCTGGACCCCCAATAATACTCAGTGGTGAGGTATAGAGTGTACTGGGGAGTTTTATCGCCCATGCGAGTATAACAATAGGCAACAAGATAAGCGTGTGCTTACAGACGATACAACCGGCGCGATAGATGATGTGGGGGCGAATATTGAGTGAACCGATTAACGGGAATATGGCTAACAGCGCCCAACCTTTGGCCCAGCCGATGCTCGATTTGATTAGCTTGGCGAGACCTAATCCCTCACTGAAATGGGCGACAACCAAGGCCAACAACATCAAGCTCATCGCCACTATCCAGTAAAGCTGTGTCTTGCTGACCACAAAATGCTGCCCTTTAAACATGACTCTGGTGATGAGCCTTAATAGCAAGATCCAGCCAATGACAGGGGCAACCACATACATGGCACCTAATAACCAGAAGAGGTAGGTGCCAGTCATCGCGTACCAAACTAGTCGTTCATCAGAATTTTCTGGAGTATAGGCTTGCGGATCCATAACATTCCCATCCCTGCGATTAATGATATCGATGCGGCAAATCCGCCAACCAGCGCGAGTAAAACAGGCAGCTTATCTGATGACTCCGGTAGCGTCGGCGTTGACATTAACTGCAGCAAAGGAAAAGACGAATATATATCTGCTTTGCCCACATCCATTTTAGCCAGTGCCGAGGTAAATACCGCTGTTGCAACCTGATGCTCTCTTTGTAGCGCCTCAAGTTTAGCAGCGTCATCGTTACTGTCATATAAACGGTGATCCCAATCGTGGATCTGCTGCGTAAGCGAACCAATTCGACTGTTTAGCCCTTTGGCTTTAGTGTCCAGTGTTAAAAGTTGCTGCATCAATTGGGCTCGACCATCAAGATCATCGGCTGATAACATTAACATCAAGCGTTTATCAGTATAGCCGAGTAATACTTGGCAACGTTTTGATATTGCAGCAAGTATCGATGTTTGCTCATTACGATGGGTCACGATTTGCGGATGACGTTTACCAAAGCGACTGGCGTACTCAGTCAGTGTTGTGGTGACATCGGTGTAGCTTATTAGTAGCTGTTGAAACAACTGATCATTTTTTAATGTTAGCAAGCCAGCTGCTTGTTTGGGTGATAATGACAAGTGTATTTCTAGCATTCTCTGGCTGGCGATGACACCTTGATACTCCGACGACAAGTTAACCTTGTTATGTCTTAAACGCTCCATCGTTAACGCCAGCTCTTTAAATTGATCTAGCGTGACCAAACCATACTCTGATTGGAACTCTAATAGCTTGTTTTGGGTCAGGCTGACTTTATTGGCAAAACTTGCCATACCAACCCTAATGGCGTCTTCTCGTTGTTGTACTTCATCATTACGTAACCGCGACAGCAATGCTTGTAGGCTGTGATAATGTGCCCATGCTCGCTGCTGCGCCCCTTCTGCCGTGGTGGCTTTTAAACTGAACTGCATTAACCCGGTTTGATTTGGCAGTTTTAGTTTTGGCTTGGAAAACTGATTGCCTTTGATATTGATGATCTTTGCCGCTTCATAAAGTAAGGTTCTGCTGTTGGCAATGGATTTGTAATTGATCCGCGGATCAATTGCCGTGCTTAAATAGGGCGAGCTAACAGTGCTGCTTGCTTGGCCGACACTGTCTAAACTCACCACTGCACCGGCACCTGCGCCGGGGAGAATGAGGGTCCATTGACTGACGTAGCGGCTAGGGGTGACAAGGACAAAAAACAGTACCAGTGACCATATTATCGCCAGCAATATAAAGGTCAGCTTTAGGTAATTGCTTTTACGCTGTTTGACCGGGACTTGGCTACCGTTAACGAGTAAACGCTTCAGCCACTGTAGAGGTCTTATTGATTGCTGTTTATCCATCATCGCCTCCTTTTTTTAGTCAGATTAAAGTAGTTCCAGCAAGGTTGCAGGGACTAAAATCTCGGTGACGGTTCTTGCTATCTCGCGCATATTGGTGACACGTGAGTCGTAGCAAGCAATACCGTCACCAGGCATCAATATCGGGTTCATGCCGGTTTCCCAAGAGTGTCTAATGAGTGAATCCATTGAGCGCTCAATCACATCAACTTCTGAGGTTAATGGATTCTTAGTGATCAAAAGTAGATGTCTGCTGGCATTGGTTGATTGCGCGCCGCCGACGCAGTTTGCCGCTATTGCACCATTAAGTAGACGGGTACCGTAGGGAAAACGAGTGGCATCGGTATCGACTGCCGACTGCGAGTTACTGCTGGCGGGTTGCGTTAGGTTTGATAGGAACACCCGGATCCCTGGCGTAGTGATTTGAGACGGTCTAGCCAGGGCATCATCAAAATAGTCGTGCTGCGGTACATGGATATGGTCACCTGACATTAAGGTCATCGATGGCACTGGGTAGCCGTGGATCACGCCAGAAAGGTCAAGCTTGAAGCTGTGCTGCTGACGAATAACGATAATTTCACTGATATTGGCGTCGGGGCGAACGCCACCTGAGGCCCTTAGTGCAGCGGCAATGCTTCTCTCTGTTGCTTGGTCGCCGCTGTGTCCGCCATCATCATCGATGATCTCAAGATCTGTTTTCTTGTTGATTTGATGCTGTCCAGGTTCAAACACCCCCCCTGAAACGGTGACCTCTACCGGCGCCCACTTTAACGGCGTAATACTGAGTCTTACGCTGTCTTTGAGCATAAAATCTTCATCAATTAAATGCTGAGTAATCGCGGTCGATAGTTGCTGAACATCGAGCCCCTTGGCATGAATGGGTTGCAGGTAGGGCAAGTAGATATAGCCGTCGTTATTGACTTCGACGTTGCCACTGAACTCTTCTCCGTTAAGAATATCGACCTTAAACCTATCTCCTACGGATAAACTGATGTTCTGCGGTAGATGTAACGCTTGTTGCGCTTGAGCTGCATTCATTAACCAAGTGGTGCCCATTGGATTGTTTGGCCGCTGGCTTATATTTTTAGGCGCACGTTCGCGGGTTTTACTGCGCATGTAGGGAGTATCGCTATCGTAGAAGTGACACTGGGTCATGTCATCTTCCACGTTGTCACACATGTCCGCTTCTTCTGGGTGGTGAGGCAGTACGCATCCGGATAATGCCGTTGCCATGGTAATGATAATGATGAGCAGTGCCGATAAAGCCTTTAATGGCTTTGTTGTCCTCACCGAGTTCATTTCGACACTCTGGGTCAATGCGGAGTGAGTGACTGTAGCGGATAAATTTAAGCTGTGATTGGGGTTCATAGCGTAGCCCTCTATAGATGGCTTGTTAGCTGGCAAGTTCACTGCGTATCAAGTTCATTGCATATGTAGTCAACTGCGGCAGCTTCGTCTTCAAAGATGGAAAAAATCTGATGCAGACGAGTAAGCTCGATCAGTGCTCGCACGCCAGCGGTGGGTGAAAGCAATACAATTTCGCCATCTTGCTCTTCGACTTTTTTTAGCGCTGAAATCAGTACTGAAAGGCCGCTGGAGTCTATGTACTGCACCTGATGTAAATCGATAACCAGTTGGGTCATTCCGGCGTTAATTTGTTGCAACATTGCAGCGCGAAGCGTCGGTGTTTGGGTCATGACCACTTCAACGGGAAAAGTGATTTTGCAGGCATTATTCTGTGCTAGTGGAGAGAATGTCATAGGAAGCTCCTTAATATACTTTGGCCACTGTTACTCATGAGTCGTAATTCGTGATGAGTGAATAGTTGCTAATGAAGATGAAAGTCGCGTGCTGTTCTTCATCTTTATTGGGTTTACATAGACCGTTGCAACTGCAGTGCCAGTTTTTAAGCTGCTGTTTTTATATGATTTAGTTTGCTTTGTTGACTTGTGAGTAGATGGGTTTTAAATGGATTCTTAATATGCAAAGCAAAATGCGCAATCTGCTTATTGCCAAAATGAGTTGTAAGAGCAGAGTTGAAAAGTAAAGTATGCCGGTAGACGGTAGACGGTAGACGGTAGACGGTAGACGGTAGACGGTAGACGGTAGACGGTTGAAAGAGGAAGAGGATACGCTATGTTGTGCTTTGATTACTGACTTAACTGCTTAGCCAGAACACAGCGTACAGATCTTGATTATTCTCCGTTAATATGAGCACTGGATATGTCAGCATCATCGTATTGATAGGCTCAATTGCAGATGAGTCCCCGCAACAGATTGTTGTACTCTTACGTTATCCATCCAGCTGTGCATAATCCATAAACCTCGACCAGATTGAGTATCAGCATCAGGGCATTGCAGTGGTGCTTTACTGCTATGTAATGCGGAGTTATCAAGCAGGTCGACAATCAGTTTATTATCGCGACAGTGCAAAATGAGGGTCATATCTGCGGATCCATTGTTAGTGTGATTCATTACGTTGGCGACAGCTTCAAGTACGCAGGTGATAATCTTAAATCTTTGCGATGAGTTTATGTGGTTCTGTAACATAAACTGCTCTATCTCTAGGCAAAGAGAGTGCTTAGCCAATATCGCTTTATTGAGGTTGATCTGTAAGCTATTCATATTCTGTCCTTGATGAGATTAATTTAATGGTGGAACGAATGAGTTATGGGTCGCTGACGGAGAAGAGATCAGCATCAATGAGATATCGTCCTGAGCCTGTTTCTGTTGCCATAAATCACAACTGTGGGTTAGGTGGTGCAGTAGTGAATTGGGCGTCAGTGTTCTGGCACCGTTGATGACTTTGAGCAGGCGCGGCTGGCCAAAGGATCCGTGTTTCGGGTGACGGCATTCATAGATCCCATCGGAATAGAGTAGCAAGTGTTGCTGCTGTGCTAAGTAAAAATGGCTGCTGCTATATTGGACATTCTTGCGGATCCCTAAAGGCAGTTGAGCGGCAACCTTGAGCTGAGTTTGATCGACAAAATAGGCTTGCTGTGGATCAATGATTATAGGTGCTGGGTGCCCCGCGTTAATGTACTCCACAGCGCCAGTGACAGTATTGGCAATGCCAATCACCATGGTGGCGAAACAACCACTATTTTGTGGATCATCAAATTCATTGTTAAGTGTATTGACCAGTGTGCACAGATCTAATGCTTGCCAGGCAGCGCGATTGTTAGCTAAATTTTGTGCCAGAGTGAAGCTTTGCATAGAAGCTGCTGTGCCATGGCCGCTGACATCGAGTAGGTAAAATCCAATATGTTGCTCATCGATATTGAAGCACTGAAATATGTCTCCAGCCAGATCCTGCGCAGGTTTGAATTCACAGGTCACTTGCCACTGTTGATTCAGCTGACCGTTATCCGGCAGCAGCGCCTGTTGTAGCTGGGCTGCCAGCGCGAGATCCTGTTTAACGACACTGAGGTAGTGTTGCTCTTTTTCAAGTAGCTGGTTTAGTGTGGCATTTTTTTGTGCAAGTTGGCTCTGCATCTCTATTATTCGAAGCCCTGCATTGATCCTCGCCTTGAGTACTGCACTATTGAATGGCTTAGCAACATAATCATCGGCGCCGGAGTTTATCCCCTCAACAATCTGGCTAGCCTCACCGTTGCCGGTGAGTAGAATGGTATAGGGGCTATTGATTGAGCGCTTGAGTATTTTGCAAAACTCGATGCCGTTCATGTTTGGCATCATCCAATCGGTAATGACGAGATCGATAGGGTGATCGCTTAAGTATTCGATCGCAGACTCGGCGGCGGAGAAACCGATGCAATTAAGCCCCATTGCTGTCAATAAACCACTGAGTAAGCAGCGCTCGCTGTCGCAATCTTCGACCACCATGATATTAAATTTTTGCTCTGTTTCTGCAGAGATCAACACTGTCATTACTCTATTCGCAAAATAGCTGGGCTATGAAGCTAGACAGCAAACACTATGCCACCACCATGACTTGCTGGTTATCTATTTGTATTAATTGATTATTGCAGTGGAAATATTTTTTGAACCCTAGCGTAATAGTCATCTTTATTGTGAGACGGTTGCAAATTGCGAGTCGCTGCTCCATATTGAGATTGTACATCTATTATTGATAAGTACTTGTCATAGATGAATATTTCTAAATTTGCTGCTTGATGTAGCCTTTAGTTAATCTTGGCGTGCTAATTGCTGGTATTAATAAACCGCAAATTGATTCAAATCAAGGATAGAACAGCATGTTTTCACTCTTCGGTAGAGACAAACTCGTTTCAATGCAGGGCTTAAAAATAGTGATTGCTAGCTTGCTATTATTCTTCGCCCAGGCCAGTACCGCTGAGGTTGAACGCCATGGCTCTACAGATACACTGGTATTTGGTGTTGTGCCTCAGCAAGCGGCTAGCACACTCGCTAAAGCGTGGGGCCCGCTGTTGGCTGAAGTGTCGCAAAATGCAAAGCTTGATTTGCGTTTTGCAACGGCGCCAGATATTCCTACTTTCGAAGCTAGGCTGGCAAAAGGGGAGTATGACGTTGCATATATGAATCCTTACCACTACGTGCAGTTCCATCAATCACAGGGCTATCAGGTTCTGGTTAAAGAGAAAGACAAAAAGCTTAAAGGCATTATTGTGGTTGCAAAAGATGCGGCATATAACAATCTCGAGGCTTTGTCTGGAAAAACTATCGCGTTCCCCGCACCAGGGGCATTTGCTGCCAGCATGATCCCCAGAGCGAACTTAAAGCAGCGGAATATCGACTTTTCGGCTAAGTTTGTCGGCTCCCATGATTCTGTCTATTTGGCGGTATCGAAAGGGCTATTTAAAGCAGGCGGCGGGGTCGGCAGAACGTTTAACAATTTACCTGCTGAGACCAAATCTAAGCTGCGTATTCTTTGGACTACGCCTGGTTACACCCCCCACGCGATTGCCGTGCATCCGCGAGTGTCACAGAGCACGCGTAACATACTTGTCGCAGAACTAGCGGCTCTATCTGAGTCGCAGCAAGGTCAGGCTTTGCTCAACACGCTTGGCTTTAGTGCATTGAACCCCGCGGTTGATAGTGACTGGGATGATGTTAGAGCATTAAAGCTTGGCGAGTTATCAATACCGTTAAAGGAGGGTCATTAATGTCTTTTAGACTAAAAACCATTCTAGGCATTGCGATTATCGAAGGCTTGTTATTAATGCTGCTGGTGTATACCAGTATCGATTATCTGAAATCATCGAATGAGTCTGAAATTGAAAAACGGGCGCAATCAATAGCCTCATTATTTGCAGCGGCGGCAAAAGATGCGGTGTTGAGTACCGACTTATCCACCTTGAGTAACTTGGCGAGTGAACTTATAGCGACCAATCAAGTGCTGTATGTCAGTGTTTTTAATATAGATGACCTTCTAGTTACCGCTGGTGTGAATGACGGTGCCCATTTAGCGGCCCGGGATACTACGGTGACTAAAGTCGATGATGGCATTTTAGATATAGAGGCTATGGTGGCCGAATCTGGGATTGTTTATGGTCGAGTTGAACTCGGCGTTGAAATATCCAAACTCGATATTTTTATCGCTGATGCGACCAAACAATTTTTATTCATTGCCGCCTTAGAGATGCTGCTGGTGGCACTTTTTTCTTGGTTATTGGGCCACTATTTAACCCGCAATTTACTGCAACTAAAATTGGCTTCTACTCGAGTATTTTCAGGTGAAAAGCAGGTTAAGTTACCGGTAACATCGAAGGACGAAATAGGTCAAGCTGCCCATGCTTTTAACCTGATGGTTGAGCAAATTGATATGAAAACTCATGCGCTTGAAAATGCAAACACCCGCTTGAGCACCATTTTAGGCACTGCATTAGATGGCTATATTATTATTAATACTCGCGGCGAGATCAGCGAAGTTAATCCCGCCGTTAGTCGGCTTTTTGGTTATAAAGATAGCGAGCTTTTAGGCGAGAATGTATCGTTACTTTTGCCTCTATCAGAACGACAGATGCATGACGGTTATATTCGTAAATACCTAGAGAGTGGTGACGCTAAGATTATCGGTAAAGGTCGAGAGTTAATGGCGCAGCATAAAGCGGGCGAGCTATTTCCTATTGAGCTGTCAATCTCAAAAATGGTACTCGATGGCGAACTACTGTTTTTAGGATTAGTGAAAGATCTTAGTGATGTAAAGCGAGCTCAGGTTGCTGCTCAGCGAACAGAGTCAATCTTACTCGCCACCTTAGAAGGCAGTAAAGATGCACTCATCACCATCGACATCACCGGTAAAATTCAAGAGGTAAATGATTCCGCTTGTTTGATGTTCCAAGCTCATTCACAGGCTTTGGTCGGTGAGATAATGGAGACTTGCTTGTTTAAGGGGGAGGCCCAGGTCGTCTTTCGCGAAATTTTGGAGGAGTACCGCCGCACTGGCGCAGGAAAAGCGTTCAAGAATGCGACTGAAATGCTGGCGACTCGCTTTGATGGAGAAGACCTTCCCATTGAGATCACATTAATTCCGGTTCAACTGGGGGAGGAGATGCTACTGACTGCATTTATTCGCGATATTTCAAGGCGAATGGAGCATGAAACTCAGCTTCAACTCGCTAAAGATCAAGCGGAGCAAGGCAGTAAAGCCAAATCACGTTTTCTAGCCACTATGAGTCACGAAATCCGCTCACCACTCAATGCCGTTCTGGGTAGTGTTGAGCTGATGCTGGATTCGCGCCTCAATAAAGAGCAGCGTATTTATGCCAATACAGCAAAAGAAGCGGGCACAGCACTACTAAGCACCATTACCGACATTTTGGATTTTTCAAAAATTGAAGCGGGGCAGATGTTGTTGGAAAAAAGTGCTTTTTCTGCAGCGAAGTTGGTTAGCCAAGTGCTACAAATTTTGTCACCTAAAGCGCAAGATAAAGGGGTTACCCTAGCGAGTTTTGTCAATTGTAATGTGCCAGAAAGTCTTATTGGTGATGGTCAGCGCTTACGCCAAGTGCTGCAAAACTTAGTCGATAATGCGATTAAGTTTTCATCGGGTGGTTGCGTGGCGGTAGAGATGTGGTTGCTTGAAAGTACCTCAGGCAAGGTGCAGCTATGTTGCACGGTATCTGACCAAGGTATTGGTATTAGCCAAGAAGCGCAGAGCACCCTATTTAAGGAGTTCAGCCAAGTTCATGATGAGTACAATACTAACTATAGCGGCACCGGGCTAGGTTTAGCGATTTGTGCAGAAATTATCACCCGTATGGAAGGCAGTATTGCGCTCAAGAGTGAACAAGGCCAAGGGAGCTGTTTTAGCTTTGATGTCAAACTTAAGTTAGACGCAGCAGATGTGCCGTTAGCTCCGCACTCGCCTCGTGATGATCGCGTGCTACTGGTGCATCCCAATGCGACTTATTGCGCGTTGTTTGAAAAGCAATATAAGCAATATGGGGTAAATGCAATATGCGTCGATAGTATTGATAACATCTTCAATGTATTAAAAGCGCAAGGTCGTTTTAACCTTGTGTTGATTGATGAACGCTGTCTCGTTGATCTCACCGTGCAGCAGGCTAAAGAGATTAAACAGTCATATCTTTATGATGAAGCGTTAATGGCAGCGCTAATGACGGTTGTGGTACCTGAAGCGTCAAAATTGTTGGCCGAGGTCGGTCTTGAGCAAGTCGTTAACAAACCCCTAAGCAGAGATATGATGCTTGCCATGCTCAGTGGTGAACATCGCTTTAATACTGAGTTAACCAGCGCCGAAGATATACTGATAAATGAAAGCCAAACAACATTGCCCATCTTGTTGGCTGAAGACAGCCCAGCAAATCAGATCGTTGCCAGTGCGCTATTAAATAAAGCGGGCTTCGATGTTGAGCTGGCTAATAATGGCAAAGAAGCCGTGGCTATGGCGGCGAGCAAGGATTATGCATTGATTTTAATGGACATGAGAATGCCAGAGATGGATGGTATCGAAGCCACCGAACATATACTGTTGCACAACCCCCATCAACTCATCATTGCTATGACCGCCAATGTGCAAAAAGAGGATGTAGAGTTATGTATGAATGCAGGAATGAAAGATTTTGTGCCTAAACCGGTAAACCGAGCGCAACTCATTAAAGCGGTTAATCGATGGGGGGTAAAGGACAAATGTGCGGCTCAGGAGTCTTATCACGCCAATCTGCAAGGGGTTGTAGCACAGCCTATTTTTACGGCTACAATGAGTAAAGAAATTAATCAAGATTGTCATCAAGTCGAGGAACCCCGTTTGCCTGAAAAACAGCAACGAGAGCAGCTTGCAGAAAACGATGTTACTGAAAATAACCCCAGTGGCATACTCGATGAAGCCACACTTGCAGAGCTAAGCAGTATGCTTGGAGAGGAGGCGATGGCAAGAATGTTCACCGTTTTTATAGATGAGGCTGAGGAGCGACTCGATATATTGCGCTCACTACTAAAATCTTGTCAGTCACGGGGTGAATGCGATTTAGGCGAAGCTGATATACAAGCACATACGTTAAAAAGTAGTGCGGGCAGTTTTGGTGCTCAAGCATTAAGTGAGGCTGCAAAAGCGCTTGAATTAAGTGCTAAAGAAGGTGATATTAATCAAGTGCCGCAGTTACTTAGTCATGTTATTGAAACGGGCGAGCAAACTTTGCAGGTATTTAAATCCCGCGTAGGATAACTTCATTTACCTATACCCTACATACATGCAAGATAACTGAATGATAACTGCTAGACTCAATCGATACGATAATGACAGCGTATTTAGCTTCGATAATGATTAATAAGTAATAGGTGACTCTTATATGGATATAGCTAGCCCGTTCACCGCACTGCTCGTAGAAGATAGCATGTCGCTCGGAGCGTTATACACGGCATACTTACGTGCGGATGGTGCAAAAGTCACCCATGTTAATCATGGTGAGGATGCACTCAATGAGTTGAAGCAGTGGCAACCGGATCTGCTAGTTTTAGATATCAAACTTCCCGATATGTCCGGTATGGATATTCTTGATATTGTTCAGAAACAGTATCCAGATATTACCGTCATTATGATCACCGCCCATGGCACCATAGATCTGGCAGTCGATGCTATGCGAGCGGGTGCTTTTGATTTTCTGGTGAAACCATTCGATGCTAAGCGCCTATCCATTACTGTCCGCAATGCCCTCAAGCAGCGACAACTGGTTAACTTGGTGGCTAAATATGAAAGCAGTTTACCCAAACCCCATTACATGGGGTTTATTGGTGAGTCGCTTGCAATGCAAACCGTCTATAAAACAATTGATTGCGTAGCAAATAGCAAGGCATCCGCTTTTATTGTGGGCGAAAGTGGTACCGGCAAAGAAGTTTGCGCACATGCGATTCATCATGCAGGTAACCGCCGCGATGAAGCTTTTATTGCTTTAAACTGTGCTTCAATTCCTAAAGATTTGATCGAGAGTGAAATTTTTGGCCACACCAAAGGTGCCTTTACCGGCGCTATTGCTAACCGTGATGGTGCGGCTACTCGCGCCCATAAAGGTACGCTGTTTCTTGATGAGATCTGCGAAATGGATTTAGAGCTGCAAAGTAAGTTACTACGCTTTATTCAGACCGGTGTTTTTCAACGCGTAGGGGGCACTAAAGAGGAGAAAGTTGACGTACGTTTTGTGAGTGCGACTAACCGCACTCCTTGGGATGAAGTGAAAGCGGGCCGCTTTAGGGAAGATCTATTTTATCGATTACATGTTATCCCCATTGAACTACCACCGTTAAAAACGCGCGGTAAAGATATTTTTCTATTAGCGAATAAATTGCTTCAAGAGTACAACAAGGAAGAGGGTAAGCAATTTAAACGCTTTAGCGCTGCCACTAAACAATGCCTTAAAAATTATCAATGGCCCGGCAACGTAAGACAGCTGCAGAATGTGATTAGGCAGGTGGTGGTGCTGAATGACGCTGATACGGTAGAGCTTGATATGTTACCTATGCAAGTTACGGCCGATAACAATGTTAAGCAGATAACGCCTCAAGTTCAAATTAAAGCAGCGATTCCAGCGACCTTTACGGCGGAGAGTACCCACTCGGTGGTGAAAGGGACTGTAGAAGTTGAGGGGGGAGCTGCGCCGCTAGCATCACAAACTGCTCCGATGGCGGCAGTGGATATCGTTCCGTTATGGATCTCCGAGAAACAGACTATTGAAGGTGCCATTGAATTTTGTGGTGGCAATGTCCCCAAGGCGGCGGCATTGTTGGATATTAGTGCCTCGACAATCTATCGAAAACGACAGAGCTGGGAAGAGCTCGATAGTAGCTTAACCCAAGAGGGCTAATGATTTTTCACATCGATAGAACATAGAGAAACCACCTGTATCAGAGTAGACTGCATGTCTACTCTTTTTGTTTTTAAGAATGAGATTAATCATGAAGTTTCTCGTCGATACTCACGCTCATACCATAGCGTCAACTCATGCTTATAGTACTGTGCATGATTACCTTAGGGTTGCGAAAGAGAAAGGCATCAAGTTATTTGCCATTACCGATCATGGGCCCGATATGGCAGACGCCCCGCATTTTTGGCATTTTGTTAATATGCGTGTATTACCGCGAATAGTGGACGGCGTTGGTGTGTTGCGTGGTATCGAAGCTAATATAAAAAATCAGCAGGGTGACATCGACTTTTTTGGCGATTATCTGCAAGAGCTCGATATCGTGCTGGCAGGATTTCATGAACCTGTGTTGCCGCCATCGACGAAAGAGGCCCACACTGCTGCACTGATAAACTGTATTGAGAGCGGTAATGTCGACATTATTAGTCACCCTGGCAACCCTTCATACCCGATTGATATTGAAAAGGTAGCAGTAGCCGCTGCCAATAACAATGTTGCCTTAGAGATCAATAACTCCTCCTTTTTGACCTCGAGAAAGGGCAGTGAAGGCAACTGCAGCGCTATCGCAAAGGCGGTCAAAGAGGCTGGTGGACTGCTCGTTATGGGCTCCGATTCTCACGTCGCCTTTAGCTTAGGCAACTTTGATAAAGCCATTGAGATCATTGACGCGGTGGAGTTTCCAATAGAGCGTTTACTTAATCGTAGTCCAGAAGCCCTGTTGTGTTTTCTATCCGCTCGAGGTCATACTTCACTGGACGAGTACTCAGCGTTAATTGAGTAAACTGAGGTTAAGTGATGGCTTTTAGCGATGACAGCTAATGATCCATTCTTTTTGCTCGGTGTTCAAATAGATATTGTTAGCAATAGTGCAATCAAGCTGGTTAATTAATAGCTGACAATGAAACAACTTTAGTGAATTTTTTTAATGAAAATATTGGTTACCGGTGGCAGAGGGCAGTTAGCACAATCTTTGGCATTGATCGCAAACATCTGTGGTGCTCAGGTTAAAGCGAGCCTGTTTGACGACCTAAGTGCAAGCGCTATTACCGCCGATGTTAAACGGGCATTACTCGATGCTTTACCTGAAGCTTCGAGCTGTTTAAGTCCGCTCGATGAAGTGTTTTTATTCGCTCACCAACAGTTAGATATCTGCAGCCCCGCTTTAATTGACGCCGCTTTTAAGCAAATAAAGCCAGATGTGCTGATTAACTGCGCGGCCTATAATGCTGTTGATAAAGCGGAAGTGGAAGTTGATACGGCCTATCAAGTCAATGCTATAGGGCCTGAGTTACTCAGCTTACAATGTAAGAATGATGGGGTGAAGCTAATCCATATCTCAACGGACTTTGTTTTTGCAGGGGATAAAGGCTGCGCTTATGATGAACAGGATATGCCATCGCCGCTATCTGTTTATGGTAAAAGTAAGCTGGCGGGCGAGCAGGCAGTGCAGAAAATTTTAGGAGATCAGGCCAGTATTATTCGAACGGCTTGGCTTTATAGTTGCTCGGGGCATAACTTTGTCAACACCATGCAGGGGTTATTCGCGGTTAAGGATGAACTATCGATTATCGGGGATCAATATGGCAGTCCGACTTGGAGTGAAGCGCTAGCCGTAGTGATTTTAAAGCTAATAATGCACCAAGAGGTTGTGAGCTTAAATGCTCTGAGTACCAGCAAAGTGGACGTTACAGATAGTGGGGGGAATAGTGCTACAGGAGCAAGAAATTTATACCATTACGCTGCTGTAAACAGTTGTTCATGGTTTGAGTTTGCCAAAGAGATCCAGCGATTAATGACATTAGACTCGGAGCCACTTTTCTCCGACCCCGCAGCCACTAAAAATGCGTTAAGCGCTAGCCGTTGCCAAATCAAGTCAATTAGTTCCAAATCTTGGCAAGCACTGCATGAAAAACCTCTGGCTGAAAGGCCATCGAAAAGCACTTTAAATATTAAAAAGCTGTGCCAACATTTAGGGGGCTTACAAGGGAGTTTACTTAATGCTAAATGGCAGCAACAGCTAAAGGCTATGCTTGACTGTCAAAGAAGGTCCTAGGTACTAGCACCTTCTTTTAAAGTAGGTCGGCATTTATGCCGTCGCTTTGCTCTTTTCTAGTTTTTACCGTCTTTGCTAGAAGGTCCTAGGTACTAGGACGTTCGCCAGCTCACTGCTAGGACGGA
>NZ_JAKIKR010000012.1 GCF_023284025.1 Shewanella abyssi | reverse complement strand
TGCGGTGCTGCCAACACCAGTCTGAGTGTTTGACACTCCATAGGCATCTGCCAGCACAGCGCCGCTATTAATAGGGGTATTGATACTACTAAGTGGATTCATCGTCAAAAATTCGGCACTGATTTAGTTATAATCTAACCAAAGCAGGAAACGTGCCGTTTTTTGAAGGGTAAAACTGACTGCTTACTTTTGATTCAGTTCGCTGGTTAAGGTCAGGCACAGTGTCCGCAGCGCTTCAATCTCCTGCTCGGTCATACTGACCTTATTGAGCAAGGTTTGCTTCTGTGAAAGCGCATCGGCTTGCAACACTAATCCCGCTTTAGTCAGCGCAATAACTTTTTTGCGCTCGTCAGTTTCATCAGGTAAACGTTGTAAGAACAACTTGCTCTCTAAACGTTTAACAATCGGAGTCAATGTGCCCATGTCCAGACGAGTGGTGCGAGACAGCTGGGTCATGCTCGCTCTGTCTTGGAGCCACAATGCTTGCATGACAAGATATTGCGGGTAAGTGAGTTCATACTGATCCAATAAAGGGCGATAAGCACGCATAAGGGCATTGCCAGCGGTATACAGGGCAAAACAGACATTATCCGATAGACATGCTTCGGTCTCGTTATTCGATACTTTGTTCTTCACTACAACCTTCACCGCTGATATTAACTGCAGCGATCTTACCTGACTACAGTTAACAACACTAGCCTATGGCTTTTATTTTGCGCGGAGGTATTTTGCGCGCAAAGTAATTGCATAAGTTTTAACAGTTAGCTATGATGCGGAAATTACTTTGCGCACAAACAAAAATAAAGGATCATTATGAACGCTAAGCAAATTCAACTTAAGTCTCGCCCTGAAGGATTACCTAACGCAAGTAACTTTGCCGAGGCAGAAGTGACTTTGCCTGCGATGAATGACGGTGAGTTCCTAGTAAAGAATTTATGGATGTCAGTTGACCCCTACATGCGTGGCCGCATGATTGATAGAAAGAGCTACATCGCTCCTTTTGAAATTGGTGCCGTATTAGAAGGTGGCGCAATTGGTGAGATTATTGAGTCAAACAATGTTGAATTTCCAGTGGGCAGCAGGGTTAATAGCATGCTCGGCTGGCGCAGCCATTATGTCAGCGATGGCACAGAAATAACCCGCCTGCCACAAACTCCCCTCAACGAATCACATTTTTTAGGTGTACTCGGTATGCCTGGCATGACAGCTTGGACAGGCCTCAATCGCATTGCTGAGTTAAAAGCAGGAGAAACCTTATTCGTCTCAGCTGCATCCGGTGCCGTAGGCAGCGTCGCAGTGCAGATCGGTAAATTAATGGGCGCTCGCATTATTGCATCCGTTGGCTCTGACGAGAAAGCTGAGCATATTAAATCACTCGGTGTTGACGCCGTGATTAACTACAAGACCTGTGGCGACCTCACTGCTGCATTAGCGACAGCCGCACCAGAAGGCATCGATGTCTATTTTGAAAATGTTGGCGGCGATCACCTAACTGCTGCATTGAACAATATGAAAGATCATGGTCGCATTGCCGTTTGTGGCATGATTTCGCAATACAACGATACCGTGCCGACACCTGGGCCGAGCAACTTGGCACAGATCATCATGAAGAAGCTAAAGATTGAAGGTTTCATTGTGTTTGAACATTGGGCTCATTACCCAGAATTTGCTAAGCAAATGGGTCAATGGTTAGCAGAGGGGAAAGTGACCGCTGAGCAAACTATTTATGAAGGGCTATCCAGTGCACCAGAGGCTTTTATCGGTCTATTTGAAGGTAAAAACCGCGGTAAGATGATTGTAAAACTTGATTAAGTCGTCACTAAACATAAAAAAGGGCCTGAAGGCCCTTTTTTATGTTAATCACTCGTTCACGTTATTTAGCGATATGGCGCCAGCGCCGCTTCAATAAGGTGGGCAACTTGCTCGACAGCCGCTTCACCTGCTGCAATAGCCTCTGCCGCGCGGTGAAACTCCATGGTACCGATATCACCTAAGTCTGGCACGATACAAATATCAGGTGGATCGCCCATTAGCCTTGCGCGCTTATGACGTTGCTCTAATATCTCCATCGACTGCGACATCACCGCAAGCATACCCGGGTTGGGATTTATATGATCACCGATTTTATTGCTCGGAGAAAACTTATCCGTTAAGCCAGTAATATAATCTCTTCCGCGCGCAAGCAGATCGGTAAAGCCTAATTCTTGATGTTTCTCAGCTTCCGCTACTTCTTGGTTTGTCGGCTTATTACTTTTCATATTGACCGGTAACACTTGCAAACGACCCCGGCGAAGCCCGTGTAGATCGACCGCAATAACGATATCGACGCCCATTGCTCGGCTTACCGATACCGGAACGGGATTCACCACCGCGCCATCCACCAACCAGCGTTCACCCACTTTTACTGGGGGTAAAATACCAGGCATGGAACATGATGCTCGCACAGCATGGCGCAAATCGCCTTCGGTAAACCAAATTTCTTGGCCAGAATATAGATCCGTAGCAA
Organism: Shewanella abyssi; assembly: GCF_023284025.1. Taxonomy (GTDB): domain Bacteria; phylum Pseudomonadota; class Gammaproteobacteria; order Enterobacterales; family Shewanellaceae; genus Shewanella; species Shewanella abyssi. Next base: position 93,385 of record NZ_JAKIKR010000012.1, on the reverse strand, counting down.
CCGCCGTAAACGGTTTTTTCAGCTGCTCAATCTGCATGTCGCCCATGCGTTTTTGCAACACATCAAAAACTTTTTCACCACCAATGAGCCCGCCTTTACGCCAGCTAAGATCCATCAGTCCTAGAACATCCCAACTGCTAAAACTACGCACCCACGCCTCTAACTCTTCGAGATGATCATTAGCATAGGCAGCACCCACCACTGCGCCGATGGAGCAGCCCGCTATTTTATCAGGATAAATGCCCATTTTAGCGAGACCGTTGAGCACACCAATATGCGCCCAACCTTTAGCGGCGCCGCTCCCTAAAGCGAGACCAATTTGAACTGAATGATTATTGTCCGACACGTGCGTTGACTCCTGTAATCAATTTAGATCTAAGATTGGTTTGATGTGGTTCCTTATTCTATAGCCATGTTACGCTATTACGGGCACTGATTTTAGTAGTCAATTGCAGCGTTCCTCTAAGTTCAGCCTTGCCACCAGTCTATTTCGACCGCTTTAGCATAAACTTAATGGCTAATCATAGCCCTCCTCTATCTATCTAGGCTATAATACTCGGTCAGATTATTTTAGGAGTTCACCTTTGCAATTCACCGATTTTTCACTGGATCAACGTCTTTTACAAACGTTAAAGCACATGGGTATAGACACCCCTACAGAGATCCAGGAACAAGCCATACCCATTGCCCTCGCAGGCAAAGACATAATGGCATCATCTAAGACAGGTTCAGGCAAAACCTTGGCGTTCTTGTTACCTGCAATGCAAAGGATGATTTCGTGTAGAGCATTAAGTAAGCGTGATCCACGGGTGGTTATTTTGCTACCCACTCGTGAGCTTGCGACCCAAGTTTATAGCCAACTGCGATTACTGGTAGCCAACACCCAATATAAAGCCACTAAAATTCTAGGTGGTGAAAACTTTAACGACCAAGCAAAGGCGCTTTCTCGTGACCCCCATTTTGTTGTGGCGACGCCAGGCCGTTTAGCAGATCACCTTAAGCAACATCATTTGCACCTCAATGGGCTTGAACTGCTCATCCTTGATGAAGCCGATCGCATGTTGGATTTAGGTTTTGCCGATCAGCTTAAGCTGATTAATGAAGCCGCCGATCATAAGCGTCGTCAAACATTGATGTTTTCCGCCACGCTTGATCATGGCGACGTCAATGATATTGCCGCGGAGCTGCTAAAAACACCCGAGCATGTTGCTATTGGAGCGGGTAATTTAGAGCACAAAGATATTACTCAGCGTATATTCCTATGTGATCACCTTGATCATAAAGAAGCGCTATTATCGCGTCTTTTAAAAGATGAGCAGCAAAAACAGATCATCATCTTTACGGCGACCAGACTCGATACCGACCGCCTAGCTAAAAAGCTTGCTGATGAAGGCTTTAAAACCGCATCACTCAGCGGTGAGTTAAAGCAAAATGCACGTAACCAAATCATGGATGAGTTTAGCCGTGGTTTACAGCAGATATTGGTGACCACAGATGTTGCCTCTCGTGGTCTAGATCTACTCAACGTATCTTTAGTTATCAACTTTGATATGCCTAAATTTGCTGAAGAATATGTACACCGTATTGGCCGTACCGGCCGTGCTGGTGCTAAAGGTAATGCAGTTTCACTGGTAGGCCCTAAAGACTGGGTTAACTTTACCCAAGTGCAAACCTTCCTGAACAAGAAGTTTGCCTTTAGCGAGTTTGAAGGCTTAAAAGGTAAATTCACGGGCTTGAAAGCTAAACCCGTGAGCAAAAGTAAAGCGAAACCTACAGCGAAGAAAAAAGCCGTAATAGCCAAGAAAAGAACGGCAGCAAAGGCATCTGCTAACCGTGATAGACGCTTTGCCACAGGTATTGATGTCGGTGATGCACCCATGCTTAAAAAGCCAAAGTCTAAGTTACAAGATACGCCTGAAGACTAGCATTGACCAAATACTAAAGCTTGTTCTGAAAACGCTGTGATAGTTATCTATCCCAGCGTTTTTTTATTAGTAGCTCACGTATAAGACCTAATTACACCTCAATGTATTTCAATAGCACTCACTTCAAATTAACTTTGTTTGAATGTCGTACAACAAACAGAACTTTATTTCTAATTGCTAACGCTAAACGCTGACCAGTGGGGAAAATAACGCTACAATATGCGTAATATTGTTATTTTGAAGGTTTACCATGAGAATTTGTGGCGTAGAGTTAAAAGGTGGCGAAGCCATCATCAGTTTATTAAGTTATGAAGGCGAAACGTACAACGTGCCTGATTGCCGTCAGAAATCATTCGCTATTTCAAACTCAGCGCAAACCGAGACAATTCGTGAGTTTCACTTTGCCTTTAGTAAGCTTTTAGAAGATTACCGTGTCGATGAAGTTGTCATCATTGAACGCGAGCAAAAGGGTAAAGGCGCTGGTAGCGTCACTAGCTTTAAACTTGAAGCTGCGATTCAAGTGATTGGACTTCCAGTGACGCTTATCTCACCGGTCATCATTAAAGCGCAATTGAAGCGTAATCCGCCACAAGTTGACTTTGAAGGGCTAGATCTAAAACGTTTCCAACGTAATGCTTTTGACGCAGCTTATGCATCTCACAACGAGAGTATCTTCAAAAGAGAAGAAGACTAATCAGTCGTTGAAGGGATAGTACTAGGCTAATCTTAGAGTAAATGAACTCGAAGATTAGCCTGTTAAAAACAACAGCCGCTAATATCTGACTCAATTATGCAAAACTTAACCTACCTCAATGGCTATCAAGCCGAGATCCAGCAGCAAGTACAGACCCTATTATCTCAAGGTAAACTTGGTGAATTTTTACTTAAAAGACACCCCGAAATCCACTCAGTTAGAACAGATAAAGCGCTGTATGAATACACTATTGCCATCAAAAACCAGTATTTACGCAAGTCACAGCCATTATCCAAAGTCATTTTTGACGACAAGATCTCCCTTAGCCATCAAGCATTAGGCCTACACTCCTACGTAGCCCGTAAGCAAGGTGCCAAGATCAAAGCAAAAAATGAGATCAGAATATCTTCTCGCCTCAAAAAGGTACCAGAAGGGTTACTGAGAATGGTGGTGGTGCATGAGCTGGCACACCTGAAAGAGAAAGATCACAGCAAAGCCTTCTACCAACTATGTAACCACATGGACGGTGATTATCATCAATTAGAGTTTGAATTAAGACTGCTACTCACCTTAATCGACGCAAAGAAAAATCCTTACAGCGAATAGACAAATTAAGCCTTCACCACGCAAAAGTATTGCACCATCCGTATAAGGCAAACCCTTGTAAGAGTTGCCCTGCACTCAGAGGTAAAGCTTGCCTCTGTGCGATGAAGCAACAACAGCGATTACAAGCACTTTAAAGCCGTTAAAGTTTAAACTGCTGTACACCTTTTCAAGTTTACTACTAAAAGTTTAACAACTTCAGAAGAGGCATATTGTAACCCTTAAATAACCATAATAGTTGAGGTTACTTCAAGACAGTAGCAGACTAGCAGACTAGCAGACTAGCAGACTAGCAGACTAAAAAACATACAGTGAGCCTGTGCAGAAAGGCGCTGAATTAAGCCATATTGAAATTGGAAGACTCGATTAAAGCCTAGATTCTCAACATAACCGACACACGCTTACCAGCTAAAACTTCTAGCGGAGTTAAGTAGCCAAGTGTTTTCCTTGGCCTCATATTTATTAATAAACTGTATCCGTCCGGCGAAGTACACCTAGCCTAGCTTTACATTCCAAGGTAGCAAGTGCTCTAGGGCCTCAGGCCTGAGTGACAATTGCTCCAAGCAATACATCAGGTAATCGAACGGAAGCAGTCCATTGGATTTGGCCGTTTCTACCATGCTATACAGAATAGCACTGGCATTCGCACCCTTTGCTGTATTTGCAAAGAGCCAATTTTTACGCCCGATAACGAAGGGTTTTATTGCCCTTTCGGCGCGATTGTTGTCGATGTTTAGCCTGCCATCATCAATATATCGGAGCAGTTTCGGCCATTGGTTTAGCGAGTAACTTATCGCTTTGCCTAAACTGCTCTTGGGAGGGACATGTTGCTGTGATTTGGTCAGCCACTTATGAAACTCATCGAGTAAGGGCTGACTGTGTATTTGCCTTTGCTGCTGTTTTTCTGCAAATGGCTTTTCTTTGTTCAGGCCCTCTACCCGATACAGTTTTAGGATATGATTCAGCGCCACATTAGCCTTGCCCATCTTGCCTTTCGGCTGGGAAATTTCTGCCTCTTTAAACTTACGCCGAGCATGTGCCCAACATCCGGCTAGTGTTGCATCCGTTTGACTATAAGCGGCATAGCCATCCACTTGCAGAGAGCCACTAATCGACTGCACACTGTCCAGCACGGCTGGCTTGATAGTCATATAAGACAATATTGGGGATCCCCAGCTTATTAGGCGTATCGCTGCCAGTAGCATATAGCCACATATAACAGGTGGATTTATCTTCTTTGAGCACATTGACCGTGGTTTCATCGGCCTGGATTACGGCTTGTTCAAGCAAGACTTCACGCAGCTTGTCATAGAGCGGGGTAAACAGCTCTGCACATTTCATCATCCAGTCGGCCATGGTTTTGCAGCTTAACTCGATACCATATTGGTTAAACATGCTTTCCTGGCGATACAGAGGTAGCGCATATTGAGATTTACTGGTGATAATTTGACTCAGTAACGAGGCAGTGGCCATCCCTTTGGGAATGGGACTGGCTGGAACAGATGCTGTCTTTATCTGTACCGATGTTCCTTGCTTGTCACAAGCTCGGCAGCCGTATTTTAACCGCACATGCTCAATGACTTTGACCCGAGCTGGGATAAACACGAGCTTCTCACTTCTCTCCTCGCCGATTTTATGCAGCTCACTACCACAGCAGTCACAGGTTTTATCTGCTTCACTGATGTCGTGAGTCACTACATCACGAGGCAAGTCAGCTGGCGGCGACTTACGCTTCGGCTTTTTACGCGTTGTAGTATCGGCTTGATCTTCTTGGGTCTCGACGATGTCGGCTTCAACTTCCGCTTCATTGAACACTTCGCCCTCACCAATATGCCCTTCGGCACTCTTGCCAAATTGCTTTTGTTGAGCGAGGCGAAACTGTTCTTCGATAAAGTTGATTTTCACATCTTTAGCGTGCAACTCTTGCTGTAGTTTCAGCACCAGTAACTGCAATTCGACAAGATCAGTAGGGAGATTTTGATGATTTAATTCCATGCAAAGATTATGCACGGAGTGCTATCTAACTTCTTGTGTTTATTTAGATTAATTGGTGATCAATAAATCCTGCTTATGATCATAGGTTATAAGTCATGATAGTGATAACGAAGCGCAGGATGAGCATGGGGTTGTGTGAGGGGGAGCCCTGCGATAAGCCAATCGAGTTGCTGCGGTGTGATACGCAGACAGAGCTGTTCGTCTTCGATCCCAGGCCATTTAAAGGTATTTTTCTCGAGTCGTTTGTAATGTAGCCAGAAGCCATTACTGGCCCACTGCAAAATCTTCAACTTATTGCGCTGACGATTACAAAAGACAAACAGATGTTCATTACAAGGTTCTTGCTGTAATTCGTAGGCAACGATATTGCTCAAACCATCGATTGATTTACGCATATCGGTGATCCCACAGATCAAAGTGACATCAAGCTTAGTGCTGCTGCTAAACATATTGTTCCCCTATCAATTTAGAGAAACAATGATGGCTGCAGGCAACTAAGTTATAAAGGTGTGCTTTGGCAGACGCTTACCTTTAAACCAATCCAAATGACCATCTGCATATTCTTTGATCTCTTTCCAGCCGTTAGCTCCGGCAATCGTTGCACAAAGAGAGATAAACAAAATATCGAAAAGTGGATAGGTAATTTTAGCTGATTGACGCTGGTCTTTTAATTGACCGAAATGGTGCTCAAAGGAACTTAAATTCATCAGTTACTGCCGCAAAAAAGAGTATAAGATCACAAACCTATTTCCAGTTCAAATCTTCATTTGATATCGGTTGAAAAACGTTCGCGATCTTGCCCTGGTGGTTCCCATCATTAAGAATACAAAAGCACTACTCAAATGGGTTTTTACTCAATTTTGATATTTTATCTAAGGAATACCTTTCAGGGTATTCATGATACCACTTAATAAATGTCTCTTTCCCCAAGATGTCGTAAACTAGCTCATATTGAGTTTTCTTTTTAGTTCTAACTTCTTCTAGCGTACGTTTTCTTTGCCCTACCAATTCAGCATTGGTTGATGGTTGATGGTGTAAATAGTACCCAACATACTTTCGACAGAAGTCACTATAATCCACAGTAAACAATATGAATGTGTGCCACATCTCATCTATAATAAGAGTAGAGTCATCAATATTCCTGAATCCAGATGATTTTTTATCCGTACAAAAAACAAACCATTTCAACATTTGTTCAAAAATATCATTCGCATCGCTCTCTTCAACAGAGTAACGCTTGCAGAACGCTTCAACGACATTGGCATTTTTATACTCTAAAATATTCTCACTCATTATAAACCTTAATAATTATAATTATGCTAGGCGACTTGCCACTATGGCAAATTGTTTTTCTGTCATTAACGCCTTATATTTAACAGCCAAAGCAAAAAACTCTTTCCGTTTTTCACTTGGGATAACATCCACTTGTTCAATTAAATTTGCAAAAAAAAGTATAACTACAAATTTAAATGACATTGAATCAACATGCTGCCGAACATGAAAATAGTAACCAAAATCATCAAGCGTATCGTCCGGTAAACAATTGATGAAGTGTTTCCAATTTAATATTGAGAACAAGTAAACAATATTTTCTGACTTTGCACCTATATGATTGATTAAAACATGACGACCTATTGATGAGTCTCCCCCAAATTTAAATTTATCTGTATCATAGACATTATGGAATGCCCCAGCCATCTTTACAGTTTCATTTGCATCTAATTCATTTAAAATAGTATATGTGCCCAATAAATGTGCTAACACTGTTCGATCAGAATGCTCTATCCTATCTGCATTGACGACTAATTTATTGATTAGTAATTTTAATGATGAGGATTTATTATCAGCAATCATAAAAGGTCACTCACATTATAAAAAGAAGCTAAATTTGTTACGTAAATATTCTTTATCCTTCTTAGGGTGGTTGAAGAAATAGATATGCAGCGTTTTCCTCTCGCCTTCGCCTTTCCATTTACCACCATGCCAGGAATCACTAACTCTAGGGATCAAAACTAAGCTATTTTCTACAAAGTCATAGCATGTATTCTCTGTAAATTGAGTCTCACCAGTTTTACAATAAAGATGTGTCCCACCACGATCCAATTCACCAGAGTTACTAACATAGATAACACCAACTGCAATTTTTTGAGGCATATCCATATGTGGCTCTAGACTGAAAGGCAGAGTTTCGGTTACAAACCTAAACGCTATAGATAAATTGTCTGTACAATAATTATTATCAACCCCAATAATTTTGAACTTTTCAAGTAAACAAAGTTTTATTTCTTGTTCACTTCGACTGTAATTTTCAAAAAATGAAAGCCAGAACACTTTGTTATCACTGCAATAAAGCGCATCTATCATTTCAGGGCAAAGAAAGTAACTAGGACGCTTCCTTAAAGTAGAAATATCGCTGAGGTTAGGTTTGGAGATCTCTCGTATACTGTTATCATCGATAAAGTTTCGCTGTAACGTTTTAAAACTCGCAGCTGAGAACATATCGGATTGTCTAAAATGAGTGAATGGCTGAGCAATAGCATGACTTTCGCTAAATAATTCTTTAATCCACAGTGCATCTACAAATTTTGATTCATTCATACATTTTAATTTCATAACGACTAAGGGAGTCTATTGACGCCAATACTCATAGTTTTAGTGACATCACTGATAAACCTCTAGAAGTAACTAGAGGTTTAAATTAGTAGCTATTCCACATTTTTAATTATGAAGAGTGGCCACACCAATCCCCGCTACTTGTGCCACAAGTTTCTGTCCAACCAGCACAACATTTAGATGTACCTTTATTACCAGCACCAGTAATATTATTTAGAACTGCTGAATCAATTATTTCATTTTTAGTTAAATTACTAATATTATCATTAGTAATCACCTGCTTATTACCTGTTACATTTTTGCTTTTCATCTTAAATCCCTTTAACATTCAATGTTAATTTTAACCCTAGAATTACGAATGCTTTAATATAGCGAGTAGTATCCACACTTCACTCATATGCAAAAACGAGTTTCATTAGTAACACTGAAAATTATTAAAGCACCAATTAATATCAAATAGTTAAAATTTATATTCCTAATTGTACAGCTAATAATTTAGGGTTGTCCAGGTTCTCCCCAAGTACCGCACCAATCACCATGTTCAGTACCACATGTTTCCGTCCAACCACTACCACCGCCACATTTAGACGACCCATTATTACCACCAGAGATATTATTGAGGATCGCTGAGTCAATAATTTCACTCTTTGATAGATTTTCTGCAGCTACTGTATTTACTTCTTTCATGGTAATTCCTTTTTCATATCGCGAAACCATTCCGCTCCAAGACAATATTAAGTAGGCGCTTAACTTGCAAGTGAAAAACAATCACAATGACAATAAACCTTTGATTTAACAGTGTAATGATATCTACTTTATTTCTGTTATTGATGTCATTAATATTTAACATATGATGATGAATAATATTTATACACTTATTTAACCCACTGAAGGAAGGAAGAAGCTTAGAGATCCCCTCATTTTTCAATTTTAAATAATCCCGAAAACCGAACGGTAAATACACTGATTTTTAAGATAACGATAAAAATTATCCATTAGAGGTTCCGCCCACTCTTCTCGCATAGTGGGTAACAGTTCATAGTAAATACAACCTTGGCGAAACAGAGAGTATGAGCGGGTTTTACGGGTATTTGCCTTTATTGTCTTTTCCAAGTTAGCATCCTCGCCCGCTTTTCCTAGTAGGAAAAGCAAGCCTATCGCCAAGGCGCTGAGTAGGAATAGGCGGTATCTACGGACAGGTGAACGCGTGTAGGTAGTACTCATTCCCATGCCAACACGATAATCTTTTATGTCGCGAAAAGTAGTCTCTATTCCCCAGCGTTTCCATATAAAGTCAATATCTTATTGCTAGCAAGGTCACGTCAACTTGATGCCTGATACCAAGCGTCTTTCATGCCTTTTTTCTGAATGCATATGCCCCGAACGACAGCTTGCTTGTTGCCCGTTATTTGTACGTCTTTAAGGGTTCTTGTTCTGCCGCGGGGTAATAGCCAGTCCTTTACTGGAAACAGCTCTCCTACCGCATCGGTGACTTTAATATTAGCCTTAATTCGAATGATGAAGTCAAAATCCAACTCATGCTCAAAGTAGTCCTAAAGATTAATGGCGATTATTCAAGAGCACGTTATCGAACTCGTTGATATATCCGCAGGAAGAACTATTCAATATCGACTAGCAGCACTGGGAATTGATGAAGGATATAGTGAGCAGAAACAATCTCCTCAATTGCAAAGCAAGGTCTCATTTTGAAGTCTATTTTAAGAAGGTGTTAGATTATAGATGTGGGGCTGACTCTTCTACACAAATCTGTACCACAATGAACTTTGTTAAAAATCGATGATAAGATCAGGTAACTCAATCAACTTGCAGATTAATAATATCTATTTTCAACGCAGAGCAATGGTCATGCCATCACTTTAAAAACTGTTTCTTTGGTGACACCCGTCGCACAGACCGTGTAATCGAAGTCGCTGCTGATATGGCACGCTGTAGCGGTAAGTCTATCGCTTTATCATGTCAAGGTAATGAAGCTATAGTTGAAGGGGCTTATCGATTGATCCGTAACGACAATATTTCACCAGAAGTGATTAGAGCTTCTGGTTTTCAATATACTGCAGAGCTTGCCCTGCCCTATGCTGAGATATTAGCCATAGATGACACCACTTAATTGAGTTACAAGCACCAAGTCGCAGAAGAGCTAGGTAAACTCGGCTCCATTACAGATGAATCTCGTGGGTGGTGGGTTCATTAAACACTTCAATTATACCAATCTGTAAAACTAACTGGTCATATTTAGCCAGCTCCTTGAACACATTTGAGTGATCCTATCTGCACTCTCATTGAAGATGTTCCAAGCCTTGCAAACACTGTCTACGATATCTTCATAATTCTTAAAGCTTCTATTTGCAAGGCTGTGTTGTCGCATCCAGCTCCAGACTTGTTCGATGGGGTTGAGCTCCGGTGAATAAGGAGGTAGTTTTATGATACTGACATTACTGAACTCATCAGCAACATTATCGGTCCATTATCACCACTGCATGCCTACCAGCTTCCGTGATCACAGAGATTTGTTCCAAGTGCAAACGCATAATCTCTTTGTTGATCCATGGAACCACTATCGCTTGTCCTATACCTCGACTTGGGCACGCAGAGCCAAACAAGTAGGCATATTCAAATTGCTGTTGGCGAACCGCCCTAGGCCTAGTTCCAGTTCGGGTCCAAACTCGAGTTGTTGTATTCTGCTGGCCGAATCTGGCTTCATCTTGAAACCAAAAATCGACTCTATCCAAAGGAAGGTGTCCTGGGATCTTTGCGATCGTTTTAATTTTGATTTTTTTTAAAATCGTCTTGAAGTGCTTCTGATTGTTTGGGATGTTTTGAACGAGCGGTGATCCATGAAAACCCTTTTTTATTCAATAGGTAATAAATAGAGTCAGGGTGGTAGCTTTTACCAAATGTTGTTTGTATAAAATGATGAATATCAGCCCCTGTTAGTCTACCGCCTTGTTCGCTACTCGCTCTGGTTTCAATATATGCGACAAGTTGGTTAATTTGCTGAGTATTAATAAATGGTGGCCTACCAGTACGGGGTTTCTCTTCCAAGCCTGCAAGCCCTTCACTTAGATAAATACTCACCCACTTATTAACGCTGGTTCTGCTAACTTTTAAATATCTCGCAATGTCAGTACGGGACTTTCCATCTTGAAAATGTGAGAGAGCCAGTAAGCGTGTCTTCATTTGAATTGTTTTTTGCTTGTTAGCAAGGGACTTGAAATCAATATCTTTAAGGTTATTCATTGGCTCAAATACTAAACAGTAAGATTATTAATTAGATCACATTTTTACTTAGATTGGTATTAGACAGCTTTACAACTCAGACTATCGGGCTCATTCGTCAAGAATACTGGCTTCGTCCTAACCACCCTGAAGATGCTGACGAAAAAGAAAGTGGTAAGTGGTAAGTGGTCAGAAGCGTCCTATTTCAGTCGTCAACGCTTGGGAGACATCATGTCACGGGTGATTTCAGTGTGCGATAGAGAAGCTGACATGCTGAGTTACATTCAAGATAAACAGAAGCATAATGAACGTTTCGTCGTTCGAACGAAACATTCTAGAGCACTGATTGAGGCCAAATCTAAGCCTGTCAATGTTGTGTACGCTCAAGAAAAAGCATCAAAAAACGTTACCGAGCCGTTGCGTTGGGTGTTATTAACAACAGAGCCAATCAATACGTTAACTCAAGCACTTCATATCGTTAATATTTACACTGCAAGATGGCGAGAGTCTATCAGATCTGATCAAGAGACAGGATGTGGGGCGTACTTATCGCTTACAACCTACTTAGCCTAATAATCATCGCGAAAGCAGAGGATATTCAAGTTGAATCAAATATTGAACCTTAAGTATGCCCCATCATCATTTTTCGCACTTTAACTAACAGCTCAAAAGCGCCCATCTCTTTTTTGGATAATTGGCTTGCCATCGGAATTTTTGCTTTCATCGGATTAACCGCACGGCCATTAATATGAAACTCATAGTGCAAATGCGGACCGGTAATACGGCCGGTATTACCCGACAATGCAATCACTTGACCGCGTGATACGCGCTGGCCTTTATGAACCAGTGATTTAGATAGGTGCAGATAGCGAGTACGGTACTTATTACCATGCTCTATCACCACGTATTTACCGGCAAATCGGTGATCGGTAACCAAAGATACAATGCCATCACCTGGCGCTATAATCTTAGTGCCTATAGGTGTGGCAAAGTCAGTGCCGTTATGGGGTGATGTACGCCCCGTCACAGGGTGATGACGATTAGGGTTAAAGCTAGAACTAATGCGGTAGTTTCGCGTCAGAGGAATACGTTGAAAGGCTCTCGCTAAGCTTCTGCCCTTTTCATCATAGAAATTACCATCACTAAACTGATAAGCATTAATGCTGCTACGACCACGGTCAATGGTAACGCCTAAAATGTTGCTACTGCCTGTCGCTACACCATCAATAAATTGATCGTTCATCAGCACTGAAAACTTGTCACCCGCACGAAGGTCACGCGCAAAATTAAGTTTCTCTTTCAAAAGTGATTCAATAGCCTGGATCTCAGCCGCATTAAGGCCCATTTTCTTCGCCGAAAGGTAAAACGAGCCATTAATCTCGCCGACAACACTGCGATTACGCCATATACCTTCGATGTTAATCTCATCAACATTGAATGAAGCATCGTCAAAACGGCTATAGGTCACTTGTCTTGCGGCACTAAAATAGAGTGTTAGCTTTTCAAGTTCACCAGCTTCATCAAGCCAAAATTGGATCTGGTTACCAGGCTGTAGAGTATCCAGTGCCAACACGTTTAAATCTGCTTCTAACACGCGATACATGGTTTGCTGATCGACGCTCCCTTGTTCAAATAGACCGCTTAAGGTGTCACCTTTAACAATCACTTTTTCAAATTTAGGACTCTCTAGCAGAACATGACTCACAGCTGAGGAGGAGGATTGTGAGATCAACGCTTCTATATCCAATTCCACTGGGATGCGCTGGGATAACAACTGTTGATTTTGTGGCAGCAAAAATGTGGCACCAAACAACAACACTGAACCCATTAAGATTTTTCGATGCAGAGAAGGCAAAGCTGCGAAACGAATCATCGACATTTTTAAAAAAGAAAATTTACCTGACTGCAACCTAAGTCCAACCTTGAATTATTATTTATTTCATTCACGCCAAATGCCTCCTATATTTGAAGGCTAACGCCAATTTATACCAAATAATCGCCGCGATAAAAACTCTTTCAGCGCACAAAATCGCAATTTTGTTGCATGAAAAACCAAGTTTGATCGTGATCGAGGCTCAACAGAGTGAAATAGACAGCATAGGACACACCCATTATGACGCGCTAATTCGCCAAATATACAGCGTGAAAACTAAGCCGAATGGTATTAGCGTCACCAAACAAAAACGGCTTAAGCAACATGCTCAAGCCGTTAGTATTCAAACATGCATACACCCATTAACGCACTCGTTAATGTTTATGGCAATACGATTGAGATCTCGCTGCCCATAGCACTCTTAGTAATGTCTATTCGAGTGCCTATTTGCTCTTTCATTTCCGACACATGAGAGATAACGCCGATCATACGCCCAGCGGATTGCAGATCCATTAAGGTACGTATCGCCAAATCGAGTGAGTCTTGATCTAAACTGCCAAAGCCTTCATCAATAAACAGGGTATCGAGTTTAATGCCACCCGCATAAGCTTGCACAACATCCGATAAACCGAGTGCCATCGACAGTGCCGCCATAAAGCTTTCACCGCCACTGAGCGTTGCTACAGGGCGTATTTTTGAGGTGTAAGCATCTTCCACTTCAAGCTCCAGCCCGGATGCCTTATTGCCCTTGGCACGCTCTTCCTTGCGAATTAAGCGATAGCGTCCTTTACTCATCAACTGTAACCGCTCACTGGCTTCAAGCAACACATCATCAAGCAATACACTTAATACAAAGCGTTGTAGGCTGACCTTGTTGCCCGTCTGACCATTGGCTACATCCGCTAATGTGCCGATAATCGCATACTCATCTTCGAGCTTCTTAGCTTGTTCATCGGCTTCTTTAAGTAGCTCTTGGGTTTGAGTCAGTTGCGTCACCCTGCCCTGCACCCCTTGCCAGCTCAGCTCGGCTTGTTGTTGCTGAGTTTGCGTCTCAAGCATCACCGCTTCAATAGATCCAAGCTCGGGTTTAATCTGCTGTTGCAATTTGTCTGTAATTTGCGCCAAGTTGGCTTGATTCGCCACACAGGCTTGTTGATATTGGCTAACTTGCGTAGTGATGCGTTGCAACTCATCATCCGCTAACAATGCCGCTATTAATGCCTGTTTATCATCAAAACCTGACGCCGTTAGCTGCGTATTTAGCTCAGTTTGCGCATTATCATTTTTATCTATTGCTCGGGCTTGGCTCGACAGAGCAGCCACTAAAGCTTCTGCACGCGCCGCATCTTGCTCTAACGCGTGAGTGTGCGACTCACGAATTGCGTTTATGTTTTGCTGCTCTGCTGCTAGTTGCTTTTGTAGCTGGCTAAGCGCGTTATTGAGCGTATCCAAACTGCGGTACTGCTCAGGTATTGCCGTTAAGGCTTGCGCTAACTGGCCTTGAAGTGACGCCACTTGCGTGTCGACTTCGCGATAAAGCTCACGCTCCGCTTCAAGTGCATTGCGAAGCTCCTGCTCGCTGACTTGCCAAGATTGTAATTGAGCTCTCAAGGTAACCAATTGCTGCGCAGCGCTATTGGCCGCATTCGCTTGTTGTTGCAGTGTTTGATACTGAGACTGTAATTGCTCGACTGATAATGCCTTACAATCGCCAACTTTCAGCTCAATGTTTTGTTTTAGCTCAGTCACCGACTTGAGCTGCTCTTGCAGTTTGGTGCTCAACCCAGAATATTTAGCCCGCGCTTGTGTTAACGCTTCGTTTGCTTGTTCTTCAGCTTGTTGCGCGCGCTGCAGTTGCTCTTCGCTCGGCAGTTGTTGTTCACTTTGTGCTGGACTCGGATGCTCAGCGCTGCCGCAAACAGGGCAAGGCAGCCCTGGATTTAACTGCTGCGCCAAGATAGCCGCCTGACCACGGTGCCACACAAGTTGTAACTCTTGATGCTGAGTTTTAGCCTCATTAGAAGCAGTTTTAAGCACTAAGCCTTGCTGTTTTGCCTGTGTCAAAGCGGCTTCAGTTTCAGTGGCCTCTGCCTGCGCTTTTTGCCACTGCTGGAAACGTTCAATCAGCTCACTTTGAGCCGTGAGTGCTTGCTGCGCATTCACCAGTTCATTGGCTGTGAGTTCTAACTGTGGCACTTGCTGCTCAGCGGTCGTTTTATCTGCTAATAACGCATCTAACAACCCCTTGGCACTAATCCCTTTCTGTTTGGCTTGCTCACGTTGATTAGTTGCAAGGGTTAGTCCTTTTTGCAAACTATCAAGCCCTTGAAGCTGCGGGACTAATTGATTGAGTTGTTGCTGTTCATTTTGTGTTTGCTGCTGTTTCAGCTCCAACTCGGCTAAGCTGTTGAACTTACTCAAACTCAGTGCCAGCGCCTGTTCAGACTGCTGCTTAACAGATTGCGCCTGAGTCACAGCATTTTGAGCTTGTAGCACTTCAGACTCTCGCGCCAATGACACATCTAATACCGGTTTTAGCTGCTGGGCTTTTAGGCCGTTTTCAAGTTGAGATTGACGCTGCTCGATAGCATCTTTTTGCTCAGCCAGTTCTGCCGCAGCGTTATTCAGTTTATCTTGAGTGTCAAAATCACCTATCAGCAACTTAGCCAATTCAAACTGCTTATTGATCTCAAGCAACGCCAATTTGGCTTGCTCTTTACCGGCTAACGCTTGGGCTAATTGCGGTGTCAGCTCTGCCAATTCAGCCGTAAGGGCTACATCAGACTCAAGGGCAATATTGTGCAGCATGCCATCACGTTTATGACGGTGATCACGCACCGCGCCTTTAATTGCCAGCGCTTGATACTTTAACTTGTCTTCAATTTTCCGATAAATCTGCGTCTGAAACAGCTGACTAAATATTTTCTCTCTGTCTTTTGAGTCTGCCATCAGCAGCTCACGGAACTTGCCTTGGGGCAGCACCATCACTTGACGAAACTGATCGGCATCTAGACCGGTTAATTGCTCTATTTCGGCCGTGGCTTCTGAGACTTTACTCGGCACTAAAAGGTGTTCTACCCCCTCGCTATCAATTTTATAAAGCTGAGCTTCTGGCTTTTGTACTGTGTAGCCGTCGCCACTTTTCTTAGCGCGTTGCTGCTCTGGTACCCGGCGAATACGGTATTGGTCTTCACCCAACGCAAAACTAAAGGTCACTTCAGTCAATAATCCATCATCAGCGTTATCGCAGCGCATCTGGCTGCCTTCACGCTCACCACCGGTGGTTTTGCCGTACAACGCAAAGCAGATGGCATCTAACAGCGTTGTTTTACCGGCGCCTGTCGGTCCATTGATTAAAAATAGAGGGTTGGAACCTAAGGCTGAAAAATCGGTACGCTGGGTTGATGCAAACGGACCAAACGCTGACATCTCTAGAATAAGCGGTCTCATGAGGTTCTCTCCGCTTTATGCAACTCTTCAATCGCTGTGCTCATCGCCTGTTGCTGCGCCTGCGTCATAGGATCACCAGAGACTTGAGTAAAGAAATCGCTGAACATATCCATCTCGCCTTTTTTGATATGATCTCGGCTTAACTCAACCTTGCCGTTCTGACTCATCAATCCTGTACGCTCTAAATGCAGCACATTAGGGTATACACTTCTTAGCTTGCCCATGGCATCTAAAATGGCGTTTTTATCACTCAATCTCACCATCAGGTAATCGTCTCGGTTAAGATCGGTTTTGCCTATGTCCAGCAATTGGGCTAGCTCACCTTCGATAATGCGCACATCTCTCATGGCGGCTAATGGCAGCAACTCAAACTGCGCTTTGCCATCGTTATCAAATTCAACCAAGGTAACGGACTTCTTTTGATGCTGCTCGCTAAACGAATATTTGAGCATGGAACCCGAATAACGCACATGCTCCGCGCCTTTGTATTGCGGCCCATGCAGATGTCCCAGCGCCGCATAGTTAAATGGCGTAAACAATGCGGGTGACACTTTATCAGCGCCGCCAATACTCAATGGCCGTTCAGATTCTGATCCACTACCACCATCTAAGAAGCAATGGCTGATCACCACTTTAGGCAAACCATTGCTGTCATGTTCATGCACCTGTTCAAGCAGTTTAACCATCGCGGCTTCATGAGTACTGACGTCACAAGCAAACACATGACGCACCGTGGCGGGATCCGCATAAGGCAGGCCATAAAATAGTGCACTGCCCTGCTTACCCTTGATCTCAATCGGCGTAATTGTTTTTGTTAGCGGGCCGACAATGTGCAGTCCACTATCAATCATCTGTCTCGACGCAAAGCCCAAACGTTCATGACCATCATGGTTACCCGCTATCATGATAAGCGCAATATTGAGTTCATTCACTAAGCGATTCACCACTTCATCTAACAGCGCTACCGCATTGGCGGGCGGAATGGATCTGTCGTAGATATCGCCTGCGACCACCACTGCATCAACATCATGCTTTACAGCCAGTTCGACAATCTGATTTAATACTAAGCGCTGATCATCGAGCAGACTCTGATTATGAAGCTGTCTGCCAATATGCCAGTCAGAAGTGTGGATAAATTTCATGCATTCTCGATTAAAATGAGGGGGATGGAGAACCTGTTTTTGGATTTAGCTATAGTAAGAAAACTATCGTCGTTTCACAAGCGTGATAACCCTTGTAGCAAACACTTCTCCAGCTAAAGATGTGTTAGTCTTTTTTTGAGTTGAGTTAAGTTCTTTAACTGATGGCAGTGATCCAGTTAATACCTAGTTTGTGGATTAACTTTTTGTAATGATTCATCCACGTTGGTGCAAGGGACAACAGGTACAATTCAGTTCTCAACCAACAACCCACTAGGATAACAAAATGAAATGGTCTAAATTAATCTGTGCAGCACTGGCCTTCACATCACTATCAGCATTTGCGGGGCGTGAAGATGACGCACTGGCAGCACTGGCATTACAACGCGCTAATTTCACTTTAGAGCAGGCGATTGAAAAGGTCAGTACAGATTACGCTAAGCACATTGTCGAATTTGAAATTGATGATCATGATAATCAAGCAACCTATGATATTGAAGCTGTCAATCTTGAAACAAAAGAAAAGCATGACATTGAATTAAGCCTTGCAGATGGCGCGATTTTAAAACATAAGACCAAAAATAGCTTAAGCCGCTTAGATGATGATGACCTGTTAGCGTTACAAGAGTTACAAGCATCAAAATTTAACTTAGGCGCGACCATTGCCCAATTACAGCTAAAATATTCTGCTGATGTTTTTGAATTTGAATTAAAGAATAAAAAAGGCATTACTTTCTACAAGTTTAAACTCATGGGTGAGCAAGGCCTTACACGTGTCATTGTAGATGTAACCACTGGCAAAGCCATTCCGGTAATGAAACGCTAATTCAGTCAATATTTATGGGGGAGTAGCACTCCCCTAGGGAAATTTTTTGCGAATCCTTGTTATTGAAGATAACCAGACGACTCGTCAATACTTACAAAAAGCCCTTCAAGAACAGGGCTATGAGATAGATCTAGCGGATAATGGCCAAGATGGTTTATTCTTAGCCCTTGAAGGCGACTACCAGTTAATTTTGCTGGACCGGATGTTACCTAAGTTAGATGGCTTAACGGTATTAACCACCTTAAGAAATGCAGGTAAGCAAACACCAGTACTGATTTTAAGTGCATTAGATAGTGTTTCTGAACGTGTGAAAGGGCTGCGTGAAGGCGGTGATGATTACCTCATCAAACCTTTTGCGCTGTCTGAGCTACTGGTGCGTATAGAGATCTTAATTCAGCGCAAAGGGACTCACAACGAAAAGCTAACCACCACTTTACACGTTGCTGATCTAAAAATGGACCTGCTTTCTCATAAGGTATTCCGAGGCTTAACTGAAGTTTTCCTGCTGCCAAAAGAGTTTAAACTGTTACGTTATTTGATGGAGCATAGCGGACAAGTGGTATCTCGCTCGTTACTGTTTGAAGCTGTTTGGGACTATCAATTTGATCCACAAACGAATGTTATTGATGTTCATATGGCAAGATTGCGTAAAAAGGTAGAATTTGATGGTCTTACCCCTTTACTGGAAACAGTACGTGGCGTCGGTTATAGAATGGTGCAGCAGCGTTAAAACAGCCCACTCGGTGTGGCGTCTAACTCGTTTGTATACTGGCTTGTTATTATCGGTGGTAACCATCCTACTGGTAGTCTTGTACCAATTGAGCATTGGTCAAATGAACCGTCAGCAAGAGTTACAAATGGCTAATATTATTGCTCAGCAAACATCACTTGCTGAGCAATTAACGACTGAGCAGTTTATTGAACAATTTGAACTACAGGCTCAAAGTTCACGTCAATACATTCTAAGTTATCAAATAGAGCAAGAGCTCATTGGTAGGCTTAGCGCCCCCCCGACAACGTTATCGCAATGCCCGAGCTTATCGCGTTTCCCGATTTGGTTAGACCAATTTGATGAAATCAGACTGGTTTCCGGTTGCTCTCAGCCTTTGGCCTCAGGAACGCTCATTGTTGCTGTCGACGATGAATCATTATATGAACTGAAAGCACAGTTTATTAGTGCTTCAGCAATTGCATTATTACTGGCCGTATTGCTCGGCATAATAACCGGCTTGATTTTCTCAATGCGGGTATTAAAACGCATTAACAGCTTTAACCAAGTCGCATTACGGGTTGAATCAGGCCAATTGAGCGCACGAGTTGCAGTATCAGAACAAAATGATGAATATGATCATATGGCGCTACATATCAATACCATGCTCAATCAATTGCAGCACTCCTTTGAAACGATTTCCGGAATTACTGATGCTATAGCTCATGATTTACGCACGCCGCTGAGCCATTTAAGGCAGCAAATTGAATCGGAGATATTAACTAAACAGCAACTGAATCACCCCAGTGAACCGCTACAATCGATGCTAGATAAGCTCGACGAAATATTATTCACCTTTAGTGCCATGCTTGAGTTAACTAGGCTTCAGCAACAGAAAGAGAGCAACAGCCAACACTTTAAAGCGGTTAATTTACAACAAGTCATTGTGGATGCTGTGGATTTAATTGAGCCGCTTGCAGAAGAGAAACAACAAGTTGTCACTATAGAAAGCGCTGAGCCATTCTCTATTCAAGGTGATGCAACGCTATTGTTCCGAGCCCTATATAACCTGCTAGAGAACGCCAGTAAGTACGCAGGACATAATGCACAGATCAGCGTTCAGTTAACCCCCCATGGTTTTATCGTTAGCGATAATGGTCCAGGAATTGGTGATCTCGAAAAAGAGAAAGTTTTTCAGCGCTTATATCGCATCGAAAAGAGCCGTCATGTCGCTGGCTTTGGTTTAGGCTTAACCTTAGTAAAAGCCATTATACAACTGCATAACGGCAAAATTGAGTTACTGGATAATAAGCCTGGATTAATCGTCAACGTTGAATTTGTAAACTAAAAAAAGGTAACAGATGAAAGCATCACTTAACCAATTGAACCCATAATCGTATATCGTCACGAACTTCAGACAGTGGGCGGACTCCGGCTTCCAAAATCACATCATGAAATGCAGCAATATTAAAATCATTGCCTAAAAGCGCTCGAGCTCGCTTTCGTTCAAATAGAATCATATCCGCCCCCAACATATAGCTCAGCGATTGACCCGGCATCGCAATATAACGGTCCACTTCGATCTCAATCTCTTGACGTGACATAACCGTATTGTCCATCATGAAATTGATTGCATCCGTACGCGACCAGCCACGCAATTGCAGTCCAGGTTCAACAATAAGACGACTCGCTGCCCAAAGGTGCTTGGCAATCATGCCTTGACGATCATACGTTGAGGAGTAAAGGTTCATTTCATCGGCTAAATACTCCCCATAGAGTGCCCACCCTTCAAGAATACCGGCATTATATCCCTTCGATGGAGCCTTTCGAGGATATGTCACCCATAGGTGATGCCCAGGTATTCCTTCATGAAAAGCGATCACCTCCGCCATAAGACGTCGCTCATTTGGCCGTGATGTATTAATGATATATTTTGCTGGCGAGTTTTGCTGAGCTTTAGCGTAATAACCTGCAGGTGCAGAATCTTGCAGGTACTTGGGCATTTCACTCACTATAAATTTCTGTGTTATTTGCTTTGAAAATGACAATTGGGTTTTACTTCGTGCCCGCGTTAAAGCCATCTCAGAAATAGAGACTAACTCATTGGCGCTAGTGTTGTTATCTTCAGTGGATGTACGCAGACCTTTAAGCATGCTCTTTATCGTATCGCCCTTTTGACCTGTCGCAAGCAGTTGCTGGCGAGATTCTTTGAGTAACCGTTGGCCGACATCCTCGATATCTTTTTGGGAAAGATTCAAGGTCGTCCACCATGACACCGCTGACAAAAAACAGCCAGTATCACCGTTGACTTTGGATAGACTCGGATCATTGCTTGTTGCTGGAAGATATTCATTTTTAAGAAATTGATTAAAATCTGACACCGAAGGTACGATATTGTTGCTGAGCAAAGTGTTCCACTGTGCCGCATTATTATCTGTGGGGGAATTGAAAGTGTACTTAGAATTTGTCATGGTGAGATCAGATAACAAATCGTGAACTTGTTGTTGCACTCGAACAACTACCGCATGCGGAGCGGTTTCTTTAGAGCCTATACCTAATCGTAGCGTCTCTATCGCTAATGTTATTGCTGCGGGGGCTTGGGACCAACTAATAACGGCCTCATTTGCAGCTTCAGGTCCAGCGATGACAACGCTTTGCCACTGCCTAGGCCACTTGACTTGCCAACCAATCACCTGATTAAGATGACGTAAATCAGTATTACAATTTCCAAGCGCTTGCGCAGCAAAGCCACTATCCGCAATAAGTTGCTGACCATGCACATTGCTACAAAACATCATAAGTGCAACCATAAAACCTGTCAAAGATCCTTTTACTTTCATACTCACTCCTTGAATGACAAACCTGATGATATCTTTGCTTAAAGATTGTCACTTAATAAAACACATATTCCGTGTAAACAATAGCACTCTAAATGAGTATAACTAGCGGTGACTTTAACGAAAAATGTAAGGGATTAATTAGAGCCATACGGTAGCTAAAACCGTCCTCATATCCATAAAATGGCAATGTTCCATTTCAGACTAAAAACTGAATGATATATCTCTAAACACTAGCCATGAAACCGAGCCCATTCGTTATACTGCTAACTGAATAAAACCCTAAGCCTAAGGGCATAATTCGACATCTAGAGTCTGCATCTCGTTTAGGTCTCTACGCATACTTTGAAGTCAGGCTTCAGCCACTATTCTTAGTGTTACATCGTTCACTTAGACCTAACTCGAACGTAGAGTAACTGAACAAAAAAATTACGATTTATCTAACAAAACATGACGCATTCCAAATTAGTCATTAATAAATCAAATAATGAGTGCGTTTGCCGCGAAATATTGTTACTACAGGCACTCTTTTAAGTCCCTTTCGGTATCTTCAGGTGTAGCTGTCATGCAGTATTCAAAGTTTGGTGAAAAATTTAATCGTAACTCCGGCATTAATCAGCTGATGAGTGATCTCAATGAAGGGCTGCGTACACCAGGTGTCATCATGTTGGGTGGGGGCAACCCTGCAACCATTCCGGCCATGCAAGATTACTTCCATCAAGCATCCGCTGAGATGCTGGCTAATGGCGAACTTGTGGCCGCATTAGGTAACTATGATGGTCCTCAAGGTAAAGATACCTTCTTAAAAGCCTTGGCTGACTTGTTACGGGATACCTACGGCTGGGAGATCAGCGCGAAAAACATCAGCCTGACCAATGGCAGCCAGAGCGCCTTTTTCTATCTGTTTAATTTATTGGCAGGAAAACAGGTTGATGGTAGTCATAAGAGGATCTTACTACCATTAGCACCTGAATATATTGGCTACAATGATGCGGGTCTTGATGATGATATTTTTGTCTCCTATCGCCCTGAAATCGAGATGCTCGATAACCGTTTATTTAAGTATCATGTTGACTTTGAACAGCTACAAGTAGATGACTCAGTTGCCGCAATATGTGTCTCCAGGCCAACAAACCCTACCGGCAATGTACTGACAGACAACGAAGTGGCCAAGTTAGATAAACTAGCCCGTGAAAAGGGTATTCCCCTTATCATCGATAATGCTTACGGCACTCCTTTCCCAAATATTATTTTTGAAGAGGTCACCCCCTTTTGGAACAGCAACACCATATTGTGCATGAGTTTATCTAAATTAGGCTTACCAGGCGTTCGCTGCGGTATTGTCATCGCTAATGAAGAGATCACTCAGGCACTGACCAATCTTAATGGCATTATCAGTCTAGCCCCAGGCGGTTTCGGCCCTGCCATTGCCAAGCACATGATTGAATCTGGCGATCTATTACGCTTAAGCGAATCGGTAATAAAGCCATTTTATAAACAAAAATCAGAGTTTGCGCTGTCGTTATTGCAGCAATCTATCACTGATAGCAGATTCAAAATTCATAAACCTGAAGGGGCGATGTTCCTCTGGCTCTGGTTCGATGAACTGCCCATCACCACCATGGAACTCTACAATCGATTGAAAGCCCGCGGCGTATTGATTGTCCCAGGAGAGTATTTCTTCTTTGGGCAGAAAGACCAGTCTGAAGGAAAGTGGGACCACGCTCACCAGTGTTTGCGAATGAACTATGTCCAAGATGAAAGCAAAATGCGCACAGGTATTGCGATAATCGCTGAAGAGGTGATTAAGGCTTACGCACAAGCCTAGTCAGCGCCACGAATAAAGGTTACTTTCCTGCTAGCAAGTTTCAAGTAGCTGTTAGTGGGTTCATTTGGCAGGTTTGTTATTTGGTTGTTTAGCTAAGTACCAAAGCTTAATTGGTATTAATTGCTTGCAGCAGGTGCTGTAAATGAATTTACGGATGTCACAATCCAAGGTCAGAGATGCTCCCTGCATCTCAAGACATTTTCCATATCTTTTGGGTCAGATGTGAATGAACGACCTTATGTGCAACCACTTTTGTGACTCGTCGCAAGCACTATCCCTGTAGTCGCTGCCGGACAAACCCAGATAGATGTTGACCAGCCGTTACTTAGCCAACCAATGAAGTGATGCAGTTTATCACCCTCTCTCCGGGTAAGGCTATCGCCAAGCATATGGAAGCCCTTAATCACTGCCCGGGTGATCGTCAAACACTGCGTAGCTCATTGAAAGCGCGAGGGCTCAGTGACAAAGTCCTGATCCCCCAAGATGGTGAGGTATTAGATTTTTAATATCTGCACTATGGTAGCTAAAGTAAGTACCCAAAGGTTACCAAGCTATCTGAACCTTTGGGCTTTAAGGCAAGTATGCACCTTATGCTTGATATTCAGGGTAATCGATATAGCCCTTCTCGCCACCACCGTAAAGAGTCAAACGAGCATCGGCATCAAACTGAGCGAGCGGCCAATTGTTTTTAAAGCGAGCGACTAAATCAGGGTTGGTCACATAAAGGGTACCAAATGCCACGAGATCGGCATACCTGTTCTCAAGTAGAAGGTGCGCGCTCTCTTTGGTTAACTTACCAGCAACCATGATGGGGTTGGGATAAACAGCCCTTACCTGTTGGCGGAACGACTCTGGCACTTCAACATGACGTGAGATGTTCTCTGAAAAGTGGACATAAGCCAAACCCATCGCTGCCATTTCCTCAAGCGCTTTTAGCATGAGTTCGATAATTTCGCCGTCTTCATCGGCGAAACCTTCAATCACATGAGGTGACACTCGCACAGCCACTTTATCGCCGCCTATCTCATCTGCAACCGCTTGAAGCGTCTCTAGCATGAAGCGCATGCGATTTTCTTGGCTACCACCGTATTGATCATCACGCTGATTACTCTCTAAACGCATGAAAGTATCAAACAGGTAACCGTGAGCGGCGTGGATCTCAACCCCATCGAAACCCGCTTCCATGGCATTTTTAGCGGCTTGGACGAAATCTGCAATGGTATCTTCAATGTCTTGCGGGCTCATGGCTCTTGGCTGCTCGGTTTCAATCATGCCATAGCCATCTTCCAATGGACCAAAGACTTGGTCCGGCACTTTTATCGCCGAAGGTGCCAACGGCTGCGAGCCGGAAATACTCGAATGGCTACGGCGACCGACATGCCAAAGTTGGATAAATGTTTTACTACCTTCGTCATGAATCGCTCTTGTGACTTTTTTCCAACCATCAATATGTGCTTGTGTATAGATTCCTGGTGTCATCGAATAACCGCGGCCTACTGCGGATATTGGTGCCCCTTCAGTCACCACTATGCCTGCATTGGCGCGCTGCTTATAATAAGTTGCCATCATATCATTAGGCACATCACCAGGCTGAGTGGTACGCGAGCGCGTCATTGGCGCCATCGCGATACGGTTTTTTGCCTTAAGTAAGCTATTGCTTATCGCTTCAAAAATCATCATTAAACCTCAACTTGATAAACGGGGTAATCGGTTAAGCCTTGCTCATCGCCACCAAAGAGTGTCTCTGCAACGTGCTCAGCTAATGGGTAACCATTTTTAATACGGTTTGGCAGATCTGGGTTTGCCACAAATGGTCGACCGAAACCAATCATGTCGGCTAAACCTGCATCAATCGCCTGCTCAGCTTTTTCAGCATTATAGCGACCTGCGTAGATCAATACCCCTTGATATGCTTCTCTCAGCGCTTGCTTAAAAGAGAGTGGCGTATCAGGTGCATCGTCCCAGTCAACTTCTGCAATATGCAGATAGACAATGTTATGGGTATTCAACAGCGCAGCCGCTGCAGTGTAAGTCTCGATAGGATTAGCATCGACGGTGCCATTGAGTGTGGTCAGCGGCGCTAAGCGAGCGCCGACGCGTTCAGAGCCGATAGCATCGACCATAGCTCCAACCACCTCGTCGAGAAAACGCAGACGATTTTCTAAGCTGCCACCATACTCATCGGTGCGGTTATTGGCCTCTGAATCGATAAACTGATTAATGAGATATCCGTTGGCAGCATGGAGTTCGATACCATCAAAACCCGCTTCAATTGCATTTAGCGCAGCTTGGCGGTACTGCTCAACCACCTGTGCAATCTCAATCACTGTCATCGCTCTTGGCTTAGCTGCTGCAACAAAGCCTGGCTCGCTGGTGCCGTTATCGATGAAAACCTTGACGTTTTCGGCTTGTATCGCCGATGAAGATATAGGCTGCGGACCACCGATATTATCAGGATGGGTCACACGTCCCACATGCCAGAGCTGAGCGAAAATGACGCCGCCTTTAGCATGTACGGCATCGGTGACTTTCTTCCAGCCAATGATCTGCTCCGGCGTGTAGATCCCCGGCGTCCAGGCATAACCTTTACCCATGGAGGAGATCTGTGTGCCTTCAGAAACAATTAAGCCCGCAGTAGAACGCTGTGCATAGTAAGTTGCCATCATATCGTTAGCCAGATCACCAGGTTGGCTAGCGCGAGAGCGCGTCATTGGTGGCATAACAATACGATTTTTAAGGGAGATATTGCCGAGTTGAATCGGCTGAAACAGTGAAGTGGTCATGATGTGCCCTCTCAATAAGTTGAGGGCATATTACCAAGTAATATCACAAGCATTTATAGCAAAAACAACAAATGATTATTGTCAAATTTGCAAAAATAAAGGTAGAAGTGGACTGGTAAAACTATAGTGAGAGCTTAGGCTGGATAAAATCAATAAATGCCGAAATACGCTTGGCAACCGAGGAGGAGCGATAAAATACCGCATTGATCTGCTCCCTGCCGGTATTGATGAGCTTTTCAGGCTCTAGCAGTGGCACTAATCGCCCCTCTTCGAGATCTTTTTTCACCATAAAGCCTGATAAGCAGGCGATGCCATTGCCGGCTAAAACCAGTTGCCGAACCGTTTCTCCATTACTGGAGGCAAAGGTAGGCGTTATCGCTTCAAAACCTTTAAGCGGCCACTGATTCAGTACTTTGGGGCCAGAAAATCCGATGGTATCGTGACTGGTGAGATCACTTACCTGCCTAGGAAAGCCTCTGCGAGACAGGTATTCCGGTGATGCGACAATATAGAGTAGGCTTTTTCCTAGTGGGCGGGCATGCAGTGTTGAATCAGTTAACCGACCTATCCGAATGGCAACATCGGTCTTCTTTTCTAATAGATCGACAAAGCCTTCGTTAGAGGTGAGCTCAAGCTGGATATCCGGATAGGCTTGATTAAATCCTTGCATCAGTGGCACCAACTGATGAAACACAAACGGACTGGCCGCATCGACACGTAAACGCCCTTGGGGTAACTCCCCGCGAGAGATGAGTTCCTCTTCCGCTTGCTGCATCTGCTGTAAGCCAATACGTATAGCTTCAACAAATTGACGACCTTCATCGGTGAGCTCAACACGCCGCGTCGTGCGATTGAGGATCGATACACCAAGTTGCTTTTCTACTTTACTCACGGCCCGTGACACGCGCGCAACTTGAATATCTAATGCATCTGCCGCCGCTGAAAAGCCGCCACAGTCCACAACGGTAAGTAAAATCTCTAAATCATCAGAACGGGTTAACATTCAACTCTCTCGCCTAGTACAGCTTATTACCCACATTTATAGCAAAAGTAATTTACTAAAGATACTATTTTTAGCAAGGTTACTAAAAGGTAACTGGTTGTTTAGTCACTGACTAATACCTATAGTTCCTAGTATGAATTTTTCACGTGAAAGAGAATAATTATGGCAAGTTCAAACAAACTTAAGGCTGGCGATAAATTTCCTGCGATAGAGGCTACGCTGTTAGATGGATCAACTGTCACCTTAGGTAAACCACAAGGCGATGCAAACTGGCAGGCCGTGTTTGTCTACCGAGGTAAGCATTGCCCGCTGTGTACGCGCTACCTTAATGCTCTTGAAGGTTTTAAACAGGCATTTTCTGAGGCTGGAGTGGAGATCCTCGCGGTCTCTGCGGACTCAAAACCTCAGTTAGAAACCCATTTAACCCAGCTTAATATCAGTTTCCCTATCGCCTATGGCTTGAGTGAAGCACAGATGAAAACGCTTGGCGTGTATATCTCTCTGCCACGTTCAGAGCAAGAGACAGATCATAACTTTGCTGAGCCTGGTTTATTTGTGGTTAACGAGCATGGCAAGTTACATGTGGTCGATATATCAAATAACCCGTTTGTTCGTCCTGAGTTAGGTGCCCTAGCGAATGGACTTAATTGGATCCGCGATCCTAACAACAATTACCCTATACGTGGTACGTTTGATTATTAAATAGAGCGCAAACTTGTGTTGCTATCAACTATTAGCTTTACGGCTAGGTGGGATGGCATACGTTCCCACTGCATGGGCTACTGGCTCTGGAAAACCATCAGAATATAGGTTTACATCGCCAATAATTAATGACTTTCCAACCTTGATGAGTTTACATTTTGCAATGACATCACTTTCAGACGAAGGCTTACGTAGGAAATTGATATTCAGGTTCGTTGTTACAGCCAGTGCCACTAGACCAATTTCGCTCAAGATTGCCACATATAGCGCAGCATCTGCCATCTCCATTAACACTGGACCAGATACCGTTCCACCCGGTCTTAAATGTTGCTGAATATCATTGCATCGATGGCAATCAAATTACATCCAAAAGAAAAGATCATACTGTGCAGACAGTAGCTTCACACTCATGGCGATCGACATGGTCACCACCAAAGGCTTGATTATTTTAGTGCCTTTGGTGACGACTAGGCGTGAACCTAACGTTGCGCCTATCGCTTGTCCAACAAGCATTATTGCGCCAAGCATCCAAAAGACTTTTCCACCAATAGCAAAGAAAGTTAGCGATGCTATGTTGGTGGAAAAGTTTAATACCTTGGCATGAGCAGTCGCTTTAGCGAGTCCATAACCCGCCAGAGATACAAACGCCAAAGCAAAAAAACTGCCGGTCCCAGGACCGAAGAAGCCGTCATAGAAACCAACGCCTAACGCCGCCGTAAAAGCAAATACCGCAGGTGTGAACACCTGGTGCTTATCCTCTTCACTGATTTTTTTCGAAAACAGAAAGTAAGCGCCAATCCCCAAAATAAGAAACGGCAGCATAACCTCAAGAAAGGCAGTGTCTATCATCTGCACCGCAATTGTGCCTAACGCCGCACCCACAAAGGCGCAAGCTATGCTGAGCTTCATATCAGCCAAATTAACCAGACCTTTACGAACAAAATACAGACTGGCAAAGAAACTACCACCACAGGCTTGTAATTTATTGGTGGCAAGTGCCGCTGTAGGGGGTAGACCCGCCCACATAAGCGCAGGAATGGTAAGCAAGCCACCGCCACCTGCAATGGCATCGATAAAGCCGGCAACTACTGCCACGAAAAATAACAGAGCGATAAGCTCTATGGTAAGTTCAATTGTCATTTGGGCTACAGCTTAATAAGTAAAGTAACGCTATTAAACGAGGTTTGCAGTTAAAACACAAAGGAGTTATGGTATTCCCTGCGTGAGATAAACTCACACGTAAACTGGGACTAAAACCAACAAGGCATCACTCATGTACGCTCATCTTCCGCCACTTAATCCGCTACGCGCTTTTGAAGCAGCGGCTCGATTATTGAGTTTTACTCTTGCTAGTAAAGAACTATTTGTGACTCATGGCGCTATCAGCAAGCAGGTTAGAATATTAGAAGAGTATCTGGCTACGCCACTTTTTGTGCGCCAACACCGAAGCCTAAAACTCACCGATGAGGGTGAAAGATACTTTATTAATGTCCAATCAGCATTACAGACGATCAATAACGCCACCGCTGACTTAATTGATCATCCACTACGCACGCAAACCCTGTCCATCAACGTGCTTCCTAGCTTGACCATTAGTTGGCTCATTCCACGTATGGAGGAGTTTAAATCTCGATTTCCCCATCTTTATGTTGATCTATCCATTGGCGACTTTGAGGTTGATTTCAACAACGCCAAATATGACATCGCAGTGCGAAGCGCCACCTCAGTGCCAAAAGGGGTCAATGTAATGAAGTTGATGGATGAAGATCTTTGTCTGGTGTGTTCGCCAGAATTAAGCCGACAGCTAACGTCATTGGAATCAATCAACCAAATGACACTGCTTAAGCATACGACACGCCCTGATCTTTGGCAGCTTTGGGCTGAAGATGTGGGTATAAAACTGACAACAGAAAATAAATTTGGTGTAGAACACTTTTACATGCTGAGCCAAGCGGCTGCGAGTGGAATGGGGGTGGCACTTATTCCACGATTCTTTATTGAAGATGAGCTTAAAACAGGAAAACTAGTGATCCCCTTTGAAGCGAAGTTCACTAGTCCTTACAGCTATTATCTCTTAACACCTAAATCGAGCAACCTATCGTTAAAGGTACAATCTTATATTGATTGGTTACTCGAACTATTTAGCCCCTATAGAGAGACGTCATAGATGTGCTATTTAATCGACTTATGGCTCTGCTAAGTCAAACAGCGCTAAGTAACTCAGGCCAGGTTCCACAGCAAGTTCAAACCGGAGCACTTTAAGGCAAGCATCAAACAGTGCCTCGCCAAACCATTCACGATCGAATGCTGTTAGTGCCTGGATAATATCTGCTTGCCCTAAGTCACCTTTAGCACTTTCTGGCGCTAAGGCATCAACAAAGCTTGCCACTAATCCATAGAGATCCTTCTCAGCCTGCCCTTCAACATCCCACAGCGTTGGATCAGCATATTGGCTGGCGTAATGACTGGCGGCAATATCGAGGCCTATGCCAAAATTAACCAAAATTGCCTTATTAGGGTTACAGATGATGTTCTTTGGACAAATAGCACCATGGTAAATATCCATTTGATGCATGTATTGCAGACCAGTAAGTAACTGAGTAAACCATTTCATCGGTTGACCCATTTCTATTGCTGGTAACTCATCAATAGAGACGCCGTACTCCCATGCTCTGGCAATAAACAGCTCTTCAGTTTGTGGCAATTGCCCAAAGGCGAGTACCTTTTCGATATGAGGATGAAAAAGTTTCGCCAGACTGCGATAAGTATTGCTTAACGTTGGCCAGTTGGCTTCAACACCACTATAAATCGATACGCCGCACTGATACTGCCCTTGCAAGTGTTTCGCACGCCAAAACTGACTGGTTTGGGTGGCCGCTATAAATTGCAGCAACTCAAAATGATGATCAATGACAGCGCCTTTAGTTAACTCTATTCTTTCAGGCACCGTATCGCAAACACCTTGGTCGATCAATGCAGAAAGGTCGCAGCGCAGTGCATCCAAATCATTGGTTTCACCCGCTATAGCGGCGCGATACCATTGAAAAACACGAGGTTGCTTAGTTTGTTCTGCGATTGCTAAGAAGCCTTGCGCATAGGCTTTGATATCATTGCTAACGCTTAATGTATCTTTGATATCAATAAATTCGACATCGCCCATGTCAGAGACAAAAATACAGTTACTGGTCCAGCCACTGACCGTATAGCCACGACGATGGATCTGCTGCAAGCCCGATACACTTCGGCGCAGTATTTCTAACAGCTGATAAGTGGTCATTTGCTCCGACTCGAGCACATTGAGCGGCACGCCACGCGGCATGCGGATAGGCAACACGAGTTGCTCCCCATCTTGTATTAACGGTGCGCAATATGGCACACCACTGCAGCCAGATAATGCTTGTAGGCGTTGAAACTCGGTTCTAAGTTGGGTTTCATGGGCTTCAGATTGGCTACTATCGTCGAACTGAGTGGGGATTAATACTTTTAACAGCCAGGGAGCGGTCCACTCACCTGGATTATATTCGGCTTGCCAGACCTCTAATCCACTTTGAATAAACAGGCATTTGAGCTTGGTGAAATCTTGGATCTTGTTATTTCGCTGCTCAACGATAGCCACCTGCCCAATGGTTTCCAGTACCAGTTCTTTTTGGGCATTGGTGACTGGATGCTTTCTCGGTGCAGTGAGTCCCCACTCTTTGGTTAGCGCCGCCACAATCTGTTTCGGCGTGTAGATACTTAAAGAGCCTTGATGTTTTTCAAGCTCAATCTCTTCACCTTTACGGCCAGTAATAAACACCATACCTTGGCACCAGGGGGCATAGACACCGACAGGGATCCTATGCTTGACGTTACCCGCCAATACACGAGCGACATAGTTCGCCTTTGCTAAGCTATTATCAACTTCACGGCCATCAAGCGACCAAGCATGTAGTCCTGCATCCAATCGGCCAATATAGCCCTTAACGTCAACGACATAAACGCCCCACTCACCAATAACGAGTGCATCAACTTCCATGGCTTGACCCGATTTAGTGGGGATCTCTACATTGGTTAGTAAAATATAATCTTCAGGTAATTCATCTGCGAGCAATGAAAATGCCCAGCGCTCGGCATCATTGACTGGCGTGCCAAAACTTATCATTCTTGCCATTCTTTTCTCCTTCTGTGGCAATTGACCTATCCGGCTCATCTAATTGGAAATAGCCCCCATGTTAACCAAGTTATCGTCATGTAAACAACTTGCCGCCATGATGAATTACAGACATAAAAAAAGCCACTCAAATGGCGGCTTAATATCAAATAATTCTCATCTCATGTCTTAGCCATGAAACCGCCACGCAGTGGCATCAATCGAAATACACAGCAGATCGATTAGTGCTTACAGTCTGCACTGCATTCATGATCGTCATCAGCAAACTCGTCGTCACCCTCTTGGTGCTGCATTACGCCCCACCCGTCAGTGACGCCGCCAAACTCTTGAGCAAACTCATGCAGGTTTAGCTCTTGCTCAACAATCGTCTCATAAGCTGGAACCATATTGAGGCATACAATAATTTCCCACTTACCTGAGTCATCATTTAAGAGCAGCTCAATCTCGCCTTCTAGATCTGACTTAGCAAGCTCTTCAACTGCTGACTCCGCATCGCGTTGATCTTCAAAGACCAAGAAAAAGTCGACATCGAGTGCAACCGATAAATCGATACCTGCATCAACCATCGCTTGGAGCATCTTGCCGTTATCATCATCTGGGAACTGCATATTAACCCTCTATTCGCTTTCTGCGGATGCAGCAATAATCTGCACAGATTCGTCATTAAAGCTGACCACTTCGCCCGCAATCACTTTTTTACGTTTACGGGTCTCAACTTCGCCGTTAACCGTAACTTTACCTTCAGAAATAATGTGCTTGGCCTCTCCGCCACCGCTTATCATTCCTTGAACTTTTAATACTTTGTATAACTCGATATATTCTTCACCTGACTTTAATGTCAGCGTTGGAGTATCTGAACTCACGTTAATTCGCCTTTAATTTACTAAACGACCCCATTATAACACTCAAATCATCAAGGGAGCGTACGCTTTATCGAGTGACTAAGCTCTTTCTGCCATGAGTAGGCCATAAAGCCGTTCGTCCAACCAGTTTTCGCCCACTTTCCAGTTTTGCCTCAATAGACCTTCCTGAATAAAACCACATTTTTCCAACACTCTTGACGATGCGATATTTTCGTCGGCACAAAATGCGATGAGTTTGTGGGGATGATGCGCAATACATAACCAATCAATGAGCGTTGTTAATGCTTCACTGGCAAAACCTCGACCCTGAGCATCACCATGGAGCATATAGCCAACTTCGTACCGACCTACAGATTCATCTGAATGATGTAAACTCATAAAACCGACGAAATCATGCTGGTGAACCTCTTCCACTATCACTAATAATCGATCATCTTCAGCAAGATCATTAGGGATAAGTGCACGCTCGAACTTTTCTCGTATTACGATTTCGGCTTGGGGTTTTCGAACATATTTATTCAACTCTTCGCTGAGATGAGTATATAAAAAGTTATCCCAATCACTTGGTCTGAGCGTTCTTAACCTTAATCTATCGGAATACAGTTCGAGCATGTTATGTCCTACTTAAAATCGCCACCAGGCAATTAGCCTCTGCTAGTGACTTCTAACAAGTGGTAGCCAAACTGAGTTTTAACAGGACCTTGAACTTCATTCAAAGGTGCATTAAAAACCACTTCATCAAACTCTTTAACCATCATACCAGGTCCAAATGAACCTAAATCACCACCTTGGGCAGAAGATGGGCAAGACGAGTTTGCTTTAGCGACATCAGCAAAATCAGCACCATCAAGGATCTGTTGTTTTAGCGCTTCACACTGCTGCTCTGTATCTACGAGTAGATGTCTTGCTGTTGCTTGTACCATGGAGTAACTCCTATAAATTAAAAATGATTGCCCATTTGGCAAAATTAAACCCCGCTAGTATATCCCAAATATTAGCGGATATTCCAGCGGGGTTATCTGTGGCAGATTCTATTGTTGCGATGCTATCCAGTCATTAACTTTCAGTTCCATCACTTCCATAGGGAGTGAGCCAGAGGTTAATATTTGGTCGTGGAATGCCTTTAAGTCAAACTTATCGCCTAACGCTTTTTCCGCTTGAGCACGTAAAGACAGGATCTTTAACTGACCGACTTTATAAGATAAGGCCTGACCAGGAATAGCCATATAACGTTCGACTTCAGCAACGATGTCAGACTCAGCCATGGGTGAGTTGTCTTTCATATACTGAATCGCTTGCTCTCGCGTCCAGCCTTTTGCGTGCAGTCCAGTATCAACCACCAAACGCATTGCACGTAACATCTCGTCTGACAACTTTCCAAAATACTGATACGGGTCGTTGAATAGTCCCATCTCGATGCCTAGATACTCAGCGTATAACGCCCAACCCTCTTCGAATGCCGTGTAGTTGCCAAAACGCTGGAATTCAGGTACGCCGGTTAACTCTTGCTTAATTGCGATCTGGAAGTGATGTCCTGGGGCCGCTTCATGCAATGATAACGTCGTCGTCCCCCACTTTGGTTGAGCCTTGAGGTTGTAAGTATTGATATAAAATACCCCTGGGCGTGAACCGTCAACAGCTGGAGATTCGTAGGATGCACCCGCGGCCGATTGCTCTCTAAAACTTTCTACGGGCTTGACGATGTAATCGGCCTTTGGCATGACATTGAAATACTTAGGTAACTCAAGGTTGATTTTATCTTTTAGCAACATGTAACCATCAATAAGCCCCTGACGGTTATCAAAGAAATACTGAGGCTCTGAAGATAGCGAGGCAAAGAATGCCGTTAAATCACCTTTAAAAGCCACTTGCTGACGTACTTTATCCATTTCAGACAGTATACGTGCAACCTCAACCAATCCAATTTTGTGGATCTCATCTACAGGCATAGTCGTTGTGGTGTGAGAATTCGCTAGATGCTGATACCACACCTTACCATTGGGTAAGCCCCACCAACCGTCGCTTGCACGAGCAGATTTAAGGTAAGTATTTTGAAAGTAATCGCGTAATGCTGTTAATTCAGGTAGCAGCTGATCAGAAATCAGTTGTTTATATTCAGTTGTAAGTACTGCTTTATCTGCAGCAGAAATTGACTCTGGCAATAAATTGATAGGGGTATAGAACAAGCTATCTTCTGGCTTGGTGACTAATTGAGCCGTTAATTGTGGAATAATTCGATCGACTAACACTCTTGGGAGCACGACCTTACTCTCAATGCCCTCATCCATACGCACCTGGGCAAATTTCATCCACTCGATGAAACCTTGCAGACGTTTCTCCCAGTTTTGGTAATCTTCTACGGTGTTGAAAGGTTGCGCACTTTCACCACTTCCCAGCTGGACCATGCTAATAATAGTACTGTAAAACTGATTCATCGGCATAAAGTGGTTAGGGAAAGTTTCATCCGCCATGGCGACATTACGGTCATAGGTGAACATGTCATAACTGAGTTTTAAATCTTTTGACAATTTGCTGCGGTCGATCTTTTTAACGTCACTCAAATAGCGCTTATTCAAATTATGACGCTGTTTCAAGTAATCGTCAGATAATCCATCACCAAATTCATCGTTGTAGTCATTAACGCCAACGAATGTCGCGTAGATAGGCTCAAGCGCCAGCTGGTCTTTAAAATAATTATCGACCAACGCTAGATAAGTTTGCTCTACGGTTTGTTCCTGACCTAACGGTGCACTCTTTGCCGTATCAGCTTCTTTTAATTGAGTATTTACTTTATCACCACAACCCGCCATACCGAGTACCATGCTAATAGACAATGCGACTATCGCCTTTTTCATTCTAATCTTCCTTTTATTCAATGTAAGTGAGCGATCTTTTCTATACTTAACCTTAAGTCTTATAGGAGTGACTCATGATTTACTCTTTTAGTAATTCTGGTTTTAGAGATCCAGAAACAGGTGTGTATAACCAAACCTATTTTATGGAAGTATTCAATCGTGAATGGCATCGCCATATACGTGATCACCAAAGTCTGGCCTTATTGTATCTATGCCCGCACATTCATGGAACTATTTCTCAACCTCAATTGTTAGAATTATTCATGAAGCAAGTCCAAGATGCCTTGATGCGAACCAGCGACTTGCTCGCGAGGCTGGATAATCAGTCTTTTGCCTTGGGGATCTTTGAAACGGATGCGTCGGGTACTAAGATTGTTATCGATAGAGTGGAGAACAGAATCGCAGATTTCAACAAAACTTACCAGCAAGAAACACATGCAGAAATATCATATGAGCTGACCGGATGTATTTGCTATCCATCTTCGAACGTGTACCTAGAGACACTGTTTGAAACGGTAGAGCAACAAAGCTTAAGGATGCGCAACAACCAAGCGTTTAATGACAGGCTCGTTAGCTTATAACACCGCAGATTAGACTCCCGCAATCAACAGTAGCCATAAAATCTAGGTTAATGAAGATTAACTAAAGCGTTATTCTCGACAAAATAATACCTTATAAATAAAAAAAGCCTCTTAAAAAGAGGCTTTTTTTCACTCAAAAAAGTTAAAGCGTCACATTGTGATTGCGGGCTTTATCTTTAATATATGACACATAGCTCTTAGCAGCTCTAGCTGTTTTCTTATCTTTAGCTGCAAGCTTCGCATACTTGTATGCGCTCTTGTATTGCTTCAAATTAAGGTAAGCCAAGGCCAGTTCAAACTGAACTTCCCCAGGACTCTTAACTCCGGCATCGAGTGCTTTCTTCAACGCTGCAATAGCAGGCTTACTTTTACCATCCAAAGACAGGATACGCCCTTGGCGAAGGTAAAGCTTACCATTATTGTCTATAGCAGCAGCCTTACCATAAGTCGCAGCAGCTTGTTTCAGCTCCTTAGCGTTATGATAAAAACCAGCTAACATTTTGAGTGTTTTCTCGTCTTCTTTAACCAAACCAGACTTAATATGCTTAGCATAGATTTGAGCCGCACGATATGGCGAACCTTTTTGTGCGAGTAACTGCGTTAAACGTTGAATGTTACTTGCAGATTCCAAAAATCCATTTTTATAAGCTAAATCATAAGTGGCTAGCGACTTATCGAAGTCTTCAGTCATCAAATAAAACTGAGCTAACTGCACCCAAAGGCGTTTGTCTTCTTGAAACAATGGCACCATGGTTTCAAGCACTTTAACAGCTTGCTTATAGTCCTTTTTATTGAAATAAGCAGTCAGCTTCATCTGGTACAAGCCTTTATCAGGCTTCTCAGAAATAGCTAAACCTTTATCAGCAACTTCAAGCACTTTATCCCACTGCTTCAGCTCAGAGTACGCAATCGCGATACGACGGTATACGTTTGCTTCTTCCTTACAGGTAAACTCCATCCAGCTGTAATAAGCCGGAATTGATTCTTTAAACTTCTTCTCTTGAATCAAGAGATCAGCATAAAGCTTTTGAGTACCAGCATGATCAACACCGCCAAGGACGTTTGCTTCTACCGCTGTTTTTAAGTACTTAACCGCGGTTTGCATCTGCCCTTTCTCGGCATAGAAGTTACCCAGCATACGTGCGATATAAGCTTTATCGAAATCACTTTTAGCGTTTGCTTCCAATAATATCGTTATTGCTTCATCGACATTACCTTCTGTATAAGCTTTAAAAGATTTCTGTACTTTCTTCGCTGCGCTCTGACCAACGGCTTTAGATTTACGCTTTTCAATCGGGCATTTCTCTGCCGCAGATACGCTAGGTACGATTGCGACACTTCCCCCGAGACAAAGTATCAAGGCAGCAGCGATAGTATTTACTTTACGCATAGCTACTTTCCTCCTTTATCTAAGCTGAAATCTAATTGAACCTTTTGATCGGTAACTTTCTGTGCCTTACCGTCAATAATTCTAGGCTTGTATTTCCACTTTTCCAGTGCTCTACGCGCTTCTTTATTGAAGATCCGCTTAGGTTTGGCCTTGATGACTTTTACATCTTCAACCCCACCAAGTGCATTAATAGAAAAGCTTAACTGTACCCAGCCCTCTTTGCCATCTCGCGCTGCCGCTATTGGATACTGAGGTTCGATTCTCACGATTGGCGTAGCATCACCATCGCGTGTCATCATGTTACCCAGTTTAAATCCAGTGTTAGCTCCACCGGCATTCACTCCACCCATGTTAAATGACATATTTGTATCGATGTCAGATGAACTGTCAGGTGGCGTAATATCCGGTTTTGGCGGCTGCTCTGGCGGGGTAGGCGGTTTAGGCTTAACCCTTGGCTTTTTCTGCGCTGTTGCATCATCTTTGTTCATGGTTATTTCAATGACAGGTGATTCTGTCGAAGCATCGTGGCGGGTTGGACCGCCACCTACCAAAAATGCCATGAAGACAAACAAAGCAAAAGTCACAGCACCACCAATTATGAATGATACTATTCCTCTCAGCATATTAATCGTTCCCCGCCGATACAGATATCTTATCGATACCCGCAGCTTTAACGTTATCAAGAACCTTAACCACTAAACCGTGTTTAGCGTCTTGGTCTGCTTGAATTAATACTGCAGCCTCTGGTGCTTCTGCAAGCATACGTTCAACGTTTGCAGTTACACGTTCGATATCAACTTGACGGTTTTCCATCATGATGACACCTGTCTTGCTCACACCAAT
Organism: Shewanella abyssi; assembly: GCF_023284025.1. Taxonomy (GTDB): domain Bacteria; phylum Pseudomonadota; class Gammaproteobacteria; order Enterobacterales; family Shewanellaceae; genus Shewanella; species Shewanella abyssi. The sequence continues at coordinate 54,486 of NZ_JAKIKR010000012.1, read as the reverse complement.
AAAGATGTTAGCAGAAGGCTTCTTAGTCGCTTGTGAAGCTTCAGGCTTGTTATAGTCAAGGCCTGATGGCTTTACAAACGAGGTTGTTACAATAAAGAAGATCAGCATGATAAACACGATGTCGAGCATCGGTGTCATATCAATCTCTGCTTCTTCGTCTACGCTTGAATGCTTTCTACGTGCCATGTTCAATCTCTCTCTAGTGGTGCGGCATGCTGTCTTTTAGCTTCGCTAAACTGATTTTCATTTTTGCATCAAGGCGAGTACTAAAAAATACTCCCGATAATGCTGCAACCATTCCTGCCATTGTCGGCATGGTTGCCATTGAAATACCAGCTGCCATCATACGAGCATTACTCGTCCCATGAACTGCCATCACATCGAATACTGAAATCATACCGGTTACGGTACCTAGTAGACCTATCATAGGACAGATCGCAACTAAGGTTTTGATTAACAGCATACGAGCGGTTAAATCTTGCTTCGCTTGGGATACCCAAGCTTCACGGATGCGGTGTGCGTACCAAGAGGTTGAATCCTCTCGAGCTTCCCATGCGGTAATAATTGCTTGATGTTGCTTTGGTGATATCCAATTAAGATACCAGTAACGTTCAAGCATCAATACCCACATGACAAACAATACAGCCGCAACCAGCCAGAGGACGTCGCCTCCGGAGGCCATGAAGCCCCTGACGGAATCCCAGATATCCATCAGGAATAACATTAGGCTTTCCTCTTCTCAGCGTGTGAAGCAACAATACCAGCGCTCTGCTCTTCAAGAACCTGCACAATTGATTTACTGCGTGCGATAACAATTGCATGCATCAGCATTAGCGGTAGTGCAGCGACTAGACCTTGAACCGTCGTCATCAGTGCCATAGAGATACCACCAGCCATAAGCTTAGGATCACCCGTACCAAACAACTGAATGCTTTGGAAGGTTGCAATCATACCGGTTACGGTACCGAGTAGACCCATCATAGGTGCGATAGCCGCTAAAACCTTGATGATAGAAATACGAGTCTCAAGTGCTGGTGTTTCTTTCAGAATGGCTTCATCAAGTTTCAGCTCTAGCGTTTCAACATCAACGTCTTTGTTGTCCTGGTAAGCTTTAAGTACACGACCTAATGCGTTGTTACCTGGGTTTTCAACATTCTTACGTTGAGCCTTAACTTTAGCACCCACTACACCTAGCGTAATTAGACGCTCGATAGAGATAAGAGCACCGAGAATAAGTAACACGATAATGATATAACCAATCGTTCCACCCGCTTCAATACGTTCTTCAATCGTTGCTTTTTGGGTAAAGATATTTAGCAATACGCCTCGAACAGGGTCAATATAAACACTTGGAGTACCTGAAGTGGTATCTTGAAAATTTGCGGCTGATTTAACTTGATAACCACCAGGTTGCTGTGAAAGCTCCTGAATTAGACTCAAGTCAGCGTTAAATACAACATATTTGCCATCGGCTAGAAGGTTATATGCACCAATACGAGTAATCGTAGTGTTGTGAACGCTACCGTCGATTGCAGTGACAGAACCTTCAAAATTAACGACCTTTCCAGATTCAGCCATTTCAAACAGCTGCTCTTCCCAGAAACGCTCTAACTCGTCGATTTTTGGTAACTGCTTACGTGCGCCAAGCTCAGCGATAAACACATCACGACCAGGGTATTGTGCAGAAATGTTTGAACCTGCTAGCTTACCCGCAAAGTCACCCGCATCACCTTTAACAACACCAAACATCTCACCCAAGTCACCTTGAGCTGTTTTTAAGTCTTCTTCTAACTGACCGATTTTACGTTCGTTATCCAAAAACGCTTGGTTTAAATCTTTACCACGTTGGCGCTCTGTTGCTAATGCATTTTTCTCACGCTTTAACAATGCAGCTTTATCGCCACGCTCATTTTTAAACTCTTGCTCACGCTTTACATTTGTCTTTGATGCATTCGCACGGTCAACTTTTACTTGGTTAAGCAGTTGATCGATTGTCTTTGGTGCATCTGCAGCGTTTGCATAGCCCGCGGTGAATACCAGGCTCGCAGCAACGATGGCTGTAGTTATAAACTTTTTCATTATTGTGCAGCCTCCGCAGCAGGAATTGGTAACGAGAATAGATCCGGAGCACCCTGTTTACGTGCAATTCGGATACCTTTGGTCAGTTCGCGAAGATTACTATCTTCTAATCGATCCCAACCTTTAGTGTCGCCGTTATACATCCAAGCAGACTTCTGATCCAAGCTCATGGCGTATAAAGATACGCGGCCGAAGTTAAAGAAGTCGACTAAAACGTCTTTACCATCTAGTTGTAGCTGGCCAGTTTTAACAGCAAGTGTAGTGCCATATTCACGTTCAATTGAATATGCATCAAGAATTAGACGATACTTCTCAGCCAGCGTTATTTCTGCACTGTTAAGTATTGTTTTAAGGTTTTCGACACGTGCAACACGTGTTTCCATGTTAAACGGAAGATCAAGAGCGACAAACTGCTCTAAGGTCTCAACCATTTTGAACATCAAAGGCACAACGCCTTGACGTAATGCATCAACACCGTTGATGTCACCTTGAATAGATTTCATGGTAGCTTCTTGGTCTGCAACCAAGCCCGCTACGTAATCGTTATAAGATTTTAGTGACTCACGCTCATCAGCAACTGAACCATACTCGAACAACATGTCCTGAGCTTGGTCAAAATACTTATCAACTTTCTTCTGAGACGTTGCCGCGTCAGCGTGAATTTTGCTGTCAGCTTTCTGAACATCAGAAAGAGGATCGGCAATCACTAAGTTACTGCCTGCTAGGGCTAGTGCGCCAATGAGCGCTGTAGCGATTTTTGTTTTATTGCTTACCTTGGACATAGTTCCCAACCAATTTGAAGTGATTAAAAAAGCTTTAACTTATCGACAACAGGGTGCGTACGCTTATTCTGCTTTAGTTCCCAGTGCCTAAGCTCGTCTTTCTATTGTGATTGTTAATTATTATCTTCCCTTTTCTACACCTTCGAGGGTGTAGACCCGCTGGCATCATTTCACAAAATGTTGACCTGTGTCAACATTTGGAATCGGCTAAAACTTGTGAAAAACGAGCTTAAAGACTAGAAAAGAATCAAGAGCGCTGTTTTTTAGAACTTCATGTAATATAAATTGATGATAAAATGAAAAGAGGGAGACTAAAACCATCATAACTCACTGTAAATAAAGTCAATAAATAAGCAGACCCAAACGACGCGAAGTTAACAAATCGTTAACATTGTAAGGTGCGAAAATTAACAGCCTTACTACCGTTCCCTGCTCAAAGGGGGCTAAAAACAATCAACTACCCTATAACATAATGAACTAACGCTTTTAGTATCATGAGACCGTTTTTGAATAAACTCCATATTTATCAGTACACTGCCCCTTATTTTCAATAGGCTGAACTCAAAATAAAAGTAAACAAAATTCTTTTTCTTTAGGCAGGAACCGACGTTAAAAAGCTCATTCATATCCAATAGTAACATCAAGCCCCCTCAGTCCTATGGGTGACAAGCCAAGTCAATATCAACAGAGATCCACCTCAGCATTGCATAGGAATTATGTTCATTAGTGAGTTTAAATTCAGCACAAAACTGCTGCCAATGAAAAGCGACTAATAAAAGTCGCGGTATGCTTAAAGGCTGCAATATACACTCAAACCTGCCTAATGATTACTTGCCCCCACAGCGTTTAAGCGGCTTACGAAAGCACTAGAGCTGTACATATTTAGCATTAATCGAGATAAACTATCATCACTACGATGTGCTACACCTTATTTTCTATGGCTTCCTTCAGACCCCATCGTTAGCCCGTCACGCCCTCTCTTAAGGAGCCTACTGTTGGTGCCATTCGGATCATTTTCCCTTTAGTCAGGGTGATACTGCTTTCTTTCAAGCCTTTGGGGTTGCCTGCTTTGCAGGGCAAACAAAAAAGCTAGCATCTTGGGATGCTAGCTTTTCTTAATTAAATTGTATGAAAGAACTACTTATTCTAATGGTTAGAACTTGAAGTTAACACCAGCATAAAAGTAACGACCAGTTACATCATAGGCTTCTGAAGCTGTATTAATGCCTGTACCTCCGTTTACTGTACCCTGCGGTAGTAATGGTGGCTGCTTATCAAATAAGTTTTTAACACCTACGAACGCTTCAATACCGTTACTAAAGTTATAACGAGCATTAATGTCATGGTAAACAACAGCATCGATTTCATTACCAACAGTCAACGGTTCGCCAGAGTAAAAGTTAAAGTTTTCACCGTTGATTGAATCAACAGCTTCATCCCAATAGCGCATACGCCATGCGAAATTAAAGTCGTCGATTCCATATGAAAGGTTAAGGTTAGCGCGATGTTCAGGTGTCAAAACTTCGCCTACATAGTCAACGGTTTCTCCGCTCTCGATACCTGCAATTACATATTCAATCGTGTAGGTCCAAACGAGTTGAGTTCTAAAAGTACCAGGACCGAGGTCCATGCTATAGGTAATATCAGTATCAATACCTGAAGTATCAATCTGGTTCTCGTTTCCAGTTCCAGAATCTACTGATGTCAGGGCACCATCTTCGTTACGAACAGAAGCGCCAGCACAAGTTGGATCAAAATCTGTAGCTGAAACTTCGAAACAACGTCTCATTACAGTTGAACGACTAGTGCTAGTAATCGCATCATCAATAGCAACATTGTAATAATCGACAGTAATTGATAGATCATCGATTACTTGCCAGATTGCACCAACACTATATGTTTCAGCGGTTTCAGCTTTAACATTTGCACTACCACCTGTCGTTCCGCCAGTCCCCTGCTTCTCCGCCTGAGTTAGCTCAAAATTACCATCTTTAACAATTCGGTCATTGATAGAAGAAATTATTCGGCAGTTATCAGCAACATTACCTGTGGTCGTTGCGCTAACACCACTACACGGATCCGCTACAGCAGCAAAAGTTTCACCTCTACCGCCATATAAATCAGAAATATTAGGTGTTCTAATTGCTGTCGCAGCAGATGCCCTCAAGCTAAATGTATCAAATGGCGAATATTTAATACCAGCATCCCAAGTAACGTCACCACCAGTAATTGAATGATCACCATATCGTGCTGCTAAATCTAATTCTAACGTATCTAAAAGAGGCAATAATGTTTCAATATAAATATCTTTAGTGATCAGCTTGCCATAGGTTGGTTCTGACTTGTTTGTACTAGAAGCAACTAACTGAGTTGAAAGTGTATCCCACTCTGTCGTACGATTGCCTGCAGGCAGAGCTCTTTAGCGAGCCTGCACAGATAAATCACCAGAATCATACGCAGCACGTTCTGCATCTGTAAGGTAAGGTACTACGTACTGTTCAACTAGAGGAGAACCAGCACTTGGTAAATTAAAATAGCCCGTTGGATAAGGAGCTATACGAGTTGTCATTTTAAAATTTGATACTGAAGCATCCGCAAATAAACGCAGATCATCAGTGAGTTCAAGGTCACCACTCAAGAAAACACTGTCGCGTGTGGATTCAGGAACAATCTCAATTGTAGTTGTGTAATCAAAAAAGCATTCTGCATTTATAGCTGATGTATTTACCGCACATGTGTCATTTTCAGCGTGAGCGTCCGACGAACTACGCCTTGCCGAGTTTAACGTGCCAGGGTAAGAGGCTGTTGAAACATCAACATGCTTGCAGGCCTTTGATAAATTCAAGCAGATAGCTTGGAGGTAAAGAGCTTGGGAAAGTCCATAGCCCAGTTTGATGCTGTAAACAGATAGTCTGTTGCGACGTTACGGCTTGGGTGATAACCGGTGTGGTTGCTGGCACTACAGCCTTAACAAACGGAGTCCCTTTTTTTTGGGGAGTGGTAGTAATATTGGTTTTGCGGGCATAAAAGGTACTAGTGCTTAGCTTATGTTGACGACAATAATCTGTAATCGTTAAGCCGCTGCCAGGCTGTTGCTGGATCAAGTTCGTCCAATCCGCATGAGAACGTTTAGCCATATTAACTCCTGATGTAATAGTCAGTTGTTAAGATAGAGCTTCAAAGCGGTAAGCTGAAGATGTACTTGGCCGGACGGTTACTTTTCAGCAGCATACGGATTAAAAGTTCGTCCGTTGACGATGCTTTCACCGGTTTCAGGATCTATAACACCGGTATCATATCTCACCCTAGCATTAGCTGGAATTGCGTTAGGGGAACCGTTGAAAAAATAAAGGTCTCTTCCGTTATCGTTAAATGAGATAATTCCCGAACTAGCAAAATCTCTATCAACTGCTTTCAACTGCTCTTTTTCGTTATGGCTATATGAAAGCATCACATTAAAACCATCACTTTCTATATCACCGAAACCAGCAGTAAAGCCTAAGTCGTATCCAGAACCGCCCGTTTCTTGAGGCTTGTCATATCTAGCGCTGATATTAAAGCCTTGAAAGTTCTCCTTCATAATGAAGTTAACGACACCAGCAATAGCATCTGAACCATATAAAGCAGAGGCTCCATCAGTCAACACTTCCACACGTTCAATGGCAGAAATTGGGATAGAGCTAACATCAATAGTACTACCAGAATCTGCTGGAGCTAATCGTCGGCCATTTAACAAAACTAAAGTATACGCTTCACCTAGATCATGGATAGAAGCAGTTTGAATACCACCACCTCCGCCTACTGAATCAGAAGATGTTGTGAACCCCTGCATAGATGGAAGTTGTTGTAATAAATCTGCGGTGTTTGTAACACCTGATCTGTCAATATCCTCTCTCAAATAACAGTAATAGGTAACGCACCTTCTAAATCCGTCCGTTTAATCGCTGAACCGGTTACAGTATTCTTTCTACTTCTTCAGCTGCAAATACTGCCGGAGCAGTAAAAGCGGCTGACATAGCGCCACCAAATAATGCTATACGCACTGACTTGGCTAATAATTTATTCTTATACATTGTAAATCTCCCTGGACTTTTATTTTATTGCTTTACACAAGCAAGCTACTTCTTTAACAAAAAACAATGCAGCCCTCATCACTTGCACACAAATAAAAACACAGAGGAAATATTTTTACAACACATGTAACAGGCCGAGCTCGACCTGCTGATAAAGTGTAAACACCATGTAGAGGCATCAGGTTGATAATGTAGAGAACTAAACGATATTGATTAAATAAAATGGGGGGAAACGAGTTAGAAAAGTGAAGAGTAAGCGCAATGAAACCAGGTCATTTCAGCCATGTGATAATTGGCATACTGATTAACATATTGGTAAGGCTAACTATTAATTAAAATCATACAATATACATAAGTACACATCTAGTAAGGAAAACATGAACTACCCTCATGATAAAGCTTTAAACGAAAGACTATTGCACGCATAAATTATGCTATTCCCCCTAATGTAAATGACTACAAATGACTAATTAATCTAAAAACTTCAGCTAATTAAACTTTATTCGTAAAGTAAAGTGTACGGATAAGGTTAGGCCTAACCAACAGGGCATTTCAATGTAACTAATTGTAATTATATAATAAATAACAAAACAACTCTCTTCTGACCATGCTTATTTAAAATATTAATAAAAATATACTGTATAAACAGTTTTCAAACAAAACACGTAACAAATAAACCACCCGTTAAGTTACATTTGCGTCACATTTATCAATCTCAGGGCTTTCAATTCCAGGCGCATTGTGGAAGAAATGGTTATTCCCTTTTAAGGCAATGCAACGCGGCAGTGAAAGTCTGAGAAGCTCACTAAGTGCGGCTGATGTTTAAGGTATAGGAAAATCACTTTATGCTGCCCATGTGGTTTTCGATATACGATTGAATGGATTCAGGAGGTAGAGTCATACATGGAGCAATTACCGAGGATGCCAGAGCCGAGAATAACGATTAGCTACAAGCCACTTGCTTGCCTAAAGTGATTTTAATTCCCGCTGAATGAGTAACTACTTAATGGGGATTGAATAACACTTTAATAGCAGTTATCCAGTTAAGACAAATCGTGGCGGCGTAATTAGTGAGTATAATAGGTTGCATGTCATTTAATGCACGCGCAAAAATGGGGTGAATAACTTGTAGTTCCAAATATCCAGAGCAACCATCAGAAACAGATGCCTGACGACACGCTCTTACGGTCGTTGGCCCCTTAAAAAAGTACACTTATTCCAACTTAAGTTTCCGCCCTGTTACCCAGAACTTAACCCTATAGAACAGGAACTGTGGTGCTTAGATTGCGATGCATATCTAAAACATATTCAGGGTTTGAGAACATCGTTGACCAAATATCAAGAACCTAGAACGTCTTTATGTTCGATCATAACGACTAAAAAAAAAGCCAGTAACGGTAAGCTACTGGCTTTTTAGATCATCATTACCCTAGGCTCGCTAAGGTAATGACCGATTAGAGATTACATGTAATATCTAATACCGATTGAGATCCCGTCGTCTTCCGAGAACTCCATCGCAGCTTGCTGAGCTTTATCAGAGCTGGTGAAATCACTGAAGTCTTTACGCCCTTCAAGGTACAACATAGTGTTGTCATCCCAGACATAGTGTAGGCCAACAAGTAAGAACTGACGCTTAAAGACATCGCCATTGTAGGCATCGCCGTATTCGTCGCCAGCGTCTAAAATGTTGTAACCAACAAGTGGACGTAGACCATTATCAAACTTGTAAGCGAACAGAGATTCCATACCCCAAGCTTCAGGAATATAACGGTTTAAGTTATCTGTATCATGGAACTCTTGCTTGTTGACGTTCACAGCACCATAAAAGCCTTTGCCATTAAATTCGCCCCAAGTCGCACCGGCACCAAAAATAAGATCGGTTTCGCTAACGTTTTTACCTGTTAAGTAAGTCGCGTCAAACTCGCCAACGTTAGCACCCGCGGTAATGATTAGGTCTTCTGTTACGTTATAAGTAGCAGATGCACCATAAGTATTATTGTATTCGACTGTCGCGATCTTATTTTGAGTTGGAACGGCTGTACCGTCACTAAACCCTGGGAAGTTATCGCCTTCGTATAAATCAAAGCTATCTTGCTTTAACTGAGCTTGAACAGCAAAGCTAAAGTCACCGAATGCGTTACGATATTGAACAGTTTTGTCACCACGGCCAGTGCCGTTAATAGCACCATCGGCTTTGTTTAAGGTATAAGTACCTGAAGTATTACCATCCCAAGTGTTCACTAGGTTAGTATTATAAACCACGTCATACCATGCACCCCATTGCTTACCAATGGTTAATGAACCGTAGGTATCATGAGCTAAACCAACATAGCCTAAACGCGTGCTTAGGAAATCGTTACTCTCTGAGGTAAATTCATTACCACCATTATTGCTAGAGTTTGTAATTGAGCTATTACCAACTAGGTTTACGCCCCACTCGATTTTCGCGAACGTCTTCCAGCCATCACCCATATTACGGGTGAAACCAAAATTAATACGTGAAGAACCGTTTTCAACTTCTGTAGCACCTTGAGTGTTAATCACTCGTGCATCAATCCAACCACCGATTTCTACTGCGTTTTTATCATCTTTATATACTTCGATTGCTGATGCTGTTGGTACAAAAATCACTGCGGCCAAAGCCGATGCTACTAAAGTCTTTTTCATGTAATGCCTAACCTTTAATTATGTTCAGTCTGCTTCATTCAATATATTTCCATTCCGTTGTTTTCTTTCTATCCTATTTGCAGACGAGGTTAGCAAAAGATTAGCAATCACTCAAAGACGAACATCACAAAAACAGCCATATTTTGCACCGAATTAACTAGCAAACCGACATCAACCAAAGGATTAAACCATTTGTTAACATAAGATCAGCAGTAAGTTAATAGGCTACCGTTTAAATTAACGTCATCTGATTTGATGTAACTTTACTGAAACTTTTATTCATTATTGAAAGTATTGGCTCAGAAATCGGCCCTAATTGGCGCTCAATGTAGTAATCAAGATCAATGGGGGATTTTTGATGGGACAGCGGCTCAGCACCTGATGTCGTCATTACATACTCAATTCTGGCCCCTTTTCTGGTGACGCTTTCATCTCCAGTGGCTTCAAATAGTATTCTTGCCGCTTTTAAATGAGGAGATGACTTTGCGGTATAGTCTTCAAGGTTGCGGCGTAAATTTTTAACGAAGACCAGTTCCTCCGCTAGGGCCCCGCTGTTTAGCTGCTCGATAGTGAGCTTTAAGTATGCTTCAACATCTTGCTGACTAAATAACCTTTCATAAAGTTCATACTGCACTCTTCTGGCGAGCGGTGACCAATCACTGCGGACTTGCTCCATTCCTTTGAACAGCAATTGTGTTTTACCAAGTTCGTCTTTTGTAGTACCGACATAACGTTTTTTTGAGCCTTCTGCCGAACCTCTGAGTGTTGGCATAAAAAACTGCTCAAAATGGGTCTCAAACTCGAGTTCTAAAAAGCTATCAATACCAAAGTCATCGGTTAATTTTTGTCGCCAAAGTTGGTTGATTTTTACAGCGAGTTCTTTAGCGGTTGCCTGTACTTTATTTTCATCAAAGTCATTACCTAACCAGACAAAGGTTGAATCAGTGTCGCCATAAATGACGTCGAAGCCCGCCTCCTCTATCCAACTGCGAGTTTGCTTCATTATTTCATGGCCACGCATGGTTATTGAGCTCGCAAGCTTAGCATCATGAAAAACGCAGCCACGAGAACCCAGCACACCATAGAGGGAGTTCATAATAATTTTAATCGCTTGAGATAGCGGTGCATTATGATTGGTTTTAGCCAACTCTCTTTGTTCAGAAAGATGCTTAATTAATTGCGGTAAAATGGGCGTCTGGCGACTAAATCTAGCCCCTAAATAGCCCTCTACCGTATCTGACTCTTGTTGGTGTGATGCTTCAACTAACCCCTTAGGATCAATTAGAAACGTTCTTATTATTGAGGGGTAAAGACTTTTAAAATCTAACACTAGAATATGTCGGTATAGCCCAGGAACTGAATCCATTACATAACCGCCGGGACTCTCAATACCATCACTGGCGGGTGCACTAGGCGCAATATAGCCACTTCGGTGCAGATGCGGCAGATACAAATTCATAAATGCAGCAACCGATGCTCCCACGCGTCCAAGTTCTAGACCGGTCAACTTTGCACGCTCTATGGCAAACTCAAACAACTGTGTTTTGTCAAAAATGTCCCAAACCAGTCGACTATCGGTCAGGTTATAGTGTGCTAATGCCGGCTTGTCGTTAGCAAACAGCCCATTAATTTCATCCATTCTGTTACTCACATTATCAATAGCCTTACCTTCATCCAGCAAAGCTCTTGAAACAAATTCCAGTGAGTAACGATCAAACCGATAAAATGCCGCTTTCAACCAATCAATACCATCCAGTACGACTCTTCCATGTAATAGCAGGGTCTCAGGCCGATATTTGTTTTCGACTTTCCAGCCCAAGTTTTGATTATTGCGTCCAATAGTGAGCGCGATACCATGATGTTTGGCGCGACGATATAATAGAGCCAAATCAAATGTCACCACGGCCCAACCAATAATGATGTCGGGATCGTAATCTATAAACCATGCAATCAGCTCATGGATTAATGCCACTTCATTCTCAACCCACTGAATGTAATCAACAGCAACTGATTGTGGCTCCCCCACCATGATCACTTTCTCAAAAATGACGCCAGTATCGGTTTTCCCGTATAGCCCCACAGAGTAGAGTTCACCACTAAAACTGCATTCAAAATCAAGCGAGATGGCTTTAAGCGGCTGTGTAACCTCAGCTCGTCGGGCCTTGTCGGCGATAAAACGCCGCTGGACTCCCTTTGCAGTAGGTTCAAAATAGCCACTAAACTCGGCATCGAGGGCGATGAATCGTTCAATTAAAAAACGATGTTCCGCTTTGATATCACTTTCAAACAGTTCGATAGCGTGATCTTTCGCAATCCGTATTAGGTTGCGCTGCTGCCTAAGATCGCGGCTATACAAGGCTGTAACATCTTCATGTTGAAAAGTTTTAAGTGCTAGTCGCTGGCGGCGAATATTCTTCAACTCTTGATATTGATTGATAATATTTTCATCAATCGTACGAATAAAACACACATGCTCTTGCTGCGGGATTTCAACGGTTACCGGCCCAGAGGGTGTGGCAATAAAGTACTGTAGGCTCAATCCATCTTGCCTATGTGTTGTATGGCGGCTAAGCACTCGTCCCTTTATTGTCTGTACCGCATTGGTTACTGGGTTCATGGCCATCTACTCAAATAAATTCACGAATAATCACTTAACACTTCTTAGGCTAAGTAATCACTGTTATTATGTACAGCATTATTTACTGGACCAGTGCATTCATGTTATCCGCAGACGTTAAAACTCAGATCCGTACTATCTATAAGAGTATTGCTTCGGCTCTGCCCAATTTTCGCTCTCGTCGGGAGCAAAATTATATTGTTGCGGAGATCTCCAAAACCCTTGCGGGTGAATATGACAAGCAACGCCCCATCATTGTGGTAGAAGCGGGCACCGGTATTGGTAAATCACTGGCCTATATTTTGGGCACCATTCCTTTAGCATTAGCGAATAAAAAAAAGGTCTGTATCGCAACAGCAACCGTGGCACTGCAGGAACAGTTACTGCATAAAGATCTGCCTTTTTTCCTAGAGCATGCAGGCCTAGACTTTACCTTTGGCTTAGTTAAAGGACGACAACGCTATGTCTGTCTAACTAAGTTAGAGATGCTTGTTGGCCCCGACAACAGTAACCAAATGGCGATGTGGCAATCAAAGCCAGATCAAAGTCAGGTTGATATGTTAGCGAGACTATTAAAGGACTATAAAGAGTCTCGCTGGAATGGTGAGCGCGACACATTAACCCAACCACTACCGGATCATCTATGGCAACAGATTGCCTGTGATAAACATAGCTGCCATAAACAGATGGCCAGTCATCGAAATTGCCCATTTCATAAAGCTCGAGAAGACCTCGATACATGGGATGTGCTAATTGCCAACCATAGTTTACTCTTCGCCGACTTAGAGTTAGGCGGCGGTGTCATTTTGCCTGATCCGGCAGATCTTTATTATGTCATCGATGAAGCACATCACTTGCCGATTGTTGCACGCGACTTTAGTAGCGCGCAATCCACCCTCCGTGGCGCAAACGATTGGCTAGAAAAGCTCACCAAAACCACCTCAAAACTGCAAAACCAGATTAAGAGCAATTATATCATCGCGCCGGCACAGGCAATGCTCGACCATATCGGCGACATTAGTGGATTACTCAACCAAGTCGCTCACTTTTGTGATGCTCAAGCGGAGCAGTTTGATAATCCAGAAAACCGCTTTCGTTTCAAACACGGTAAACTGCCACCCGCGCTGCTTATTTTGGCGGAAAACCTGGCTACAGCGTCAAATGTGGCGTTGAAACAGTTCAACAAGATGTTAGCCTTGCTCAATGAAGCCATAAAAGAGGGTGATATTCCTAGACATCAATCTGAAGCACTGCTGTCAGAAACAGGTTTTATGCTGCAACGCATTGAAAACTTGCAAAAGCTGTGGAAAATGATGGCCAAGCAAGATAGTCCTAAAGGTGCGCCAATGGCACGCTGGATTGAACAACTCACCGGTAAACAGGCAGATTTTTTATTCAGTGCATCACCCATTGAAGTCGGCTTTATGCTTGAGAACTTACTCTGGGATAAAGCAGCGGGCGTGGTGCTTTGTAGCGCCACACTGAGAGCACTCAATAACTTTAACCACTTTACCCATCAAGTGGGTCTATCCATTAACGATGGTAGTCGCTATCTTGCACTCGACTCACCCTTTGATTTTGAGCAAAATGCCACGTTGTTTTTACCGAAAATGGATACCGAGCCCACCCATGACAACTATACCGATGAATTAGCAAAACAGATCATCGCACTGGTTGAAGATGAAATGGCCAGTTTGGTGCTATTTGCCTCTTATTGGCAGATGGAAAAAGTCGTAGACCTAGTTGAAAATAAAATAAAAACAGGGCTACTCGTCCAAGGTGTGTTGCCAAGACAAGAGATCCTAAAGCAGCATAAACAGCTTTGTGATGATGGCAAACCGAGTATTATTTTTGGTACTGGCAGTTTTTCAGAAGGCCTCGACTTGCCTGGTGATTATTTAACCAACCTCATCATCACTAAGCTACCTTTTGCTGTGCCAACCTCACCCGTTGAGCAAGCTCATTCGGAATATATTAAAATTAAGGGTGGAAACCCCTTTTTGCAACTGACAATCCCCGACGCCTCGCGCAAATTAGTACAGAGTTGTGGTAGATTACTTCGCAAAGAACAGGATTATGGTCGGATTACCATCTTAGATCGACGCTTAGTCACTAAGCGCTATGGAAAATCATTATTAGATGCCCTTCCGCCTTTTAGACGCGTTATTGAATAGGAAAACGATTGGATTTATTACTAGAGCCAAGTAGCTGGGCCTTGCTGGCATTAATAGGGCTAATTGCAGGCTTTATCGATGCCGTTGCTGGCGGCGGTGGCCTGCTGTCTATCCCAGCACTATTAGCCATGGGAATGCCTCCTCATATGGCACTCGCTACCAATAAGTTAGCAGCCTGCTTTGGGTCCTCAATGGCTGCGTTCACTTATTATAAGCAAAGGTTATTTTCTCCCAACTTGTGGTATCACACCTTTATTGCCACTTTCATCGGCGCAGTTATCGGCACGTTTATCGTTTCAATAGTCGATAATCAATGGCTTGAAAAGTGGTTACCGCTGATTATTATTGCAATCGCGATTTATACTCTGTTCCAGCCAAATGCCATGGGTTGTAAAAACTGTGAGATCCCAGTTAAGCCTAAACGCAAAATAAAGCAATGGTTGCAAGGCTTACCGCTGGGGTTTTACGATGGTTTTGCCGGGCCAGGCATCGGTGCTTTTTGGACTGTGACCAGTACAGGTATGCATAAGCTTCCTTTGCTCTATAGCTTAGGACTTGCTCGCGCCATGACCTTCACCAGTAATTTAACCTCACTCATTATATTTCTGCTTATGGGTCAGGTACATTTGGCTGTTGGCCTCGCGATGGGAATTTGCATGATGATTGGCTCATACATTGGCGCACATTCAGCCATCAAGTTTGGCCTGCCTTTCATTCGACCTATTTTCATCACCATGATCCTATTAATCGCCGCGCAGTTAGCCTGGAGTGCGTGGGCATGACCACCAATGAACTCATCAATAGACTCAAATACCAGCTGAAACAGTTAGAGCAAGAGGTGTTGCAACACGATGCTAATTTGCCTGCTGGACAACGCAAAATGATGCAAGACGTTGAACGATTTAATAATCAGTTATTTATCCAAGAAGGCGCTCAACTTAAGCCTTGTATCGATCAACTGTCAAAAAGTGTTGCCCAGCTACAACAACTTATCAATGCAAAACGCTCGCCTTATACCATTGTATCGAGCTGTGAAAAAATACAGGACAGGTTCAGCGCCGTTCGCCGTGCGCTCTCCACAACCAATATTAATGTTAAGTCGTTAGAGCAGCAAAAACGTACCCGCCGGGCTCATGCAATAAAGCGTGGAGCAAAAACTCACCAGCAGAGTGGCTTTAGTTGGATAGCATCAAATGTAATGCAAAATAGCCATCAACTGTATCAAGAACTTAATAAACATTTGAACTGGGCCAAGATTATTGAACAAAAAATTGAAAATTTGCAATCTTCTCTTGAATACTGTCATAGTGCTGACAAAATTAGGCTACAGAATGAGATCCTTGCTCAACACTCTCGCCTCGGCAAGTGTCGGCAAGCTACCAGCTATATTGAAGATCGCATCCAGTTATTCGAGCGACCTTTCAAAGGCCAAAATCGTTAAGGAGCAACAATGAAACCGCTACTACCTATTACCGCTATACTCGCTTTATGTGGTTCCTCTGCGGCATTTGCTGCAAACTTGAATATTCCGATGTCATTTGAATATATCGCGCTTGATGGCAAGGAAGTTGAAACCAGTTTGTTTAACCATAAGTCTGAACTCGAGCTCAGCAATGGGACTCACAAGATTGCCCTTCGATACAATGATCTTGTCGAAGATGACTTTAGTGATAGCGAAACCAATATTAAGTCTTCGCCTTTTATCATCACTCTAAAAGTTGATGGTGATTATGAATATCATATGAAGCCAGCTGATGGTGATTTTGTAAGGAATCCCCCTCAGTTTGCCAAATCTCCTCAAGTGGTCATCACTCGAAAGGATAACGGTACAGTCAACTATCAAGTGACTCAGACCAATATTGCTGAAGAGTCTTTTGTCTCGCGTCTTTTTAGCGGTAACACTGCAACAGATGTGGATGTTGAAGCCGCGGTTGCGACTGGTACAGCGACTAGCGTCGCCGCAACATCAAAGACACCGATGGCTCCAGTCAGTAAACCATCTCCATCTTCGAGCCCTATTGTTGCAGCCACTGCCGTTACAGCAACTCAAACTGCAACGAATGCTGATGACGCAGCTAAAGCAGAACAGATGCTGCAGTACTGGTGGCTACATGCTGATGAGAAAACACGTAAACAATTCATGAGCTGGGCCATACAACAACTTTAAGCTCATTTTTTCAGCTAGAGTATGATGCCGCTCATCGATCACGCCAGCTATTCAAAGCTGGCGTGACCTTTTAAACACCGCTCTCCTTAGCTAAATCTCGTTACTTAATCCCCATACTTACTAGCGCAATAAATAGCCATTGCTTGTGTCATTAGAGGGGGATACAGTAGGGTTCAGGATTTGCTAAAGATTCGACATAGCCAGCTATTTTTGGCTGCAAATACAGTGTCGCACCCATAGACTTTAAAAATCCAACCTCATAAATTGATGACATTATATACAAATAATACGCGGGGAGGCTGTATGCAATTAGAGATTAGAAACTACTATGAAGTTCTTTTACTTGAGCTACTTTCAGATGAAGGTTTGTTAGACGAACTGCCTGCAGACTATCTTGCCGATCTATGCTGTGTCACACTCAATCAGCTACCCACCCGCTACATACGACATCTAGTCGATACCTATTTTTTTGAAAATTATGAAGAACTTCAAAAAATGAAAGCAGAGATCCAACAAGCACTTGAAAAATCCAGAGCATTTTTAAAAGAAAATCAACAGGCTTAAAACATAAAGGCCCCACATCGCTGTGAGGCCTTTATGTAGACACGCTTTTGGCCTGCTCCTTGCGTTTACCTTAAGCGTCACACTAGATGCTGGTTAATGGCAACTCCCTCGCCTGCTCTCTAAGGTAATCCATGCCACTGAGGAAACCAACGAACATCTTCAGGGCAATAAATTGCCCCTCCTCGGTGGTGTAATAGTCATCTCCCTGCTTAACAACGGCCCCTGAGGCCTGTAAAAAACTCATTTCCAGCGGAAAAGCCTGCCACAGCGAATGCCCAGTATGAGCCTTAAACACTTGATTATCCAAATGTCCGTGTCCCATCATAATCATTAAATGGTGCTGCATCACCGCTTTACTCTGTAGCGGTTTAGTGTAACAAGTCCCGGATCGGGTTTGGTTCATTAAACGGATGTAATCGGCAATATCGAAACTTGAAATACGAAACTGTTCGCCAAAACGACCAAATGCTCCAGATCCAACACCAAGACAATCTTCGCCATCGAGTACATATTTATTTTCAACTGGCTGGCCAAAACTACGACTGAAAGTCCAGGGAAAATCCATCTCATATCGCTGCGCAAGTGTTTGCTTAACCGCCAAAAACTGAGGCCACAATTCATGAGGGTCTCCTGCCAAACATCCGGCTTTTTTACGGTTCTTTCCGATCCCAATCGTCAAGGGATACGTGGTGATTTGATCTGGGTTCAGCGCCATAGTCTGCAACAGGTCTTGTCGTACTGAATCTGCAGTCTGTACCTTAAAGCCGTACATCATGTCGACATTAACAGTAGGGAATAACTCGATGGCACGAGTGACATACTCAGCCTGTTGCTCACCTGAGCCAAACTTCTCAAACCTTCCCGTGCTTTTGAGTATCGCATCGTCAAAACTTTGCACTCCGATCGACATACGGTCCACTAAGCCCTTCAGCTGATGAGGATTTCCTTCACTGAAATAGATGGGGTCACTTTCACATGATACTTCACGGATTGTCGTTAGACTCTTGATAAGCTCTATAGTCTTAATCAACTCATCTTCGAGGATTGTCGTGGTTCCGCCACCGATATACACTCGGTTAAAACGGTAGCCTCTGGCTATGACCTCACGTATCTCCTGCCTCAATGCTCGGAAATACTCTCTAGCCAGAGTCTCTTGGAACTTAACCTTATGAAATGAGCAAAACCGACACAGAGTTTGGCAGAAGGGAATATGAATATATAAGGTTTCTACCGGGTTTTCGGGGACGCTCTCAACCCCGGCTGCAAAAGGCACTGCATCTCGCAGTGAGAGACATTGTTTAATGCTGCGGTTTATCATCCAATCCAGACTATCTGTAGCCAGATAAAGGCGCGCCTTTGAGAGAGAATACATCATCTTTGAATACCTTTTGAAAGAATACCAACTGTCTCAATGAAATTTAATGAGGGCAATATGCTGTAAATAGAAATATGAGAGTTTAGGGTAATCAAACTGGAGATAATAAACTGTCAGATAGAAGCGGAATTTACGACTATCTATTGAATTTTATTAATATTTGTAGGGTGACGCACATTGTTTTTTCTTTGTTAAAAGTCCATATATAGACAGCAGATAAGGCCGTTAACGGCAAGTCAACTGCTCTTTGGTTAGTGCTTCAACTGAGACAGCAATCTATTTGCTAAAGGTTTTGTAAACTCACGTTACCCAAGAGAGTTTCGCAGATCTTCAGCTACAACAATACGCGCATACCAGATGCCATGACGAGATAGGAACAAAAATGGGGGTGGATCTGAGAAAGTTTTACTCATGGAATGTACCACCAAGTGTACCATCGGAGGTATTTCTTATCTAAGTAATGACGTAAGCTATTGATGTACTAGGAGATTTGGAGGTTCCCCTAGAGCCACACCTCGGCACATGAGTCACTCGCTGCGGTTGCTCCCTTCCAGGCCTGGCCGAATTCACAAGTTATCATTGCGAGGGGACCCTAAGGTCACCATTGATTTCGTTGAAAGCAGATACTCTCAAGAACGGCAGCATTATCTACCATCAAAGCTTTCCAATCAAGTCATTATCTAATTAGAACCCTCACTTTTGGTTCAATCGCTGCTTCTATAAACAGAAAACCTCATTTTAGGGCCTAATTTAGCCTTATCCACAAACATAAATTTAATAACAAGCTTGTTTACAGACTAAGAACGGCTTTGTTTTTCTCGATGAGTTTGTCACCAATGCCTTTTACATTAGATAGCTGATGAATAGAATCGAATTTGCCATGTGTTTTGCGGTAATCAATAATCGCTTTGGCTTTTGAATCGCCAATCCCCTTCAATGATGATAACTGCTCGGCGCTTGCTGAATTGATATTCACCAGTTGGGTTTTCACTTGGGCCCGCTCAGCAGTGCTCACGGGCTCAACTTTTTCGATTGCGGCGTATGCCGCTGGCAGCATTATTAGGTTTGATAGCAATAAAGCGGGTAGTAGTCTTTTATACATAATCTAATTCCTTATGTGATCCTTTAGGTTGTAGCCTTCATCCTTTTCCTTAGCTACGCTGCGAAATGTAGATCACAGCCACGAAATTAGCTAATAAGAGAGCAACATCTCACACGAAAGTTTTACGCGGTGATCTGGATCACAAAAACAACATGGCGTTAAACTTTCAATTTTTTCATCAAGGTATTTGAATCGTTCAACTTTGATAAGTTATTTAGTAATAAACAGACGTTTATAGCGGTTTAACATCAAAAATGCTGTCGTTATCGCGAAGGACGTCACCCAAACGGCAGTACGATTCTGTTATCAAATAACAAGCTAAGTTATTTTGAAGATAATAGTTACTCCTCTAGAGTGTGGTTATCAACAATAATAATGGACATACAAATGTCACTAGACTCTACAGAAGTACCCGACAAAGTCAGCGGTAAGATATCAGGACAGCAAAAGAAACTGTTGATCCTGGCAGCAGATATCATATTGCTATTCCTAATGCATAACTACCTTCCATTTGAACAAGGGGTTAATACGGGTCTTGCACTACTCACCTTCGCAGCAATATTGTGGCTAACAGAAGCTATCCATATCAGTATCACAGCTATCATGATCCCAATCCTCGCCGTTCTCTTCGGCGTGTTTGAGACCAAATCTGCGATGAGTCATTTCGCCAACCCCATTATTTATCTTTTCTTTGGTGGTTTTGTATTGGCTGCCGCTTTGAATCATCAGGGTATTGATAAGTTAATTGCTCAGAAAGTATTAACCGCATCAAAAGGACGCTTATCTGTCGCCTGTGTCATGCTGTTTGGAATAACCGCAGCGCTATCGATGTGGATTAGTAACACCGCCACGACTGCAATGATGTTACCGCTTGCGCTCGGAATATTGCATCAAATAGATATCAAGAAACACAGAAGTACTTACCTATTTTTGCTACTCGGTATTGCTTACTCTGCCAATATTGGCGGTATCGGTACTCTGGTAGGTAGCCCGCCGAATGCGATAGCCGCCGCCCAAGTTGGCCTATCTTTTAGCGATTGGCTTGAGTTCGGACCGATCACCGTGGCTATTATGTTGCCACTGATGTTAGTGGGTCTTTACTTGCATTTAAAGCCCGATCTGTCGATGGTATGTGAGATAAAAACTGAAAAGCAATCACTTACCTTTCAGGGTAAGTTGACACTATTCATTTTCATCACCACGGTCTGCTGCTGGATTTTCAGTAAGCCTATCTCACAAGCGCTTGGTGGTATTGCCCAGTTTGATACTGTCGTCGCCCTCGCTGCTGTCGTCACTCTTGCTGGACTTGGCTTAGTACAGTGGAAGAAGATAGAAACAACGACGGATTGGGGAGTACTCATATTATTTGGTGGTGGTTTAACACTAAGTGCAGTACTTAAGGCTACGGGAACCAGTGTCTTTTTAGCCCATTGGGTAACCGATATATTCGGCAATACTCACATGGCTTTGTTCACCTTTGCTGTCATCGCATTTGTTGTAATGCTAACCGAGTTTGCCAGTAATACAGCGAGCGCCGCGCTATTGGTGCCCGTGTTTGCCGCTATCGCTGAAGCACTAGGCCTGTCGCCAGTCATGCTGTCCGTACTGATTGGTATCGCCGCCTCTTGTGCATTTATGCTGCCTGTCGCCACCCCACCCAATGCGATAGTCTATGGATCCGGTTATATTAAGCAGTCAGAGATGATGCGCGCAGGCGTTATCATTAACTTTATCAGCATGTTTGCGCTTTATATCATCGCGCACACTTTTTGGGATATCTAGCACTTAAGTTGTAATCGCTAACAAAAAAGCGCGGTGAGTAGTTGCTCACTGCGCTTTTTATCCTTCAAATAACCGATTATAAAGCCGCAAGCGCTTTATCTAACGCCGCGATAATATCTTCTACCGCTTCTAACCCCACTGAAATCCTAAGCAAGTTATCTGTAATACCCGCTCTCGCTCTTTGCTCTTCACTATAGGGTGAATGCGTCATAGAGGCAGGATGCTGAATGAGAGACTCTGCATCCCCCAAACTAACCGCAATAGAAAAAAGTTCCAATTGATTAATAAAGGCGATTGAATCTTGTAAGTTAGCGTCCAGCTCGAACGCTATCACCCCTCCCGCGCGCTTCATTTGACGGCCCATAAATGCATTACCACTATGACTTGTCAGTCCTGGATAATACACTTTAGCGACTTTTGCATGGTTTTCCAAAAATAGAGCGACTCTCTCGGCACTATCACAATGCCTGCTAACTCTCACGTCGAGGGTTTTAAGGCCTCTTAGGATGAGCCAGGCATCATGGGGTGAGATCACTGCGCCAATATCTTTGAGAACTTCATACTTAATGACATCCATCTGCTCATGACTGGCACACACAATACCTGCTATAACGTCACCATGACCATTTAAGTATTTAGTGGCACTGTGGATCACTATATCAATACCGTGCTTAATGGGTTGTTGCAGCAAGGGGGTCATAAAGGTGTTATCGACAACACTGACTAAATTATGCTGTTTTGCAATACGAGCTATAGCATCTAAATCAAACACCTCAAGATGAGGGTTAACGGGCGTCTCACAAAAAATAACCTTGGTATTGGGCTTTATTGCTGCTTCAATTTCAGCTAGCTTACAAAAATCGACAAGGGTAACGTCTATACCAAACTTTGCCAGCTGGGAGTTCATCAACGCAAACGTACAGCCATAGACGGCATTTGAGGCAACAAGGTGGTCGCCCATTTGCAAATTTGCCAATAGCGCAGCTGAGACAGCAGCCATACCTGACGCTGTTGCTGCAGCACAATCACTGCCTTCAAGCGCTGCCATTTTACGTTCTAATTCTGCCGTTGTCGGATTACCTAAGCGGGTATAAATATAGCCAGGCTCTTCACCGGCAAATCTAGCGCCCCCCTGCTCAGCACTATCAAATACAAAGGTCGCACTTTGACATAAAGGTGATACCAGAGCACCTGATTCATTTGGCTCTCGTCCAGCATGGATCACTTGTGTTGCCAATTGCCAACTATCTCGCATAACTATTTCCCTACTTAATGCTTGTGATACAGACACAATGAAATAATAGTTGTTGTATTGTCTGCATAGAACCAACCATTTCAGACGCCTAAATTTGAAACAACATCGTTGGCAGTGGTGTGCCAGCCAAGACCAAGGTTATGGGATCTTTAGCTGGGGTATAAGACAATTACCTTGGACTAGTCCAAGGTAATTACAAACCATTTAGAAAAGATTTATGAAGGGCTGCTTGTAAAAAAAATGTTACGTCATACTGGTAGCGGAAAATAACTTAGTTAATTCGCCTTTAAATAAACGGTTATTTGCCAGAAACCGTCTGCTTTTCAGCTTTACTCGTTTTGCTGATAACCACTGAAGTCAGTTCTTTTAGATCTAACAATAACTCTTTATGGATCCCTTTTAGCTTAGGCTTAGTCTGCTCACTAAACTCAAGTGGTCGACACAGAACCATTGCTTGATAGCCTAATCGTGCGGTCAATAGCCCACCGCCAAGACCTTGTCCTAGCCGAGCAGATAACTTACCAGACATCTCTACAGACAATAGCTGAGTGCCTAGATCCGCGACGATCTCACTGGTACCCGCGTAAATAATATTAGTGAGAATTCCGCGAATAAGTTTAATCCGGCTCCAATAACCTAGATCAATCCCATAGCATTTTGCTAGCTGATTAATCATACTTTGATTGCGCCACAGGATGATCGCCATATCAAGTACAGCCAACGGACTTGCCGCTAACAATAAAGCGGATTCTTGCGCAAAACGTCTGACAATTTTCTTGGCAGCGATGTCTCGCTCGGTTAATACCGTCGCTTCGAACAACACTAGTTTTTCAGCATCATTGTGCTCCACACTCACTTGTTGCATATAGCGTTCAGTTTCGGCACTTCTAGGCAATTGGCTGAGTAATGTGTCAATGAAGGGATCAGCTTCGCCCATCTGCATACTGCAGAGCAGTCGCATACCTGTGGTCTGTGTATCTTCGACTTTTTTGAGCATTTTAAGTTTACGCCATTCCGTAAAGCTCACTTTTGCCGCCCAAGACACCACTAAGGTTACGACCACTGCATACAGCGAAAATAACCATGAACTTTGGATAAATGCATCATATAAGCCCAGGCCCGTTTCAACGACAGCAATAAGTAGCACGCCTAATAAACAGGCTTTACCTAGCCAAGCACGTTTACTTGAACCTTTCGATGAAAGACCAGCGTTAAGTTGCGCAACACCGTCAATGTGCTCAGCCAATGTCACCTCTAATTCGTGCTCCGAAAGAGTCTCTATTTCGACAAAGGCTTCGTCAGCCGCAAATGTCGTTGCTGGCGCTATCTTTGTTTCTATATCTGCTTCAACATTGTCAAAACGTTGCTGTTTCTTAATGGGGTTATTATCAATAGCCATAAAAATATCACTTTAGTTTGTCACCGACTAAATACTGCAATACGTGATCAAGTCGAATATGGTCGAAATCGGCCTGACTCCGTTGTTTATCTATCACTGTTCTTGGTGCGAAATTAACAAAATCAAACCCTTGTTCTTGCCAGAAATCAGCTGATGGTAGCGATTTAGGCACCTCTCCTGGGAACAAGGTCACCGCCTCATGACTGGTAAGATCTAAACCTTTCACGACCTCAATATCATGCCCGCTTTGCTTCACCATGCCATGAGTGGTCGATTTAATCGCACTAATAGCCATGGTCTCTACTTCACAACCTTCAAACTTGGCGTGTAACTGACTTTGCTGCACCAGCTGACTTAATAAAGATAAAACATTACCTTGTTGGTCGCGTGTAACATGGTCAATTTTGCTGGCTGCAAACAAGAGTTTATCTATTTTGGGAGAGAACAAACGCTTTAAAAGACTAGATTGGCCGAATTGAAAACTTTCCATCACAGCCTGAAGTGCCGTTTTCATATCTTCAAATTGCTCTTTGCCACGATTTAACGGAGTAAAGCAATCTACCAATACTAACTGGCGATCGAATTTAGCGAAATAATTATGATAGAAAGGCTTTACTACCCGCGAGATATACTCTGAATATCGCTGCTTTAACGTGTGATAAAAGCTGTTTTCAGCACTTTTTTCCAATATAGGGAACTGGTCATCAGTCACATTGATTAACGGAAAAAGTGCCAGTACAGGTGTGCCATCAAGTTCACCGGGTAATAATAATCGCCCGGGTTGGGCATAATAAAATCCATATTTATCAACACAATCTTGCAGTAACAATTGATAACTATCGGCAATTTTTTGCAGTTGTGCTTCATCAGCTGTTGCAGCAAGATCAATACTATTAAGCATTCGAGTAAATTCTGCGTAATAACATGAATGCTCAAATACTACAGTACGCGCAACTTGGGAGGCAGACCACTGCTGAAAGCTTTGTTTAAGCATTGGAAGGTCCAGTAGCCATTCACCAGGGTAGTCAACAATGTCGAGATAGAGCGTGGCGCTATCAGTCAGCTTTGACAATAAGCCCTTCGCTGGACGATACCTTATCGCCAGTCTTAGCTCGCTGATATTGCGCGTGGATTTTGGCCATGTTGACGGCTCATTTAGAATGGAGCTCAGCGCACCGTCACAATTAAAACTGGGGATGGTCAAATCAGGTTGCAGATCTCGCTTCACGCCGTAAAGTCGGCTATCTCTAGCGACCTGCCATAAAGGTAGCTGATGATTACCTTCAATGACTCCAGAGTGCAGCAGTTGATTCACAAGACCTGTGATAAACGCCGTTTTCCCTGCACCAGCAAGACCAGTAACAGCAAGACGTAAATGCTTGTCCGTTGAACGAAGCGCTACTGCTTGGGTTTTTTTACCGAGTTTTTTAAGAGAGCGTTTGATACTTTCCATAGGCGGATATTGCACCGGTAGAGAGGAGTTCTAAGGCAGTATACCTGCATACGCTGCCCTTATTCGAACTATAAGTTATTGATTTCATTTTTAAGATCGTAGTTATCAGATGTTACATATCGCTCTAAACTCTGCAATCTTAACTCTAGCGTTCTAAACTGACTATTCACGTCCCTTAATGCCATTTTAGCTGGCTCACCGGATTGCCAAATTTTCTTCTTAATTTCAATCTCCTTGTGGGCTCGCTTATTCTTGTCAGTGCCTGGTTTAATGTCTAAAATCATCCAAAGTAATACATAGATAATAAACACAATCCCGGTGCCACCAAGTAAAAATATTGAAGCGGCGACCACTCTGACTAACCATGTTTCAAAATTGAAGTAATCAGCAATCCCTGCACATACACCGGCTATTTTACCTGATTGAGGAATTCGATATAAAGTTCTGCTTGTGCCTTCACTCATTTCTACTTCCTCCTTTATTTTATGCCTAAATTGAGATTATTTGTCTTACTGGAAAAGTCTGATGATTTATACATCACGTCCCCTCCATTGTGGTGCCTCGGTATCCAAGATGGCCTCAAGTGTTTCAATACGTTGTGACATCTTGTCGGCCTTGGTAATAAGCTCATTTAACTGGCCGAACTCTTCATCCGTAAGCCCCTGACTTACTTGTCTTTTACTGCGGTAATGCAGTATCAACCAAATCGGAGCCACGATAATCATAAAAATAATAATTGGGGCTATCAAAATATCCATGTTCATAACTCACCTCTGCTCCGTGACTATTTAGTCTTAGCTTTTGCCTTGCTTGCCTTCATTTTAGCTTTCAACGCTTCAAGCTCATCATTGACAGAATCTTCAGCTTCAAGTGCCGCAAACTCGTCGCTTAAGCTATTCTTTTTACCTAAGTCGTAAGCTTCAACTTGTGACTCTAACCCTTCAACTCGACGCTCATATTGCTCGAACTTACTCATCGCGTTATCGATTTTACTTGAATCTAGTTGCTTTTTAACTTCTAAACGAGAAGATGCGGTTTGCTTACGCATAATGATAGTTTTCTGACGTACCTTGGCATCAGCTAGTTTATCTTGTAGTTGTCCAACCTCCTCTTTTAAACGAAGAATATGTTCCTCTACTATAACTAATTCAGCTGCTAAGCTTTCAGCTAGTTCGTTGGTTTTTTGCTTTTCAATCAAAGCAGCCTTGGCAAGATCTTCACGATCTTTAGACAATGCCAGTTCAGCTTTACTTTCCCAGTCATGAACTTGCTGTTGCACTTTAACGACTCGGCGAATAATCTCTTTCTTTTCTGCAAGTACCTTGGCAGAGGTTGAACGAACTTCGACGAGCGTATCTTCCATCTCTTGGATGATCAGACGTACCATTTTTTCAGGATCTTCAGCCTTATCAAGTAATGAGCTGATATTCGAATTTATGATGTCTGCAAAGCGTGAAAAGATTCCCATAATAATTTCCTCTAATTAACGTTGGTTTCGATAAATACTATCCAGTATTCGTGCCAACTTTACATTTCTCTTACCATACATGTACTTAACCAAAATATTAACTTTTCCTTTCAATTACAAACAAGGGATCATATTATTATTTTCACCAATTATTAGCGTGAAAGACTAAAACTTACTGTGACCAATCAATTTCAGCAAGACAATCTTATTGGACAATCTAATGCATTGTTAGAGGTTCTTGAACATATTTCCCAGGTAGCCCCACTTTCAAAGCCTGTGCTAATCATTGGCGAACGTGGCACAGGCAAGGAACTTATTGCCGAACGTTTACACTACCTATCAAAGCGTTGGGATCAAAGTTTTGTAAAATTAAACTGCTCCTCATTAAGTGAGAACTTATTGGAGAGTGAGTTATTTGGCCATGATGCTGGTGCATTTACTGGCGCCAATAAAAAACACGAAGGCCGTTTTGAGCGTGCTAATGGTGGTACGTTATTTTTAGATGAGCTCGCCAATACCTCAGGTCTCATCCAAGAAAAGCTTTTAAGAGTGATTGAGTATGGCGAGTTCGAACGTGTCGGTGGTAATAGAACCGTTCAAACCGATGTCAGGTTAATTTGTGCTGCCAATGAAGATCTTCCCTCTCTGGCTGAAGCTGGGGAGTTTAGACCCGACTTATTAGATCGATTAGCATTTGACGTAATTACACTGCCGCCACTACGTCACCGCCCAGACGATATCATGACGCTGGCAGAGTATTTTGCTGTCGGAATGGCAAGACAATTAAAGCTAGAACTATTTGAAGGTTTTAGCCCCAGTGCTGTACAACAGTTAATGGAGTATCGTTGGCCAGGAAATGTTCGAGAACTCAAGAACGTAGTTGAACGTAGTGTCTATCGAAACGCGGAGTCAGGTACGGCGATTACTCATATCACCATAGACCCATTTGCATCTCCTTATCGGCCAACGACCCGAGTCAAAACCAAAGAGAGACAACACTTACAAGATACCCCAGTAGCAAGCATTGCTCCCGAGCCTTTGAAAACAAACGCTATCAACTTCCCAATTGATTTTAAAACTCACTGCGAAGAAAACGAAGTCAAGCTGCTAAAGCAAGCGTTAGAAGCGGGACAGTTCAACCAGAAAAAAACCGCTGAGCTGCTTGGGTTAAGTTACCACCAACTTCGTGGGATCTTAAAGAAATACAACTTACTGGATAAATAATTGCTGTTAAGCTGCTGGCACTGTTAAAATACCCATTAACGTTCAAATCATAAAATGATTGCTTAATGAAACAGCTGCAAAAGCGAATAGGCCTTGTAACCTGTATAACGGTGATAAACCTGTTACTTGTTGCCTGTGGACCGCAAAAGATCCCCACGGGCTTAGTCTATTGCTCAGAAGGTAATCCTGAAAGCTTTAACCCGCAGACGGTGACATCGGGTACCACTATTGATGCCACCTCGCAGCAGTTGTACGACACCCTCGTTGATTACGACCCCCTTACCAGCTCTATTATTCCCGCTTTGGCCATATCTTGGCAAAGTAGCGCCGACGGTCTTACTTATCGATTTAAACTCCGCAGCGGCGTACAGTTTCACCAAACAGACTACTTTACTCCAACCAGACACTTTAATGCTGACGATGTTTTGTTTTCTTTTAACCGCGTTATTGATCCCGAAAACCCTTATCACAGTGTTTCAGCAAACGGTTACCCGTTCTTTCAAAGTATCGGTTTAAGTCAAACGATTAAGCAGATAGAAAAAGTGGCCGATGACGAAGTTGTGTTTCATTTAAACAAGAGTGATGCCTCTTTTATCTCCAATCTTGCCACTGGTTTCGCGGTAATTTTGTCCCAAGAGTATGCTGCTACATTGTTAGAGAATCACAGTCCGCAGAAATTAGATAGCGCCCCCATTGGCACCGGGCCTTTTAAATTAACAAAGTATGTCAAAAATGAATATATTCGTTATCACCGAAATGAACAGTTTTGGCGCAAGCTTCCCGAGTTTGAACATTTGGTTTTTGACATAACACCAAAAAGTACTGCCAGAATAACCAAACTCATTACCGGTGACTGTAACGTATCTGCGTTGCCAAAAGCAGGCGAGCTTCCCGTTATAAAACAGCATGAGCACTTAGAGCTCGACACTCAAGTTGGTTTTAACGTCGCTTTTTGGGCCTTTAATACCAAAAAAGCACCATTTAACGATGTTCGAGTGAGAAAGGCGCTCGCTTATGCTGTTGATAAACAAAATATTATTCGAGCTGTATATCAACAAACAGCCATTCAGGCTACTGGCATGTTGCCGCCGCAGTCTTGGGCTTATCAGTACAACCGCAGTAATTATGGTTACAACCCACAAAAAGCAAAAGAGTTGCTAAAGGAAGCCGGCATTGAGAAACTCAACATTGATGTATGGGCGATGCCTGTGGCACGGATTTATAATCCCAATGCATTAAAAACGGCTGAATTAATTCAGGCCGATTTAGCCAATATTGGCGTAAAAGTAAACATAGTGACCTACGACTGGAGTGTATTTAATCAAAAGCTTAATCGCAGAGACTATGATTCAGTGCTAATAGGCTGGAATGCCGATAATAGTGACCCTGATAATTTTTTCTCCCCTATATTAAGTTGCGACGCGCAAGGCTCTTCAAGCAATAGAGCGC
The DNA here is from genome assembly GCF_023284025.1 of Shewanella abyssi. Classification (GTDB taxonomy): domain Bacteria; phylum Pseudomonadota; class Gammaproteobacteria; order Enterobacterales; family Shewanellaceae; genus Shewanella; species Shewanella abyssi. The sequence goes on along the minus strand of NZ_JAKIKR010000012.1, from coordinate 24,856 downwards.
AATGGTGCAATCCAGAAATGGACGAAATACTCGCGAAAGCTAAAGCGACTACCATTAAGACCGAACGCAAAAAGCTCTATCAACAAGCAGAAAAACTATTTAATGAACAGCTACCTATGTTACCTTTTGCTCACGCTACCCAGTTAACCATTAAGCAAAAAAACATCAAACAAACTCAGCTGACTCCTTTTGGTGGGATCTCATTCGAGAACACCATGAAAATCCCCCCAGAGGAGATGCACTAATGGCTCGTTATTTATTAAGAAGGCTCAACTTATTTCTGGCCACCTCTTTGGTGTTAATCGGTGTTTTATTCATTGCTACCAGCCATTTTCCCGTCGAGCAACAGTATGCTTTAACAGGGATAGAGTCCCCAACAACAGATCAGCTCGCGTTAAGCCGCAGTGAATACCGACTCGACAGCAATCAATTTCGCCAGTTTATTGCCTATACCAAGCAAAGGGTTAGCGGCAACCTTGGTGTCTCTATTACCTCACAAAAACCCGTTATCGATGAACTGAGTCAAGTACTACCTGCATCGTTCGAATTGGCTATCGTTGCTGGCATACTGGCGATGAGTCTAGGGGTTCCTTTAGGCATATTGGCGTCACTCAGTAACAACAAAATCACCCAGCACAGTATTATGGCGATTACCCTTACGGGCTATTCTATCCCGGTATTTTGGCTGGGATTATCTTTATCACTCTGGTTTGGTGTTGAACTGGGTTGGTTACCTATTTCTGGCCGAATTAATCTGCTGTATGAGATTGAGCCTACGACCGGCTTTATGCTTATTGACACGCTGTTATCTCAATCTATATATCGCAGTTCTGCATTTTTAGATGCTGTGCAGCATATTGTGTTACCCGCTATAACACTGGCAGTACTACCGTTCACGGTAGTCGTTAGAATAACCCGTGCAGCAATGCTGCATATTATGAATGAGCCTTATATTCGTGCCGCTGAAGCGCGTGGACTACACACTGGTACCATAGTATTACGCCACGCTCTCCCGAATGCCTTGATACCCGTACTTAAAAACATGGGATTGATGCTCGGAACATTTGCAAGTTACGCCATGATAGTTGAAGTCATCTTTTCCTGGCCGGGTGTTGGTAGTTGGCTGGTCTCTGGTATATACCAGCGTGACTATACGGTTATTCAAGGTGGGGTATTAGCCGTTGCATTAATTATCATCTTCTTCAGTATTTTTATTGATGTGTTACATAACGCCTTCAATCCAATCACTAGGAAAGAAATTTATGCCGCGAATTAGCATATATCAAGAAGATGACATCCCCTCACCTATGCGTAAGTTATGGCAAGCATTTGCCGATAACCCTTTCGCATTAATGGGTCTATGGGCAGTAACTTGCTTATTGTTCTTGGCTATTTTTGGCCCTTGGATCGCGCCATTTTCGCCAGAACAACAAGACCCTCTCGCGTTACTTTTACCGCCTTCATGGGATGCCAGTGGCACGGTTGAACATTTTTTAGGTACCGATGATTTAGGCCGAGATATTTTTAGTCGCCTGCTTCATGGAGCACACCTCACCTTTGGTATCGCATTGGCGATAGTCATCGCCTCTCTTAGCGTAGGTTTTGTCATAGGCTCAATATCCGGCATGATGAAGGGCCTTAAATCATCTATCTTAAGTCACCTGCTGGATGCATTATTATCAATCCCATCACTACTAATGGCTATCCTAGTCGTCGCCGTCACGGGGCCAGGATTAGGCAATGTATTTTGGGCAGTAGGAATCGCACTAACACCACAATTTGTGCGTGCTATCCATCAAGCGGTTCATGAGGAGCTGCAAAAAGATTATGTCACAGCTGCTAAGCTTGATGGCGCCAATTCAATACAAATATTTTGGTACGTTATTATGCCCAATGTCTGGGAGACCGTTATTATTCAAATAACACTCGCAATATCAGCAGCTATATTAGATATTGCGGCGCTAGGTTTTCTTAATCTCGGCGCACAAGCCCCGAGTCCTGAATGGGGTGCTATGGTGTCCCAAGGCTTAGATAACATCCTAACAGCCCCTTGGACGGTCACCATCCCGGGGGTTGCTATTTTATGTAGCGTACTTGCCATCAACCTTGTAGGTGATGGATTAAGGTCGGCGCTATCGCCGCTAAGAAACTAACACTATGCCACTTCTTGATATTAGAAATCTCACCATCGAACTTGACACTCCTCACGGCCGAGTCAAGGCCCTAGAGCGAGTATCCTTAACCATCAATCCCGGCGAACTGCATGGTTTAGTTGGAGAGTCTGGCTCTGGCCGCAGTTTGTTGGCAAAAGCGATATTGGGCGTTCCAGGTCATAATTGGACCATCACAGCCGATCGCATGATGTGGGATGGGCAAAACTTGATGGAGATGTCCTCCAAACAGCGACGCAACTTAATGGGTAGTGAGATAGCTATGATCTTCCAAGACCCAACAAGTAGTCTGGATCCCGCGATATCTGTTGGTAGCCAAATTATTGAAGCCATGCCCACCAATAAGAGCTTACCTTTTTGGAAACGTGGCAAGTTTAAGAGAAAAACGGCTAAAAAATGGCTGCATAAGGTCGGCATTAAGAATACCGAAAAAGTCATGGACAGTTATGCGTGGGAGCTGTCCGAAGGCGAATGCCAGAAAGTCATGATAGCCATGGCGGTTGCCAATCAGCCAAGGCTGCTCATTGCTGACGAACCAACCGACGCTATGGAGCTCAGCACCCAAGCACAGATATTTAGATTACTCAGTAAACTAAACCAGCTGCAAAACGTCTCTATTTTGTTGATCAGTCATGAGCTCGAAACCTTGGCTGGTTGGTGCGACCAATTGACCGTTCTATACTGCGGTCAGGTCATGGAATCAGGTCCTACTGCCGAGCTGCTAAAGCAGCCTTTTCATCCATACACTAAAGCCTTAGTCGATAATGCCCCAGACTACTCAGGTGCATTAGCGCATAAATCAATGCTGCAAACCCTGCCAGGTTCAGCACCTGCATTGCAACACTTGCCTATTGGCTGTCGACTCGGTCCTCGCTGCCCGCAAGCGCAAAAGAGATGTGTCAGTCAACCGAGTTTATGCCACAAGAAAGATCGCTATTTTGCTTGTCACTTCCCCTATCATATCGAGTCTTGTAATGACGACACCTCTACTTAAAGTAACCGACCTAAGCAAAAGCTACTATTCAGGTTATAAGCGTTTCAAGCGTCAATACAATCAGGCGTTGTCACCCATTTCATTTGAATTAAACACTGCTGAGACGCTCGCTATCGTCGGTGAAGCGGGATCAGGCAAGAGTACGATTGCTCGAATTCTTGTGGGGGCTGAAATTCGCAGTGGCGGAGAGATTTTTTTTGAAGGTCAACCATTAGAGAAACATGATTTAAAACAGCGTTGCCGGAAGATCCGGATGATTTTCCAAGATCCGAATACATCGTTAAACCCAAGATTAACCATTGGTGATCTACTCGACGAACCGCTTAAATTCAATACCGATCTTTCAGAAAAAGAGAGACGGGCTCAAGTGGTCGATAAACTGAGAAAAGTCGGTTTATTATCAGAACATGTCGATTTCTATCCGCACATGATCTCCGAAGGACAGAAGCAGCGAGTCGCCGTAGCCAGAGCACTAATGCTTGATCCTAAAATCATCATTGCCGATGAAGCGCTGACCGCACTCGATCTTTCTGTACGAGCACAAATTCTAAATTTATTACTCGAATTACAGCAAGAGATGGGGCTTTCTTACATCTTCGTGTCCCATAATATGAATATTATTCGTCACGTTAGTGACAAAATCATGGTGTTAAAAAAGGGCCAGCTCATTGAGAAAGCAACCACTGAGCAGCTGTTTAATGCGCCTCAACATGAATACACACAACGACTAATACAAGAGCAAACTTTGTTTACTCGTAAGAAGTAAACTGCTCCAACCACTGAGAAAAATACTCAAATTTGCGAAAAATAAGTGTTATTTGATGTGGGTTTATTTATCCTAGAGACAATTTTTTCAGAGAAACAGAAAATATGATTATTAAACCTAGAACGCGTGGCTTTATTTGCACCACGACTCACCCTGTTGGTTGTGAAGCAAATGTACTTGAACAGATCAACATTACTCAAGCCAAGGGCAAAATTGCTAATGGTCCCAAAAAGGTATTAGTCGTCGGTTCTTCAAGCGGTTATGGTCTTTCTTCTCGTATCACAGCAGCATTTGGCAGTGATGCTGCCACCTTAGGTGTATTTTTTGAAAAGCCAAGTACAGACACTAAACCAGGGACTGCTGGCTGGTATAACACAGCCGCATTCGACAAATTTGCTAAACAAAAAGGCCTATATTCTAAAAGCATAAATGGAGATGCCTTTAGTCACGAAGCCAAGCAAAAAGCGATTGAGCTGATTAAACAAGATCTCGGTGAAGTCGATATGGTGGTCTACTCTCTGGCATCTCCAGTACGAAAACTGCCTGATAGCGGTGAGCTTATCCGTTCTTCATTAAAGCCTATCGGTAAGCCTTATAAAGCAACAGCCGTTGATACCAATAAAGATATCATCATTGAGGCCAATGTAGAGCCTGCAACTGAGCAAGAAATTGCCGATACCGTCACCGTAATGGGCGGCGAAGACTGGGAATTATGGATGGCTGCACTTGCTGAAGCAGGTGTATTAGCAGAGGGTTGTAAGACTGTAGCTTATAGCTATATTGGCACCGAGCTGACTTGGCCTATCTATTGGCACGGCGCTTTAGGTAAAGCAAAAATGGATCTAGACAGAGCCGCTCATGCGCTTGACACTAAGCTTTCAGCGACGGGTGGCAGTGCTAATGTTGCAGTATTAAAGAGCGTAGTAACTCAAGCTAGCTCAGCGATACCTGTTATGCCGCTGTATATTGCAATGGTGTTTAAGAAGATGCGTGCCGAAGGCCTTCATGAAGGTTGTATCGAACAAATCAATCGTATGTTCAGTGAACGTCTCTATAAAGCCGACGGCAGCGCCGCTGATGTTGACGATAGCAACCGTTTACGTTTAGATGATTGGGAATTGAGAGAAGAGATCCAGCAACATTGCCGTGATCTTTGGCCACTAGTGACCTCAGAAAACCTTTCTGAACTCACTGATTACCGCGAATACAAAGAAGAGTTCTTAAAGCTGTTTGGTTTCGGTATTGAAGGCATAGATTACGAGCAAGACGTTAATCCAAATGTTGAATTTGACGTGGTAGCGATCTAAATATCAGTATAAATATCGATAACCTTATTAAAACGCCGCTTTAAGCGGCGTTTTTTATGCCACGAATTCCATGCTAATCCTGAGTTTTTACTGGGTAAAATAAATTAAGCCTGGGTATTCACGCATATCAATATCAATAAAATTGAATCCGTTCGCTGACAAACAGGCACAAAAAAGCCGGCTAATGCCGGCTTCTTTTTAAGCGTGTATTACCATTACTTACTCAACTACAGGGTAAAGTACTTCACCCTTAGCTTTTAGAGCAGCGATGACAGCGCGGTAATCGTTCTCACTGTATTGTGAGCTTAAACGCTGCTTCAATGCATCGATAAGATTGCTATCAACGCCTTCTGCGGCATTGACCTTATTAAGTACCACTACGGCATAACCGTTAGCCAGTGCAACTGTATCGACGGTTGAACCTTCTGTAGGTTGTGCCATTGAAAATGCTTTATTAACCACTGCACCATCAATCTCTTGCTCAAAACGTGCAAGCTTTTCTTTTGCTAGGTAATCAAGGGTTACGCCGTCAGTTTTGAAAGTTGCCATTGCATCTTGTGCTTGCTGACGTGCCGTCTCATTAGCTTGCTCTTGCTTCAAACGTCCCGCTATTGGATTTCTAACTTCTTCAAGCGCCATAGTACCAGCAGCTTTATGTGAGTTAACACGGATGACGACAACGTGGTTTGATTCAACTTCAAGCACATCACTGTTCATACCATCAAGTAACACGCTCGAAGAAAATACCTCCTTCAAGATAGCTGGCTTGCTGAACAACGCTGGCGCACTATTACGAGTAAACTCTGCAGTCGTTTTAACTTCAACACCAAGCTCTCTTGCAGCTTCTGACAAAGTATCAGGCACTTCATAACTTGTATCAGCAAGGATCTGCTGTAGTTCGTAGAACTTATCTACCGACTGCTGCTGTTGCAATTGGGCAATGATTTTCGCTTTTACGTCTGCAAAAGGAGCTTCTGCACCCGGTTGGATATCTAGCGCCTTAATAATGTGATAACCAAAGTTGGTTTTAACCACATTTGAGTAGCTGCCTTTATTCAATCCGAATAGTGCAGTATCAAACTCTGGCTCCATTACACCCGCTTCAAACCAATCCAGTTGACCACCTTGCTCACCACTGAATGTATCTTGAGATTCAGCTTTAGCAAGCTCGGCGAAATCGTCACCATTTTGTAGCTTCTGATAAATCGCTTCAGCCTTTTCTTCAGCGTCATCTTCATCAAGTCCAATGAGAATGTGAGCCGCTAAACGCTTCTCAGACTGCAGATACTGTGCCTTATTCTCATCAAAATAAACTTGAGCATCCGCTTCAGTAACAGCAACATCTGTCGTTAGCTGCTTGGCATCAAGTTCGATGTAATTGAGGCTAACCACTTCGGGTCTAACAAACTGACCTAGATTTGAGTTGTAGTAAGTTTGGATCTGCTCATCAGTGACACTCGCTGCAGCAATGAAAGGTGCAGAGTCGATGACCAAATAATTAATATCGCGTGTTTGTCCTTGGATATTAGCCAAGTACTCAGCTTCACCTGCTAATACAAATTCAGAACCCACTAGTGTTGCCACTAATTGGCGACGCGTCATATCGGTGCGCATCATGTCTCTAAAAGAGTTAGCTTGGTAGCCTAGCTGACGCAAAATCGATTGATAACGGTCGTTATCAAATACGCCATCAGTCTGAAATGCAGGCTCAGTCATAATCGCAGCGCGGATCTGTTCGTCTGAGACACGAAGTCCTAACTCAGCAGCGTTTTGATCTAATAGCTTTTCAGCCACTAAACGCTCTAATACACTCTGCTTAACGCTCTGCATATAATTTTCATCTGCAGATAGCGTTGCGAACATATCACCTAATTGCTGCTCAAGACGACCACGCTCATTCTCATAAGCTTGCTCTAACGCTGAACTGCCGATCTCTTCACCATTTACGGTAACAGCTGCAACCTCAGTTGAAGAACCTAAATAACTACTCACACCCGTAAATGCAAATGAAAGTATCACTAGCACTAAAATGCTCTTTGCAATTACGCCTTGCGACCCTTCACGAATCTTTTCTAACATCAGACTTCTCGCTGGTTGCGATTAATAAAATAAAAAGGCGCATCACTCGTTGGATGCGCCTTTTTGTAATTTAATAGTAAAGAGAAATGAACCTCTTTACTCTTGATGACTATCACTAAGCAAACACCTAATAACAGTCTTTTTTCTCGTAAGAAGCACGGTTTAAACAGTGCTTTCTACAATAACCTTACAAAGGCTGCAGTTAACGAGTATCTTAGTTAACAGCGTCTTTTAGCGACTTACCAGCTTTAAATGCTGGAATGTTTGCTGCAGCAATTTTGATCTCTTTACCCGTCTGTGGGTTACGACCAGTGCGCTCTGCACGCTGACGCACTTCGAAAGTACCAAAACCAACAAGAGCAATCTTATCGCCTTCTTTTAGCCCGTCTGTAACAGCGCCAATGAAAGAATCTAATGCACGGCCAGCAGCGGCTTTAGAAATGTCAGCACCAGAAGCGATTTTCTCGATTAGTTCAGATTTGTTCATGTCATCCCCTTGAATGTAATTTTTGTACCGCACCCAATCCCTATCTAGAGCGGTCTGCGGAGGCTTTTTATAACAAGCTTAGAACCAAAGTTCAAGCCTTATAGGAAAACCCAAGAAATAATTTAGGATACTGCTCAAAACCAGTCACTCCAAGGGCTGGAGCGACTGACTCTCCACCAACTTAGGCTACCACAGCTAGGCAGTTTGGTAAGCCCCTTTTTGCACTTTTTTTCAAGCAATACTGCAATTTATTGCGTTAGCCCACGTTTTCCACTACTTCGAAGCCCTTTACTGGTCGTTCAAGTGCCAATTTCAGTACTTCTTCAACCCATCTGACTGGATAAATCTTTAAGTCTGCGATCACATTTGCTGGGATTTCTTCTAAATCACGTTCATTTTCCTTTGGAATTAGAACAACTTTAGTTCCGCCACGGTGCGCAGCGAGTAATTTTTCTTTTAATCCACCTATCGGTAATACTTCACCTCTTAATGTGATCTCACCGGTCATCGCCACGTCGGCGCGCACAGGGTTGCCTGTAAGACTAGAAACCAATGCTGTGCACATAGCTGCACCCGCAGAAGGACCATCTTTTGGCGTAGCACCTTCTGGTACGTGAACATGGATATCGCGCTTTTCATAGAAATCTGGATTAATACCAAGCTGTTCAGCTCGAGCACGAACCACGGTCATTGCCGCTTGAATCGACTCTTGCATGACATCACCTAACGAACCGGTATAGGACAATTTGCCTTTACCAGGCACAGATGTGGCTTCGATAGTGAGCAAATCACCACCGACTTCAGTCCATGCTAGTCCCGTTACTTGGCCTATCTGATTGTTTGATTCCGCTTTACCGTAATCACAACGTTGCACCCCTAAGAAAGACTTAAGGTTATCTTGATTGACTAAAACATGCTTGATGCTTTTATCCAGTACGATCTGCTTAACGACTTTACGACAAATCTTCGATAATTCTCGCTCAAGCGCACGCACGCCAGCTTCGCGAGTGTAATAACGAATAATGCCGACAATAGCGCTATCATCGACGGTGACTTCTTTGGTTTTAAGTCCATTGCGCTCAATCTGCTTAGGCAATAAATGTTGCTTAGCAATATTCAGTTTTTCATCTTCGGTATAACCCGACAGACGAATGACTTCCATACGGTCTAATAACGGACCTGGAATGTTCATTGAATTCGATGTTGCCACAAACATCACATCGGACAGGTCATAATCAACCTCCATGTAATGATCGCTAAATGTTGAGTTCTGCTCTGGGTCAAGCACCTCAAGTAACGCAGATGCTGGATCGCCACGCATATCGCTGCTCATCTTATCGATTTCATCAAGTAAAAACAGCGGGTTTTTAACGCCCACTTTTGACATTTTCTGGATGACTTTACCCGGCATAGAACCAATATAAGTGCGACGATGACCGCGGATCTCTGCTTCATCTCGAACGCCGCCTAAGGCAACGCGAACATACTTACGTCCAGTCGCTTTAGCGATAGATTGGCCCAATGATGTTTTACCCACACCTGGTGGTCCGACTAAACAAAGAATTGGCCCTTTAAGCTGTTTAACACGGCTTTGCACTGCTAGATACTCTAGAATACGCTCTTTGACTTTCTCTAGACCAAAGTGGTCTGTGTCGAGTACATCTTGCGCTTTAGCAAGGTCACGCTTAATCTTAGAGCGCTTGTGCCAAGGCACTGCGACCATCCACTCAACATAACTTCTCACCACTGTCGCTTCAGCTGACATAGGTGACATCATCTTCAGTTTATTAAGTTCAGCCGTCGCTTTGTCTTTTGCCTCTTCAGGCATTTTCGCTTCTTCAATCTTTTTCGCTAAACTTTCAAACTCATCGTGAGACTCGTCAATATCACCGAGTTCTTTTTGAATAGCTTTCATTTGCTCATTCAAATAGTACTCGCGCTGACTTTTTTCCATCTGCTTTTTAACGCGACCACGGATCCGTTTTTCGACCTGTAGCAGATCGATTTCAGATTCCATCATCGCCATCAAATATTCGATGCGCTCGCCGACGTTAACCATCTCAAGTACTGACTGTTTGTCTTCGAGCTTCAACGGCATATGCGCTGCCATAGTGTCAGCCAGTCGAGCAGCTTCATCGATACCTGAAAGCGACGTCAACACTTCTGGTGGAATTTTTTTATTCAGCTTGATGTAGCCTTCAAACTGCCCTACTGCCGAGCGAATTAACACCTCTTCCTCTTTGTCCGTCAGAGGCTCTGACTCAAGGTAATGCGCAGTAGCTTGGAATATATCGTCCTGCTCAGAGTAGTTATCAATGCGCGCACGCTGACCGCCTTCAACCAATACTTTAACAGTACCGTCAGGAAGCTTTAGCAGTTGTAAAATGGAGGCTACCGTACCAACGTCGAAAATGTCATCGCTGCTAGGATCGTCTAACTCGGCATCACGCTGTGCGACTAATATAATTTGTTTACCTTGATCCATCGCTTTTTCTAAGCAACGAATGGACTTTTCTCGGCCTACGAATAACGGAATTACCATATGGGGATAAACCACTACATCTCTCAGTGGTAGTACGGGTAGTTCGATTCGCGTATCGCGCTCTAGAGTCATAGCTAGATTCCGTTTTGTCTGAATGCTTAAGAGTATATTGGGATGATTCGATAGGATTCAATGGCGAATAACAATTAAATAATAAACTGCACAAAAAAGGAGCCATAAAGGCTCCTTTTCAATACACGACGGTAATTAAGACGATATCTTACTCAGCACTGGCTGCTTGTGCTTCGTTAGTTGAGTAGATAAGAATAGGTGATGACTCACCCTTCACTACCGACTCATCTACCACCACTTTTACAACATCATCTGTCGAAGGTAGGTCATACATGATGTCGAGCAAAATGCCTTCAACGATAGAACGTAATCCACGCGCACCCGTTTTACGAGTCTGTGCTTTGATCGCAATGGCTTTCAGCGCATCTTCTCTAAACTCTAGTTCAACCCCTTCCATGTCAAATAACGCAGCAAACTGCTTCGTTATCGCATTTTTAGGTTCAGAAAGAATTTGTATAAGCGCTGCGTCATCAAGTTCAGTCAAAGTAGCCAATACAGGCAGACGTCCAATAAATTCAGGAATAAGACCAAACTTAACTAAATCTTCTGGTTCAACTTGCAATAACATATCAGAGATTGTCGCTTTATCAGCGTCTCCTTTAACGTTTGCACCAAAACCAATGCCTGAACCGACGTTCGAACGCTGTTCAATGACTTTTTCTAAGCCCGAGAATGCACCACCACAAACAAATAAAATCTTTGAGGTATCTACCTGCAAAAATTCTTGCTGTGGATGCTTTCGGCCACCTTGAGGTGGAACGGCTGCAATCGTGCCTTCAATCAGCTTAAGTAACGCTTGCTGAACACCTTCGCCTGATACATCTCGTGTAATTGATGGGTTGTCAGACTTACGACTGATTTTATCAATTTCATCAATATAGACGATACCACGTTGGGCCTTCTCTACATCGTAATCACACTTTTGTAGTAGCTTCTGAATGATGTTTTCAACATCTTCACCCACATAACCCGCTTCAGTCAGCGTCGTTGCATCTGCCATCGTGAACGGTACATCTAGGAAACGTGCCAGCGTCTCTGCTAGCAGTGTTTTACCACTACCTGTAGGACCAATCAGCAAAATATTACTTTTACCCAGCTCTACGCCGTCTTTAGGGCTAGCATTCTTCAAGCGTTTGTAATGGTTGTATACCGCTACAGATAACACCTTCTTAGCTTTATCTTGACCAATAACATAATCGTCCAAATGCGCTCTTAACTCATGCGGTGTTGGTAACTTGTCTTGATCTTGCTTAGGTGATATCTCTTTTATCTCTTCTCTAATAATGTCATTGCAGAGTTCCACACACTCATCGCAAACATATACAGAAGGTCCAGCAATAAGTTTTCTCACTTCATGCTGGCTCTTTCCACAAAAAGAGCAGTACAGCAGCTTGCCGCCGTCACCGGTACCTTTGTTTTCGCCCATTACCTTACCTCTGTTTGCAGCCAATCAGCTGCGGAATTCTTAATTTCACTTTATAACCAGCATAGCTCAGCCTAAAGCAAAAATCAGCCTCGTTTATTCATCACGGAATCGACAAGCCCATACTCTGTGGCTTCATCAGCACTCATAAAGTTGTCACGATCAGTATCACGCTCAATCACTTCTAGCGCTTGACCAGTATGTTCAGCAAGCATACTGTTTAACTTATTCTTAATGCCTAAGATCTCTTGCGCATGAATGGCAATGTCAGATGCTTGGCCTTGGAACCCACCCAATGGTTGGTGGATCATAACACGTGAATTAGGTAAACAATGACGTTTTCCTTTTGCTCCACCTGCTAATAAAAATGCGCCCATGCTTGCTGCTTGTCCGATACACACAGTGCTAACGTTTGGCTTAATGAACTGCATTGTGTCATATATCGCCATCCCTGCAGTGACAGAGCCACCTGGAGAGTTAATATAGAGGAATATGTCTTTATCAGGGCTCTCTGATTCCAAAAACAGCAATTGTGCAACGACCAGATTAGCCATATGCTCTTCTACAGGGCCTACTAAGAAAATGATACGCTCTTTTAAGAGACGTGAATAGATATCATATGAGCGTTCACCTTTAGCTGTTTGTTCAACAACCATAGGCACTAGTGCATTAAGTACTGATTCTGGTGCTTTGTGCATGATTAATTTCCCTAAATAAAAATGGCCCGCATGAGGAACCTCATACGAGCCATTATAAATGGCTTATAGCCATTTAAGTCAAGCGATGGTTATGCGCGACCGGTAGCCTTGTTCATAAATTCTTCAAATTTGACTTCTTTTTCAGTCAAAGTTGCAGTTTTTAGTAACGCTTCTACGGCTTGCTCTTCAAGTGCAACGTTACGCATGTTTTGCATAAGCTCTTCATTGCCATTGTAGTGGGCAACGACTTCACTTGGATCTTCGTATGCAGATGCCATTGAAGCGATTAGTGCTTGAACACGCTCGTCTTCCGCTTTAAGTTCGTTAGTCTTGATAACTTCACCCAGTAACAAACCAACTTTAACGCGACGCTCTGCTTGTTCAGTGAACAAGTCAGCAGGTAGTTCAGGCATGCTTGCAGCTTGATCGCCAAAACGTTGCATAGCTTGCTTACGCAATACTTCTACTTCGCCTTCGATCAATGCTTTTGGCAGGTCTAAAGCATTTTGCTCAACAAGACCGTTAAGCACCTGGTCTTTAATATTAGCTTTAAGTGCTTGCTCTAGTTCACGACCCATGTTCTTGCTGATTTCAGCACGTAACGCGTCGATTCCGCCTTCGTTAACACCAAATAGTGTTGCGAATTCGTCATTAACTTCTGGAAGGTTAGCACCTTGAACTTCAGTAAGGGTAATAACAAACTTTGCTGCTTTACCTTTTAAGTTCTCTGCGTGGTAATCTTCAGGGAAAGTCACTTCGATTTCGAACTCTTCACCGGCTTTATGACCTTCAATACCAGATTCAAAACCTGGGATCATGCGGCCGCTACCAAGTTGTAGTTCGAAGTCATCAGCTTTACCGCCTTCAAACTCTTCACCGTCAACTGAACCAACGAAGTTGAATTTAGTTTTGTCGCCTTCAGCTGCTGCACGTTCAACAATGTCAAATGACGCGTGTTGGTTACGTAGGGTTTCAATCATAGCGTCAACATCAGCTTCAGTAACTTCAGCTTTAGGTTGTTCAACAGCAATTGACTCTAAACCTTTAAGCTCTACTTCTGGGTAGATTTCAAAAGTGGCTACAAACTCAAAGTTTTCACCTTCAGATGTACCAGCAGTCAACGTTGGCGCACCCGCTGGGTTTAACTTCTCAGCAATGATAGCTTCAACAAAGTTACGCTGCATCACTTCACCAGTGATATCTTGACGAATAGCTTTACCATAACGCTTATTAATCACGCTTACGGGTACTTTTCCTTTACGGAAACCGTCGATACGAGCACGCTTAGCTTCACTTTTTAATGCTTCTTTAACTGTATTTTCGATCTGCTCAGCAGGTACCGAAATAGTTAGGCGACGCTCTAGACCTTGTGTGGTTTCTACAGAAACTTGCATTTTTTTACCTCGAAATATGTCCATCGTCCTTTGTAATAGTCGACATTTCAACTATTAAAGTATTCGTTTCTTGACCCTTAAATTTAACCAAAATGCCCATAAACACTGATGTTCAGCACTGGTTACTCTTAGCTGATAATTATCAAGACGCGACATTATAGCTATCGAATGCGCTGGAGTCGAGCCTCAAAGCACGATTTACAGGCGTAAAAAAAGCGACCTAGGGTCGCTTTTTGAACTTCTTTCACAGAATGAGTGGGGTGACTGATGGGGCTCGAACCCACGACAACCGGAATCACAATCCGGGGCTCTACCAACTGAGCTACAATCACCACAAAAATGGTGCGCCCGGCAGGATTCGAACCTGCGGCCACCCGCTTAGAAGGCGGGTGCTCTATCCAACTGAGCTACGGGCGCTCGGCAATGAATAAATTCATTTCCTGAACTGGGCAACTAACGTTTACACGCTAGTGTTAAAATGTGGTCGGTGATAGAGGATTCGAACCTCTGACCCTCTGGTCCCAAACCAGATGCGCTACCGGGCTGCGCTAATCACCGAAATTGAAACATAACGAAGACACGGTATTGGGAAGTGTTTTCTGTTTCTACTCTAAACGAACTATCTCGTTGAGAACGGAGCGCATATTATCCCCTAGCCTAAAAGCCGTCAATGACTTTCTGTAAAAAAGCGTCCGCCTGCTTATTTAACACGCTATGATATCAGTCATTGATGCTATCGCAAGCAATGTGCGCAAAATCTCCTCAACCTAACAGGTGATCTAATATAGCTGCTGTGGTCATGAGATCCATTTATGGAGCAATATTCTCAATATAAATCTTAATGTATCAATGCCCAGCGTTTAAATTAGCAACAACACCAATGAGAATGGCCACTTTCAATAGAACGCCTCTCAACTAAAGCCCAGCAAAATGAATACTTTCTACAATTTTATTGCATACTCATTATCCGTATTTGAGAATTGTTTATTAACGGCCTAAATCAATGACACCTATCATATGTCCTGTTAAAATAGCGCCGTTTTCCATGATCGCGCCGTATTAAGGACACTAAGCCCCATGACCGCTCAAAAAATCGATGGTAAAGCTATCGCCCAAACCATTCGAACTAAGCTCAAAGAAAAAGTAACCGCCCGTAAAGAGGCTGGTCAAAGAGTACCTGGCTTAGCCGTGATTCTTGTTGGGGCAGATCCTGCTTCGCAAGTTTACGTGAGTAGTAAGCGCAGAGCCTGTGAAGAACTTGGCTTCATGTCTCGCTCTTACGATTTAGAAAGTACCACTTCTGAAGAGGCTTTATTGTCACTTATTGATGATTGTAATGATGACCCTACTATCGATGGTATTTTGGTACAGCTGCCATTGCCTGAGCATATAGAAGAATCAAAGGTCATTGAGCGCATTCGCCCCGATAAAGATGTCGATGGTTTCCACCCTTATAATGTCGGTAGACTCGCTCAACGTATTCCAGTGCTACGTTCATGTACGCCAACGGGCATCATGACGCTCATTCAGTCAACGGGAGTCGACACTTACGGCCTTGACGCCGTCGTGGTTGGCGCCTCTAATATTGTTGGCCGCCCTATGTCGCTTGAGTTATTGCTTGCTGGTTGCACCACGACAACATGTCACCGCTTCACACGTAATTTAGAGCAGAAAGTAAGACAAGCTGATTTAGTGGTTGTCGCGGTCGGTAAACCTGGGTTTATTCCTGGAGAATGGATTAAGCCTGGTGCGATTGTGATTGATGTCGGCATTAACCGTTTAGAAAATGGCAAGCTTGTCGGTGATGTCCAATTTGAAAAGGCAGCAGAGAATGCTAGCTTTATCACACCGGTACCCGGTGGTGTTGGCCCAATGACTATTGCAAGCTTACTCGAGAACACCTTATACGCCTGCGAGCGTTATCACGATTGAGATTAGGCTCGAGTATTTGAGGTTCTGGGCTCACATCATGGTAAAATCTTAGACGAACGGCCTACGGCCTTACGGCACGCGACTTCGTCACTACGGAACGCTTCTCTTACGGTAAAAGCTAGAAAAGAGCAAAGCGACGGCATAAATGCCGACCTACTTTAAAAGAAGGTTCTAGCACTTACCAAACACATAAAAAAAGCCTGCATACGCAGGCTTTTTTATGATTAAACCTAAGCGTTACTTTTTACGCCAAGTTGTTCCTTCTGGCCCGTCTTCAAGAATCACACCCAGAGCATTAAGACCATCTCGAGCAACGTCTGCCGCGGCCCAGTCTTTCTCTGTTCTGGCGCGGTTACGCTCAACGATGAGCGCTTCAATCTCAGCCACTTCATCATCAGAGCCTTCACCTTTAAAGAAAGTGTCGACATCTTGAGAAAGAATGCCTAGCACATCGGCTAGTTGCTTTAAGGCGACAGCGAGTGCTGAAGCTTGAGCCATATCAGTTAATTTCAGGCGGTTGATTTCACGCACCATATCAAACAACACTGAATAGGCTTCTGGTGTATTAAAGTCATCATCCATTGCCCGCTTAAACTGTGCAACAAACTGTTCAGCAGGCGCGGCCTCGACCGTTAAATCTAAATCCTTTAGTGCGGTATAAATACGCGCTAAGCCAGATTTAGCTTGCTTAAGGTTATCTTCTGAATAGTTCAGCTGGCTACGATATTGACCCGACAGCAAGAAGTAACGCACTGTCGCTGCATCATAGTGATTTAATACATCACGGATGGTGAAAAAATTATTCAAAGATTTCGACATCTTCTCTTTATCAACCATCACCATGCCCGTATGCATCCAGTAGTTTACATACGTCGAATCATGGGCACAGCAAGACTGAGCGATTTCGTTCTCATGGTGTGGAAACTGTAAATCACTGCCACCACCGTGAATATCAAAATGGTTCCCCAGATGCTTACTGTTCATGGCTGAACATTCTATGTGCCAACCTGGACGACCAGGTCCCCAAGGCGACTCCCAAGTAGGCTCACCCGGTTTAGACATCTTCCACAGCACAAAATCCATTGGGTCACGCTTAGTTTCTTCAACTTCAACACGAGCACCGGCTTGCAACTGTTCAAGGTTTTGCCCTGACAGTCTGCCATATTCAGGGAATGAAGAGACACTGAATAGCACATCGCCATTGGCGGCAACATAAGCATGTTCACGAGCGATTAACTTTTCCACCATCTCGATGATTTCAGGCATATGCAGGGTCGCACGCGGCTCGAAATCAGGACGCGCCATATTCAGCGAATCAAAGTCTCGGTGCATTTCACCAATGAGGCGCTCGGTCAATGATTCACAACTTTCTTTATTTTCATTGGCACGCTTGATAATTTTATCATCAACGTCGGTAATGTTGCGTTGAAAATTCACATCATAGCCACTGTACCTTAAGTACCTAACAATCATGTCAAACGAAACAAAGGTACGTCCATGACCGATATGACATAAATCATATATGGTCACCCCACACACATACATGCCAACTTTTCCTGGCTGTATCGGTACAAACTGTTCTTTTTGGCGGGTAAGAGTATTGTAAAGCTTCAACATTGATTATTCTCTTCAACGGCTATATTTAGAAATAGGTCTTGCAGTCTACCATTGCAAAACTTGCGGTTCCAAGCAGTTTTCCAGCACCAAGTACGCAAATATGGACAGATGCGCTTAATATCGACAAAATTGCACTCCAAAGGCAGCCACTTTCATCATGCTTCAGTTAAGTAGGCTAAATTTTTAGTCAAGCTAAGCTTTGTTCGCACATTTTAAAAGCGTCATCTCACTGAACGCTTTATGCGACCGCACATTTACGTTAGAATCCTGCCATTATTTACCATGTGTTAAATTGCGAGAGTTAATATTATGATCACACTTCATACCAACCACGGCGACATCAAGCTTGCTTTAGATACTGAAAACGCACCAAAAACAGCGGCTAACTTTGTTAAGTACGTAAAAGAGGGTTTTTACGACGGTACTGTTTTTCACCGTGTAATTGACGGCTTTATGGTCCAAGGTGGTGGCTTTACTGAGGATATGCAACAAAAGCCTTGCGGTGAGACCATTGAAAACGAAGCAAATAATGGCCTTTCGAATAAAGTCGGTACTCTTGCTATGGCACGTACTTCAGATCCACACTCAGCAACGGCTCAGTTTTTCATCAACATCAACGACAACACCTTCTTAGACTTTAAGTCTGAGTCCGCTCAGGGTTGGGGTTACTGTGTATTTGCCGAAGTATCTGAAGGCATGGACATCGTCAATAAGATCAAAGCAGTTAACACGGGTAACCGTGGTATGCATCAAGATGTCCCTCTTGAAGCTGTTATCATCGAAAAAGTGACCATCGAAGAGTAAGACGAACTCGATGCGCACATTATTTGTGGGAGATTTGCACTTAAGTGCAGGTCGCCCCGATATTACCCAAGCTTTTCTGACCTTCTTAGAGACTCAACTTGTCGATACCGATGCTTTATATATCCTAGGCGATCTGTTTGAAGTTTGGGTGGGCGACGATATTGCCGAACCCTTTGCAGACCAACTCGCTGACGCCATTAAATTAGCATCGCAAAGACTCCCAGTTTACTTTATCCATGGTAATCGAGATTTTTTAATTGGCAGTAGTTTTGCTAAGCGTAGCGGTATGACACTGTTACCCGAAGTTTATCTCCTAAATTTGTATGGTATTGATACGGTCATCTTGCATGGCGATAGCCTTTGCACCCTCGATAAACCTTACCAGCGCTTTAGAGCATTTCGTAATTTCGCTTGGGCAAAATGGCTTTACGCTCATCTGCCGAAATCAAAGCGACTCGGTATTGCAGCAAAATTAAGAAGCCGCAGCCAAAGTAGTAATCAACAAAAAAGTGATAGCATTATGGACGTAGAACCAGATGCGGTAATTGAACTGCTCGATTCAACAAAAACCCAGCAGATGATCCATGGCCACACTCATCGACCCGCTATCCACCAACTCGCTCATGGCAAACGTCGTATCGTTGTCGGTGACTGGTATGATCAAGGTAGCATGTTGTGTGTAAGCCAAGACAATATCGAACTTATTGAGCTTCCTTTCGGCAAGTAGCCGTCTACTTGCCTGCTCTCTTAAATGTGTGCTTTAAATGCAAGCCGCAATGACAGGTGCACCACTGTGAAACTTAAAGTCTTGATCTTTCGATGAGATAAGTTGCGCTTCAACAGCTGCAAAATGCGCGACTCTATCGCCGATATCAGTAACAGAAATAGCCTGTGCCAACGTTAAGTAATCTTGATAATGACGCGCCTCAGAGCGTAATAAAGAGATATAAAACTTTTTCAACTCATCATCTAAATAGGGCGCAAGCTTGGCAAAACGTTCACAGGAGCGAGCTTCAATGAATGCCCCAACAATCAGTTTATCTATCAAGGTTGCAGGTTCATGGGTTCTGACCTCTTTCATCATGCCTTTTGCATAACGGCCTGCACGCACATTTTGATATTCAATTCCGCGGCTATGCATAATCTCTAATACCTGTTCAAAATGGTGAAACTCCTCCTTAATAAGGCGCACCATCTTCTGAATGAGATCATCGCTATGAGCGAAATCTTTACGGGCAACCAACTCCCCTGATAACTCATTCTTTTTGCTTCCCTTAGACAAGAAGACTGCAATATCACGCTCCTTGATGTAGACAAAGTTTTCATAAGGCTTGGCCCAGTCTAATAAAAGCTGGCCACTTTGCTTGTCGATGGCATATTTTCGCACCAAAAACATCGCAGTCTGCGCTGCTTTTAACTCACTTTAAGCGCAAGCGTGCAGACAAATGTAATAGTCTGATTTAACTAGAATAAAAATTAATTTTACTTTATTGGCTTTCCACTGTGGAATTTAAAATCTTCGTCTGCGGCCTGAATCAACTCAGCTTCAATTTCTGCAAAGAAATTAACTCGTTCACTAATTTCTTTTCCAGAAATGACCTCAGCTAATGATAAATAATCTTGATAATGACGGGCTTCAGAACGGAGCAGAGAAACATAAAACTTAGATAAGTCTTCATCAAGATGGGGGGCGAGTTTTGCGAAACGCTCACATGAACGAGCTTCAATAAATGCTCCAATGATCAGTTTGTCAACCAACGCATCAGGCTCGAAAGTTTTGACGTGCTTAAGTAATCCTTTAGCATAACGCCCAGCCTCTATCAGTTCATATGGAACGCCTTTCTTTTCCATTAGTTCCATCACTTGATAAAAGTGATGAAGTTCCTCTTTTATCAGGAGAACCATCTTATCGACTAACTCTTGGCCGTAGCTACAACCTTCACGTAACGTAACTTGCTTAGTTACGTTACTCTTGCCTCTAAGAGACTTTAATCCCCCAATCCTCTTGTAGGCATACTCTTCATAAGGCTTGACCCACTCAGTAAGCCGAACACCGCTTTCCTTATCGACTGCGTACTTTCTGATAAGGAACATCGCACTTTGTGCCGCTTTTAATTCACACAGCATGTGATCCCGAAGAATTATAGATAAATTTTCAGGCTTACTTGCCTCACTAATCCACTCATCGGGAGTTTCACATTTCAAAAAAGAAAGGATGGGTTCTAATAAGGTTTGATCAAACATGACTGAAGTCCAGCAAGTAAGGAGGAGGCTTAGCATTATATAAGAGAAAGGTTAGCGATTCGACACTTCCTCCCAGCCTTTCATGGTTGGTAACTGGATTCGCTTATCACCTCAGTATGCCTTAAAAAAATCAAAGTTGGAGGGTAAACTCTCAATCATACTTTTGGCTTCATCAATATCTCTAGTATGCACGTTACGGATAACCCGAACTTGAGTTGGTTTATTTTTTCTATCCAACTGAAATAAAGTAATGTGCCCATCGCTCATCAACTCGTTGAATGATTCGATAAGGTATTCTCTGACTTTGGATTTAGACACCCTTCCTTCCAACCCAATAGCAGCCCCAAGCGTGACTAGCTTAAAATCGATAAAATCAATTGATTGCGTCATTAAATACTTCATTAACGCTTTAGACCTTTCTGTCTTAATTTCTACCAATTTTTCGATATCTATGAAAGAAAAATCGGTACTGATAAGACGCTGTTTTGCAGTTGCTTTGTACAGTTCAATAAGAACTTTCCCGATAGTTATTACAAAACACTTATCACGATAACGATAGTCTGAATATTCGATTAAAGAGCTGCTTTGACATACCTTTTCTTTTTTATGTTCTAAAGATAGTACAGCAGCACGCAACCTCAGCAAACTCTTTTCAAAACGGCTAAAGTTACTTTTTCGATTCTGAACAAAGCTGAGATTAAACACCTGACTAATCTCGTCTAGTGTAATGACTACTTCTGATGATTTGCCAGTATCCCTTACCTTGTTATTCAGCCAGTGCTTAATAACCAGCGCCATGAAGGGGTAATCTGTAGAGTGATTAAGTTTTGAACCATGCATTTGTAGTTGATATTTTTTATTATCAAAAATAACAGGTTGCGAATCAGTAATTGCTTTTGATATTTCATTTTTTTGCCACGGAGCAAATATGGGAGTCCGACTAAGTATGTTATTAATCGGGATATTATTATTACCTGTTATCTTGCCTATTTTCACTATTTTATTATCCTTACAGTGGAGTTTAGTCGGGAGGATAAACTATATTAGTGTAGTTAAGTCGGGAGTTCAACTAAAACAAAATAACATATAAACAATAACTTATTAAGACAATAAGCCATACAAGTCTTTTAAAGATTAATACTGTTTGTCACTTTTTTAATTCTTACTGCTATACCCTACCTATAAACTTCTAACATAAATCTTCATCAAATCAATATAGGTCTTGATTATTTATCAAAAGCCGCCACTGCGTGTCGTTATTCTGGGGTAAAAGCCAAAGAGTGTTAGAAGCTCTATCTGAAGATTTAATCACCAACTTAAATTAGCAATTGCTGATGCCACATTTACAATCAAGTCTATTGTCTCATTGACACTCTTATTTTAATACCAGTTTAGTTTTTCTGACTTTAACGCCTTTTTTCAACTCACCTCTCACCACTTAGATAAAACTTAACTGTTTACGCCTTTGTTATACCGAGATATTTATCAGTTTTTCACCTGAAACGTCTTTGTTATACCCACCAGGAAATATCCGACAAACAATAAATAAATCAATACCTGATGCTCTTTTTCAGATAAACGTTTTTACACTCTGTTAATCAACAAAACTCATGTTAAAACTTAAGTAAGGAAATATTTGAGATTAACTAAGTAAACCCGAGATAACCACTTCTCTAAAAACGAGTTTTTCGATTCTACGCACAAGTTTGTAGAAGAGGTTTCGGTTTACTTTCACGAAAGTAACAAAGGTTGCTCTGATTGATATTTGCCGATTAACTAGGAGTAACGATGAACAACGACAATGAAAAAAAAACCAAAAATGAGGTAGATTTTGAACGTGGTATGCGAGAAATCGACAAATCTAAATCACGAGCCTCGAAAAAAGCGGCAGAAGAACAACACGAAGCTTATAAATCAAAAAAGGAGCGATTAGAGTTTGAGAGACTGCTCAAAGATGCGGCAAATAAGTCAGCAGCTTCATCTAAATCGAAGAACAGAGTTCTCAACAATTTCGCTTATCGTAAAGATCTTGCCAAGATTTTCAGACAGAACAACGCTTCAAACGGCATAGATTACAAACGAAATATCACTGTCCGCTACTCAAGTATCAATTATAACCATAGAAACAGCAAAGATTTGAGTTTAAATGCTTTAGAAACTTCGCTTGAACACAGTTCAAGGTTAAAAAAGCAAAGGACTGAAGAATGGCATGAAAATCAATCATATAAAAACATTTTCTATGCTGATGGCAAATACTTAACTCATCAAGATTTTGTTCAAAACAGAGAGCAATACCTATCATTTTTTAACAAAATTAAACTGGCCGCTAACAACAAATCTGATGATAAAAACAAAAAGGATTTAGCCAAATACTCCCGATATCGAGGTAGCTATTTCTCAAAAATCAAGAAGCTGTTACCGCCAATTCACCCAGAATATGACCAGTTTGTAAAGCAGATATCCAAGCTTGAACAATCTAAGAACAAAACTTTAGATCTCAGCAAGGAGCCACATAGTGCGGTTATTTCTGGGTTAAAGACCTATCTCATAAGGCAATACGAAATACTAGGATTCAGCCCTAAACATCAAGAAAACAAGCTCAGGGTATTTGACAATTACCTATCCCACCGTCTAAAACATCAAGAACTAAAAGCCTCATCTGCAAACCGAAAAGTTAAAAACCTCAACTCAACGTCAATTTCTGAGCAGGTCTTTAAAATCCCTCACCGTCATGGAGAAATGATAGGAGTCGATAAAAAAAACTTACTTGAAGCGTGTGTGAGTTTTTTTGAAAAAAACTTTGAGGGTGCAAAGATTAAACTAGCAGTTTTGCATGCTGATGAAGGGATTAGTGATGATCTGGAAACTGGTCTCAACGCCCATATATTCATATCACCAAACGCTAATACCCCTTGGTCTCAACAGTATATTTTATTTGCTAAAAAACAGGCTCAAGCCCATTACTCGGAGCAATTTCCAGAGTTATTATCGATAGACTCGTCCCAGAAATTATCCCCAAAAACTTTAGTCGCCTGCGGCCAAATCCTTCAGCTCAGTTTTCTTCAGCATCTGCAAGAAAAAGTGTTTAATCAGCATGATATAGGCATCAGGTTTTTGGAAGAAAATGAAAGAAAAGAGTTCAATAATATTGTTTCGATGATCGAGGACTCGATGCCGTTGCATCTGCGTCAACAATCACGTTGGAATATGCTCAATGACAAATCAAATGAGCTATCACAAAGCATAGCTCTTCAGTCAGAACAGCTTGAGGCAATCAAAAAAGCTACAACCCAGAAGCAAAAGAAGATGCTAGAAGCGATAGAAATATGGCAACTCCATCCAAGTAAAGATACAGCCTCTCTTACACTATTTCAGCTTGAGATGATAGATGAACTCCCAGAAGCGATAAAAACCTCTCTACTAGCTGAAATAACATCATTTGAGCAGCAAAACAACATCGATTCAAATGCAAAACTATCAAACAAAATCAATAAGCCATAATTCTCACTACGCTATTGCACTATCGATTTTTTGTGTAACGATGAAATAAAGAAGGACAAAATAAAATGAATAAAAATAATGATATAGAACATATAAAACAGGCTTTAACGTTCTTAGCGAAAGCTGAAAATGTTTCTACCGACCCGAAGATTATTTTAGGTTTAGAGCCTGAACTAAATACACTATCAACTGTTATCAAGAAAGATTTACTCAGGAGGATTAACAGTGAGAATTAAACATGAAAATCCAACTACAGATATCCAGTTAATTGAAAACGGGATTTATCACCTTGCTCAGATAGAAAATCTTATAAAAAAGCCATCTGTGATCATGATGATCCAGCGATTAGAAAAGCTCATTAACCCACATGATGACTCTGATTCATCCGAAGTGAGTAGTTTGCTTGAATATCCTCATGCAGAAGAAGTTGAACGAAACCTCGCTCTTATGAAGTTCGAAAAACGTAACAGCAAAAGCTCAGGTAAGTCAGGAGGCAGTTTCAATGGCAGACCTCAGCGTTAGCTTCCAACGCTCTATTAACCTGATTGAACAGCATTTTCACCGCCATTCTGAGCGGATAAACGAGCTAGGCAAAGAGCAAGACTTTACCCTTGAGTATTTCATTCATTTTTATAAGGTATTACTGATGGAAGAGATTCAGCAGATCTTTGAGATGGATGATGATGAGTTTGCTTCACAGGTTCAAACTAGAGAATTTCAATCTAAGATCATCAATTTGCTAGAAAAAGTAATCATGATGTTGGCGAATAAAGCACTAGATGTGAGGCTTTATCCACCAATGAATAGATACCCAAAAGTTTAGCT
>NZ_JAKIKR010000011.1 GCF_023284025.1 Shewanella abyssi | reverse complement strand
TTACGTGCTACTTTTTCATTTTTAGCGAGTGATGCAAAATCAGGGAACTTCATAAGTTTTACGGTTTATTAATGGTGACTTATTAGATCATACCTTTAATGTAATTGGTATAAGTCATAATGACTATTATGTGAGCTGTCTTTATGACAGTCGCGGTGTTTTTAAGACACTATTATTCACTGTCATATTGACAGTCGCCTTAAAGGTGTTTCTATCTTTACTGTTTAGTTTCAGTTATTTACATTTTTGGCATGGTTAGTGCTATACACAGCTTAGAAATTAAAACTTATTTGATATTTTTAGGGTGTAGCTAATGACAATTCATGTAAAAAACAACATTCATTGGGTCGGTCAACGAGATTGGGAAGTTCAGGACTTCCATGGTACAGAATATAAAATGACCAGAGGCACAAGCTACAACAGCTACCTCATTCGTGAAGAAAAGACGGTATTGATAGATACCGTTGATCACCGCTTTAGTCATCAGTTTGTGCAAAACCTAGAGATGGAAATTGATCTCAACAGCATCGACTTTATTGTAATGAACCACGCGGAAGAAGATCACTCTGGCGCTTTATCTGAATTGATGGCGAAAATTCCGGGTACGCCGATTTATTGTACCGAAGCGGCGGTTGATTCTATTGTGGGTCATCACCATCACCCAGAGTGGAATTTCAAAATAGTTAAAACCGGTGACAGTGTGGATATTGGTAACGGTAAGCAACTTATTTTCATCGAAGCGCCAATGTTGCATTGGCCTGACAGCATGATGACCTACATGACGGAAGACGCGGTTCTATTCAGTAATGATGCCTTTGGTCAGCATTACTGCGACGAGCATCTGTTTAACGATGAAGTCGATCAAAACGAGCTTAAAGAGCAGTGCTTGCGCTATTACGCAAACATCCTTACGCCTTTTAGCAGCCTTGTCACGGCTAAGATCCACGAAGTTTTAAGCTTCAATTTACCGGTGGATATGATTGCGACCGCTCACGGTGTTGTATGGCGTGATAACCCAACCCAGATCATTCACCAATATCTCGAGTGGGCCGATAGCTACCAAGAGGACAAAATCACTATCTTCTACGACTCAATGTCGAACAATACTCGCATGATGGCCGATGCCATTGCCCAAGGCATACACGACGTCGATCCTGCTGTTGCGGTTAAGGTGTTTAATGTTTCTAAGCATGATAAGAACGAGATCCTGTCGCATACCTTCCGCTCAAAAGGTGTCTTGGTAGGTTCGTCGACGATGAACAATGTGATGATGCCGAAAATTGCTGCCATGCTGGAAGAGATCACTGGACTCAGATTTAGAGGCAAAAAAGCGGCTGCATTTGGCAGTTATGGTTGGAACGGTGGCGCCGTCGATCGTATTAACACTCGCCTAATGGACGCCGGTTTTGAAACCGCGATTGGCTTGAAAACCAAATGGCGTCCAGATGGTAACGCGATGCGCGAGTGTCGTGAGCATGGCCGTCAAATTGCTAAGCAGTGGGCCTTGCATCCATTAACGGATACTCCAGCGATTAATCCCATTAAAGTGATAGCAAAGAAAGTGGCAACGACGCCGGCGCTGGCAGATACTGCCGTTGTTGAGCAAGCTGTACCAGTCGATTCTACTAATGACAATGTTGCAGCTCATTCTTCTGCTTGTCAGTGCATGATCTGTACCGTGTGTAATTGGGTTTATGATCCTGCAAAAGGAGAACCAAACCAAGATGTTGAGCCTGGAACGCTATGGTCTGATCTCCCTGATTATTTCCTTTGCCCTGAGTGTAACTTAGGCAAAGATGTGTTTGTTGAGCATAACGTTTAGTTGACGTAGTAGAGGAAGCAGGAATGACAGCACCGATGGTAATTATTGGTAGTGGTTTTGCCGCATATCAATTGATAAAGAACATCCGTAGGCAAGATACGACTCTCGCTATTCAGGTTTTTACGGCGGATGATGGCGATGATTATAATAAGCCCGATTTGAGCCATGTATTTTCAAAACAGCAAGATGCAGACGCGCTAATTCTGCAATCAGGCGCTGACTTTGCCGCGCAGTATCAGGTTGAGCTACTGGCCAATACACGGGTAGAGCGGGTGGATACGCAGGCGCAGTGCCTTTATGCCAATGGCGAACGCTATGAATACTCAAAACTAATTTTTGCCACAGGAGCTAATGCCTTTGTTCCTCCGGTTAAAGGAGATGGTGCAGCAAGCATTATCACCTTGAATAGTTTGTCTGAATATCGTCGCTCGCAGCAAGCGTTAAAACAGGCTGCTCGTATACTCATTATGGGTGGTGGGCTGATTGGTGTTGAACTGGCGATGGATCTGCAAACCAGTGGCAAAGAGGTGATAGTTGTTGAGCCTAATAGCCGCTTGCTTGCCAATGTCGCACCAGACTTTGTCGCCTTGAAGTTGGAGCAGCCGTTGCGCGATGGTGGAATGACACTCGAACTCAATGACTACGTGACCACAATAGCGCCATCTGCGTCTGAACAAGCGTTTATGGTGACCACCAAGGCAGGTAAAGTGTTTGATGTTGATTGCGTTATTTCAGCTGCTGGTTTGCGTCCTAACACGCAGTTAGCGCAGCAAGCAGGAATTGAGATTAAACATGGCATTGTGGTTGATGCGCAACTTAAAGCATCGGCCGATAATGTGTATGCCTTAGGGGACTGCGCCGAGATCAATGGCAAGCTGATGGCTTTTCTTCAGCCTATAATACTCAGTGCCAATGCACTGGCAAAGCAGCTATTAGGGCAATCATCGCAGTTGAGCTTCCCGCCAATGATGGTAAAAGTAAAAACGCCGTCATATCCAATCCAAGTGGGTGGTAAGTTTAATACTGATTCCTCATGGAGAGTGGGTTTTGATAAGGGTGGCGTGACGGCAGAAGCTTTTGATGCTCAAAACAACATGACAGGCTTTGTGGTGACCGATGAAAATGCTAAGCAGGCTTTTTCGCTGCTAAGGAAACTGTCGGCAGCGTGATAGCTGTTTCAGATAGCCAGTAATGCCGGTAAGCTTACTGGCTTACTGGTGCGGTTAAGGGTGCCATGGCTTTAAGGGGATATTGATTTCGCTATCGTTAAACCATTTTATATTGAGTTTTTCGCCTGCATCGGCAATCGTTTCTATATTCACTTCTTTTCCTGACCCCATATTCACTTGAGCATCAGTATTCTTATTTACGTTTAACACTATGATCAATCGACTGCCTGCCTCGAGTAGTTTTGCAGTCATGCGGGCATTAACAATTGGAATGATGGTTTTAGTATTTGGCGTTAATAATTGGCGCTGACTCATATCTTGAGCATAACTTGCTCGGCTGCGATAATTATTCAAATGGAATACGTTGCCGCTCTTATCCATCTCATAAAAATTATAACCAATATCGACATCCTTTTTATTGACTGCAATTTTAAACTCTCCAGTGATTGCTCCGGCCAGCTCTTGGGGGGTCTTAAAGGCGTCAGTGATAAAGATGAGCCCGTTAGGCTCATTAAGCTGAGCTTGAATTACAGGCCATGGGGCTAGGTTATGCTGGGTCGTTCTATCTGCCATATCAACTTCTTGTGCTACAAAATTGTCACTAATTTCGGCTTGAGTTGACAGTAAATAGTGGCCATCGCTATTGATTGAAGTTGTTAGGTGATAGGTTACAGCTTGTTTATTGAGTTCGGCAAATGAAGCGCTGTGGCGCCAAGAGTTACTGCCCATTAGTTGATAGTTAATCTTGTCCTGTAAAAGCCGTGGTTTCTTTTTTTGAAAAAGCAGATGGTCGAACCATTGAAATACGATCTCTTCAGTGTCTTTTTCCAGTGCAACGTCATCGAGTTGATAGTTGCTGTGATGTGAGCGCGGAATACCTTGTGCTGTGCCGTGATTATAGGGGCCAATGAGTAATGTATGATCTGCATTCTTATTGTATTTGTAATGCCGTTTTAGATAGTCGATTGACGATATCTGTCCACCGTCAAAATATCCTGTGATACTTAAAACAGGGATATTGATGTTGGCGTACTCAGTTTGGAAGGGCACCATAGCTTGATAGTAAGCATCAAAGCTTGGATGCTTTAACCACTTGTTAAACCATGGATTAGGTTTGCCATCAATTTTATCTAGTTCTGAGATAGCCTGGCCACTCTCAAACAGTGTCGTTAGCAGTTGTTCCGATTGCTGCCAATTGCTATAGACGGAATTATCCATGGTCTTGTTATTGGTAACGTGAAAAGCCCATTGGTAGTTACCTGTTAATACCACGTTGTTTTCGTAGGGTAATCCGGTTATTGGGCTCGCTGCCGTATAAGGGGCGATGGCTTTAAGGGCTGGGGGCATATGCTTTGCCGCTGCCCATTGGGTAAACCCATTATAACTGCCACCGTACATCACAACGTTACCGTCACTCCAAGGCTGTTTAGCTATCCAGTCAATGGCAAGTGTTGCATCTTTGCCGTCATGTTCCCAAGGAACAATTTCATTCGAGCTTGATCGCTTGCCTCTAGAGTTGACTATAATGCCAATATATCCGTGTGAAGCCGCATGAATGGCGGTTTTTATATGCGCAGCTTCGTCTGCATAAATCGTAAATTGCAGTGCACTGGTACGCTTTGTTGCTACATTTTTCTTTCTGACCACGGTTGCGGATAGTTCCACCCCGTTAGCACCTTTTATCAAGATGTTGGGTAAGATGGTATAGCGTCTGTTATTTTCTATTTGTAACAAGGTTTGGCTAACCGGGATGACTTGTGATAGAACCTGATAAATGTGACTATTAACAATTAAATCAATTGCTTGATCGGTATTTAAGGTCGGTAAGTCTTTATAGCGCTTAAATACATTGTAAACATAGTCTTGTGCCCCTGACACCGACCAGCCCAAAGCGCTACTCATTTGGAATAGTGCTTCATCATCCATATTGGCAAAACTATGGCGAAGCGTTTTAGTTAAGGATTTGGCAAATTGAAGCCTCTCTGAATGCGCAATATCTAATTGAGTTTGACTATGTAAAGTATAATGCGAGTAGGTGATAGCATTGCTATTTTTCGCTACGACTTCGAGCAGCTTGTGATGCTTTTCTAGCACTGAAAGTAACCCTACTTTATTGAACATATTCTGTTGCAGTATTACGTCTGTGGAAAGTTGTTTAGCCAGTTGAGCAAGCTGCTGCTGAAATTTTACTTGCGTTAATAGATCCAATGCATCGTCACGGTTATTCATTGACGCTAACGTCAATAATGTTGGTGTTGTGTATGTTGCTGGCTTCTCACTTGCCTGTAGCGGACTGATGCTTAATGAAAAAGCTGTCAACAGCACCATATAGATTAATAGTGTAAAAGCAGAGCCGTGCAGCCTAGAGTCATGATGTACCCTGTCCATAATTTATCCTTAAATTGCTTGATGTATACCGTTTTCTTTATGTGAGGGTATTGTTATGCAAAATGACGGATTAGTAGTGAAAAACGTGTGACTTTTGATGACTTTTGATGACCAAGGCGCGCTGGCGTGTTATTTTCCAGCTAATTTCCTTTTTTATGAGTGTCTAAATGCGTTGGCAAATCGCACAGTTCGTCTTTTGTGATCAACGGCAAACGTTAATCGCTGCCAAGAAAACAGTGCAATTAGAGCCTATGATGGTGGAGTTATTACGCTATTTTTGCCTACATACGGATCAAATTATCAGTAAAGATCAGCTGATTGAACAAGTGTGGTTAGGCCGTATTGTAAGTGACAATGCGGTGAGTAAATTGATCACTAAGCTGCGAAAAGCGTTTGCTGATGATGTTAGGCAGCCTCGCTTTATTGCCACGTTTCCTAAAAAAGGCTATAAGTTCATTGCAGCAGTGCTCCCCATTTTAGAGCAAACCCAAACGCCAGAGTCAATGGGACGAGAGCATGAATTTGTAATGGCAACGCAGCCCATTAAGGCTGATGAGGTTATAGGTGCCGCTCCTTCAAAGATGTTTTCCGCTCCATCGATAAAGCCATGGTTGTTAGTTGCTCTGTGCATCCTCGCGGCTGTGGGGGCCTATTTTGTTACCGGCTTTATGCAGCATCCGCCTACGTACTCAACCTACGCCAAAGCGTTGACAACTGATGTTGGTGATGAGCTATTTGCCAAATTTTCACCTGATGGAACACGTGTTGCCTACATGTCTGCAAAACAAGACCGCATGCACCTAATGATAAAAGATGTGGTCAAAGAGCAGGTGATTGAAATTTCTCACGGGGACAATTTGGGAGTCGGTCCCGCAGATTGGAGCGCTGATGGCCAATGGATAGTATATTTGGTGGCGACACCGCAGCTATGCCAATACTACCTGCGCAGTATTAATGGCTTGGAGCTCGGCGCACCGCGTCTCATTCATGATTGCCCCGCGGGTAGCTATGGAAAAATTGCTTTTACCCATGATAATAGTCGATTGATCTACAGTGAAAGTGAAGGTGGCTCGGCTCCCTATTCTTTGTTTGAAATTAACCTTACAGCAGCAAAAACAAAGAGACTAAATCAACCTGAACTGTTCTTAGGCGGCAACAGCCAGTTTGACCTACACCCAACCGAGAACAAGTTACTCATCTCCTCCCCAGATGAACAGCAATGGGAGGGGTTCTATTCTCTCGATTTAGCCAGTAATACGCTGTCGTTATTATTTAAGCAAGATGCTTATATTTGTTGTGGTATCTGGGATCATGATGGTGATCGGGTTGTACTCATGGGGGAGCATCCGGCGCATCAATTACTCAGCTATAGCTTAAGTGGCAAAGACCAACGCGTTATCCATTCAGGTAGCCAGCAAATAAGCCATCCTCGTAGACATTCCAATGGTCGCGATTATCTGTTCTCTTCAGGTCGCAATAATGAGAACGTGTACATAGCTGATATTGTTACGAATAAAAAGAAGGTGGTTGCGAATAACTCTGTAGATGAGCGGTTAGCTTCATTTTCTTATCACAGTAGTCAAATAGCTTATGTAAGTCTAGCGACTGGAAGTGAAGAAATTTGGTTAACTGATATCGACAAAACGAGGCGAAAGAAACTCACTCACTTCAATGACAGTCGTCATTATATTGATTTAATCTGGGCTCCAGAGGGGCAATATATATTGGCGTTAACGTTAAATGAGCTCCATTTAATCGATCAGTCAACAGGGCAATTTGAAGTACTTGATATTCCACAAACAGAGATCCGCGGTGTTTCATTTAAATCCCCATCGGAAGTCGCCTATAGTATTAGAGAAAATGGACAATGGCGGGTTTACTCTTATCAAATAAAAAACCGCCAATCTTTAGCTGAAGACGCTAGATGGCAGTTTGTTCAATATCACCCCATTTCGGACAACACTTTATGGCTTGATCAAAAAAACCAACTGTACTTTGGCGAGTACAAAAGTCCTGTCATCGAAAAAAAGATACCGGTAAATAGGTTGATTAGTGGTCGGCATTTCAATTTAAAGAGAAGAGGCGATCTGTGGGTGTGGTTTGAACGCGATGATGGTAGCGGTAAAATTCTAGCTTATTTTGAAGATTCTAATGTATTGATGACATTGGTTGATACAGACATTGAGCGTTTTGACATCGCAAATGAGCAACTTTTATATGGTCAAAACCAGCAGATTAATGCCAACATTTACCAAACTAAACGACTTGAACTTTAATTACCTTCTGACGGCAGCTTCCGCCCTAGTGTTTGTTGAAGGGCACTGGTAAAAGCGAATTAAACATACGCCGTTATAGCGAATGACTTTAGCTGAATTGGGCCGCATACGGCCCATATATGTTCCATAGAATGGAGGCTTTAGCTTAAATCAGATTCGTGGATATATGGCTTAAATGTGTTTCCAGCTCATCTTCCGTTTTAGGAAGTGAATTGAGTTCGAATGAGAGTGGCTTGCTGCCATTTAGCATGAATACTGAGCTTGCACCATGATCGTAGTGAAACCATTTTCCATTGACGCAAAGATCAGTATAACAATTTGGGAGTAGTTCCATCAGGCACCTCTAAATTTTACATTTCATTTATTATGAAAAGACATAAAGTCATCGAATGTGTGAGCCTTGCGGTGTTGTGGCGTTCTGTATTTGTGACTCAGCTCACCCTTATGAGACCTGAAAAGGCGTAGGCGCTCATTGATCTAAATCAAAGCCAATGTGATTAGCGATTCTGGCTCCTCCATTTGACAAGATTAAAAACTAACTAAGTGATGGTTTTTCCTGCTAATAAGATGAAAATCTCGATGGCCGACTCGACTGTGGCAATATGTGCTTTGTGCTACATAGACTGCCGCTTCTTAGCGACGATTACTGCCGTTGCAACAGCGATGTTTGCGTTGGCTAATATTGAACGTTCATCTGTTAAAGGGTTAGACTCAGCTTTTCAACTTTGATCTTGGTCAACATGCTGCAAGTCAAATAGATTCAATATTAGTGTATGGAATAATACTTAATTTTGAGGAGGCTAGATGTGACGGATGCAAAGCTGATATTGATTTTAAAAATATGCATATTTATGGGCCTGTTGTTGATCCTACTCGGTATTTACTTGCATAATTTTAGCGAGTCGATAGAAGCGATGGGCGTAACAGGGATTATCATCAGTGCAATGTGTATTGCGCTAGGCATGGTGCTGTCACTGCCGACAAAAATGTATCTGACCTTTATTTTGGTTAGCCGCGAGGCCGAGATTAATAAATCAAAATAACCACCTAGTTTGATCCTATACCCCAGTTTTTTAATGGTGAAAACACTTGCCATCATTCGACACCGACTATGATGGTTTCTGCCTCGGCCACCGATTTGAATCCAGCTGCGGTACGCATCTTCCACTTCAGCGCTCGGATCTTTAGCGCCTGTTCTTGTTAAAATGCTTCATTGAAGGTCAAATAGAACCCGCTCTCCGTTGCATTTCGACCGTAATCGACCCTGACATTCATTCTCGGTTGTAGCTCATAGCGATACCCTAGGCCATAGCTGAAAATGATATCTTCATAGAGTTGATTAGGGCTGTCTGCGATAGAACCTATCCCAGTAAACACCGTCATACCGTGTCTCGTCAGTTCACCATTACTATCTTTAAATGTATGTCGATACTCAACGCTATGTTCGATGGTATTTTTGTCGCGGTAATGGCCTCTATAAACACCTCTTAGGGAGTCCTGCCCGCCTAAGGTTGGCATGTCATAGTAGGGAACGTCGCCTTGACTCCATTGATACGCATTGTAAAAAGCGAGTACGCGGCCAACGGAAAATGAGTAATAGTAACGGTAGTTTAGCGCTAATTTTTGATAGTCATTATCGCTGCCAATTTTTTGAGAGTAAACGGTATATTCAAAACTGAGGAAATGCCCCTTCCATGCATTCACAGAAAAATCTCGGGTGTCCTTTTCGAGTACTATGCCTAACCCAAGGGAAAAAGACTTGTCCTTAAATTCTTGAAAGTTAGGGTCATCTATCGCCGTTTGCGGCAATGAATCTTGATTCGGCTCATAGTATTTTATCCTTAACGCCGGGCCAATATAGAAACCGTAATCGGTTTCAAAGGTTAAATTGCCTTCGTAATTGATAAAGCTGTACTCATACAATAGATCATCGGACGATTGTTGTGCCTCTCCGGCGTTATAACCAATGCCCCAGTAATATTCGTTTTGCTTACCCATGGTGAACTTACCTAGATAGCGCATGGCATTGTCATCAAAAAACAGGTTTTGTTTGGAGCGTAAACCTAGGCCAACGCCATCATCTAGCTGGTTGCCAATGGCGACTAATGTGACACTGGAGCGCTGTAACTCTTGTTGCGCCCTATTGGTTGAAAATGAATACAGGGCGCCAGCGGCGAGCATTAGTCCGGTTTCTGGCATATAGCCCGGCCCGCCCAAAATGGAAAATAGCGGCAAACCATTTTTAGTGGAGTGCTCTTTTAATGCTTTTTGGTACTGATCTTTTTGTTGCTCTAACGGTGCACATTGGCTTGTACAGTGATCTAAATTTTCATCTATGTCATCGATAGCTTTTTTATAATCATTAGCACGCTGAACGGCTTGCTCTTTCTCAGATAAATACGCTATGTCACCACCGGTGGGGAGAGTTTTAATTGAATGATGTTCAGTGGGTTGAGCAAAGAGATATGCCGGGAAAAGGCAAGCTAGTAACAGCTTTTTCATAAGGTCCTGTCGCAATTAGAGTCAAATACATAAGCGGAGAAGAGCCGCGGAGATAGAGCTGGTGGTCATTAATCAAATTAACTGAAGTGGCCGCTAGTTGATAAATGTAGTGCAAGCCTAGCACTTAACAAACCTCGTCCGAAGTGGCTTTTAGGGGGAATTGAATAAAGTTGGATGTAGCGCCCATTAAAAACCGGTGATCACTGCGGCAGATCTATTTTTTGACTTATCTTTCGTCTTTTTCAGTCCCTAAGCGTCTTATAAGCAAAACCTATTAACGAGATAGAAAAGGATCAGCCAATGTTGAAAGTTGTTAGTTATATTATTTGCCCGTTTGTGCAGCGTATTACCGGTTTGATGGAAGCTAAAGGCGTGCCATATGAGATTGAATACATCAGTCTTAAAGACAAGCCGCAATGGTTTTTAGATATCGCCCCGAATGGCCAGGTGCCAATTCTAATGACAGAAGATAACATCGCGCTCTCTGAGTCCGACGCGATAGCGGAATATCTAGATGAAGAGTACCCATTACTAAGGCCGGAAGTTAATCAGTCTGTGTGCCGTGCTAGACAAAGGGCATGGGTGTATCAGGGGACTAAGCTTTACCTTAAGCAGTGCAGCCACATGCAAAGTGGTAACAAGAACATCTTTGAAGAGCGCCAAGTCTTTATGCATAAGGCGTTTGCCAAAGTGGAAGTATTTCTTAAAGATCACACCGCGACTCAATACTTCTGTGCCGATGTATTGGGCAATATTGATATGGCTTGGTTGCCTCTATTCCATCGCACAGCCTTGGTACAAAAGCATACCGGGACTGAGCTGTTCGCTGGTTTTCCGCTACTGCAAATATGGGCTGATAACGTGATGGCGTCCGGTATCGCTGAAAAGTCAGTTCACCAAAAGTTTGAAGAGAACTTTACCAGGTTTTATTTAAGCGAAAATAACTATCTCGGTGGCGGTAATGCTGCAAAAGATAGCGGTTGTGGTGGATCTTCAAGGAGTAGTTGTTGTTAATTCATTCCTGCTGAATCCTGCATCTTGAAGTGGTTTGGGCGTAGCGGCAGTTGTTAAAGATAACTGCCGCAGTGGAGCTGACTAGCGAGCCCATTTTAAGCTAAGTATTAAGGCTGCTTTTTTAATACTTCATCTATGTCTGCAGCGCTGTGACGCTCAGTGAGTTGTTCCCACTCTTCACCCCAAGATCTGTTGACGATTCGACCTCTTTGTACCGCTTGGCGTTCACTTACCTGCTTAGCCCAGCGTTGTACGTGAGGGTAGCTTGCGACGTCAAGGAACTCGGCCGCATCATAAAGTTTACCCAGCACTAGGTTGCCGTACCAAGGCCAAATTGCCATATCAGCGATGCTGTACTCCTTACCCGCTATGTATTCATTATTTGCCAATTGCTTATCAAGCACATCTAACTGGCGCTTAGCTTCCATAGTAAAGCGGTTGATTGGGTATTCAAATTTTTCAGGGGCATAGGCATAAAAATGGCCAAAGCCACCACCAAGATAGGGCGCAGAGCCTTGCAGCCAAAACAGCCAGTTCATCGTCTCAGTGCGTGCAGCAATATCACTTGGGAGGAAGTAGCCAAATTTTTCCGCAAGGTAGAGTAAAATATTGCCCGACTCAAATACTCTGATCGGGGTGTTACCAGAATCATCGACTAATGCGGGGATTTTGGAGTTGGGGTTGATATCGACAAAGCCCGATGAGAATTGCTCGCTGTCACTAATGTTAATCAAGTAAGCGTCGTACTCGGCTGCAGATACCCCTTTTGCGAGTAACTCCTCCAACATGATGGTGACTTTCTGGCCATTAGGCGTTGCTAAGGAGTGCAGCTGTATTGGATGTTTGCCTGCAGGAAGTGCTTGCTCATGTCTGGCGCCGGAGTCAGGACGATTGATGCTTGCCCATTCGCCGCCATTCTCACTGTCCATTGTCCAAACTGTTGCTGGAGTATATTGCTTGCTCATCTATTTCCCTGTCTTTTTAACCGCTAGTAGCTATCGATATGGGGCTTATTATGGCGAATAAAACCTTTGTAGATAGAAAAATTGGTAATGAGAAAGTATCACATCGTCTAACTTAGCCTAACTAGCAGAGCGGGGCTATCAATGTGGCAAGCTTTGCGACAGAGATTGAGTGATACGGTATAGCGGAGCAAAAAGAAGGCCCGATTAATCAAGCCCTTTTAGTTTTTGCATTAGTTACATTAGTTACATTAGTTACATTAGCAACATTCGTATATTGGTTCGACGATTGCAAAGTCACGGCGATAATTAGTTACGGCGTATTATTTCGCTGGACTGTAGATGGTACACCAGTCATTTTTCATATCAATCAAATGCCAATTGTCTTTTTGTTTAGCTTCATCTAATGCCTTGTCTAAACGGCCGACCGATGAGTCCCGGTCATACTGCCATTCACGTTCGCTATCGGTATGATGCACTATCATCGCCATACTCGGGTTATTTTGGCTGGTACTCCACTGCAACATGGCATGGTCTCCGTCGGAGTTACCAACCGCGAGTATTGGCTTTTTACCAATAATACGCTGAATATTTTCGACCTTTACCTGCTTATCATTGCTAGACACTAGCGTGCCATTTTTCACTAGCAGGGTATTACCGTCGAGTTTTACCATGTCATAGCCAAAGCTACTGCCAATGACATTCTCTGGAGGTATGCCATAAGCTTGCTCTGTCCATGCCCGCATGAAATCAGTACCGCCTCCGGAAACGATATAGTTGCTAAAACCATTTTCTTTTAAGTAAGCCAACATCTCTTTCATCGGTTGGTAGGTCAAATCAATGTAGTTACGGTTAAAGCGCTGATCTTTACTCTTGGTTACCCAGGTGTGCACTATCTGTTGAAACGCCTCAACAGTGACCCCTGAATGGGTCGCCTGCAGTAGCTCGAGTAATGCATGGTGGTCAGCTTTCATTAGTGACTCCATATCGTCTTCGAGTACCCATTTAAAAGGCGTTTGGGTCTTCCATTCAGGATGATTTTTTGCCAGCCCTTTAACCTGTTCAATGGTAAATACCAACTGGTAATACATAGGTTTCTCTGACCATAAGGTACCGTCGTTATCAAATACCGCAATGCGATCTTTTGCGGCGACATACTGCGAGCTCTTCGGGTTAGTGACCTCCTTTACAAAAGCTTCAATTGCGCTGCGACGCTCGCTTTGTGCCCATGAGGTTAGGACATCGTCATTTGACTGGCAACTCAACGCTAAAGCTGGAGCAGAGGAGAGTGCTAGCATAACAAGCAAAGATAGAGATTGAAGTTTCATAACGTAACCCTTTAGTTTTATAGACGTTCAGTTAAACAAAAAAAGCAGCTAAAAATAACAGGTAAAAACACTAGTTTGTGAAGAAACTAAAGCTCTAAATCGGAATAAAATCAAGTAGCTCGGCAGCTTTACTTCAAACTCAGTCGCCATTCTTAGCTAACTCAGTTCAAATTCAGTGTTAGTAGCGCTAAAATAGTCACAATATTGCAGTGTATATATGGATATTGAGCTCCGTTGTCTGCGCAAAAATCAAGAGAGTATAAAGATGAGTGAAGAACAGAATGTTATCGATAGCTTAGCTAAACTAGAGCAGTTTTTGCTGTCAGTAGAAAATGGTGGATTAGGTTTAGTGGGGGTAGAAGGGATCGGAATGGCCACCAACAACGCAGACGGTCGTCACTTTGTTGCCGTTTTTGATAGTAACCAAAAATTACTGCATGCGCGCTGGATAACGGATGAAATTTTCGCAACGGGAAAAGAGATGGTTCGCACTGGCGTAAAAGGTAAGCATTAAACGCTTCCCGCTTTTAAAACGTTTATAAAAAATGCAGGTCAGAACTGACCTGCATTAATGTAAAGTAGCTTAAACTGCGTTAGCTATTTGGTAACGTTACCAAATACGTACCCGCTCATCTTCTGCTAAATAAAGCGCATCACCTGGTTTAACATCAAAGGCCTTGTACCAAGCATCGTGGTTACGCGGTGCTTGGGCACGGTAACGGCCCGGAGCATGTGTTCCTGCACGAAGCTGATTGAGCATGCTTTGCTCGGTGCGTTTCTCTTTCCAGACTTGTGCCCAGGCAAGGAAGAAACGTTGATCGCCAGTAACGCCATCAATCACAGGTGCTTCTTTACCGTTAAGGCTGAGCTTGTATGCATGGTAAGCCATCGATAGACCCCCCACATCACCAATGTTTTCACCTAGGCTGTTGCGACCGTTAACGAAGTTTTCAGGGATCGGCTCGTACTTATTGTACTGAGCTGCTAGCTGATCGGCTTTAGCGTCAAATGCGGCGCGATCAGCATCAGTCCACCAGTTTCGCTGAATACCGTTAGCGTCAGATTTTGAGCCTTGATCATCAAAACCGTGGCCCATTTCATGGCCGATAACCGCACCAATACCGCCATAGTTTACCGCAGCATCGGCATTAGGATCGAAAAAGGGTGGTTGTAGAATCGCGGCTGGAAATACAATTTCGTTAAACGAGCTATTGTAATAGGCGTTAACGCGTTGGGGTGTCATGCCCCAGCGATTACGATCGGTTTTCTTCAACTCTTTAGCCACACTGTCGGCTTTAAAGTACTGGCGTAGGTTGTGAAGATTACCCACGAGATCGGTCTTTGTGAGCGCTAAACCATCAAACTCTTGCCAAACATCAGGGTAACCAATTTTAGGGTTAAAAGCGGCCAGTTTTGCATGAGCGTTGACTTTCGTTTCTGCGCCCATCCAGTCGAGATCATCAATACGTTGGCCCATAGCGGTACGCAAGTTCTCAACAAGTACTGACATCTTTTGCTTAGATGATTCAGGGAAGTAGCGCTTCACATACACCTTGCCGATGGCAAAGCCCAATGACTGTGTGCCAGACATCTCTGATACCGCGCGTTTCCAACGAGGACGAGGCTCTTCCTGTCCGCTTAACTCTTTGCCATAAAAGGCAAAGTTAGCGGCATAAATATCTTCTGACAAGACATCAGCGTTATTGCTTATGGTGTGCAAGGTTAGGTAATCTTGCCAAACCTTGAGTGACTCACTATTGACTAAGTCGATCATGGTTTTTACCGGCTCAGGCTGTGAGATATTTAACTGAGGAACGCCATAACCGGTTTGGCTAAAGTACAGATCCCAATCAAAGCCAGGGTATTGTGTGGTTAAGTCACTGCGCTTAACTTGGTTTAAGGTGAGATCGCGGTTACGACGCTTTTCTCGTGGCCATTGGCCTTCAGCCATCTTAGTCTCAAGTGCAACAATGGCTTGTGCACGCGCTTCGCCATCTTTAACGCCTGCAAATGCCAGCATCTCTACTATGTGTTTAACGTAGGCACTACGGATTTTGACAAAACGCTCGCTGTCTTCAAGGTAATATGAACGGTCGGGTAAACCTAGGCCGCCAGCACCAAGAGACATCTCATATTGATTTGGGTCGAGGCGGTTAAACCACATCCCACCTGAGATAGGAGAGGTCGCCCCTGTAAGCCATGCTTGACCAAACACCTTGGTAAGATCATCTGTTGTTTTGATCGCTGAGATCTGATCAAGAGTGCCTTGAATTGGGGTGATGCCCAACTTGTTGATGGTATCTGTATCCATGTATGACTGGTAAAAGTCGGCAATTAATTGCTCTTCAGCATTTAGATCGCTACGACTGGCAATATCATCGATGATCTCTTTCACTTGTGTTTCACTGCGCTCAGCAAGACCGGTGAATGCACCATAACGGGTCTTGTCTGCGGGCATTATATAGTTGTCATACCAAGTGCCGCTGGCGTACATGAAGAAGTCATCACCGGGTTTAACGGCTTCATTTCGCGCAGATAAATCAACGCCAAAGCTGCCGAGTTCGGCTTGGGCTGTTGCGGTTTTAGTGACTGTAGTGTCGTTGCTGTTGTTAACATCCGAAGTGCCGCAGCCGCCCAAAAAGGCAGTGGCTAGGGCAATAGCAATGAGTGATTTTTTCATTATTTTATGCTCTTCCTTGCTGAAGTTATTATAATTTTTTAACGGATCCATCTTCTAGCAGTGGCATAAAATGTCAACCATGTAATTGTTAGCAAAGTTTAGAGTGAGAGGACTGGTGGAGGAGAGCGTTTAGTGGCTAGCGGTTTGCAAAGGCAGATGTTCCGCAGCAGGGAAGCTGAATTAGCCGCCCTGTGCGAATAATGAATACTCTAGCGCCTACTTACGAAATATACGGCGGTAGAATGTGAGCGCACTAAACATTAATGCCATGCTGCCAATGATCGATATAGACGTGATGAAGACGACATAACTAAAGGGCATATTTAGCGCATCGTGCAGTGGTCTCACAAAGCTGGCCACCCTGGCAGAAAGTGGTCTGTCGCTATGCTTTAACGCGTCTTTAATGGTGCCGTTTTCAAAGTTCATCGTCATACGATCTGCTTCTCGTAACCACACATCAGTATGGCTATCAAACCGATAGCTATAGTTAACTGCTGCTGGTTGCTCACCTGCTTTGGGCTTTTTGCCACGAGCTTTACTAATGGCGACCAATTGTGAGTCTGGCCATAGTGTTTGCGCGGTTTGTAACTGACTTTGCCAATCTCTTGCTTGACCCAGTGGGAAGCTCATTGCTGTTTGCGGTGCAGATTTTAATGCGCCAGTCCATAAGCTCTTATAAGTGATTAAGAAACCACTCAGGCACAAGATGAACAGTGGAATGGATATAAACAGACCAAGTTGAATATGGCTCTTAAGTAAGCTGCTTGAGCGACTATTTTTGGGAATGCTGTGTTTTAAGCGAAATCCTTTACGCACGCGCCACCAGAGGTAAATACCCACTAGAGTAATAGCGGCGCCAATCAATGAGGCCCAGGCATTAAGGTATTTACCAAAGTCACCGAGTAGGAAGTTTCTATGCAGCCAAAAAATAGTACTGTAC
The DNA here is from genome assembly GCF_023284025.1 of Shewanella abyssi. Lineage (GTDB taxonomy): Bacteria > Pseudomonadota > Gammaproteobacteria > Enterobacterales > Shewanellaceae > Shewanella > Shewanella abyssi. Next base: position 81,896 of record NZ_JAKIKR010000011.1, on the reverse strand, counting down.
ATAGGTAGTTCAGAGAATTTGCGTACTGAAAGTTCATTTAACTCAGGATCTAGCGCGATACTAGTGCCTCTGGCCGCTGCTTGAATATACGGAGTATGTTCTGTTGGGAAGCGAACGGTGCTTATCTCTGGATAGCGTTCAAATAAGCTGGCTGTGACCTGCGCTTTTTGCTCAATGGATAAAGGAGCATACTGCTGGCCTTTACTATCGAGGCGTTTAAGCATATCCATACTGCCAAGATAAACACCAGTTGTTAATACAATTAGCATCGTGATACTAATCAAAAAACCAATCCAATTGTGGAACCATTTTAACGCTGAAACGACATTCATTATTGTGCTCTCAAATCGGTCTGAGCAAACAATACGCTCAAGACATCTATGGCTATCAGCTTACCTTTGGTTATTAGGAACAGATTGATTTATATCTGATTTGTGTACCAAAAAAGCAAGCAAACTTTAAAGGTGCGAATGGTAATCAATCTCACTAGTAAGTTCAATTAAAGAAGTGTAAAGGCGCGTGATGTCGCTAGCAGTTTGAATGTCTAATATTGAAGAGGGGATTGATATCAGAGAGCTTTGCTGCAGAAAGTTGTTTTTTAGGCGTAAAAAACCGCTGCTAATAGTAATCAGCAGCGGTGTTATTTTTGGGTCATGGGGCGCTCTTGTAGAGCTTAAATCACCGTCATCACAGCTGCTGGGCTTAGGCGTGATTTTGGCAAGTTAGCATTATAGTCTTCATCTGTATGGTGATAACCGATGGCTAAGGCCACTTCACAGACAAAACCACCTAATTCATCTTTGAATATTTCACCGATAAGTTCGCTATCAACACCTTCCATTGTTGTTGAATCTATACCAAGACGAGCGAGAACATGCAGTGTGTTACCTAATGCTAAGTAGGTTTGTGATTTTGTCCAAGCCGCATTGTTGCCCTGGTCGTCAGTGTTGAGTGATACAAAGGCAAAACCGCCAAACGCCTGCTCTCTCTCTTCAGGTTTGGTGCGACCATCTTCAATCCCCTTATCAACCACTTTAGCGTAGTCTTCACGGGTGTAGCTTGGGTTGTGTGCGAATAAGATGATGTGTGACGCTGACTTTATATGGGGTTGGTTAAACTGAAATTTATTGGCAAAGGTGTCATGCATGCGCTGCTTTGCTGCATCCGTTTCAATAACGATGAACTTCCATGGTTGAGAGTTAATTGAAGAGGCTGATAAACGCATTGCTTCATAAATAACATCAAGATCAGTTTGTGGAACGCTCTTTGAGCTATCGTATTTTTTGGCTGTGTAACGGTTTGCTAAATCGGTAATGATAGGGTGAGTCATGTCAGTTTCCTTATGGCGCTAGTGGTATTGAACTAGCCCATTAAAATTGTTTGTAAGTTGGGATTAAAAACGTATATACCCATCCTGCATCTTCAGGTTGGATGGATATATCAGCCAATTTCTGTCATTTCATTTATGCTAAATAGCTCGATACAGCCCTCTGTGGCAGCGATGTAATCAGCTAAATGACTATTTGCCAGATGTGCTGTTAATTGTTCAGATGATTGCCAGTTTTCATAAAACACAAAGTGGGCTGGGTTTTCATTATCTTGGTGCAAGTCATAGTTGATGCAGCCTGCTTCAGCGCGGGTAATGTCAATAAGCTTGATTAACTCGGCTTTGACTAATTCAATGCTGTCTACTTTGGCGATGATGTTAGCGACGATAGTGAGATTGGCCATGCTGAACTCCTGTGTTCAAAGCTAAACTTTTGTTTTCGGCTGCGCATTCGATGCGTGCTTTCTATGGGCTGCATATTAACGCTAACCATTAAAAATAAAAACAGCTTAAGTTTTGAATTATTATCAATGAAAAATTGATAATGTGTTTAATCGCAACCAAAGCCATTTTAAGCTAAAAATGAGTATTACTTGAGGATAGCTAAAGCAGAAGATTTAGCTTGGTCTCTAATATCCATAATGGGCATTACACCGTTACTCATCACGGTACTTGGCAGTTTGCCAACTCACGCTTGCGTTTCGGTTAACTTTACAATCAGTGGGTTATTTTTAAGTGCTTTTGCTTTTGCGTCAGCAGTGTTTACAGCTCGCAGTGCTTCTAGGCGTTGACGCTCTAGTTTATGTTCCTCTGCGGCAATGGTAAGTTCGGTAATTTATAATCGAAAATGACTTACACAGCATGGCTGTTTTTAATGAGTGCAGGCATACTTTACGCTGTGTTTTTATATGGGAGCTAGTTTTTATTTGCCATAATATTTATTTTTATTAGTCATATAAATTTAGGTAAATAAAGATTATACCTACTTATAGGTACCCCTAAATTAGTATGTGGTGATGATCTTGCTCACAATTACCAACGCAATTATGCAATCATTTAGTAACATTGTTCTGGATCACGTTTTCAAATTGATATCAGTTTTATAACGTCTCTTGAGAATGATGAAACTAAAGGATTAAAATAAATGAAAGTCAATGCCCTAGCATTAGCCGTACTTGCAAGTTTAGCTTCTACCGCCGCCACAGCCGACACGGTTGACCCACTAAAAAAAGCCTTTATTGATGACTCAAAAGTTAAAGTTCAGTTCCGTCTTCGATTTGAAGACGTTGATGTTGCCAACATTGACCAACAGAATCAAACCACCTTACGTACACGATTAAACTACCAAACTGGCGATATCTATAACCTGTTTGCGGTTGCTGAGATTGATGATGTTCGTTCTACGGATAATGAGTCACTTATTGCCGATTATGCTTACACACAGATAAACCAAGGGTTTATCGGTTACAAAGGTCCAGCCGAAACACTGGCTAAGTTTGGCCGTCAACGTATTCTTCTCGATAATCAGCGTTTTGTCGGTGGTGTAGGTTTCCGTCAGAATGAGCAAACTTATGATGCATTTTCAGTAAAAAATACCGCAATTGAAGGGCTAACGGCTTACTACGCTTATGTTGCTACCGTTAACCGTATCTTCCCAGAAGGCTCTGGTAAGGAGGATCATGAGAATGAAACCAACCTGGTAAACATTAATTACTCAGGCTTAGACTTTGCAAAAATCAGCGGTTATGGCTATTTAATTGATAATCAAGACGTTGCAGCGTTCTCCACCGATACCTATGGTATTCGTGCAACGGGTGATGTGAAACTGGACGCACTTAAATTAACTTATGAAGCGGAGTTTGCACAGCAATCTGAAGCTGCCGACAACACTGTTAGTTATAGTGCTTCTTACTATAAATTAGCCGCGGGTATTAATTTAGCGAGCTTCGGTTTTAAAGCGGGCTACGAAGTACTTGGTTCTGACGACGGCAAGGCTGGTTTCATCACACCGTTAGCGACCCTACATGCTTTTAACGGTTGGACTGATAAGTTCCTATTCGGCGGTAAAGGTAACTGGGAAAATGGTCTTGTTGATGCCCATGTTATTTTAACGGCAAAAGTTGCAGGTTTAAAACTACTAGCTAAATATCATAAGTTTGATTCAGACTTTGGCGATATCGACATGGGTAAAGAGTGGGGCGTAGCCGCTACTTATCCGTTTGCGAAGCATTATAGTGTTGGTGTTAAGTACGCTAGCTTTAGTGGCGCAGATGCAGGATATGGCTTTTCAAATGATACCGACAAGCTCTGGTTAACTCTGCAGGCTAAATATTAATAAGTAATAGATTTGCAGCTGCTAGTATTTCCATACTGAGGTATATACCCATCTTCAAGTAGGATGGGTATAGGATCAATCTAGTTAGCTGCTTGTGCTCCCTTCAGAGCAGGATGGTTATTTTGTTCCTGCTTTTTTTCGTTGCTTTAAAGTTGCAATGTATTGTTGGAGCACAGCCAAATTAAGCTGCAAGGTTTATAGGATTAAATATTCAATATCAGAGAGTCGATGCCGCTACAAGGAGTTGAATTAGTGTAGCCAAGTTGTAAGCAGGTTACTATTGATACAGGTGTTTTTATTGAGAGTATTGTTGAATGGTGTTTGTCATTGAAGTTTAATTCAATCCCTCTTCTCTCTATTACGAGCTTTATCTTATTAGCTCCCGTTTTTGCTGCTGATAAACCATTGTTAGAGTATGACACGTCCGTAAAAGCTAACAGTAAAACCGAGGCCTCGGATATAACACAAAGCTCGACTGCTGAGAGTGCTATAGACAGCAGTACGAGCGCCGCTCAACAAGATCGCTGTTTTAGCCTATCGCAAAATGATCATGCTATTGATCGCGCCTTTGATTACCTCAACACTAAGTTTTGCCAGCCCGCAATTTGGTTTGATAGTTTTTTTGTCGATGAAAGAGTTGAAGATGATGCGAGAGCCGGCACCATTATTCGCTGGTTTAATGACTTCTCTTTTTACCAGAAGGAGGACTTTAGTTACCGAGCCAATTTTAGTGCACGTTTAAACTTACCCGGTGTCAATAAACGTCTCAAATTGGTATTAGAAACGTCGGATGAAGACGATCCATTTGCTCCCTCTAAGGGGCCAAATACAGAAAGAGAAGCGGAAGTGGGCCTTCGTTATGACTGGTATGCTAAAGGACGTAGCAGCTTTAATATTCAAGCTAGCTTTAATCCTAAAATTGAGGCTCGCTGGCGCTACACCTATCCATTATCAGCAAGCACCATTACTCGTTTCACCCAAAAGCTATATCAAGATAAAAAGGTCACCGGAGAGTCTAGTGAACTGGATATAGAACATTCATTTAATGAAACTTTCTTAATCCGCTGCAGTGGCGCCGCTCAATACGAATCTCGTGGTATTGGCTGGGAGCTAGGATCGAGCGTCCAGCTTTATCAATATATCAGCAGCAAGCAGGCGATCAGTTATCAAGGGGCAATACACAGTGTCGATGAATCCTATTACTACATCAAGAACGCCAATGTCGGACTAACTTACAGACAGAATTTTGCCCGAGATTGGCTATTTTTTTCAGTGACACCGGAATATAACTGGAGTAAAGAAAATGCAGAGTCTGAACGTATTAATCAGGTGATAATCACCTTAACGTTAGAGATTTTATTCAACAATGTATAGCCGTAGCGGGATCTTGATTGTCATTAGTCCACAATAATGACCGCGTCAGATATTACGATTTGATCTAACTCAGGCTCCGTTTCCTGTGATGGCTGTTGCTGTGTTTGTTCAGCTAAAATAACCAAGCTGTCGGTATAGGAAAACCCATAACCATAACCACCTTCGGTCGTGACACCACTGCCAAGCAGATGGTTATCACTGACGTGATCGCTAAAGTGATAATCACCTGAGGTTATCGAGGTGATTTGCATAACGCGATAACCCTGTTGATTTAGGCTTTCAATCGCTTGTTGCAGGTCGTTATTCAACCTTTCTGAGTCGATCTTGCAGTTTGAGTATTCCCATTCAGAGGTTTTAGGTTTAGCAGCCCACATCTCTTCACGCTTATCAGTCTCGATTTTTGCAAAGTAGCTCTTTACTAATATGCTCTTTTGTTTCATGTGCTTGCTCATTATCTAGTTAGATTTGTTGTCTAAATCTATCCTATTTAGACGAGCGTAGGAATGATTTGCTTAATGTGATGTGAAATTTTATCGATTGAGTCTTTTTACCTCAGAGATAATCACTTATTTAACGCCTGTAATTAAATGGCGAGTGTGATTATTTTTAGATTTAGGTATTTCATTATCTAAATAGCAAATTTAATATTCTATGTTAAAAAATGGAAAATGCGAACCCGACCTAGGTATAACACTTTGTTACTTGACCGCACTATAGGATGTGCCTGACACTTTAATCACAATAATTACCCTACAAAAAATGGATTAATAAAAAATGCTTATTTTCTTTATTTGTATTGCGCTGTTAGTGCTCGCTTACAAGTTCTACAGCCCGTTTGTAGAGCGCCAAGCAGGGATAGACCCTAAAGCTCAAACGCCTCAAGCTCGTTTTGACGATGGAGTGGATTACGTCAAAGTTCACCCTGTTAAAGCTTACCTTATTCAATTCCTGAATGTTGCCGGTGTAGGACCCATATTTGGGCCTATCTTAGGCGCATTGTATGGACCGATAGCACTGGTATGGATAGTACTGGGTAATATCATTGGCGGTGCTGTACATGACTATTTCTCTGGTGTTTTAAGCATTAAAGAGGACGGTAAAAGTCTTCCTGAAATTGCAGGGCATTATTTTAATATTTACTTCAAAGGCGTCATGCTCGTCTTTACCGCTATGCTGTTATTCTTTGTTGGTGTTGTATTTATCATGAGCCCGGCAGGGCTGTTAAGTAGTTTGGATTACTTTGAAGGGACTATTCTTGCCAATAATACCTTTTGGGTGTTGGCCATTTTAGGTTACTACTTTTTGGCGACTATGCTACCTATCGATAAAATCATCACCAAGCTCTATCCATTCTTCGGTTTATTGATGATTGTGATGACTCTCTCTATTGCCGTGGCACTGTTAATGAGTGCGCCGCAGCTACCTGAGATCGGTGATATTTTTGCTTACTTCGACCATAGCCATTATAACAATGATCTATTAGCGCCTAATCCTGATGGTTTACCTGTGTGGCCGCTGCTATTTGTGACGATTACTTGTGGTGCAATTAGTGGCTTTCATTCAACCCAAGCCCCGATCATGGCGCGCTGTTTAACCAATGAGAAGTATGTTCGCCCGGTTTACTATGGTGCGATGATGTCTGAAGGTATTGTGGCTTGTGTTTGGGCGTTGGCGGGTATCGCGGCGTTCCCAGGTGGCTATGTAGAGCTTAAGAGTATTCTTGATGCTGGTGGCCCTGGTCTTGTGGTGAATCAAGTGGCTACAACTTACCTCGGTGCAGCAGGTGGTATTATGGCGATTATTGCGGTGGCGATATTCCCAATTACTTCGGGTGATACCGCATTCCGTTCATTACGTTTAACCATTACAGATGCATTTAAGATCCCACAAAGTATGCGTAACCGTCTGCTTTTAGCGATTCCAATTTTAATCATTGCATATTTTATGACTAAAATTGATTTCTCACTGATTTGGCGCTATTTCGCATTCTCCAATATGCTGCTATCTACCAGTGTGCTGTGGTTAGCGACTAAGTATTTGTTTGACCGCGGAACATTCCACTGGATCGTGAGCTTACCAGCGACTGTGGGAACGAGTATCACGGTGTCATACATTATGACGGCAGGGATTGGTTTAGGCTTGCCTCAATCGATGAGTCAGCCAGCGGGTATTGCCGTGGGCGTGATCTGTCTTATTGGACTGTTTTTAGCCCACCAAAAACGTAAAGTTGCCGCCGAGTCATAGCGCAACCTCTATGTGATAAAGGGCTGCCATGGCAGCCCTTTTTATTACCTCTTATACTAACCCTTAAACTGGCTTCTGCTGTTAACATGTAGAACTCTTGCAACGCGGACTGTATATGAAAGGAGTACTGCTTGAAACTTGCCCTATTTGATTTTGATGGCACGCTAACCCGCCATGACATGTACACGCGTTTTATCCTTTACTCAGCTAGCCCTGTGCGTCTGGTACTCGGTTCTATTTTCCTTTCTCCTTTGTATGCACTTTATCGGTTACGGATCATCCCCGCGAGAAAGCTAAGACCATTAGTGAGCTATTGTGCTTTTGTGGGCAGAGATAAAGCGGTTATAACCACTCTTGGTAAACAGTACGCACTCAATGTTATTCCGCTCTCTATCCGCCCTGAAATGATCGCTGCGCTAAAACGGCACCAAGCCGAGGGTGCTGATGTGGTATTGGTATCGGCCTCGTTAGATCTCTATCTACGACCTTGGTGTGAATCAATGGGAATAACGCTAATCTGCAGTGAGATGTCGGTTAAGAGGGGACGCTACAGCGGGTTTTATATCTCCGGTGATTGTAGCTGTGAGATGAAAGCAACCAAGGTGCAAAACCAGTTTACATTAAGCGATTATGCTGAGGTTTTTGCCTACGGAGATACTGACGAAGATCTGGCCATGTTAGCAATAGCGGATCACGCCTATATGAATGGTATAAAACATGGCTCTAGGAGAAAGCTCGGCAGCTAGAGATACTCGGCATAACATCATCTTGTGTTGAGCCGTAAAACATCAAATGAAGTTTGATGCCTTACTCACTCATAATACGCCAATAAATCTTGTTTGCCTTACGTGGCGATATGAATCTAACCAATAAGGTTACCGTTTACATTTCATCAGTAACAGTACAAAGGCCTACAACCGCTGGCTCGCCGTAAACTTGTACCGTTGCACGTAATGCATGGTCGGCTAACGGGTACTGGCTGTAATATAGATAGGTAGGCGTTTCGCTAATGTCCTTACCATCAACCCCATCGATGCGATAGATGTTACTTAGAACAGCCGACTTGTAGCCGCCATCAATCTTAACTATCGACTCATTTGAACGTAGAATTTCAATATTAGTCATGGTGATGTTGTCACCACCGGTTACCTTGCATTTTAGATCACTTGCCTGTGCCATACCTGTCACCGCTACCATGCTAAAAGTTGCAGCGAGTAGTACTTTATTGAATATGTGCATCGGGTGTTACCTCATTATATGTAATTGGTTAGTGTTTGCCGTCGTAAGCTTGAAGTGCCAACTAATTTTAGCCATGAATTACGTTAGTAGAAATAACTTGGCGTTGTTACATCGTCAAGCTGAATATTCGTTAAAGCTTATCTATTGCTTTGATGTTACTTTAAAAATAGCTTATCGCATCCTGCTTAGCCCTGTTTTGTGAACTGGGTCATCAGCTAAGCTGCATTTAAATTGAATGTTAAGGTAAGGGGCTGAAAATAGGGCATATAGCCGCATTATCTCTGGGGGGATTTAAACATTCGGTCTCCTCGCTTTAATCTTACTAAGATCGCCATTCCTGAAGACAGGAATGGTGGGCGAAAGTTCAGAAATCAGTTCGAATTGGTTTTAGGGTTTACAGGTCTCTAAATTATAAACCTCTAAATTATAGACATGAAAAAGCCACTTGAATGTCTTTAAGCTGCCTATCAAAGTTAGTAGCCCCTCCCAGACTCGAACTATGAGAATTGATGACAATTATGTTCACCTATCACTTAGGAGCTGAGACAATTATAAGTATTAAATTTGAGGCACAAAAAAGCCTACACAAGGTAGGCTTTTTTGTTTTAATTGGTGGTTTGTCTAGGACTCGAACTGCATGAGTTGATGACGATTATGTTCTTTGGCTTAACTGCGTTAACGTCGCTAGGAATTCCAGACATGAAAAAGCCGCTTGAATAAATTCAAGCGGCTTATCAAAATTGGTGGCCCCTCCCAGACTCGAACTGGGGACCTGACGATTATGAGTCGTATGCTCTAACCAACTGAGCTAAGGGGCCGACTTAAGATAGTCGTCACTACCGAAAGCGAAAAGAAGTATACGAGGTTTAAAAGCGCTTGTCACCTGAGTTTTTCGTAGAATTCACCTCTAATCGTTCAACTGCTTATCTGTTAATCAATATCCAGCCGATTCGATTGAATTGATACAAAAAAAGCTGCCAATTGGCAGCTTTTTAATCAGGCTTTGAATCTTTAGCTTAAGGCTACTCGTCCTAAGTTTAAGACTATTAGTCCTTAGCTTAAGGCTACTCGTCTAAGAACGACTTCAAAATCTCTGAACGAGAAGGGTGACGCAACTTTCGTAGCGCTTTCGCTTCAATCTGACGAATACGTTCACGGGTTACATCAAACTGCTTACCCACTTCTTCCAACGTGTGGTCGGTGTTCATGTCGATACCGAAACGCATACGCAGTACTTTAGCTTCACGAGCCGTTAGGCCAGCAAGTACTTCGTGTGTTGCATTACGCAGGCTTTCACCTGTGGCTGAGTCCAATGGCAACTCAAGAGTCGTATCCTCAATAAAGTCACCTAAGTGCGAATCTTCATCGTCACCAATCGGTGTTTCCATGGAGATAGGCTCTTTAGCAATCTTAAGTACCTTACGGATCTTATCTTCAGGCATTAACATGCGCTCAGCAAGCTCCTCAGGAGAAGGCTCACGACCCATCTCTTGTAGCATTTGACGAGAGATACGGTTTAGCTTGTTGATCGTCTCAATCATATGTACAGGAATACGGATGGTTCTTGCTTGGTCAGCAATTGAGCGAGTAATAGCCTGACGGATCCACCATGTTGCATAAGTTGAGAACTTATAACCACGACGGTATTCAAACTTATCAACCGCTTTCATCAAACCGATATTACCTTCTTGAATAAGATCCAAGAACTGTAGACCACGGTTGGTGTACTTCTTAGCGATGGAGATCACTAGACGTAAGTTCGCTTCAACCATCTCTTTCTTCGCACGACGAGCTTTCGCTTCACCGATTGACATACGACGGTTAATATCTTTTATCGCACCAATAGCCAGACCCGTTTCTTTCTCAATGGCATCAAGCTTTGAACGACAACGTTGCACGTCAAACGAGACGACTTTTAAGCCTTCAGCATATGACTTGCCAGATGCGAGCTCTTCGTTGAACCACTCAATGCTGCTTTCGTTGCTGGTATAAGCCTTAACGAAGTTTTTCTTTGGCATTTTTGCTTGTTCAACACAAAGCTTCATGATCAAACGTTCTTGAACACGGACTTTGTCCATCATTGCACGCATGCTTTTCACTAAGCGGTCAAACTGCTTAGGCATTAAGCGGAATTCTTTAAAGATTTCACCGATTTCAAATAGTGCGACAGTCGACTCTGGGTGGCTACGACCTTTTATCGAGATGATCTCTAATGCTCTTTCATGAGCTAGACGAAGCGTGGTGAATTTCTCTTTAGCTTCTTCAGGATCGGGACCTTTTGGACCTTCCTCTTCTTCATCTTCGTCGTCTTTGTTATCAGCATTTTCTAATTCTGTTTGAGACAGAGCTGAACCGACGTGAGTTGCTGCTGGAGCAACATCTACAGCGTTTGGATCGATAAAACCAGATATGATGTCAGAGAGTCTAACTTCTTCCGCTTCATAACGATCAAATTGATCAAGGATCATCGAAATGGCTTGCGGGTATTCGGCGACCGACGCCTGAACCGTGTTGATCCCCTCTTCAATACGCTTAGCGATTACAATCTCGCCTTCACGGGTCAGTAGTTCAACAGTACCCATTTCACGCATGTACATACGTACTGGATCGGTAGTACGACCTAATTCAGCTTCTACTGTTGCCAGTGCGGCAGCAGCTTCTTCGGCAGCATCATCATCGGTGCTGTCTTCAGACATCATGATTTCATCAGCATCCGGAGCCTGTTCATAGACTCGAATACCCATGTCATTGATCATCTGGATAATATCTTCGATCTGGTCTGCGTCGACCATGTCAGCAGGTAGGTGATCGTTCACTTCTGCATAGGTTAAATAACCTTGCTCTTTACCTTTGGCAAGCAACAATTTAAGTTGCGACTGCGGAGTATGATCCATAGATATCATCCAAGTTGGGAAACAGTTAAAACGACGGGCAAAAAACAGCCACGCAAGTCGTTAATTATAGCCTTCGGTTCTACGCTGTGCTAGTCCAAGTGTTTACTTTTGAGGCGAAAATCGCCTTTAAGCTTGCTTTTGGATCACTGCGATTAGCTTTTTAAGCTGCAACCGTTCTTCTTTCGTGTGGTTCTGCTTTAAACTCAGCTGTTGATAACGTTGCTCAATATACTGGTTATTTAGCCACACGAGTGTACCTTTTAACTCTCGGAGCAAGTTTTCGTCCGCCACTTGATGTTCCCATTGGGTCAGTTTTCTTAGGGTGCTGAATTTATTATCGCCCCTGAACTGTTCAAGTAGTTGTGCGCTGCTCATGACTTTGCCGCGAGTTAAATCTAATACAAGGGTTAGCAAGTCAATGCCAGCCATTTGTATATGTTTTAGCGCTGGTTGCTCTGGTAATTTCTCACCTAAGCGTGGATGTTGTACCAACAATGCGATGGCTAATCTCATTGGGGTGCCACGTCCTTTCAACGCTTTGTGCTGTTTAGGTTTATCGGCCGTCTTAGTCGAAAAGTTAAATTTCCGTCTAAGCTCGTCAGCACCGTTCATTCTCAGCTTGTGTGCCAAATCTTCAAGCAGTAGACTTTGTAATACTGTGTCTTGCACTTTTTCGATAAGTGTAATGGCATTTTTAGCCAAAACACTTTTGTCTTCTTTGCCAAATTTTTTCGCCAAGTTTTCAAACATAAACTCGGGCAGTGCCATGGCTTGACCAATATTTTCTTCGAACTGTTCTTTACCAATTTGTCTGATTAGCGTGTCAGGATCTTCGCCTTCAGGCAGGAACATGAAGCGAACCTTATTACCAGGTTTCAATAGTGGTAAAGCCGTTTCAAGCGCACGCCAAGCCGCCTCTTTACCCGCTTTATCGCCGTCGTAACAACAGATCACTTCTTTTGCACTACGCAACAATAACTGAAATTGTTCCGCTGTTGTCGACGTGCCCAATGAGGCTACGGCATAATCAACGTCAAATTGCGCCAGTGCGACCACGTCCATATAGCCTTCAACAATGAGTACTTGTTGTGGATCACGGTGACGCTGCTTTAGCTCATATAATCCATAGAGCTCATTGCCCTTATGAAATATGGGCGTTTCAGGAGAATTCAAGTACTTTGGCGTACCTTCTCCTAAAACTCGGCCACCAAAGCCGATGACTCGTCCGCGTCTATCCCTGATGGGGAACATTAATCGGTCGCGGAATCGGTCATATCGCTTACCACTGTCATTTTCAATGACCATACCGGCAGTAAGCAGTTTGTTCTGTGAATCTTGATTCTGACGATAGCGGCTTAATAGGCCATCCCAACCATCGGGAGCAAAGCCAATATTAAAGTGTTCGACCACGTCTTTTGAAAGTCCTCGATGGGATAAATAATCGAGCACTTTTTGTTTGTCATTGTGTTGTCTTAGCTGACTTTGGAAGAATAAACTCGATTCCTCCATCAGTTGGTATAAATCGCGACTTAACTCTTGATCGCGAGGCTTACCAGTACCTTGTTCCTGAGGAACTTCAAGCCCTAACTGTCCGGCGAGTTCTTCAATCGCATCCACGAAGTCGAGTCGGTCATATTCCATGACAAAATCAATAACATTTCCGTGTGCGCCGCAGCCAAAACAATGATAAAACTGCTTGTCTCTGCTAACGGTGAAAGAGGGAGATTTTTCGCTATGAAAAGGACAACAGGCAGAGTGATTTTTACCCGCCTTCTTTAGGGGCACTTTAGGGTCGATTAAGTCGACAATGTCGGTGCGAGCTACTAGCTCATTGATAAAATCACGAGGTATCGCCATTAGTGTTGTTAAATGCCACCTTTAATTACGTGAAGTTAAAATAGAGAAAAACGAAAACAAACAAGCCGCGCAAAAGCACGGCTCATTCATCATTAAAACTAAAACTACTTGAGTTTTGCACGGATCATAGCGCCAATTGCCGCCATATCTGCTCTGCCCATTACCTTCGGTTTTAATGATCCCATCACTTTACCCATGTCCGCCATGGAGGATGCGCTCATCTCTGAGATGCTTGCATCAACTAACGCAACAATTTCCTCTTCAGTAAGAGGCTGAGGCAGGAAGTCTTCAAGTACTTGAATCTCTTCTGCTTCTTTTTGCGCTAGATCGTCACGGCCTGCTGCTTCATATTGAGCAAGAGAATCACGACGCTGTTTAACCATTTTGGTTAAGACCGCTATAGCTTGGTCGTCATTCAAAGATTCGCGGGTATCCACTTCAATTTGTTTGACGGCGGCTAGTGCCATACGAATAGTCCCCAAGCGTACCTTTAGTTTGGCACGCATGGCGTCTTTCATCTGTTCTTTTAGCTGATCAATTAGGCTCATAATGAGATTAGTATAAACGTACGCGACGTGCGTTTTCGCGAGAAAGCTTCTTAGCAAGACGCTTGATAGCAGCGGCTTTAGCACGTTTACGTGCAGTCGTTGGCTTCTCGTAGAACTCACGAGCACGAACGTCAGCTAAGATACCAGCTTTTTCACAAGAGCGCTTGAAACGACGTAGAGCTACGTCGAATGGTTCGTTTTCACGTACTTTAATAATTGGCATTAGCCATCACCCCTTAGGTGTCGGTTGCATTGAGACAATTACTTGACTCAGATAATTTAAAAATGGTGCGGAATTCTATACCGACTCGGCCCCAGTTGTAAACCCCTTATAGCGAACAGAATGAGGTCTAATTGGCAATAATGCACTTAGAACGTTATCGGGCTATGGAGTAATTAAAGCACAGCAGGTAGAATTGGCGGCAATTGTATGAAGTAAAGATGAGATAAAATGCGGGTTTTAGGAATAGAGACATCTTGTGATGAAACAGGAATAGCAGTTTATGATGATGAGAAAGGGCTACTGTCACATACCCTTTATAGTCAGGTGAAACTGCATGCAGACTACGGCGGCGTCGTGCCTGAGTTGGCGTCTCGGGACCATGTTCGTAAAATCGTACCGTTAATTCGCCAAGCATTGGCTGATGCCGATATGACGATTGAAGATATCGACGGTATCGCTTATACCAAAGGCCCTGGGCTTATTGGCGCTCTGCTGGTTGGGGCGTGTGTTGGTCGTGCGTTAGCTTTCTCTTGGGATAAACCTGCCATTGGGGTGCATCACATGGAGGGGCACTTATTAGCGCCGATGTTAGAAGATGACGTGCCAGAATTCCCCTTCCTTGCGTTGTTGGTTTCCGGTGGACACTCGATGCTGGTTGGTGTTGAAGGCATTGGTCGCTACGAGGTATTAGGCGAGTCTGTTGATGACGCTGCAGGTGAAGCATTCGACAAAACAGCCAAACTGTTAGGGCTCGACTATCCCGGTGGGCCTAGATTGGCAAAACTGGCCGCTAAAGGCATTGCAAAGAGCTATCGCTTTCCAAGACCGATGACTGATAAACCTGGGCTTAATTTTAGTTTTTCTGGTCTGAAAACATTTGCCGCTAATACGATTGCAGCAGAGCCCAAAGATGACCAAACCCGTGCCAATATCGCCTGCGCCTTCGAAGAAGCCGTTGTCGACACCTTGGCGATTAAATGTAAGCGTGCATTAAAGCAAACGGGTTACCAACGTTTGGTGATAGCGGGTGGTGTTAGCGCGAATACTCGCTTGCGTGCCTCCCTCGCTGAGATGATGCAGAACCTCGGTGGTAGGGTGTATTACCCTCGGGGTGAGTTCTGTACTGATAATGGCGCGATGATCGCATATGCGGGCTTACAGCGTTTAAAGGCGGGTCAAACTGACGACTTAAGCGTTAAAGGTCAACCTAGATGGCCTTTAGACACCTTAGAGCCTGTCGATTGATCTCGCTTGGTTGATAATGACGGCGCTTTTAAGCGCCGTTTTTTATGTCTTTTTTAGTGCTGGCTTATGTAAAGTTATGCCTCGCTTAAGAGGTTTTATTGCGGCGCTTGCGTGACACTTTAGATTCTTCACCTTTTAGTAAGCGTTTAATATTGTCTTTATGACGGATAACGATCAGTGTCGATAGCATCGCCACAGGAATGGTAAATCTATCGTCGAGCCACCAGGTGTATATTGGCGCGAGTAATGCTGTGCAAATAGCCGCAAAAGAGGAGTAGCGGGTGATTAGCACTATTACCGCCCATGTCAGCATCAAGGAAAGTGCAAGAAAGTGACCAATGGGGGCCATAGCGCCAAATGCCGTCGCAACACCTTTGCCGCCTTTAAATCCGAAAAAGATGGGAAAGATGTGACCTAGGCAGGCAGCAATAGCGATAAGCCCGAGCGCGATAGGATCTACCCCTAATCTAAACGCGAGATAAGCAGGAAGCGCGCCTTTAAGCATGTCGAAGAAAAGTACCAGTATGGCTGAACTGGCGCCGCCGATGCGCAGTACATTGGTGGCGCCGGGGTTACCTGAACCTGCGGTTCTGGGGTCTGGCAAACCGCGCATTTTACACACGAGTACAGCACTCGATATTGAGCCTGCCAAATAGGCACCCACTATCATCATTATTGTTAGTACTGTTGTGGTCAAATTGGTTTCCTTATCCGTCTTAGGGTATTATCGCGCCACACAAAAAAATGCTCTTTAGACTCAGCTCACTGGCTTGTATATTTGTGAGCTAATTGGAGCACAAAAAACAGCTTCTGAACGCTTTATTCGCTACCTTGCATATAAAGCTGCTGTTTTAATAAATTCTTTGTTTACGGGAAATTATCCTACTTGGATTTTCTCTCGTTCGAAAGAGCCATAGAGTAATATCTTAGCTTTGCGACGGATTATATCCTTTTTGTTCGCTTTAGCTTATCAGACCTCAGTGGCAAATATTAAGGTTTTGGAGGAATCATGGATAAAGTACTGATTAGAGGACTTAAAATAGAAACCGTCATTGGGATCTATGAGTGGGAAAAGCAGATCCATCAAACCTTGTTACTGGATTTAGATATGGCTTGGGATAATCGCTTAGCCGCTGCGAGTGACGCTTATGAAAATGCGTTGTGCTATGAAACCGTGTCGAATCGGCTCACAGCTTTGATCACGGAAAAGCCCATCGAGCTTATTGAGACGGTTGCTGAGCGCGTCGCACATTGCGTTATGACAGAATTTAACGTGCTGTGGGTGAAAGTGAAAGTGATGAAGCCTGGCGCGGTACCTACGGCGGTAGCCGTGGGTGTTGAAATCGAAAGAGGTCATGCATAGATGGCTAGGGTTTACATTAGTCTAGGCAGCAACATTGAGCCTATTCGTTATCTTAAGGCGGCCTTAATTGATCTGGATTGCCATTTCGATGAGCTGCTACTTTCGTCAGTTTTTGAAAGCGAAGCGGTAGGCTTTGACGGTACTAATTTTCTTAATATGGTGGTGGCAGCTAACACGACGTTGCCAATCGAGGCTGTTGTTGCGAGGTTTAAGCAGATCGAACAAGACCATGGCCGTGTTAAAGGGGCTAAGAAATTTGCCGCGAGAACATTAGATCTCGACTTGCTGCTTTATGATGATGTGGTTTGTCAGGCACCAATAGCCTTGCCACGTGCAGAGATTCTGTACAACGCATTTGTGCTTTGGCCGCTGGCTGAAATTGCTCCGCAGCTAACTCACCCGGTGACAAACGAGTCATATCAAACCCTCTGGGATAGTTATGACAAGACTCAACAAAATTTATGGCCTATTGAGTTCGACTGGTCAGCATAAAGCGCTGTTAGATATAGGATAGTTATGGACACTTTTCAGGTGATTATATTGGCGCTGATCCAGGGCCTCACCGAGTTTTTACCCATTTCAAGCTCAGCACACCTAATTTTGCCTGCTCAATTGTTGGATTGGCAAGATCAAGGCTTGTCGTTTGATGTCGCAGTCAATACCGGCTCGCTGCTGGCTGTGGTTATGTATTTTCGTAAAGAGCTACTTTCCATGTTTAAGGCGTGGATTGGCAGTATTGTCAGCGGCAAGCAAACCGAAGAGAGTAAGTTGTCTTGGTGGATTATCTTAGCCACCATTCCTGCGGTGATTGTTGGCTTTACGGCAAAAGACTTTATTGCAACTCATCTGCGTAATATCGAAGTGATAGCGGCAACGACGATCATTTTTGGTTTACTACTTTGGTGGGCTGATAAAATGCAGCGCCAAGGCTTTAATGAGTTTCAAGTGGGTTGGAAGAAAGCACTTATTATTGGTGTAGCACAGGCGATGGCGCTGATCCCTGGTACATCACGATCAGGTGCCACTATTACGGCAGCGTTGATGCTTGGTTTAAGCCGAGAAGCTGCGGCAAGATTTTCATTTTTAATGTCGGTACCGGTGAGCCTAGGTGCGGCAATTTTAGTGACTAAGGATCTTATTTCCAGTGGCCAGGCTATCGACTATCAAGCACTAGGGTTAGGCATTATAGTGTCATTTGCCGCAGCCTATGTTTGCATCCACTATTTTTTGAAAATCATCAGCAAAATGGGCATGACGCCGTTTGTTATTTACCGTCTAGTGTTAGGGGCGGTGTTGTGTGGCTTTATCTTCTTTTAAAGTGAATTCGAATTACTTATATATGTTAACAGCGAGCGTGTCATGAACAGTATTTATCTTTGTCCAACTTGCCAATCACCGTTAATGGTGCACGAAGAGTCAAAAGGCCTGCATTGTGAAAACAAGCACCACTTTGACAAAAATGAGCAAGGCTATTGGCTCTTTGGGCAGGTAAAAAAACCAAAAATAGACTCTCGAGCGGTTATGCGTGCTAAGCGCTACGTGCTTGAGTCAGGTATCTATGTGTCGCTGGCAGAGAAGCTGGCTGAGATGATTGCTAACCTGCCTCAATTTGCTGCAGAAGCTACATTATCGCAGTTAGATTATGATTGTGGTGAAGGTTATTTTTTAAGAACGGTTAAGGATATCTTAGCCGAGCAACGACCTGAAACAGCTCTGGAGCAAACAGGGATCTCAGAGGCGGAAAATGCCATCTTCGCGGCAGCAAAGTCACAAACCGGCCCAACTTATATCGTTTCAAATTTAAAACATCTGCCGATAAAGGATGAAAGCTTTGATCTTATCACCTTAATCGACAAGCCTCTTAAGGGAAAGGAGCTTACTCGGGTGCTTAAGCAGGAGGGGATTTTGTTGCAGGTTGCAGCAGGCCCTAGACACTTATGGCAGATAAGAGAGTTTATCTACCCAGATCTCAGTGAGAAGCCTGTCAGTCATAATCTACCGAAAGAGCTTGAGCTATTAAACAGCGAACGCCTATCGGTCAGTGTTAATGTCTCAGGAGAGCAAGCCATCGCACTGCTTGAGATGACGCCCTATGCCTGGCGCGCAAATGACAATGTGCGGCATCATATCCAAAATGCCAAGTTTGACTCACTAGAGATAGACTTTGTGATTAACTTGATGACTAGAAAATAGTGCATCTTCAGGTAAGATGGGTATATTCACTCCAATGGAACTCTAAATACTGATGATGCGTATATTGCTGTTGTTCATCTTAGCTGCTTCGCCGCTATTTTCATTTGCTAATGTTTATCAAATCCCTCAAGGCGGCAGTCGTTTGGTTGGTGACTTACAAGAGCATTTGGTTAAAAAAGGCGACTATTTCCAAACTATCTCTAAACAGTACAACATTGGTATTTTGGAGTTAATGGAATCTAACCCTGGTGTTGACCCTTTCTTACCAACGCCTGGAAGCCGCTTATTGATCCCTACGCAAATGTTGCTACCGGATGTACCTCATAAAGGGGTGGTGATTAATTTGGCAGAACTGAGACTGTATTACTTTCCAAAAAACGGTCAGGAAGTCCATGTTTTTCCGGTAGGAATAGGAAGGATTGGTCGAGAGACACCGGAGATGGTGACCAAGATTAAATCTCGCATCCCAAATCCAAGCTGGACGCCGCCAGCAAGCATTCGAAAAGAGCATTTAGAAGAGCGCGGCGAAGAGTTACCAAGAGTGGTTCTTGCAGGTCCTGATAATCCGCTAGGCAAATTTGCGATTCAGCTGTCTTATGGTGACGGAAGCTATCTTATTCACGGTACCAATAAAGACTTCGGCGTTGGCATGCGTGTGAGTGCTGGCTGTATTCGCCTTAATCCGGATGATATTGAATGGTTATTTAATAAAGTTAAGTATGGTGAAGCTGTCACTATCATTAACCAAACCGTCAAAACCTCAGCTGAACCTGACGGACAACAATTAATTGAAGTTCACTCGCCATTGTCTGAATCTGAAGAGCAAAGCAGTCGATTGATTGAGATGAATCGTGAGTTGGTAGAGTTTATTGGTCAAGGTGATGTCGATTACAGCAAAGCCAATGATGCGTTACTGACTCAAAGTGGCATTCCAACGAATATTCAAATCTAGCGTTAACGATAAAAAGTTAGCTCATTGATTAAGGCGTCCATGTTGGGCGCTTTTTTATGGTTGCTAAAAAGTGAAAGATTAAATGAGATTAAGACTATTGAGAGACAGTAGTTTAGCGCAGATAAATTTAAGGCTTGGTCAAGTTACCTTGAAACCAAGCCTTGGGGATCAGCTTAATGACTAAGCTAATGCCTAAACGTAATTACTTCTTGTAAGAAGAGGCTACGTTGTCGATACGGTCGTTAGCACGCTTAGCTTCTGCTTGTGCGTCCATAGCTGCTGCTTTTGCATCATTGATGTCAGCAGATATTTTGCCGTGATCTGATTTTAGAGAGCTAACTTCAGCAGAAAGCTGGTCAACTTTGTTACCTAGGTTTGCAACGCTTTCTTCAAGAGCAGTAGTGTTTGCACAACCACCTAGAAGGGCAGTCATTGCTACACCAGCAATCAAAAGTACTTTTTTATTCATCGGGAATTCCCTTTATATAGGTTGGATTTAGTCAGCACAGCTGCACAGGACAACTGAACAAGTTAATTATGTCATAGACAAAAAAATTTGCTACGCATTTTAACGCTAAGGTCTGAATACCTTAGCGAATATTTGCTCAATTGCAAGCTAAGTACAATTTTAATGCTATGTAGCACAAATTTAATATTAGACTAGTTATCCCCAGCTTACCTGAAGATGCAGAATTCAGGTAAGCTGGGGATATACAAATCAACGATTAGTTTTTGAGTTTCAGCTTAACTTTGGCGACTATTTTTAATATTTTGCACTGCTGCAATGCGTTTAATTGTCAGCTGTTCTCTAATCTCTGCGCCTGTAAAACCGTCATCAATTATGGCCTTTACCGCGACAGTTGATGCGGCATTAAAGCACTGCAGTATGTAGTTCGCCTGAGGGTAGTCATTTAGCTCAAGACCTGTACGACCTCGGGCATCAGCTTCACAACTGAGCAATAACTGCTCTATGCGTTGCGGTTTACGCCAAAAGTCAGCTTTGTCGAACAACTTAACAATGGTGTCAGCCCGTAGCTCCATCGCATTGTGGATGTTTTGATGTTGGTCGCTAACCAGTAGTGCCAAATCCCGGTAGTCATTTGGCACTCTAAAGCGATGACAGAGCGCTTTGATTAGAGGCAAGCCTTTTTGGCCGTGACCATGATGTTTCGGTAACGACTCTTTAGGGCTTAACGCCTTACCTAAATCATGTACCAGCGCAGCAAACCTTACGGCATTGTCATTAGACAACTTGGCCGCTTGCTCAAGTACCATTAACGTATGGATGCCTGTGTCGATTTCAGGGTGCCACTGCTTAGGTTGGGGCACACCAAACAGCGCATCAATCTCTGGAAACAGTATCCTTAGAGCTCCGCACTCTTTTAGCACGCTAAAAAATACCTGCGGAGCATCGCTCGATAACGCTTTATCTAGCTCTATATAGACTCGCTCTGGTGTTAAGGCTTCGAGTTCACCACTTTGGCTTATTTCAGCCATTAACGCCAGAGTCTCCTCTGCAATGGTAAAACCCAGAGCATGAAAACGAGCGGCGAAGCGGGCAACCCGTAGTACGCGCAGTGGATCTTCTACAAATGCCTCAGACACATGCCTTAGGAGCCGACTATTAATATCGGCAATACCCAAATACGGATCATATAACTTGCCATCATCATCTTGGGCGATTGCATTTATGGTCAGATCTCGGCGCAGTAAGTCTTGTTCTAACGTTACATTAGGCGCAGCATCGACGCTAAAGCCGCCATATCCCGCCGCCGTTTTTCGCTCGGTTCGAGCAAGGGCGTACTCTTGTTGTGTGCGTGGATGCAGAAATACTGGAAAGTCCTTGCCGACTTGCTTGTAACCTTGGGCTAGCATCTGCTCCGGCGTGGAACCTACAACCATATAGTCACGATCTTTTATCGGTAGGTTGAGTAAATTATCGCGGACAGCGCCGCCAACGAGGTAGATTTTCACAACAAAGCTCACTTATGGACATTCGTACTAGTTTAGCATGGATAAATCGATGTTTACGGCCAAAAATCACAAGGAATTAAGCCGTTAGACCTCTTACTTTAGCGGTTTAAATTGTAGCAAGTTTTGACAACTGATCAGCTTGGCTTTAACGTGAGTGTAATTTCTAGATTTTTGTCAAAACGTAGAGCGTTAAACTGATAGGTTAGCTGCACTCAAGCTGCGATGTTTCAGTCATTCATACGTTTACTAAATAGCAGGGTGAATAATAGCTCAATAGGCTGTTAAGCCCTTCTAACAAGGATTAAAAGCAGCATGTATAAGGCTTTTTTTGGGTTGAATGATAACCCTTTCTCTATAGCGCCAAACCCACATTACCTGTTTCTAAGCGATCGCCATAGAGAAGCGTTAGCACATCTAACCTATGGATTAGGCGAAACGGGGGGGTTTGTGTTGCTGACGGGTGAGGTGGGTACCGGGAAAACCACGGTGTCCCGTTGCTTACTTAATCAACTGCCAGATAACACCGACACCGCTTTTATTCTCAACCCGTCTTTGACTGAGTTAGAGTTGCTGGCGACCTTATGTGATGAGTTAGCAATAACTTACGGTGAATCACCCAGCCTTAAACAATTGACGGATCGGATTAGTTCATTTCTACTAACTAATCATAGTAATGGCCGCAATACGGTACTGATTATTGATGAGGCGCAGCACCTTAGAGCTGAAGTGCTGGAACAGTTGAGGTTGCTGACAAATTTAGAAACCGATACCAAGAAGTTATTGCAGGTGATTTTAATTGGTCAGCCAGAGTTACAGCAGCTCCTTAGACGTCAAGAGTTACGTCAGTTAGCGCAGCGAATAACGGCACGTTACCATCTATTACCGCTAACACGCGAAGAGGTCGTACTCTATGTTCAGCATCGACTGCAAGTGGCAGGTCGACATGAACCTTTATTCGATAAAAGTGCCATTAAGGCGTTACATAAGTACAGTGATGGCATTCCAAGGCTGATTAACCTGTTGTGCGAGCGTGCCTTAATGGCCAGTTACGCACAATCTAAAGTGCCTATTGATAGCAAGATGATCAATATGGCGTCACGGGAAGTGTTCGGCGAAGAAGCAGAAAAGAAAAACATCTGGCTGCCAATGGGCTTAGCAGCATCAATCCTATTGACCTTTTCGGCAGCGCTTTACCTTTTTAGCCAGCAATCTGGCGAACCAACGAATTCAGCTATTAACAGCCAAACGGTTGCAGCTGTGGCTGATAGAAGTGCAAATGACGACATGAAGCCGGTGAATACCGCGGCAGCTAAATTGAACAGCAGCCAGCAAGTACTGAGAAACGCGATTGCGCAAAGTCGCGACATCGATAGCGCTTATGCCAGTATCTTAGGGCTTTGGGATAAAACACCTTATATCGGCTTGTCAGCCTGCCAATCAGCGAAACAACAAGGCTTAGCGTGTTATCAGCAGCAAGGTAATTGGAACTCTATCGTAAGGTTAAACTTTCCTGCGGTGGTTTATCTTGTGGACGGTCAGCAACAAGCATTTTATGGCACCGTGGTCGCAAGACAAGGTGAGCAGATGCTACTGCAACTTAATGAGCAGCAGCTATGGGTTAAGCGTGATTGGTTTACTCGACATTTTAGCGGAACCTTTGAAATACTGTGGCAAGCGCCTAACAATCAAGTGAGTGAAATTGGAAAATCGGCCAATCAAGCGCAACTGCAGTGGTTGGAAAATAGTTTAGCCATAGTGACTGAGTCATCACCTCGATTAGTGTATGAGTTTGACAGCCAGTTAGAGAAAAATTTAAAGGCATTTCAGCGTCAACATGGGTTAACTGCAGACGGGATAGCTGGCGCACAAACACTGGTGCAATTAAATCTCTACTTAAGTGATGTTGGGCCGCGTTTGGGTCAATCTAAGAGGTTATATTAATGTCAATTTTACTCGATGCCGTGACACGAGGTAAACAGCAATCACAAGGTATACAACATGATGTTGTATTGACACCTCGCGCACAGTATCAGACTGTTAGTCATGAACATAAAGTCGCTAAACGTGCCGCAATATTCACGCTATTGTTATTATTAACAGTTGCTGTGGCTTGGTTGTTGAGCCAAATGCTGATGCAACAAAACTTGGCTAACTCAAAGCAGGCAGTGGCACCTGAACTGCGCGAAGGGAGTTCGCAGCTAAATCGTCAACCAGCGTCGAATGATCAGTTTCAGGCGAATGACACCAGCGTAACACTTGCAGGTAAAGTCGCGCTGCCTGTTGCAAGGGCTATGCCCTACAATGGATCTCAAGTCAGTCAAAAATCGTTGTCAGCTGCCAGCAAGGTGCTAAAGCCAAACGACACTGTGGTAACACAACAAAATGGTGAAGGTAACGATTTACTGGCGGCATTACTCAAAGCGCAACAGAGTGTTGAAGCCGGAGAAATTCCCGCTCAAGTTAGGCCGCAAGCGACGAGTAATGAGGATGAACCCATTATATTGGGGGCAAACGCTAACCAACGCGGTCAAGATATGTTGGCATCGCTGCAATACGAGGTCAATCTCGCCGCCGCAGACGTGGGTTTAGATTCAAAACCTAAACCACAAAATGACAATAATCTCGTCGCCGCTTTTGAAGCGGCACTTAAAGATATCGAGCGAGAAAACGCGATGGCCACGCCAGTGACACGGCCGGAATTAGACCCTATCCCGACGACACCGAAATCTGATGCTATTCCTAAATA
Source organism: Shewanella abyssi (assembly GCF_023284025.1). Taxonomy (GTDB): domain Bacteria; phylum Pseudomonadota; class Gammaproteobacteria; order Enterobacterales; family Shewanellaceae; genus Shewanella; species Shewanella abyssi. The sequence goes on along the minus strand of NZ_JAKIKR010000011.1, from coordinate 57,382 downwards.
TGGACAGTTGCCGGCAGTTTTACAGTTGCAGGTACCAGAATTTACAATTAATGCCCATGTATACTCCAGCGTTGCGGGAAACCGCTGGTTGAATGTGGATGGCGCTGAACTGCAGCAGGGCGATGAGATCCAAGGAAAGTTAACCATCGTAGAGATTAGACCTCGCGATGTGGTGCTGTCGATACAGGGCACCGAGTTTAAGGTCCCGGCAATCTAATTGCTGACAGTTATCGGTCACTGAATGTCGTCACAAAAAAAGCCTAACAACTGTTAGGCTTTTTTTATACTGATCACTTTTCGTGGGTGCTCGTGCTAGCCATAGAAATGGTAAGCCATTAGTAAGGTGAGTGCGTAGCCGACTGAATAGCATAGAGCAAGCGCGGGCACATACCTAAGATAGCTAACAAAGGTGAGCTCCTTTACTTTACTCATGGCGATAATGCCAGCTGCTGAACCGATAACGAGTAACGATCCGCCAACGCCTACAGAGTATGTTAATCCTAACCATTCGGGCGTATTGAGCACGGGTTCGGCTTTTAACAATGCAGCGGTGAGTGGCACGTTATCGAGCAGTGCAGAGCCAATACCAGCGACAAAGTTAGAGATATTGGGGTCGAATTGAGTATAAACCTGAGTTAATAGATCCAAGGTGCCGATCTCTTTAAGCATGCCGACAAGCAGTAAAATCCCTAAAAAGAACAATAGAGTGTCGTACTCAACTTGACGTATATACTCGAGGATCTGCAGTTCCTCTTTATTGCTGCGCGTTGTATGTCCAGCAAGAAACATCACCGACAGCCCGGTCAGAAAAGTCAGTACTGGCGGGATCCCATACAGAACATTAAGCACCATAGTCATCACAATCGTGCTAAAGAAAATGATTGCGATGAGGATATCAACAGCGCGAACTTCTCGTTTTATTGGTGTGGTACTGACTTCCCCTTCAGCCTTAAGTGAAAATAGCACTGCCAATAGCATGACGCTAACCGCGGCGGGTACAAATAGCATCAGTAGTTCTGACATATTGACATGGCCACCAAGGAAGATCATCAAGGTGGTCACATCACCGGTGATTAACGCAACGCCACCCGAGTTAACGGCGAAGATGATGAGTACTGCCATGCGACGGCGCATCTGCTTCTCGAGCTTAAACGTGGTGAGTAAGCCTAAGGAAACCAAGGTTGCGGTCACATTGTCACAAATGGCGGAAAGTACCAGTGAGAATAGCGCCACTTGCAGCATTAACATCCGCACCGATACCCGCTGTGGGAATAGCTTTTGTACCAGTATTTGGATCATACCCTTGGCATTAAGGTAGGCAACAAAGGTCATGGTAGACATTAGAAACAACCACAAGGTGGCAATTTCGAGTAGATTTTCGTTTAGCTGTTGTTCAATTAACTTTTCATGACCAGGGTCTCCCGCGGCCATAAATAGCACAACCCAAGAGATACAGCCAAAAAATAGCGTGGTTTTAGCTTTATTGAGATGGGTAACTTCTTCAAACACAATACTCAACAACGCGAGTACAGCAAGCGATATTAGAAATGCGTACAACATAGGGCTACTCACAGACAGGTTTTTATATTGGATACTGAAATCAGTACTATTTACTGCAATTTAAGCTTAAATTAAGCTTTCTTTATGGAGCGCGGCGATCAGACCACAGTGAAAAAAGGAACGCAACCGTTATCTGTGTCCGGTTTATTGAGAAAGCGTGATGTAAAGCTGGGTTAATGCGGCTTGGTTGGCATTATTCTCTGAGATAGGCTTTTTTTGCAGTTGCATGTACGGCTTGACTCTAATGCTCGGGCTTACATTAGAGCGCTTAACTAATATCGTTTTTAATTATCGCGCTGTGAGCTTATTAAAACATCAGTAGGGGCAAAAAGCCGAGGCAGCGATTAACGATAATAGTGAACATGGGCATAAACAAAAAAAGGAACACGTTAGTGTTCCTTTTTAGGTGTATTGCCGAACCGCTAAATTTTGAGTTAGCTTTTTGCCATTTTTGCAAAAACGCGATCAGCAGCTGCTAATGTTGCTTCAAGTTCCGCTTCACCATGAGCCAGAGATAAGAAACCCGCTTCATAAGCACTTGGTGCTAAGTAAATACCTTCATCTAGCATGCCATGATAAAACACTGGGAATTTCTCAGCATCACATTTAGTGACTTGCTCAAATGAAGTGACTTTTTCTTGGTCAGTAAAGAAGAAGCCAAACATGCCGCCAACGTAGTTGATTGCCATCGGAATGCCGTGCTTGTTTGCCGCAGCTTTAAAGCCTTCTGCAATATATTGCGTCTTTGCAGCTAGTTGCTCATAGACGCCATCTTCACAAAGCGCTTCCATCTGCGCTAGACCAGCAGACATCGCAATTGGGTTACCAGAAAGCGTACCCGCCTGATAAACCGGGCCAGTAGGAGCAATAAACTGCATCACATCTTTACGACCACCAAAAGCACCCACTGGCATGCCGCCGCCAATGACCTTACCCAATGTTGTTAGGTCTGGTGTTACGCCGTAGTGACCCTGTGCGCCGCCCTTAGAGACGCGGAAACCTGTCATGACTTCATCGATAATCATCAATGCACCGTATTGATCACAAATAGCACGTAGGCCTTGTAAGAAACCTTCAACGGGTGGAATGCAGTTCATGTTGCCAGCAACGGGCTCTAGGATGATGCACGAAATCGCATCTGGATATTGCTCAAATAGTGCCTTAACGGAATCAAGGTCATTATAGGTCGCGGTTAAGGTGTGCTTGGCGAAATCTTCAGGAATACCTGGAGAGCTTGGCTGACCTAACGTCAATGCACCAGAACCTGCTTTAACAAGTAGGCAGTCTGCATGGCCGTGGTAACAACCTTCAAATTTAAGGATTTTGTCGCGGCTAGTGAAACCACGTGCAAGGCGAATCGCACTCATGGTCGCTTCAGTACCTGAACTCACCATACGCACTTGTTCGATTGAAGGCACCATTTCGATGACTTTCTCAGCCATAGTGATTTCAAGTTCGGTTGGCGCGCCAAATGATAGGCCATTTTCAACCGCAGTCAGTACTGCTTGACGAATTTTTGGGTGGTTATGACCTAAGATCATCGGGCCCCAAGAACCGACATAATCGATGTACTTGTTACCGTCGGCATCGAAGATATATGCGCCATCGGCTTTTTCAATAAAACGTGGAGAACCACCCACACTACTAAATGCACGGACTGGAGAGTTAACGCCGCCTGGAATTGATTTTTTAGCCTGTTCAAAGAGTTCGTCGGAACGGGTCATTTTAGATCCTTAAAAGTCAGTAGCCTGATTAAAATTCAGCTTTTCGTGAATACCAATTAACTGGGCGCTCATATTGCTCTAATTGAGAGTCAACACCTAGCGTCAGTGCAAACAGTGCCATACGAATTAATAAACCGTTATCAGCCTGCCTAAAAATGGCGAGGTTAGGGTGGTTATTAAGATCGTTATCCAATTCATTTGCTTGCTCACGAGAGTCTCGTGGCAGCGGATGCATGATCACTGTGTTCGATTTACAATGCTTTGTATAAATACTTTGGTTGAGTCTGAACTTACCACGGTATTTATTTGCTTCATCTTGAGAAGGGAAGCGTTCCTCTTGAATTCGAGTTAGATAGAGTATATCAGCGCGATCTAAATTGCCCTCAAGTTGGTCCGTTATTGTGATCTTATGCCCAGCATTTTCAATGTCATTGATCACATAGTCAGGCATTGCTAACTCTTTAGGTGACACTAATGTGAAGCTGACATCCTTATACATACATAACAGGCGAGAAAGCGAGTGCACAGTACGACCAAATTTCAGGTCACCTACCATAGCGATATGCATACCGCTAATATCGCGTCCACCTGCAGCGAGCTCTTTTTGGATGGTAAACAGGTCTAACAATGCTTGAGTCGGGTGTTCATTTGAACCGTCACCGCCATTGATGACTGGAACGCGGCTACCCTCTGCGAACTCTTTTACAGAGAACGCTTCAGGGTGGCGCATCGCAATGACATCTGAATAGCTCGATAGCACTCTGGCGGTATCGTATAGTGATTCGCCTTTTGACAAAGAGGATGACGCCATGCCCACGGTTTCATTTACCTTGCCACCAAGCAAACTAAACGCGCAGCCAAAGCTGATGCGGGTACGGGTACTGGGTTCAAAGAAAAGATTACCCAACACCGCTCCGTCTAAAACGGTGGTGCGTTTCTGCCGCAGGGCATAAGGGGTCATTCGGGTGGCAACGTCGAATATGTTCTGTACGGAATCCAAACTAAGTTGGTTTACCGAAAGGATATGTGAACCTTGAAACTGAGTCATCAGCCTATATTTCCAATTTCTGGGGGGCTTTATAGCACGCATTAAATCGCGGCTCATTAGCCCTAAATTTATGTAGGGTGGCTGAGGCGGCACTATAGCAAAAATTCTGTTGTAGTGGAATATCTGCGGTAAGTAACAGAAAGGTGTATTAGTCAATTTTTCGGCAATTATGGGACAGTTGAAACATTCTGTTGCTGCAAATATCGCTTAGCGCTTGCTAAATGCTTTCTGGCGCGTAAAACTGCGCATAAGAAATCATATTTACGATGTAAACCAACACACTTGGAAGGTTAAATTTGGACCATTTTATTTGGAATGTAGACCCTGTAGCGATTAGCTTTATGGGGCTTAAAGTACATTGGTACGGCATATTGTTTGCGCTGGCGATAGCCTCAGGTTTTCAGGTAATGAAGCACATCTACGTAAAAGAAAAGCTAGCCGTGGAGTCGTTGGATAACTTACTGATGTATTGTGTGGTGGGTATTATTGTTGGGGCGCGATTAGCGCACTGCCTCTTTTACGACCCAGCCTATTATTTTAGTCACCCACTTAAGATATTTGCTATATGGGAAGGCGGGTTAGCAAGTCATGGTGGTGGCGTCGGTGCTATCTTGGCACTCTATTATTACCAGCGTCAGGTTAAGCTGCCGTTCCTGTTTTTACTCGACCGTTTGGCGATAGCGACAGCCATTTTTGGCTTCTTTGTGCGCATGGCTAACTTCGTTAACTCGGAGATCCTTGGTCTACCCACTAACAAAGCTTGGGGGATCGTGTTTGAGCGAGTTGATATGTTGCCGCGTCATCCGGCGCAGCTTTATGAAGCTATCGCATACTTATCGACATTCATATTGCTGTGGGTTGTTTATAAGAAGACGGAGATGAAGCAGAAACACGGAGCCATATTTGGCTTGTTCTTGGTGCTTATCTTTAGTGCTCGGTTTGCTATCGAGATGGTTAAGGTCAAGCAAGCTGTGTATGCCGATGCATGGACTTTCAGTGCTGGGCAGCTGCTGAGTATTCCCTTTCTGTTGGTGGGTATCGTGCTACTCGTTTTACCTTATGTGCGCAAAGCCAAAACGGCTTAAATAGAACAACAGAACAATAGGCAATAGAAATTGAGCAATAAAAAACCGCTAGCGCGATGCGTTAGCGGTTTTTTTTATTGCTTCAACTTAGAAAGGAAGCGTAAAGCCAATGGTTGCCGTGCGGCCCATGCCTTTAAAGTAGCGGGTGTCTTTACCCACTGTTTGTGAGTAGTAGGTGTAATAGTCTTCGTTAAGCAGGTTTTGAATACCAATGCTTAGGGTGCCATCGTAGACTGGGATTGCGACAGATGCATCGACGGTGGTGTAGCCATCAAAATTGGCATATTCATCATTATTGGCATCTTTGAAGTCTTTATCCATATAGAAGTTTGCTTGTACACGAGTCGAGATATCGTTGTCGAAATTATGTGTCCAAAACAGGTTAATACGGTTTGGTGAGAGGTTAGCGCCATCTAAATCAGTATCAACACTTTGATCGTCATTGGAATCATACTCGCCATTTTGGATAGCAATATTAACGCCGACATCATCATGATCGCCAAGATAAGCAGTGATGTTTGACTCTATCCCTTCAATAACGCTCTTTTCACGTTTAATAACAAATGAACCACTGCCGTCGCCTTTATCGACCATGCGTGCGCCGTAGTCACTTGAAGAGCGGTAATAGGCAATTTTTGCGGAGAAATATTCACCTTGGTAATCAGCGCCAAATTCAATATTGTCGGTCACAATAGGATCCAATGCTAAGGAATCCTCAATGCTTGGATTAACACCTTGGAAGTTGTCGCCATCACGTAGCACACGGCCGACATCGGGCATACCAAAGCCTTGGTTAAAGCTGGTGTAGATCCGCAGTGAAGAGTTTACTTTGTAAGACGCGCCGATATTAAACAGTGTTTCAGTAAAGTCAGGGCTGCCGCCTTCAATGTTCTTGTCGCCATAACCATAAAGCGTTTTATAGTCATCGACATTAAGCTTGGCGTATTCATAACGCATGCCGCCAGATAGCGTTAGGTTGTCGATGATGTCGTAATCTATCTGAGCGAAAGGTGCAATGTTGTCGTAGGTACTCTCTGGTACCCAAGATTCGCCGCTGACCACCATATCTTGCTCTGTGGTATCACGGAAAACATCTAAACCGTAAGCAATGCTGACACCTGAGTTAGCGATATCCTTTGCAAGCATCGATGCCTTCATGCCCCATTTTACTGACTTATTACGCGATTGTTCATAATAGAGTGACTCGCCGTTACTGCCAGTACCACATACGGTGACTTGATCGCTGCCTTCCATGCTCGGGTCGTAGAAATCAGCCCAGCAGCCGCCGCCATAAACAGCTTCAAAGTTTTGATTGAAAAACTGTAGGTTTAACTGTTGGCCGGCAATGTTTTGATGGGTGTAAGTTAGGCTCGTGGTGGTGACTTGGTTGTTCGCCGCTTCCCATGGCTGCTCTTGTTCAATAGCGCCTGTTGGAATGTCATTTTCTTTATCGCCTTTAACGGCCATATAGTCGCCATTATTTTCCATGTTGTAATGGTTGACCATTAACTCAAGGCGCGACTCATCGAAATTGTGACCTAACTTAAGAAAGAAATCGGCACTCTGGCTGTCCATTGACTCACCTTGAGTGGTATCAACACCAATCATGTCGTCGTTAGCATCGTAGTAAACGCCATTATTGCGGTAACTGACAGAACCAATCATGTCTAAGTTTTCAGATTCACCTGAAAACGAATAGCTAGTACCAAAACTAATCCCATCAGCATCAAGGCTGTTAGGGACGGTGACATCAAAGCTAACCTGATGCTCATTATCGCCTGTCGGTTTTTTAGTAATGTAGTTGATGATACCGCCTTGCGCGCCAAGACCATGCATCGCATTGGCGCCATGAATGATCTCAATTCGAGCGATCATCGCAGGATCGATAGTTTGACCAGAGCGACCGCCACTGCGTAGAGGGTTTGACTGTGGTACGCCATCAATCATGATCAATGGTGCTCTACCGCGCAATGTTTCGCCGGTATTACTCATTTTTTGACGGCTTGGAGAGAAGCTAGGCGCTAAGTTACCTATGATGGTTGAGAGATCTCTAGTCGTTCTAAACTGCTCTTCGAGCATCTCTTGGTCGATGATAGTCACAGTATTTGGGATAGAACTCACCGGCTTGTCCATTCTACTGGCGGTCACGGTAATGACTTCAATATCCTCATCTTGAGCATGAGCGATATTGGGAAGAAGTGCTGCAGAGATAGAAAGCGCAACTAAGGAGGTCTTAAACTTCATGATAGATCCCATTTAGGCGGAGACACTGCGTTTAAACAACGCCATCCAATGGTAACGCTATCCCTTGCATGTGTTAACCGCAGTGTGTAAATGATAATGATTATTGTTGGCGGCAGTATGTCGAAGCGTATTTGTTGAGTCTATGAAAAGTTCAATCATCTTAATGCAAATGATAAGAGTTGTGATTTAGATCAGTATATAGCGTGGTATTGGTCAAGTAATAGTCAGCTTATTACTTGGTTAAAAGGCGAATCTATACCCATCCCATGATTGCAGTCGCCTATGATAAAGCGGTAATTTTATGCATTCTGTTTTACTATGCTGTCGATAGGCTGATTTAAGATTAAGGCGGAATTTACGATATGAGACATAAATTACTCCTGTTAGTGCTGCCATGTTTGCTGCTAGTGCAATCGTGCCAAGAGGCGAGTATTGCGCCTTTGTCGGCAAACGCCACCGTTGTTGCATTCGGCGATAGTTTAACCGCGGGTGTTGGAGCATCACGTCAGCAAGACTATCCAACTCAGCTTGCCGTTTTGAGTGGTCTAAAGGTGATTAATGCTGGCGTGTCGGGAGAGACGACTGCTGAAGGTGCAAAGAGATTGCCTAGAGTATTGTCAGAGCATCGGCCTGAGCTGCTCATTTTGCTTGAGGGGGGTAATGACTTTCTAAGAAATCAGCCTAAAGCGGGTACTAAAGCTAATTTAGCGGCAATGATAGAACTCGCTCAATCGCGAGGGGTGACAGTACTACTCATTGCGGTGCCGCAAAAAAGTCTGTTTCTGTCACCATCGCCCATTTATGCCGAGTTGGCAGATGAGTATCAATTAGTATTGGTTGAGGATGCACTGAGCGAACTACTGAAAAGCGCGAGTATGAAATCTGATGCAATTCACCTTAATGATAGCGGCTACCTAAGGCTTGCTAATGCTATATTAGAAAAGATAAAGTAGGGATGATGTATGCAAATGCGAGATTGTCAGCAGTGTTATCGATTTAAAGTTGCTAAAATACTCAATATAAATTTAGATTTAACCTTGGTGGTAAATGAGTTTTGAAGTATCCAACTGTGAAATGCTTAAAGTGTAGAATTATTGCTTGGCACTGAGCCTTTGGCGCACTCTTTAGTTGGATTGTTGCCGTAATCACAGATTTATAATCTCAACCAAATAAAATGCGCAAAAGATGGCTGAATCTTGATAAGCTAGTGAAAGAGGGCTTGATCCCAAATGCCAATAGCTAACCATTTTGAGCTGATTGCGCATATAAATAAACATACTAAAAGGTTTAAAGCGTCAAATGACAGATCTTGAGCAGCAGGTATTTACTCAAGTACGCGCTATTATCGGCAATGAAGAGCAGGTAATCGGCCGTAGGGGGATACTTATCCCGTTAAAAAAAGCCATCATAGCCGATGGTGATATCCGCAATGTGATTGATATTGTCTCGTCAGATCCGGCGCTATCGGCACATTTATTATGGCGCAGCAGCACGGCTAATCAAATATCGGCTCACTCGGCAAAGAATCGTTCATTGAAAGATGCTTTGGTGAGACTGGGGCAAGTGAATATCTACCGCTATGCATTTACCTTTTATCTGAAAGAAAGGTTAGATGAGTTACCAGAACCCTATAAGAAGTTAATTCATGGCTATTGGGCACTAACGGAAGCCATTGCAATTGATGCTGTCGATAGTCTTCATCAAATGAAAAGTTTTGATATCAGTCCTGATGAAGTGCAAACACTGGCATTGTTTAGTGTATTTGGCGACATCATAGCCTTGACTGCATTTGCTTATTTAAACTGTGATAATGACAAGCCTTATTCGCTTAGCGTGCTTAAAGCGGTTATTGAAAACCAGCAACAAACGTTGACAATGGAAGCCTTTGAATCCTTGGGGCTCGATGAAGAGTTACGTGATGAGTTTTTGATAGCACATAATTTACGCCAAACACATAATGCTGCGTCGCCCGGACTCGTTCTTAGGCGCACGCTCGCCAAAAGAAAGCTATTACTACGACCGTTATAACTTAAAAAAAAGCCTGCTCGAAGCAGGCTTTTTAGTGTTAAACGGGCTGGTTTATTTTTGTTTAGCGATCCCTTCCTTTGCCACCATCTCTAGCCAGTGTTGCGCTAAGCGAGCATTCGGCCCATTTCTGCGGTAAGCGCCAAACAAAGGCCTCTTCAACCCCTCAGAACCGAGCTTAATGCTGACTAAGTCTAAGCCATGGCTTTCGCTAATAGACCAGTTTGGTAGTGCCGCAATGCCGTCTTTGCATGCGATGCGCTGTAGTAGCATCATCGTTAGATCGCACTTGATCACCGGTCCCGCTTGAATACCGGCAGGCTCCATGAAATGACGATAAATGTCCAAACGTTCTAGCGATACCGGATAACTTATAATGGCTAAGTTTTCTAACTGTTTTGGGGTGACATATTGCTGTTTTGCAAGCGGGTGATCGCTTGCCACAACAAGTCGCACCTCAAAGTCAAAAAGATGTTGATAAGCAATCGCTTGTCCCGGTACTGGATCTGACGTTAACACCACATCAAGTTCGCCTAACTCAAGCGCGTTGAGGGAGTCGAAAAGATGGCGACTAGAGAGATCAAGATCAGCCTGCGGATACTCCTGTCTGAATTGTTCAATAACGGGCATTAACCAGCGAAAGCAGCTGTGGCATTCAATACCGACACCCAGCTGATTGTCACCCTCTTCAAGTCCTTTTTTAAGGTCAAACTCCGTCTCAATGACTTTAGGTAAAATATCTTCTGCAAGGTTTAGCAATCTAGTCCCTTCTTGTGTGAAAGAGAGGGGCTTACTCTTACGCACAAAAATGGATGAATTAATCCTTGTTTCAAGTTCCTTGATCTGATGAGACAGTGCCGACTGTGTGACAAAGCGTTTCTTGGCAGCCCCAGCAAGGCTGCCGCTTTCCTTTAGGGCAACTAATGTACGTAAATGTCTAAGCTCTATCATTTTATCCTCACATGAAGTTTTCTCATGTTGCTCTTGAATTCATTTCGATTGCGATGAAAGAGACTATCACAATAAACTTCTAGACGTCCAGACTTCCATATCGAGACTGGAATAATGAAATTCAGATGGACGAGTGTCTGAATTTTACTCATCTTAACACCAAAAGGTATACAATATGCAGTTAAATAGTTTGGGATTTCCTAGAATAGGTCGTTTACGTGAATTGAAGTTCGCCGTAGAGAAGTATTGGAGAGGAGAGTGTAGTCAAGTTGAACTGGTTGATATTGCTAAGGAATTGCGTGAAAAACATTGGCGCTGGCAAGCCGATTCTGGGGTGTCATTAATTCCCGTAGGAGATTTTGCATATTATGATCAGATCCTTAACTTAACTGCAACTTTAGACGTAATTCCAGCGCGTCACCGCGGTGTAAATGGTATCGACTTAGACACTTTGTTTAGAGTGGGTCGTGGCCGAGCTCCCACTGGTACAGATGCTCCTGCGGCAGAAATGACCAAGTATTTTAACACTAATTATCATTATATCGTGCCAGAATTAACTGAAGAACAGCAGTTTGGCATTGGCTATGAGCAGATATTTGCCGAGGTCGAAGAAGCACAAGCGTTAGGTTATCAAGCCAAACCTGTATTGCTTGGACCGGTTTCGTTTCTTTATTTAGCCAAAACGGTGGATAGTGAGTTTGATAAACTGTCGTTATTACCGCAATTACTGATTGCCTACAGTCAAATATTGGCCCGTTTTGCCGCGCAAGGCGTTGAGTGGGTGCAGTTAGATGAACCGATTTTAGCGCTTGAGTTAGACACAAGCTGGGCTGGTGCGATTACGACTGCTTATCAAGCATTATCGAGCTGCGAGGTGAGCATTTTACTCGCGAGCTATTACGGCAGTATTGAGCATCATCATCACTTAGTAGCAGCGTTACCGGTTGCAGGTTTACATCTTGACCTTGTGACTGCGCCAGAGCAGTTAGCGCCATTTGTCGCCACATTAGGACCAACACAGGTGCTATCAGCGGGTGTCATTAATGGCCGCAATGTATGGGCGGCTGATCTTGACAATATTGCTGCTTCAATCGCTAGTGTTGCCAATGATCTCAAGCAGCGATTCTGGTTAGCGCCTTCATGTTCATTATTGCATAGCCCTGTCGATTTAGATGTGGAAACGAAATTAGCCCCAGAGCTGAAACTGCAACTTTCTTTTGCCAAACAGAAACTGACAGAACTGAGCAAACTTAAATTGCTGTTGACCGAGCCTAGTTCATCCCAGAGCCTTGAAATTGTTAAAGAGTGTGAAGCACGTCGAGCTGTTCGAGCGAAGGCCGCTAATAAAGAGGTTATCGAAAGAGTTGCCGCGTTAAGTGTTAATGATTACCAACGTGATGATGAATTCGCCGTACGTCAAACAGCACAAAGGCAGAAATATAAACTGCCATTATTACCGATGACGACCATTGGCAGCTTTCCACAAACCCCCGCTATTCGTGGCTTGCGCAGTCGCTGGCGTAAAGGCGAAATTACGCTAGAAAACTACAATGAGCAATTACGTCAAGTCACCAGAGATACGGTGGAGCGGCAGTTAAAACTGGGTATCGATGTGTTAGTACATGGTGAGGCTGAGCGAAATGACATGGTGGAATATTTTGGAGAGCAGTTGGACGGCGTCGGCTTTACGCAGTTTGGTTGGGTGCAAAGCTATGGTTCACGCTGTGTTAAGCCACCGCTAATTTATGGTGATGTGTCACGTCCAAGTGCCATGACGGTAGAGTGGGCTGAGTTTGCCCAGAGTCTGACGGAAAAACCGGTCAAAGGGATGCTAACGGGTCCCGTTACCATCCTACATTGGTCATTTGCCCGTGAAGATATTAGCCGTGAACAGATAGCCACTCAGATTGCTTTAGCTATTCGTGACGAAGTGGTCGACCTGCAAAATGCGGGTATCGGCATTATTCAAATCGATGAGCCCGCATTTCGTGAAGGGCTACCGCTGAAAAAGAGTGACTGGAAGCACTATCTAAATTGGGCTGTTAATGCCTTTAAATTGAGTGCCGCAGGCGTGGTTAATGACACCCAGATCCACACGCATATGTGTTACAGCGAATTCAATGAAACCATCGCTGCAATAGCGGCCATGGATGCGGATGTGATCACCATTGAAACCTCACGTTCACGGATGGAGCTGCTAAACGCATTTGAAGATTTCAATTATCCAAATGAAATAGGACCCGGTGTTTACGATATTCATAGCCCCAATACCCCATCAGTAGATGAGATAGTGGCATTAATGGAAAAAGCAGCGACTAAAATTGATGTGCAACAGCTGTGGATTAACCCCGATTGTGGCCTTAAAACCCGTACTTGGGATGAAGTTGAGCCCGCGTTAGTCAATCTTGTTGCGGCGACTAAGTTTCTCAGAAGAAAGCTGAGTTAATTAAAATCGAATTTAGTTAATCATTCTGCCTAGCGTTAATGATTAAGCAGTCCAATGTGCTCGGTTTCAATGAGTGTCATTGGACTTTTTATCATTGGCGCTAATTTTTTTATTGAGTGATGAACTAAATCAGTTAAAGCTCGGTCTTATCTTTTGCTGGCGCGTGGCGCTGGTGATAATCGATAATGATGTGCGCAGCATAAATCAGTTTGTCGCAAAAGAAATGCCGCCATTGAGCACGCACAGCCAGACTGAAGTTCAGTCTCTTTACCGATTAGAGAGCTGAAATTATGCATTGTTACGGAGACGAAATTGAAAACGATTAACCCCTTTTTACTGATGTTTAGCTTGTTATTATCAAGCTCTGTTTTGGCACAATCTACTGGCTGGATTGAAAATCCAAATCACCCGCCAGTACAAGTTAAGTTTATGCTGACTGGCGAACTCGATCCTGTCAGTCAGACACTAGCCGCTATTCTAGAAGTAAAACTCAAGGATGACTGGAAAACCTATTGGCGTAGCCCCGGAGAAGCTGGCATAGCCCCCAGCATTAATTGGGACCAATCAGAAAATCTTGCCGATGTCACCTGGGAATGGCCCAAGCCTGAAGCCTTTTCGCTGCTTGGCTTACAGACATTTGGTTATAAGCATGATGTGATTTTTCCTATGCAGCTGCAGGTAGAAGACAGTAAGCAGCCGCTTAGTCTCAAAGGGCTGCTGACGCTGTCGAGTTGCACCAATATCTGCGTGCTCACCGATTATGACATTAACTTAAAGGTTAATCTTAACAACATGACTGCGGATCCTGCGGCTATGTTTGCCTATAACAAGGCAAAATCCAGTGTGCCACAACGCACCACCACCGCCGATATCAATCTGGGTTGGGACAGTTCAAAGCAACAACTTGAAGTGTTACTTAATGAGGGCGATTGGCAATATCCACAATTAATCATTGATGGTGAACCTGAGGTTAACTTTAAGCTTAAATACCTCGAGGCAAATAGCGATGAGCAGGGTAATAAGCAGCTTAAAGCCATTTTCGATGGTAGTAGCTGGTTAGGCGCAACCGATGTCATCGGTAAAATGCTGAATGTCACCGTAATAGAGGCTGACACTGCAATGGAATACAGTGCCTCTGTGACGGCGGTGGACATTATTAGTAGCGGCTCATCGTTATGGACTATGTTACTGCTAGCGTTGCTCGGTGGATTGATATTGAATGTCATGCCCTGTGTGTTGCCTGTTCTGGGGATGAAGTTAAGCGCTGTTGTAGCGGCACCTTCGGTCGACAAAACTAAAATTCGCCAACAATTTTTGTCCTCCGCTTTAGGTATTCTGGTCTCGTTTTGGTTGTTAGCAGGCTTTATCGTTACCTTAAAAATCACTGGCCAAGCGATAGGGTGGGGCGTGCAGTTCCAAAACCCATGGTTTATCGGCTTTATGGCGCTGGTGACCTCTGTATTTGCCATAAACATGTTAGGCGCCTTCGAAATCAATCTTCCTTCGAGTGTGCAAACAAAACTTGCGACCACTGGTGGAAATGACAACCGCGGTCACTTCTTACAAGGCATGTTCGCCACGTTATTAGCTACGCCTTGTAGCGCTCCCTTTTTAGGCACTGCAGTCGCATTTGCACTAGGTGCTGATGTCATCAGTTTGTTTGTTATCTTCACTGCTTTAGCCGTCGGCATGGCGTTGCCATGGTTGCTGGTGGCGGCAGTTCCACAAGTGGCTAACTACTTTCCAAAGCCCGGCCGCTGGATGAGTGTGGTAAAGGTTATTTTTGCTGGCTTACTGTTACTCACCAGTCTTTGGTTAATTAGCTTATTAGCAAACTTTATCTCTAGCACCACTTTATGGATTGTAGCGGCGATATTAGTGCTGTTATTTATCACCTTGTTGGCAAGGGTACATGGCTCTGCTGCCGTGATAGCCAGCATTAGCATGGGTATTCTTGCTAGTGCGATAACCGCGTTTGCCACCTCTGATAATTGGGCGCGTCCATTACCCACGGATCTTAGCTGGACTGCGCTTCAACAAAGTGACATTCAGGCTCAAGTCGCTAAAGGACAAACGGTTTTCGTCGATGTGACTGCCGATTGGTGTATTACCTGTAAAGCCAATAAAGTCGGGGTGATATTACAGGACCCGGTTTATAGCCGCTTGAAACAGGCTGATATGGATCTTGTTATCGGTGATTGGACTAAACCTTCTGCGGCTATTACTGATTATTTACAAAGCCATAATCGTTATGGTGTGCCGTTTAATGTGGTTTTTGGACCCAATGCACCGGATGGGATCAAGCTCCCGGTAATCTTGTCTGCAAAGCAGGTGATCGATGCTATCAATCAAGCTTCAGCTAAAGCCCAATTTTAGCTCGCTTGGTTAATTCGGCAACTTCACTAGCGCCTGAAATGACAGCCGCTAGTGAGCTAAGCCGCAATGGTTGAGAGCGGCTAAAAAGTGGTTCGAAGAGAGCATTCAGCTAAAAAAAGAATTAAGGTAGAAGCCAAATGACTAATCAATCTTCTTCAGTAACGATGTTGAGTAGAGTGCTCAGCTGGACTAAACAGGTAGCCATGATGCTGCTGGTTTTTACCCTGTTTTCTGCCGCACTCGATCTGTGGCGCAGCAGAGATATACCCACCGATAATCTAGCTGACTTAAAAGCAATAACACTCAATGGAGACACTGTCGATATTCTTGCTATGAGTCATCAACAGCCTGTTTTATTGTACTTTTGGGGGACATGGTGCCCGGTGTGTCGTTTCGTCAGCCCCTCGGTGGATATCATGGCGACCCAGTATTCGGTGGTGACGGTAGCGATGAACTCCGGTAGCAATGAAAAACTAAGCCAGTATTTACAGCACCAGCAATACGATTTTCCGGTGGTTAATGATGAGAAAGGGCAACTGTCCCACGATTGGTCTGTCAATCTGACGCCGACGTTGATGGTGATTAAAGACGGAGAACTACAGTTCTATACCAGCGGTTTTACCAGTCTACCTGGGATGTGGTGGCGGATGCTGTTGGCTTAATGAACGGATACACATTTGATTGAGTTCCCCCGCCGGCAAAGCCACATTGATTTGACTATACCCACCTTCAAGTAGGATGGGTATATGTGGCTTTTGTCGGTTTATGACTTAAGCGCTTGCACGAGATAGTCGATAAAGGCGCGGATCACCGGCCTCATATGTTTGCCACCACTGTAAAGAGCGTAGATATCGCCACTGGAATGCTCTGATAAAGAGGGCTGCCAATCAGGGAGGCAACGAACTAAGGTGCCGTCAGCGACTAAGTTGTCCATCATCCAACTAGATAATTGCACTATACCGCCATCGTGGATGGCCGCCTCCAAAATAGGGGTTCCTCCTCGTGAGATTAAATTGCCACGCACGGCAACTTTTTTATATTGCTTAGCTTTACGAAAGTGCCAATAGGTTCGCTGCCTGTCGCGGTCGAGTCGTAAACAGTTATGTTGTAGCAGATCATCAGGTTTTTTCGGGGTGCCAAATTGGGCTAAATATGCAGGGCTGGCACAGAGCAAGGTTTGGTTTGCCATCAGCATTCTAGCATGCAGGCTTGAATCTACTGGGGTACCGATCCGAATGGCGATATCGACGTTTTCAGAGTGCAGATCGACGAGTTGATTGTCCAAGTCTATTTCAATTTGTACTTGCGGATATTTTGCTAAAAAACCTGACAAGATGGGGCATACCTTTACTCGGCCAAACCCTTCAAATACTGAAATTCTCAATACACCTTCAGGCTGCTTATCTTGCTCCGATAGCGATGCCTTTAGTGCCGCTTCATCGCTGAGCAATTTGCGTGCGCCCGCTAGAAATTGTTCACCCGCTTCGGTGAGCAACAGTTGCCGTGTACTGCGCTTTAATAGCGTCGCGTTAAAATCTCGCTCTAGATTATCGATATTACGGGCGACACTAGAGGGCGCCATGTTGAGCACATCGGCCGCCTTTGAGAAGCTGCCAAACTCCACTACTTTGATAAAAATCCGCATTTCACTGAACATAATAGCCTTAACGTTTATCTTTGCGTTATATGCAAAGGTAAAGCAGTTTTATAGGGTATTCCAGCTTTATCGTGTGTATGGATAATAGGGCGTGTTCAGTTAACTTAATTTATTCAAAAGGTGAAACAGATGACTCAATCGATTAAGCAAAATCTTTCTATCACGGCACCGCTCAGCAGCGCACAGATCTCCAGCAGCGTGATGGCTTGTATGCTAAAGACAGAAAACCATGTCAATAACAGCGGCATTGAGCACGCTTTACTGGAACTCATTCGTTACCGCGTATCGTTAATCAATGGCTGCGCCTATTGTATCGACATGCATTTTAAAGAAGCCCTTGCTGCTGGTGAAACCGCCCAGCGAATGACGTCGTTGTCCATCTGGCGTGAAGCACCTTACTATACCGATAAAGAACGTGTGCTATTGAATTGGACCGAGGCCCTCACTGATTTACCCCATGGCGGTGTCACCCATGAGGAGTCTCGTCTGCGCGAAGCTACTTTGGCACTGAAGGCTTATTTCTCTGATAAGGAAGTCAGTGAACTTACCTTGGCTGTGATCCAAATAAATGCCTGGAATCGCCTAGCCAAAACGTTTGACTTTGGTGTCGGTAGCTTTGAAGTGGCGAACTAAACGATGAGTTATGTTGGTTGGAAACATGGGATCAAGCAGTGATTAGCAATAGGGTTTTCGGCTAATGTAAAACGTGCAAGCTTTATCATTTACGCTTAGCCCTGACTAATACTGATGTTGTCCTATACTGATAAACATCATTATTTGAATCACCGTTGGAGCCAGCAATGAGTCACACCTACAAAATTATTGAGCTTACAGGCTCATCGCCGATCAGTTCGGATGATGCAATCAAAAATGCCATTGCTGCAGTAAATGAGTCTATACAACATATGCGTTGGTTTCAGGTGACGGAAACTCGGGGTCATTTGGAGGAGGGGATGATTGCTCACTGGCAAGTGACAATCAAAGTCGGCTTTACACTTAACCCCAAATAAAGTGAAGAATACAAGGGCTGCTCTTTTATGAGCAGCCTTTTATGCATCTCGAGGCAATCCTTTCTCTACACTACGAATAACTCGCTGTGTTTTGCGGCTTATTAGACTCTGTTTAGCGCTTTGTTGTTCGAGTGCCCAGTCAATATGTTCTGCTACCATCTCATCAACTTCAGTTGATAATTTACGTGCTTCAAGTGCCGATATAATGGCTGGCTCAGAGGGTGCGTTCCCAAGCGCTATCGCGATATTTCTCAGCCAGCGTCGATGTCCTATTCGGCGGATGGCACTGCCTTCGGTTAACTTTAAGAACTCAGCTTCAGTCCAAGCAAATAGCGTCAGTAGCTCAGGTTGTAGCAGCGGCGTTCGGGTATGAAAATCTTGCTCTGCAGTGATCGGTGCCTGACGATTGATTGGGCAGACAAGTTGGCAGTCGTCACAACCGTAGATTCGATTACCTATGGCTTGGCGAAACTCGACAGGAATTGCGCCTTGAAGCTCAATAGTAAGGTAGGAGATACAGCGACGACCATCAACAATATAGGGTTCGACTATGGCATTGGTTGGGCAAGATTTGATGCAAGCAACACAAGTATTGCAATCGGCACTGATGGGTACGTCAACGGGTAAGGGCAGATCAATAAATAACTCGCCTAGAAAAAACCAACTTCCCGCTTCTTGATTGAGTAATAAACTGTGTTTACCTGTCCAGCCTAGGCCCGCTTTATCAGCGAGAGGCCGTTCCAGCACCGGGGCTGAATCGACAAAAGGACGGGAGTTGGACTTACTGAACCCCATCTCTTTGAGTTCTAACTCTATGCGGTCACCTAGCTTTTTAAGGCGACTACGGATCATCTTGTGGTAGTCACGGCCACCGGCATATCGAGAGATGTAGCCCAAGTTGGGATCTTTTAAATTAGTGGCAAAACCTGCGTTAGGCGGCAGGTAATCCATTCTAGCTGAGATAACTCTTCGGGTACCAGGGTGTAGCTCATGTGGCCGCGCACGCATCATGCCGTGATTCGCCATATAACCCATTTCGCCATGGTAGTCGTTGTCTAGCCACTGCTGCAATTTAGGCTCTTCGGCCGTTAAATCAGTATCGCAAATACCCAATTGAGCGAAACCAAGTTCTCTTCCCCACACTTTTATCTGTTCGGCAAGCTTACGCAGTGCTGCAGGGGCTAGCTGAGAGGTTGGTGCTAGATTATCGGTTGAGTTTGGCATAGATATGAAAGCGATGAAGAGAGACGGCTAATAATAGCAGTATTTACTTCGAGGCTGTAATCTTCAGCGATAAATAAAAAGATTACCATTACGTCAATTGTAGGTAACGGCAGCGATGGCGTGTATATTAGCGGCTCTTTCTAGGCCGTATCGTAGCATTGTAATAGAGATTAAAAGATGACTGAAGTAAACGCTGAATATAGAGCTCGTGCTGAGCTGGTGGCATTAAATGTGTGTAATACCGTTATGCCAATGGATCAGATCCCAGAAAACTTGCTGGAAGCCTATGCCAACCTTTGTAATGAGTTGATTGAAGATAGCGATCTTAAGTTCAACAGTGGCTGGGACGCGTTACCCGCTAGTGCCAGAGCATTATTACCAAAAGAGGATTTTCACGGCTTTTACATCGCTAACGCTTGGTTTCAATTGAGCCGCGTAGCACAAGATATAGCCGAGATGGCCGACTCTGATGATGAGATCGCCGAGAAAGAATATAACGGTATCTTCACTCGTTTGTCTGATGCATCGCTCAAAGAAAGTGTACGTAAGCTTAAAAAAGCTCGTACCGATCGCTCAATGCTAAACAGCATTAAAGCGGTTATAGAAGGTAAGTAACAGCTAGCTTCGCTTGAGATGAGTTAAAGAGAAAGGCCATGGAAAATAACGGCCTTTTTTTGTTGCCTATTCCCATCTTCAAGTAGGATGGGTATATATTCTTTAATTTACAACAAGCGTTTTTTGCTTCGAAAGCAAGTGCATAAAATCATCGGTAGATTTTATTTTTAAATCTATATGCATAAAATCAGCTAAATCACTAATGCTACTGTTAACATTGTCATCATTATCAATGGCATTAGTCATACGTTCAGAGATCGCCCTAAATTGAAGCCTATCCTTTGCGAGTTTTTCAATAGAGGCACCTTCAAAGGCATCTGTATTTTCCTTTACTTGCTGAATACGCATTTCAAAAATATCTTTAACTCTTTTCGTTCTTAACTCTGCTTTTGTTGAAAATATATCGGCCTTATCTAATATGTAAATTACTATTGTTGATGCCACACCACTTAACAATGCAAGTGCGATATCTTTAATGAAATTATTTGGAATGGCTGACATAATCGTTGATTCAAAATAAAATACAACGAAGGTAACAACAGTAGACGCAAACAACTTTAAAATAGCATCAGCCTTTTGAGCTGAACTCATTTCCTCTTCCGATTTACGAAGAATTTTGAATGCACCAACTAAGGCGGAAAAGCCTTCTGAGACAATTCTCATTAGGGATTTGAAGAGTCCAGTAACTAATCCCAAAATACCCTCAATAAGCACTTTTAAAAAGTTGCTCACTAAATCCTTAACTCCTTGAACTAAGGTTGGGATTATTTCAGTTTTAATATACTCAGCGATCCTTTTAAATCTAAACTGTAACCCCTCCATAGTCGATCCCATGCCAACACCTTTATCAATACCAAACTTTATAGCATCATTTAGCTCATAAAAAAGCGGCTTGATAAAAAGGATTACAGCATGGCCAATCGCCTGAAAACCGGCCTGTTCAGCAGCTTGTTTTCCTGCTTTACCTAATACCTCTACCTTGTTGTTCAAAGCATTATTCACAGCGGCTTGTTGAGATTTTTTTAAGTTTTCTTTACTGGCTTTATTTTCTAACTTAATACCTTCTTGAAGGCTGCCTTCAGAGAATTTTTCATTGATCTCATCGAGCTTTTTTCGGTCCTTGGGGCTCGCTGTACCACTTTTAAATCTTTTTTCCAATTCAATTTTTTTCTGATTAATTTCGGAAAAAGATCCTGCGCCCTTAGATTTATTTTGAGATTCAGATATGCTTGCCAAATTATCATCATGATTTACAATGATTTTCATATCCTTATCAGTTAAAAATATATTGTTTGCGAACTTTCTATGGTACGCATCAGCTGATTCTAAGTGATCTGTATTGACAGCATTAAGCGTAGAGTCAGCTTCGTCTGCTCTTAATAATCTGTCGCCATCAATTTCATTGATGATCGCCCCGTCGCTATTGGTACTGTTTTCTTTATGTTTAGTTAACTTATGCGCTTGAACATTGCCTCTCTTGTTTGGGTCTGTTTCACGTAATCCTTCAAGTTGGAGCTTGCTGGATAGTGACGAAGTCGCAATGGCTACTTTAGAGTATTCAAAGCCCTTTATTTCATGCCAAACTCTTGAGGCCGTTAGCCCGGTTCGATTTAATTTTAAATCTTTATGGGTAATAATACTGTCGAGTAAGCTTAAGCCCATAGGCGTTACTAATTCATCAATAACGTCTTCTTTTGCTTCAAAATCTTTATATATCTCTTCCAAAATATCAATCGATGAGCGCTGATCATGCAGTTCCATATCAATCAACACTCGACTAGCCTGAAGAGGGGAAGCGTTAGTTAACTTTGCTAACACATCCTCTGTGGTTAATTTAGGTTGATTATATTTAGTATTATCAGACATTTAGCCATCCTTTTTGTTAAGCGCAAACTTTTAATGCTACAGCTTGCTCAAATAAACTCACGGCCGCTTTTTTATCATCCTCGATAAGTTCGCCTGCTGCGTTCAAGTAGCCTAATGTCGCCATTTGCTTTAACACTATGGATAAATTGAATAAAGCCTGAAACTCTTCAATGTGTACAATTGGCATATGTTTGAAATTTAATTTAAGCTCAAACACGTTGTCAGCTTGGGACATCTTCTTAAAACGCTGTGTCTGTATACCAAACTCAAAACGCGCTAATAACGCTTCATAATTAGCAATCAACTGCTCAAAATACTCAACGACGTTGTCTATAGATTCAGCAATAACAGCTAGTTTTTTCTGCTGAGATTTCATTGCTTCTATTTCTGCGTTAACTCTAATCTGCTCCTGTTTTACTTTTTCTAAGGATTCTTTTGCTTTTTTTCTGCTAAAAAAACCTAGCGTTAGAATCATCCCAGCGGTATCTAAGAAACCCATTTTATTAAAATCTATTAAAAAGAGGTCTTGTTTGTGGCTAACACCAGTTTCATTTTTTATTTCTAAAATTGAATCATCAAATAACTCTGCAAATGGGACACCTTGCACCGTGACATTATGAAGTCTGCTTGCAATTGTAATAAAACGCTTAAAATGGTTTTGGTAAATATCAGATTTAAAATTATTCAGATGACTAATTTTACTTTCGATATTCTCACCCATTATTTTTACTGCGTCCTCATACTCTATTTTTGACTTCTTATACTTTTCATTGATCTCATCATAAATGGCTTCAGCTTCATCGGTATAGTATTTTCCCGTAAAAGCATTCCAAACCTTAGATACCGTTTCTTTTACTTTATCGATAACATTAGATACGGCATTTTTTATTGAACGACATTTGCTTGCTGCCCAGCTAAATAATCCCATAAATCACCCCTTATTGATTAAGTTATAACCTTCACTTACAATGTCATTCATCGCCTCAACCCATCGTTGATAGCGTTTATATTCATAACTTTCAATATTGAAAGCGCTGGCTAGTTTAGTCATGAAAGCTTCTTCTTTGTCACATATATTGCCATCAGCTAAGAGTATTCCAAAGAGTTCTATGAGTATAATGCGCTTCATTTTAGTGTCTGATTTAGCGAGCACTTTAATAACACTATCAATATTGTCTTGTTTTTGTAAGTCGTAAGACGATAATCCACACTCATAAATGAACGAAGTGAATACTTCAAGCTCTTCCTCTTTATATTCACCGTTTAATCCCATAGCGTACTTAGTTATTTCTAAGAAATTTTTCTTCTCACCAACATTTAGCTCTGATAAATACATGCTACTGATCCTCTAATAAGTTTTTTCAATTTGGTTACTTTTTTTACCTGTGCCATCGTAGCTGAATTCAATACGCTTACTAATTTCGCCAGCATCATCATAAATATATTCAAAGGTGGTATTACCATCAGTATCAAGCTCTATGCCACGTTGTGCTTTACCTGTTGTATCATAAAACATTTGATACTTTAAGTTTTCGCCAGCAAAAGTGTCAGTACTTCTTTTTATGCCATTTTCATAGAAAACCTGAGTGACTTGTCCTGAATGGATATCTTCAATTTTCAACACCTTACAATCACCAAGGTGCTTGATGAAATCAGAAGTTTCTACTTTTAGCTCATTATGTTTACCAAGCTCATTGGTTAACTCAATAACATTTTCAATCCTTAATGTTCTTACAAGGCTTGATAATTGAGCAAGATTGGAAAGTTGCTCTTGTTTACTTGAAAATGCCTTGGTTTTTTGTTCTTTTTCAGACTCGTTAAAACGGTTGTGTATATTTACCGCGGTACTTTTTAGGACCTGGTTAACATCGTTCAACTTCGAGTCTAAATCTAAAGCTATTTTATGAAGCGTTTTATTTAGAGCGGTATTATTCTGTTCTAAGTTTGAATTACTTTTGTCACTAAGTTCATTCCATCTCTTAATAATGGACTTCATTTGTTCCTGATTTTGGACTTTACTGCCTTTAAATTCAGACTGCAGGGTGCTTTTAAAGTCTAAAATAGTTTCATTTTGCGCTATTGTTAGCGTTTCAAACAACTGCTTGATGTTTGAGTTTAAATCAGTTTGTACATTACTTAGTTCATTTCCTAACATCTGTGAATCAGATTCATTTTGTTGCTGAAGCTTTGTTTCCATTGATTGGACTTTATTTTTTAAAGAAAAAATGAAAGCAAGGTTAATAAGTCCTAGGGCTATTACTGCTGAGAACGCGTACGTTAGATTAATTTCCATAAAAACCTCTGTTTATTTTATGTATGTCACTAAGTCTTGTTGAAGTTTTTTCTTCAGTGATTTAGCTGTATATAGTGAATATTAAGAATTCATTCTTTTGTCAATGGAGGTGTCTGCTCATTATCCGAGCAAAAACGACGCTTGATTGCTGTATGTTTTTAACTCGACGATATCGATTTAAATGTCTCTAATCTCGACATTGTTCAAAAAACAATCTAGCCCCTCTCTCAGGATGAATTATTACCAATAAATAAATGACCGCTAAGATTGAGGTTTAGAGCACTAAATACTCTATATACAACGACTAAATATAGCGTTAGCTCTTTTGAGTAACATTAATGTATTCTTTTGATAAAGTACAACGCTTATAGTCATACAATTATGATTTATATCTACTTTTTGGATGTAATTGTTTCAGATAGTCGAATGTGTTCCCTCTCTACAACCCTGACAAAAATCAAATTAGCCGTTAATCCGATATTGTTCCGCGCATCATGACGATGTTGCTTACTATCAACTTCCTTTCATCATGTGGCGGTAATGGGTGTTTTCATCATATTCCGAAGTATGGAGGTAATGCCAAATTCTGTCGGCACAGAATTTGGCCTTGTCAGCTGTGGGAGTTGGAGCAGCAGGAGATTATCTCCGAATTTCATCACTGCATGGTCAATGCTGTTCCCTACTTCATAATGACATTCTTGATTTCCCTAAGGACTAGATATGGATCCATGTTATCTGCAGTCTTACCGTCAAATTAGAAGCAAAAAAAAGCTGTCAGTAAATACTGACAGCTTGTTTAGTTCAAGTTCTTAGCTCAAGTTATTCGCTTAAATTCCTGTCGCTGAGTTCAATCGCTCATGGCTAGAATTTAGAAGCGAAACTTAGAACGAAGTTCGCTTATAACGACGATACTCTGCCGTCCAAAAATTATCTTCGATTGCTTGAATCAATAACTCATCGCTGCACGGCAATGCATGACCCTCTTCAACGGCCACTTTAGCCACAGCAAAGGCGATATGTTTACTGACTTTATGGATATTCTCAAGCTGTGGCAGTAAGGAGCCTTCACCATTAATCGCTAAAGGTGAGCACTCAGCTAACGCGCGGCTTGAAGCCATTAGCATTGCATCACTGACACGCTTAGCACCTGCAGCTAACACACCAAGGCCAATGCCTGGGAAGATATAGCTGTTATTGCACTGGGCAATTTCATAGCTGGTATCATCAACCACAACTGGCTCAAACGGACTACCCGTTGCCACTAATGCTTGGCCTTTGGTCCAATGCAAAATGTCTTTTGGTGTGGCTTCTACGCGACTCGTTGGGTTCGACAGTGGGAACACAATAGGGCGTTCACAATGGCTATGCATCGCCTTGATGATCGCTTCACTAAATAGCCCTGGCGAGCCAGACACCCCAATCAATACGGTTGGCTTGGCGTTACTGACGACATCGAGTAGGGATATGTTGTCGCTGAAATTACTCCAGCTCTCTACATCACAGCATTGTTGCGCCAGTTTTTGTTGAAAAGGCAGTAGGTTAGGCATGTTTGACTGCAACAATCCCCAACGGTCAACCATGAATACTCGTTGACGTGCTTGGGTTTCACTAATGCCTTCAGACACCATTTGCGCCACAATCGCTTCGGCAATACCACAACCGGCAGAGCCCGCACCTAAAAAGGTGATACGTTGCTGACAAAGCTGAGTCCCTGCGGCCTTACAGGCTGCCAGAAGTGAACCTACGGTAACAGCGGCTGTGCCTTGAATATCATCATTAAAGCAGCAGTATTGATCTTTGTAACGCTCAAGCAATGGCATAGCGTTCTTTTGCGCAAAATCTTCAAATTGAATCAGCGCGTCAGGCCAGCGGCGGTGGACCGCTTGCATAAAGGCTTCGACAAAGTCTTTGTACTCTTCGCCGCCAATGCGTTGGTTACGCCAACCCATGTACATAGGGTCTTCCAGTAATTGCGGGTTATCGGTACCCACATCGAGAGTGATTGGCAAAGTGTACGCGGGGCTAATACCACCACAGCTGGTGTAGAGCGAAAGCTTACCAATCGGGATCCCCATCCCACCAATACCTTGGTCGCCAAGACCTAGAATACGTTCACCATCGGTGACTACGATGATCTTTACTTTTTGGCGAGTCGAGTTATTTAAGATATCGTCGATACGATCTTTGTTCGGGTAAGAGATAAACAGCCCACGGTTGCGACGATAATCTTTTGAGAAACGCTCACACGCCATACCCACAGTCGGGGTATAGATAATAGGCATCATCTCAGAGATGTGGTTTTGCACTAAACGATGATAGAGCGTTTCGTTAGTATCTTGAATGTTCCTAAGATAGATGTGTTTATCTAAATCATTAGAAAAATTCTTATACTGATCATAGGCGCGTGATGCTTGCTCTTCGATCGTTTCAATCACATGGGGCAATAGGCCTTCAAGATTGAAAAAAATACGTTCTTCGTCGGAAAATGCGCTGCCTTTGTTAATCAAAGGTGCTTCAAGAATGGCAGGACCGGCAAAAGGAAGATAGAGCGGGCGTTTGTTATCGTCCATTAGAAACCTTTTTTCTGTTTTTGTTAGTTTAGAAGGAGTGATGTTAATCACGGAAGATTAACACAAACCGTGATCGTTGTTGCGTTTTGTCTGCCGATAAAATGAATTTTTTAGTGAGGGAATCGTTTTAAGCAAGGAGCATTTATAGATACAAAAAAGCACAGCAAATGCTGTGCTTTTTTGTCTAACTGAGGCTTAAACTAAAGCCTAAGCTTCGGCTGGTTTTGGACGATACTTCAGGGATAAACCCATAAGGAAATTTCGCAAAACTTGATCGCCGCAGGCCTTATAGTGCTTGTGGCCAGGTTTTCTAAACAGTGCGCCAAGTTCCGATTTAGACATGTTAAATTCGGCTAGGGTCAATGCTTCAATAATATCGTCTTCACGTAACTCAAAAGCAATTCTTAGCTTTTTAAAGATAAGGTTGTTGGTTAGCTGTGATAATGGCTCTGGTACTTCTGCACCAGGCTTAAGTCCGCGCTTATAAATCACTAGTCCATCAAGGAACATACACATGATTTTGTCGTTACAAGGCTGGTAGCCCTCTTCAGACTCTTTTTTCAACATGTTGATGACTTCTTCTTGAGTGATTTCGTGCTTAGCTTTAGCGAAAATGCGCAGCATTTTGGCATTGCTTAAATCAAGAATGTAGCGGACTTTACGTATTATATCGTTGTTAATCATATTGGTATTTTCTTTATGCTATTTGATTGCGCGGCTGCGTAATCATCGCTGCGTATTATAGCAGCATCGCTCACTTAGCGGCAATCAATGTAGCCGTGATTGCCGCTTTACCCGCTTGGTATAGTTTAGCCACCGGTCTATCTTCTAACGCCACCAGTTTACTGCTAATACTATTACGGATCTTATCGTGTAGCCCAAAGGTGCGCTTGATATCGTGTAGATCCCAAGAGGTATTTTCTAAAATAACCACATTGACGTTTGATTGGGGGTAATAGAGTGCAAGGCTGACATATCCTTGCAAGTAACCGCTGTGGCTATACTCGGTGATGCCCTTTATGCTGCTGATTTGAGTGCCATAACCATAACCCAATGCTCCCCAACGATGAGGGCGAGTGCTGTGGATGTTGGTCATATCTTGCAGGCTTTTATCGCTAATGAGTTGGCCTGTGAATAGCGCATATTGAAAATGACTATAAGCATCGGCCGAGGCTATCATTCCCCCCGCGCTGATCAGCTGCTGACTAATCTCTACATCCGATGCTGCGTAGCTTGATGTATCTGTAGCATCGGGTTGTTGATGCCTTGTTTCCACGCGGCCAAGTAGCAGCTGAGGGAAGGCCTCTTTAATGGTCGATGTTTTACCTATGTGCGCACCTAAACCGCCGAAATCGGCTTGCAGATTGAGTGCATTTACCTGGGCTGTTATCGGTTGATGATTGACGTTTTCAAGTATTTCACCAAGCAGAGCATAACCATAGTTAGAGTATTTAAATTGACTACCTGGCGCAAATAATGGTGGTTTACCCGCTGCGACTAAGCCGGAGGTATTGCTCAGTAAATGAGAGATGGTGACACTGGCGGGGATGTTATCGTGGCTGTTTTTTGTGTTGTTTGAGCCAAGGTACGTATTTGCGGATTGGGCTAACGCTAGCTTGCCGTCATCAACGGCTTTAAGCACTAAGGTGGCGGTTACCTGTTTAGATAATGAGGCGATAATAAATTCAGATTGTAGGCTAACATCATCACCGGAGATATAGGTAAACAAGGGTTGGTTATTACGCTTTACCATAATAATGCCGTTAAAAGGGCGATCATTTTGAGTGATGATCGTCGGTAACTGTTTGGCTATATCACTGTTGGCTATGCGGTTTGCACTGGCTTTATTAGCCGCCCATAGGCAAAGTGTTAGTAATATAATGCTTAGAATTGTTTTAATTATAAATTGCATTGCAAGTATCGTGGTCCGTTATTTAGTCAACATCCAGTAGATGAATAAAGCCGTAAAACTAATAAGTTAAGCCAAGCCATGAGAGTACTCTCATCGCGCTAGCATACCTGTCTTCAACAGGAAGTGCAGTGCTTATCATCAACTTATAGATAAGCGCTGCGAAAATGGCTATGGGTAGAAACGCGAGGATAATAACAAATTCCAGCCAAATTCAGCATCTGCTCGAGTCGATGCAATCCCATGAGAGGCATCAATGGTTGCGGCGACCATTAAAAGCTTTAGGTCCATGACCGAGCGTAGCTGGAAAGGGGCTTAGATGAATCTCAACATTTATATTTTATGGCTGTTTTTCAATGCGTTTAAGGGTATCGGAGATCTCTTGTAAAAGAGTGACCACATCGGTGTCATTATTTTCATCTGCCACAGGGCCACTTTTAAGTTGGTTTAGTGCTTCTTTTTGAGCTAAAACCAAGCTTCTGAAGTCGGCGGCATCGATAATCCCGGTTAAATTCAATAGCGCGCCAGCCCCCGATTGCCCTGCGGTTTCAATCGTTAGCTTGTATAGCTTAAAGAATCGCATCAATGGCCCTTGAATGAGCGCCATATCGGTGATCTTATCCAGTGGAACTGTGTTCTCAGTGCGGGTAAAAATCCCTTTGCGAACGATGAGTTTTCTGTCTGTAAGTTCGGTACTCATATTGGCAATATAGCGGCGGGTAAAAATCCCCCCTATGGGTAACCACAATAGTAAAAGGGGGATCCCAATGATGGATACGGTCAATACAAGGGTCACTGGCGTTAACCAGTATTGACCTAAATTAGCGACAAACTGTGCATGTTTGATGCTTTTTTCTTGACTATTTTGCATGGTTTATCCTTCTGATCTTTTTATCAGCTAGCCACGGTGCGAAGTCTTGCTATTGAAGCGGGCTTTTTAACAGCCTTTGGTTAACTTAAGCAAAATCGAATCTAATTTGAAGTTTTTTATCATTTTAGAATAACTTGCTGGTTTCAATTTTGCTGTCTTCGGAGTAGTTTAACAACATCAAATGTCATCAATGTCATAATTGTTAACGCAGCAAAGGAAGGGAAAATGATTACTTTATATGGGGTTCCACGTAGCCGTTCACTGAGAGTATCGTGGACTTTAGAAGAGTTAGGCTTAGCGTGGGAATACACGTTTATAAATTTTTCAAAAGGTGACAGCCGCCACCCCGATTTTTTGGCCATCAACCCATGTGGTAAAGTGCCAGCGCTTATCGATAATGGCTTTGTTATGACAGAGTCAGCGGCTATTACTCTGTTCTTAGCTGAAAAGTACGGCGAGGGCCGACTATTGCCTGCAGCGGGTTCGGATGCATCTGCACTGCATCACCAGTGGATAAGTTTTATCACCAATGAGCTTGAGCAGCCTTTGTGGACTATTGGTAAACACAAGTTTGCCATACCTGAAGAGCTTAGGCTTGAGGCGATGTTTAAAGTGGCTAAATGGGAGTTCGATAAAGCGGCGGCCATTGCTGAGCAGTGGTTACCCGACACGCCGTTCTTGCTCGGTACTGAGATCAGCGTTGCCGATATCCTATTAGCGCATACTCTGTTGTGGGCGACCCGATTTGAGCAAGCTATTCCGCCAAAGCTGGCTGAGTATCGAGATCGTGTTACCGCGAGAGAGGCGATGAAAACCGCACTAGCGAAAGAGGAAGCCGGAGCAGCGGCAAGCACTGCAGAAGAGTAGAAGTGACTCAACAAAAAAAGCATCCAAATGGATGCTTTTTTATTTTCAGTTTCTCTAGAACCTAGCACCTAGCACCTTCTTTAATCTTTCCCGTCTCAGATTTTCCGGCGGTTCCGTCTTAGTTTGTACCGTCTTTGCTTGTTCCTAGAACCTAGCTTTTATAACTGCGTGGCAGCCCATTTTGCTCGATTTTCGCGGCTCTCTTTTAGGCCGTCTTTGTCGCGATAAGCTTTATAAGATTCAAACTCAAGCGCGACCAGTACCACTTCAACTTCAAGCATCAGCTTGCACTCTTTCTTAATACGCCAAGCTGACGTGTTGTACAACTCAGCTAATGGCAAGGTACCTAAAAACTCAGGATTATATTGTGCGTAGAGTGCTTGCGTTGGGTAGACCACAAAACTTAAGGTGCGCTTAGGCTCTTTAGCAAAGAGCGCTTCGATACCATCACAGGTATTAAGTACCTGCATTTCAATCGCTTCGTCAATCTCTATCAGCTTCTTTTGTGTTGGTACATGCGCTGGTTTTTCACCGGCTTCCCAGGCGATAACATCCGCTTCTGAGACTTTGCCTATTTCGGCTACTTGCGCAGTGGTTAACGCTAGTGAGAGGCGAAGGTACTGCATTTCAATGGCATTGAGGCCAAGATCTTTAGACATGGTGCTTCCTTAATTAATTTTTATGCTGCTAACTGCTTAGCTGCGCATCCAAACATTCTCGGCCCATTCCCAAAATGATTCCCAGCTGTCTTCGTGAATTTCACCGTCTTGCCATAATTGCACTTCACCTTCCTGGGTGATGAAGAAGAAACTATCACCCTGCTGACAGATAGGGATATATTCACGGGGTAAACCGATAGACCAAGCGTATGCCGTAACCTCTGATAAAAAGGTGTGCGAATGTGGGTCACTGGCGGTCACAGGCTCTAAGCTGCCAACGATAAGGTCACTGGCTTCCAACAGGTACTCTTTTAATGCCAAAGGAAGTGGCATTAAAATCTCCTCTTCTACTTCTACAATCTGTTCAAAGGTTGCGAGTTCTAATGGTACTGGAACTGTCTCGCTTATCTCTTGTAGCTGCTCAATGATATCGTTCATAATTTTTTCGTGTGTTAAGGCTATTGGGCGGGAGTATAGACTTTTATCGAGAAAGGCACAAAGAAGCAGTGCAGAGAGTCTTCGGGAGCACCAGTATCACTGTGCTCCCGTTATTGACGTTATGCCGCGGCAAGCATGTCAGCTTGGTCTAGACGCTTATATTTGAGCCATGCTTTGTGGTACTGCTTGTGTGATTCTTGACGAAGTTGCACGATTTTAGTGGCTTCAAGTTCGCTTAAATCACGTTGCTGCTGCAGGGCGTTATTTTGTATCTGCTGCACCTGCTGGTAAACCAGGTGCTCATCACCGCTTTTTATCTCTGCAATATCGGCTAAGTGCAGTTGGATTTCGGCAATCATCTGCGATTCCGGCAGCTTAACGAGCAAGTTTAAATCTCTATATCCTGAATCTTTAGGGTCTGAAAAGCGATTTTTAACTTGCACGATTTGGCTGTCAGATTTTACTAATGCAAAGGCTTGCATCAGATTATTGATATCTTTACTCACGATGCTGGCTCGCACAAGGTCCGTGAGTTGGCTAGCATCATTGTTGAGTTTATTTTGCAGTTTCACCTGCGCTCTGTCGCGGCTTTTTATATCAGCAAGGATAGCGCTAGTTTGAGTTTGATGAGTGATGCTGCTTAAGAGCTCTGCTAACTCTTGTTGTGCAGCTGGAGCTGCGGCATAAAGCATATCGAGGTTGGCACTGGTTTGCCGTGGTTGCTGATATTGGATTGACTCAATTGCAGCGAGTCCATCGAGGTTGCTAGCGAAAGTAAGCTTGGTGCAAGAATTACAGTTGGCGCCGTGAGCATCTTGCGCCAGTGGGAATGTCTGTGCAAAAGCCGTGCGAGTCGACAGTAATAATAAGAAGATAAAAAATGTTCGCAATAACCGGTTCATAGCAGTCCTTTTTTGTGGCTGTGGACTTAATCTACATCGCTAATGCTTAAGCTATGCTGAATGACAAATTAACCTTTGTTCATAATGTGATCTAATACAGAGGAAATAAAAAAGCCGTTGATGAATTGTGTCATCAACGGCTTTTTAGCTGTTAGATATTCTTAGATAGAATTACCAGATTTTTACACGTTTTTCTGGTGCTATGTACATAGCATCTGTCGGTTTCACATCATAGGTGTTGTAGAACTCTGGCATGTTAGACAGTGCGCCAAGAGAGCGGAACTGTGCTGGTGAGTGTGGGTCAGTTGCAACACGATTACGCATTGACTCTTCTTTGATTTTTGCACGCCATATTTGGGTGAAACCAATGAAGAAACGCTGATCGCCGGTTAGGCCGTCAATCACTGGAGCTTCTTGACCGTTTAGTGACTTCTTATAGGCGCGATAAGCGATAGTCACACCAGATAGGTCGCCGATGTTCTCGCCTAGGGTCAATTCACCGTTAACGTTTAAGTCTTCAAATACAGCGTAGTTGTTATACTGTTCGATAAGCGCCTTACCGCGAATAGAGAACTCTTTTAAGTCCTGCTCTGTCCACCAATCACGCATGTTGCCTTCGCCATCAAACTTAGCGCCTTGGTCGTCAAAACCATGGCCCATTTCATGACCGATAACCGCACCGATACCGCCGTAGTTTACTGCATCATCAGCTTCCATATTAAAGAATGGCGGCTGTAAGATAGCGGCAGGAAATACGATTTCATTCATCGTTGGGCTGTAGTAAGCATTAACCGTTTGTGGCGTCATGCCCCATTCCCATGTACGGATTGGGCCACCCAATTTTTCAAGATCTTGTTCATGGCTCAACTGACTTGCGCGCAGGTTGTTACCCAATAGGTCGTCAGCTTTAATCGCTAGTTTGTCGTAATTTTCCCAACGGTCAGGGTAACCAATCTTAGGGGTAAACTTCGCTAGCTTATCTTTAGCGGCAACTTTAGTGTCAGCACTCATCCAGTCTAAAGACTCAATGCTGTCAGCGTAAGAACCGCGCAGATTTTCAACTAAGGTTTGCATGCGTGTCTTTGCTTCAGGCGTAAAGTGACGCTTAACATAGACCTTACCGATGACCTCACCGAGTAAGTTGTTTACCGACGAAACGCCACGCTTCCAACGAGGCTGTTGCTCTTCTTGGCCGTTAAGCGTTTTAGAGAAGAACTCAAAGTTTTCAGTATCAAGTGGCTCGCTTAGGCTGCTTGCTGCATGGGTTAGTACTTGCCACTGCATGTAGGTTTTCCAGGTATCAAGGTCAGTATTCTTGATGACGTCATTTAGACCTGAGATAAAGCTAGGCTGATTGATAATAATGTCAGCTTGCTTATTAGCCCCCAGTGTTGCCAGGTAACCGTCCCAGTTGATGTCCGGTGCAAGTGTCGCTAAGTCTTTAACTTGGTATAAGTTGTAAGTCTTAGTGCTGTCACGTGTTTCAACCACATCCCAATGCTTTTCAGCAATTGATGTTTCAAGTGCAAGTACCGCTTCTGCACTGGCCTTAGGACTAGCGAGACCAGCCAAGGTGTACATCTTTTCGATGTGCTCTACAAATGCTTTGCGGATGTTGACGAAGCGTTCGTCTTGGTTAAAGTAGTAATCTTTTTCTGGCAAACTGAGGCCGTACTGCCAGATATGCGTGGCATAACGGCTAGAGTCTTTAGCATCGACACTAATGTAAAATGCCATTGGCGTGCCACCACCAACAATTTGGCTACGAGCAAAGTAAGTGACTAGCTCATCTTTTGACTTAATTGCGCTGACATTATCAAGTTCGCCTTGGATGGGCTTTATGCCTAATTTGTTGAGGGTCTCAACATCCATGAATGAACGATAAAGATCGGCTACTTTCTGTTCGTCACTGCCAGCTTTTAGGTTTGGAGTCGCAGCCACTTCTTCGATAATGGCTTTGACATCATCACGTGACTTTTCACGAAGATCGTAAAATGCACCTGAACTGGTGCGGTCGCTAGGGATAGTGGTATTTTTTACCCAAGTGCCGTTAACGTATGAGTAGAAATCATCCTGCGGGCGAACTGACTTATCGAAATTCGCAAAATCGATGCCTGATGAAAGTGCTTTTTGTACGGCAACCGCCGCTTCTGTTTTAGTTGTGTCTGCTGCCTT
This sequence comes from Shewanella abyssi, assembly GCF_023284025.1. Classification (GTDB taxonomy): domain Bacteria; phylum Pseudomonadota; class Gammaproteobacteria; order Enterobacterales; family Shewanellaceae; genus Shewanella; species Shewanella abyssi. The sequence goes on along the minus strand of NZ_JAKIKR010000011.1, from coordinate 22,867 downwards.
TGGTGCTGGCGTGTCGCTATTACAAGCACTTAGGCCAACGATAAGGGAAGCGCATAAGCCCCCAACGAGTACTTTTTTCATTTTTCTTCCTTTTCTATACCGTCAATTTGTTATTATTTTTGCAATCAATGACAACTAAAACCCATGTTAATAAACATGGAGGTTACATCGAGTCACACATGTTAAGGCTTTTTCCTTTGGGTAAACAAGTTTATGTTGACCGCAAATCTAGATAATCGACAGATGATCTGTAAGAAAAGGTTTCCTTGAGGTCATTTATCTCAATAGGGCCCCAGAACATCAGCTTTATATCGACTTCAGCCACTTTGCAGGGTTTCCAGCAACGACAGTCGCCGCGGGGACATCTTTAGTGACAACAGACCCCGCTGCAATCACGGCATCATCACCAATACGTACACCTGGTAAAATTATCGCGCCTCCACCAATCCATACTCGCTCACCAACATGAATCGATTGGGCAATTTCAAACCCTTGACTGCGTTTTATCGGATCTAAAGAGTGGCTGGCGGTATAGAGTTGTACATTTGGCCCTATCATCGTTTGACGGCCAATGTGGATTGGGGCGTTGTCTTGCAAGGTAACGTTGACATTAACAAATACCTGTTCGCCAAGATAAAGGTTGATGCCATAACTGATAAAGAAGGGGGTTCGGATCACTGCATCGGCTGCAATGTTAGGCAGTAAATCTCGGTTAATTTCGCTGGAGAGATTAACTCGATGGTTAAGAGCCTGTTGCTGTTGCCAATAGCTTGATAGTTCAGGATCAAAACAATTGTATTGTTCACCCTTCACCATTTTATCAAATTGTTTATTTTTCACTGGAGTAAGTAGTGGCGTCATCAAATAATCCTTGGTTAGCGCTAGGCACAATAGTCTAGGGAACAAGCAAATCTTTGCCCTTTAGCCCTACTGGCCTCATAATGTCGGTCATTATGGTCATATAGCTGAGTGTTACAGTGCGTTTAGATAAATATATTTGTGAGTCAACTTCCCATTCTCGTGTTTCAGCCAAAAAAGCACTGCATCGTGGCGATGTCACTTGTAACGGTGAGGTGGTTAAAACCTCAGGTTTTAAAGTGACTGACGAGCATGAAATTCGTTTAGAGGGGGTGGTACTTAAGGTTATTGGTCCACGTTTTATCATGCTCAATAAACCGGTTGATACTATCTGCTCGACTATTGATGAAGAGTATCCGTCAGTGATCGGATTATTAGATGTTATTCGACCTGAAGACTTGCACATTGCTGGGCGTCTAGATGCCGACACCACAGGTTTAGTCTTGATTACCACAGACGGTAAATGGTCGCACAAAGTAACCTCTCCTAAAAAAGAGTGTGGCAAACGCTACTTGTTAGAGACCGCAGAACCGCTTGCTGCTGAGTTGGTTGAGCAGTTTGCCACAGGGTTACAACTCAATAATGAAGACGGCCTCACTAAGCCAGCAATATTTGAATTATTGGGCACGCATCAAGCGCGTTTAACGATTACCGAAGGTAAGTACCATCAAGTTAAGCGTATGTTGGCATCCGTTGGTAACCACGTGACTAAATTGCACCGTGAAAAAGTAGGCGAAATTGAGCTCGATAGCACACTTGAGCTGGGTGAATGGCGCTTTTTAACTGACGCTGAAGCCCAGTCTGTAAAATAGGTCAGTAAAATAAGTCAGTAAAATAAGCTGACGCTTTCCGGATAAGTCATATCAGCTTACCGGAGCGCATAGTGACAAATTAGATAGAGCACTGCACGTGGATACGTTCGGTGCTTTGTTGTATCTGGAGGCATCATTTGTCATTAATTAGTGGCACGAGTTGAAGAACTCCCTTTTAGTATGGGACAAAGCGTATAAAATAGGGCCCTCAAGTGAGGGCCCTATGACAAGGTTAAGCTAATCTATAATGGCTAACTAATAGCTCTTTAAAAGTGTTTTCACGATTAATGAAGCTTACGTCGCGAGTTCGCAATTAAGCCTAATAGCGCTAGGGCTAAGAAGCCTAAGCTACCCCCGCTTGAATCATCAGACGTCTCTTCATCAGGTGTTTCTGTCGCTGGCGGCGGAGTCGGCTCAACCCCATCAGAATTAACCGTTAGCATGAAGCTAGTGCTGGCTTGGTCATTGTTATTGGCACTGTCCATTACCGTTACGATGATTTCTGTTTCACCATGCCAATCGGTACTTGGCGTGATGTTTAAGCTCATGCCATCAATTTCAATTGACACATTATCGCCACTTGCCATCATCTCTACAGCACGGTTTTGAGTGTGCATGTATTCAACATTGATACCTTCCATCGCGTCATTCTCTGCCATTTCCATATTGGCAAGTTCGAAAACCGTAATATGGCTTGATACCGGGAATGGCAAGGATTTAGTCACAGTATTTGCCGTGCTTAAATCAGCGGTTAACGTCACGGTGTTATCACTACCTACTGCTGCAGAGTTTACTTTTGCAGAGAAGCGAGTCACTAAACGTGTGCTTTCAGGACCCTGATAGTTACCACAGATAACCATGTTGCTGGCTAATTTTTCAGGTTGATTGATTGCATACTCATCATAGTGATAGCCGTTTACGGGATAAAAGAAGCCACGAACTCCTTGGTAACCTTTAGTGCCAACGGTGTGAATGCCCTTATCTTCATTCATCTCCTCATAGCTATACATGATCTCATAGGTGTTTGGCGCAAAATCAATGTCAGCAGAAGCGAGCATGGTGAAGTTATAGTGAGTATCACGGTCAACCTCTTTACCAAACATACTTTGTTCCGTGGCGTACATTCTCTTCCACTGAATCGCTAAGTATTGTCCTTGATTAAGCGCTGCTGCGTAAACACCATATTGATAAGGTGTAAAGGTCGCAAAGTCCATTCCACTTTCATTTAGTGTCACACCATTTTTTAGCCAGAACGGAGCAATCAATAAATCACGAGCGCCATCAAACGCTAATGTTTCACCTGGGAAAGAGAATAGTGCATGGGCATCAAACCTCATTAAGCCATCACCTTGAATGGTGATGATATTAGTGGTGTCTTTCGCCTCTACGCCATAGAGCGGAATATGCGGGAAGTAGTTGTCATAGCCAACAAAGTCAGGAATTTCAAACATCTGGTTCCATTCGTTGTCAAATCCCGGCAGTTGTGGAACACCAATTGCGGATAAGTCTAGAAACTGCGGTGCATCACTGAACGGTAGGCGACACATTGCATCTTCAAGGCTGGTGGTGAACTCGTAACGACGTTCAGAATCTCTTGATGATGCTTGGATACCACTGATGGTAATCTGATTAGCTTCAATAGCGGTTGTAAGTGCTTCATGAAACTCATTGCCACGAACACTATCTGGCATTAACGTCATGCCTTCAGGTAGCGTGATATTCAAGTTGATTTCACGCTCTAAACCATTGAGGTTTGCGCCGTGAATAACCTCAAAATCGACAATGTCACCGACTTGAGCACCGGTATGGCTACTGGTCAGTTCCACTTCGTGCAAGGTACGACTCAGGCGAACGGGTAGCATGCCAATATCATCAATGTTGACTGGATCAGTACCAAGTGCGACCACGCCGTGGTAAATGTCACCCTCTGCAGCATCTGGCATGTTCCAATCCAGTGACAGTGTTACTGGCGCAACGCCATTGCTTTCAATGGTAGGAATAGACAGTTCGCTGCTTACCTGATCGCTCACAAGAACAACATTAGTCACAATACGATTGGCTTCATCATAAGGGTCTTCCCAGTTGACGGACCATTTCAAGTTTGAAACCATGTACCAATATTGACCCGGCTCAGGGTTGTTGATGGCACAGTAATCGCGCATACGCCAATTAGAGACACAGATAGCTTCATCTTGCCAGTGGATCTTCCCGTCATTGTTGACATCACGGCCTAGATCGATACGGCTGGAGTACTTTGCGAGGTTATCTTCTTCTGTTATTTCAACTACTAATCGCTTAGTCCCCTCTGGCACGTTGAACATACGGTAACCAATTTGAGAATCTGCCGCTGGTAGCGCATCTTCAAGTTCATCTGGCCAGCCTTGATTCTGTTTTAGGTGATACTCCTTTAATTCACCTTGAGTCATACCAAATACTGTGGCAGTGATGGAAGGCGACTCAGGTAACATCATGCCAGCTGTCATCATAGAGCCTTGTTCGCGACCAAAGTCTGCCTCAATAATCACTGGAATGTCAGCTTTCTTGTAGGTTGTGATAATTGGCAGTGTTTGTACTGGCTTGCTGCTGTCTGTTGGCGTAATCGCTAACTTGCCATAAAAGGTGTAGCCGTTAGTATTACCCGCGCCTAATGGTGAATCTGACTGATAATCCACATCAGGTAACTTAGCGGTCAACACAATGCGCTGAGTTTCACCTGCTTGCAAAGAGAAGTGACTCGGTGAAACCGTCAAATCCAGCAAAGAAGCGCCTTCATAGCCAGTCTCTTCAGCTGATACATTCCAAGAGCCGTCTGCGGTAGCGGTTACCGTCCTAAACCAGCTACAGCTTCCTTTACACTCACGATTCACTATGTATGGCGTGTTCAGCATTGACACATCGCCGCCAGCGTTAGGGTTAGCATTAGTGTAGTTCTCAACTGTTTCATCTAACACTAATGATGCGTTAACGGCTGCTGCAACGTTAATCACACCTGCGCCGCCTTGATCAAAGCTAAAACCAGCTTCTGTGGTCGTGGTGGTTAGTGCTGATTGGATCTCGGCAGGGGTCCAATCAGGGTGGGCATTTTTAACTAATGCCATCGCACCTGCAACGTGGGGTGAGGCCATAGATGTGCCGCTAATCGCAGCCCAGTTCATCCCATAACCCGATAACGTAAACAGACGATCGTTAGCATAAGCGGCAAACACATCAACCCCAGGCGCTGCTAATGTTGGCGCCAGAATATTGGGGTTGGTGGTGCTAGGTCCTCGTGATGAAAAGTCAGCTAAAGTGTCACTTTCGCCCATTTCGGTAAACAGTGACCCATCGCTTAAACTGGCGCGATGACCGGTACCTGAAGCGAGCCAGGTGACAATCTTGCCACCGTCATAATTGCCAACATGGGCAGTTGGGATTGAGTAGAAATCTTCAACTTTTGCTGCACCCGTTGGGTATTCCCAATCTGATTGGATGTTATAAAGAATCAAGCCAGCCGCGCCGCCCACTTTGATATTGTCGGCTTTGGCTGCTCGGGCTTGATCGCTGCGTTGGCAGACTACGATTGGCATCTCAGATAGTGCACTTCCATCAGGGTGAGCACTAAACGTCCCAGCGTTAAAAGGGGTATCACAACTTGCATTGTCGCTATTGTAATCTGCCGCTAACACTACAGGTCCTGTATAGGCACCGGTTATTGAGGCGGCACTCATTGCTCCGTAAGGGCTTGGACTTTCGTCACCACCTTCAAAGTTATCAATGGTTTTTGGGTTCGAGGTAATAACACGACCATGGGTCGTTGCTGCAACACTGGTTAACCAAGGTGAAACGTGATCCATCCACGCTTGACCGGCATTACCCGCAGAGGCTGCTACCGATACACCCGCTTCTCGAGCGGCTAAGAAAGCAAGTTCACTGGGTGATTCCCATGGAAATTGCTCAGAGCCACCTATCGAGTAGTTAATCACATCAACGCCATCAGCAATGGCGTCATCAATCGCTTTCAAAGTGACCTCTTGAGGGCAGCCTGCATAGGGGGCACCTCCGCCTCCAGCCCAACACACTTGATACGCAATAATGTTGGCGTGGGGTGCAACACCTGAAACACGGGGGAACACCAGTTCTGTATCACGACCTGTTATGTCATCACCGTAACCTGCTTCTGATACTTGGTATGCCACATCAAATAATACATTACCGGCAACAGTCGATGCGGTATGCGAGCCATGCCCATTGTAGTCTTCACCATTGGCCGGTCGTGCTCTATCCCAATCGGCCCACCAACCTTGATCGCGAAATACTGGATCGCCGTATGAGTCGGTAATTTCAGTGTAAGAACGGATACCTATGAGCTTGTCATTACACAAATTAGCAAACTCTTCTTTAGCACAATCGCCAATGTAGTTGCCGCTCCCCAGTGGGTTCTTAATGGCGATGTCATCATCACCCATGGCGGCGAAGGAGGGGTGGTTGGAGTTAATACCAGTATCTAAAATAGCGACTTTTACACCAGCGCCGGTGAATTTAGTGCCATTAGTCGTCTCGCCACTCCAGATTTTGTCAGCGCCAATGTGCTGTGGGCCTACATCCGTATGAAGTTCTAAAATGACAGAGCGGGTTACCGCTCTAACTCCTGATAATGAAGCGGCTTTTGCAGCTTGGGCTTGAGTCATATTGATACTCATGCCGTTAAAGGCATATTTGTATGACTGTCTAACTTGAGCTTGCTGACCAATCGCGCCACTAATATCTAACTGAATGTTAGCTTGCCGAGTTTCTAGGTAGTTTACATAGCTGCGACTCGCGCTCGATTGGGTATTTACCTTAGCTTTAGATTGTTTGCCAAAACCTTGAGGGCTGACAGCGGGCGCCGTTGCAGAATATCCGGCGATACTGCCATCATAAGTGGCAACAGGCTGCTCTATTAGCTGAATAATATAGGTGTGCTCGCCTGGGGCTAAGTTAGATTCAAACTGAAAAGGAATATTTTCATTGCTGGCGACGGCTCGATGTTGGTTCGGTCCGTTGGTTAATCCTCTTCTATTTAATCTCGCATTCTGAATTTCCTGTATTTTTTTGTACTCTTCTGAGGAGATGTTGACAGGGTTGACGCTAATATCGCCAAACATTAGTGTCTCTTTATTTGAAGCCGTGCCTGCTGCACCCGCCCCTGCAGCATATATTGCTGCTAGGGTCATTAAACTGACTTTTTTTAGTCTCATGTATGTCTTCCCGTTTATATGGATTAAACGCATTCGTTGTTTTTATTAACCACCTGTTGCAGCGCGGTATGTAGATTGTTAGATTTTTTCGAGTTGGGAATCCAATACGTAGAAGGCATAGAGGGATAGGTACAAGGTATTTTAAAGGGTGTAAAACCACTATTTTATACAATTTAAATTTGAGTTTGGAAAAATGCTTATTAATTCAATCTAGAACAGGTTTTGTTTTTAAGATTGAAAATGTTAGTTAGTTACACGTGATACAAGTTGTTTCATTTGTGATTTTTAACAGTTGATATCAGAGCGTATTTTTTGTATTTTTAACTTCACTGTATACGCAGTGATAATTGTTAGTTTCCTATGCTTAAATATTAACAATAAGAAATATTTAAGGTGCAGTTAACTTTAAAAAGGTATTTTAAGTCATTTTGAAATAGGTAGGGTATGGAGTTAAGGCATTTAAAACATTTTGTTACCCTGGCTGAATATAAAAATTATAGCCTCGCAGCAGGTCAACTCAATATATCTCAACCGTCTTTATCAAGAAGTATCCAGCGTCTAGAGAAAATACTAGATGTGAAGTTAATGGAGCGAAATTCTCGCTATGTGAAGTTGACTTATTTTGGCAGTGTTGTGCTAGAGCATAGTCAAAAAATACTGGGTAATGTAAGTAGTTTAGAATCTGACATTAGTCTAAATGTGAGTCAGGTTGCAAGTAACCTAGTGTTGGGCGGGGGAGTGCTAGCCGGGCCTCACATTCTCAATGAGTTATTAAGTGAATTCACCAAAGATAATCCTAACTACAATATGGAGCTCTGCTTTAGGTATGTAAGTGAACTGTATGATTTACTCGTTAAAGGTGAGATTGATCTGTTTTTGGGCGAGACAAAAATAACAAGATTAGACCAAAAGTCAGATTTAAACATTATCCCATTTTGCCAATCAAAAGGTATATTTTGCTGTCGTTCAGGGCACCCTTTGTTAAGTGAAGAATACTTGTATACTCCTAGATTAAAGGACTACCAAGTTGCTTTGCCTAGAGGGACACCCCATGAAATTGAGAGTTTATTTGATGACTTGTTTGACATAGAAAGAAAGGGGTTTAGCGGGTTGGTTAAATTTGAAGAGATCCATTCAATTCTTCATTCCCTGCATGAAAGTGACATTATTTGCTTATTACCTGATTTAGTTATCCAAAAAGAATTAGATGCTGGCAGGGTCGCGACACTCAATGTGTTAAATATGCCTGAAATCGAAGTTGAATATGGAATGGTGACGTTAAAGGACAAGGTATTATCACAAGCGACTAAAGAGTTTATCGAATTTATTAATAACAGATGATCCGTAAACACAAGGCGCCAAATAGTGAGTTTTAGCGCCCTGTTTTAAGCCTTAACTTATAGAATCTATCTGTGCTGCAGTTTGCTAATTGGATAGCTTTATGTCGCCGCTAATGGTTGACGCATTGAGGTCCGCGCTACCATCTCCCGCTTGGAACTTTAGATACTTTTGTGGTGAATACTGCTCTTTAGAGACCTTATCACCGCTTAACTTATTGGTGATGCTGCCACCAGGGCCACCGTTGCATCACCCGATACCGTTTCTAAGATTACTTTTCCGTCAAGCTCTCGGCTGGAGATGTCACCCGATACGGTATGCAGCATGACTTTATCAGTCAGTTTACTGGCTTTGATATCACCGCTGACTGAGCTGATGTCCATTTTTCCATCCAATGCTTCGATACGGAAATTGACAAATATCTTTATACTCCAAGGTTAAAAGGTTTTCCTATCTCTTTACCTAGAGCCACAACATCAGATATTAAAGTTGATTATGGAGTGGTGTTTCATAAGTCTAGAGTTCCCGATGGGACTAACAAATTGTTTCTTGAATATTTTAAGTCACTCGTTACCAAGCCCTGTCATTGAACTTAGCCAAGTCAATGTTGATAAACAAAGGGGCCCTCAAATGAGGGCCCAATGACAAGGTTAAGTAAATCGCAATGCTTAACTAGTTGCTCTTTTAGTTAACCACGTTTACGTCGAGAGCTTGCAATCAAGCCGAGTAGCGCAAGGGCTAAGAAGCCTAAGCTACCACCACTCGAATCATCCGATTCCTCTACTACTGGAGGAGTGGTTACTGGTGGTGGAGTGGGGTCCACACCGTCCGACTTAACTGTAAGCATAAAGCTCGTTGATGCTTGATCAGACGGGTAAGCCATATCGTGTACGGTCACAGTGACTTGGGTGGTACCATGCCAGTCGGCATCCGGGGTAATCGCAAATGTCTCAGCGTTAACGACTGCGGTAATGTTCTCGCCGCTAACCGTCACGCCGTTAGCCGTGCCTTTTACGTCGTTGTAAATGACGTTCAAGCCTTCAAGGATGGTATTTTCTTCCATCATCATATCTGACATAGGTGCAACGGTGATGTTACTCGCTGTCGACACAATGTGGCTGGCTGTGACCATCTCTGAATCGGCATATTGAGACTCAACCGTTACCATGCTGTCTGCACCAATAGCACCGGCAGAGACTCGGGCCGAGAACTTCAGTGACATGGCTGTTTGCTCTGGGCCTCGATAGTCGGCACAGATCACCATGCCTTCGCTGACCTTTTCATCGACATCGCCGTAGGCAAAACCATCATTATACCAGCCATTAGCTGGACCGAATGGTGCGCGCTCTCCCCAATATCCGTGTAGGCCGATTGAACCAAACTGATCATTACTTGTGCTTAGGGTCTTGTAGGCGAAGATCACTTCGGGGCTTTCGTTATCGAAGCTAATATCCGTCGCAATAATGGTCTGAATATTGAACTTTGCATCGGGATCAGGGTTTACATTACCGCTAAAGAACGCGGCCCACTCTTCACCGCCATCCCACTGGAAGATGTAGTGCTTGTTGGTAACAGCACCGTAAACCACGTTTTGCCAGCGGTAAGTATCCCAATTTATGCTGGCTTCAGGCATTCTTACATCGCCACGCCAAAGTGGTGCCACCATAGTGTCTGGGAAGTTTTGGAAGTTATCATCAAATGCTAAGTTTATATTCCAAAACTCATTCATAGGATCGAACTGCACATAACCAAAGGGTGAGATAGATAGCACATCTTGACCAAAGACCTCTGGGTTACCATAAAGTGGTACATGGGGTAAGCCACTCGCCGCTAACGGAATACGAAGAATTTGATTTGAATAACCACTGATCCCCATATGACTATAGCCTTGCATCGGCAGATCATAGAAGGTCTCATCTTCACCATATGGCACCTTACATGTCGCATCGGTTAGGTTGGTCGTATATACATAGTGACGTGGCATATCGCTCGACGAGACTTGCGCCGCACTGATGCTGATAGTGTTGCCATCAAGTGTCATTCCATCGACATAATCACCGATACCGCCAACGACGATGGACTCCTCAATGAGCTGCATACCTTCTGTAAGTGTGGTGTTAACGGTGAACTCACGCTCTGCACCTAATAGGTTAGGCGCTAGTTCAACGCTAAAGTCTATTATGTCACCCACTTTAGCGGCAGTTTGCGAGGCGTCAATGCGGGTGTCTGAGCCGAAGTGTTGCAGTTTCACGGCAAAGTCACCAAGGTTGGTTGCGTTATATTCATCGCTACCTAAGCCGACAACGCCATAGTAGGTATCCCCTTCCATTGCACCAGGTAAGTTATAGTTGAGTTTCAATTGATAAGGCGTTAAACCGTCAGTAGAGGCCGGGCCTTCTACTGTTATGTTGACGTCATCTGATCCACCTACGATGCCTAAGCTTACGATAAACTCGTCGGCTAAGTTTTTAGGGTCTTCATACCCCCATTTCCAGTTTGCCGCAATGGCCCAGTAGCGACCCGGTACGGGATCGTTGATGGCACAAAAATCGCCATTATCTGTGTATGAATAGCAGATAGCTTCATCTAACCATTGGATCTCATCATCTTCGTTGATATCCATACCGATATCGATTGAGGTATAAGCATGCTTAGGTGCTGATAACACTTCCCAAACAACGCGTTTAGTGCCTTCTGGTACATCGAAGAAGGTGACTTTAGCGCCGCCATCGGCCTCTATCTCCGCCACGGTTAGTCCGTCAGAATATAGACGTGCATTTGCGGTTGGGAGCTGGAATTCAAAGCGTTGGCCTTTGGCCAAACCAAACACCTTAGAGTTTAGTGACTGTATCTCTGCTGTATTTAGCATCGGTGTCAGGGTATGGCCCTGTTCACGATGAATGATGCCTGATATTTCTGACGGTAAGTTGTCGCCGCTAAAGCGTATGCCGACAGGCATATGCTGCGTCGGTACACTGCTATCTTGCGGTGTCAGTACCACATTACCGCTTAGCTGTAGACTGGAAGAGTCTGCGCCAATGGCCTCAACTTCGAGAACGTTAGCCGTTAACCTGATCGCTTGTGATTCCCCCGCTTTCAAGGTGAAAGTCTTCGGAGCGACTTCAAGTTCAAGCATAGGTGCACCATCGAGCATATCAGGTGTCGCTTCAACCGTATAAGTCCCATCTTGAGTCGCGGTGACTATGCGCATTAGCGTACAAGTACCGGCACAGCTATCGTGGAAAAAATAGGGTAGATTCAAGCTATGAACATTACCGCCATTATTTGGGTTAGCTGCACGGTAGTTCTCAGTGGTTTCATCGAGTAACAGACCGGCGTTATTAGCACGAGCCACGTTGATAACACCACTACCCGCATCGGCAGAACCTGCAGCGACTGGATCAAATGGGTAAGCATCACGAGAACGCGTTACTCCCTCTAATGAAGCCGTTGTCATTAACGCAGATTGAATTTGAGCTGGACTCCATTCTGGATGTGCCTGAGTCAATAGGGCCATCGCACCAGCTACATGTGGTGCAGCCATTGAGGTTCCGCTAATTGCGGAATAATCTGCGGGCATACCATACATGCTAAACGGCATCTCATCGGCCCAAGCGGCGTAAATATCGACTCCTGGCGCGGCAAGGTTTGGTGACATCACATCTGGCGCTTCAAGGTTAGGTCCACGTGATGAGAAGTCTGCAACATAATCGGCAGTACGCTCTCTGGTGATAACCTCTGAAGCGGAAATGGTTAATGTATGATCTGAGCCCGATGCTAACCAGTCTCGGAGGCCATAATAGTCGTTGCTGTTATTGCCGTAGTAACTACCATTGTCGATGTTAATGCCTGGGATTGAATAGGGGTCATTATGAATAGGCTCGGAAGAACTCGCGTTCCACAGAATAAATCCACCGGCGCCACCGGCCTCGACATTCGTCGCCTTGGTAACACGGGCGATATCACCACGCTTACAGACCACAATTGGCGCGGTTGCATATGGATCACCGTCGGGGTTTACAGCGAAGAAGTCCGCTGGGAATGCCTCATTACACATCTCATATTCGCTACCATAGGCTTTCGCTTCGACAACTGAACCCGTGTACTCATCTGTGATGCCTGCACCAATCAGCTCTGCAAGAGGCTGATCTCCGCCAGAAGCTGCTGTCAGCATCTTGCCTTCAACGGCGATCTCGCGGCCATGGGTGGTGGCGGCAACCGAGGTCAACCAAGGTGAGAAGTGATCGATTGCTCCACGAGCTTGCGTTGCATAATTAGGATCGTATGCGTTACCCGCAGACGCCGATACTGAAATGCCGGATTCTCGCGCGGCAAGAAACCCGAGCTCCATTGGGTCATCCCAAGGAAAAGTACCGAAGGTGGCACCGATCGAGTAGTTGATAACGTCTACACCATCTGCGACCGCATCCTCAATGCCTGCGAGTAATGCAGAGCCTGGACAGCCACCGTAGCCATCACCATAGCTGCCATCACCGGGGAAGCAGACTTGGTACATGATGATGTTGGCCCGGGGGGCGACGCCAGAGACTTTAGCGAATGTAAGGCCGGTTGCTACTCCATCACCGGCTTCTGCGGGAAGCGGCACAACATAATCTACATCCATCAGTTCATTACCCGCTGCGGTAGATGCTGTGTGAGAACCATGACCGTTGTAGTCTTCACCGTTTTGTGGCCGTTTAGGATTGCTAATATCCCACCATGGCATTTCTGGTTGGAAGGCAGCGTCCATATAGCTGTCGGTGATACTCTCGTAGGAGCGGACACCGATAAGCTTATCGTTACACATGCTAGCAAATTCGGCTTTTTCACAGTCACCTAAGTAGCCATCGTATCGAGTGGGCATGGTGTGGACGTAACCGTCACCGGCAACTGCGGCGAAAGAGGGGTGATCCGAATTGATCCCCGTATCGAGCACACCAACAACTATGCCTTCACCCTTGTATTTGTCATCGGCCGCACTGCCTGTCCAAAGCCCATCAGCACCAATATGCTTAGGGCCATTGTCGGTATGAAGTTCATACATTTTCTCTATGCTGACATTACGAATACCAGGAAGCTCGGCAGTACGCGCAGCTTGCTCTTGGGTCATGCGCATTGCCATGCCGTTAAACGCTAGGGTATAGCGATTCTTTATATCAAGATTACCGCCTACTGTAGCCGAGATCTGCGATAAGATATTGTCTTGCTTTTGAGTAAGGTATTGGCTGTAGCGCTTCACTGCATTGCTATTGATATCAAGTTTGTTGTAGCCCCTAGGGTTGAGCATGGCTGGCACAGTGTTAACCGTCGGCGAGGTCGCTTGAAACTGCTCCGTTCCCCCTCTATAGAGTGACACTGGCTTTTCACTTAGCTCAATAATATAGGTTTGTTCGCCAGTGAGCCCCTTTTGATACTTGAAAGGCACCTTACCGTCACGCGTGAGTGCTACCCCGCGGTGAACATTTTTACCATTGCTGTTAGGGCGAGTTTGCGCATTGCCCGCGCGGTCCTTTCCTGAATTGAGCTCTTCATTGTATTTGAGTATTGCATCTGTAATGACAATGCTGCGGATACCATTGTCTGTTTCTGGCCCTGAAGCTGCCACGCTGCCTGCTCCCGCAGCGTAAATTGCTGCTATGGTCATCAGGCTGATTTTTTTTAACTTCATTGATTGTTCCCTATTTTTTTATTTTGAATGGGTTAATTCTCAGAACTGGGACATTTTTCAAGGACGATTTTTAAACGCGGAGGGTTAAATAATCCAATGCGTAATTTGCATTGGGTTATGTGCTTTATGCATTCGGACCCTGTTTGTATCAGCAATCTTCGATTGACGCCTTCTTTGGGGTTGCTGTGATGAATGGTATTGCCAGTGTTAATCTCTGCTTGCTGCCGGTGTTACGGATGAATATTTTGCTGTGACTTGTGCTGTTTAGTGGAATGTTTTACGGCTTGTGTTTTAACTTTGACGCGCGGATTGATATATTTGATACAAGTTGTTAAGTATTTGTTGCTGTCAGTTGTCCAGCCATCAACTGCCAATGCTGTTCCCATTGCCGTGACAATTGATTACTGAAATTAAAGCTGTTTAAATACAGCTTATTACGCTTACTTGTGTACGTTTACAAGTCGAAATTATGCGTGATACAAAATGTAAGCAACGAGTGCTTGAATTCATATCGTAAAGTCATTACCTTGATGGGGAATCGCACTTTTTAAGCAAAAAAGTTAAATAACTAACATAGTTCGCATCGGTTTTGGGGTGGGGCAATAGATAACTATCTTTGTTGAATAAAAATAATAAGTGAGCAAAGGTTATGGAATTAAGACATTTAAAACATTTTATGGTGTTAGCTAGGTTAAAGAGCTTTAACCTAGCTGCCAATCAGTTAAATCTGGCACAACCTTCTTTATCTCGAAGTATCCAGAAAATGGAAGATTTACTCGGCGTGAAGTTACTAAACCGCGGTGCCAGTAGTTTGTCTCTGACCACTTATGGTGAATTGGTTCTCGAGCATGGCGGAAGTATTATTAGTCATGTAGATTATCTAGAATCTGAGATCCAATCTCTTAGAGGTATTGAGTCTGGACGCCTAATTATTGGTGCCAGCCCTATTCCTTCGAACAGTTTAATTGGTCCTGTAATAGGGCATTTCATCCGGGATAACCCCAAGATAAGTGTTGAACTTAAAGTTGATAAATGGAGCCATTTGTATCAACTATTGCTTAAAGGCAGTTTATCTTTATTTATTGCCGAAGCTAAAGCGACCTCTCTTGATGAGCAAGATGATTTGATGGTGCTACCACTACCAGCATCCGATGCTATTTTTTGTTGTCGACCAGAGCACCCTTTGCTGTCTGAAAATCATGTTTATTTGCCGACTTTAAGAGACTATCCGTTAGCTGTACCTCGCTCAATGCCGCAAAAACTAACAGATCAATTTGGTGACTTATTTGATGATGATAGGCATGATTTTGCGGGGTTAGTGAGGTTTGACCAATTTCACCCTATCAAGGAGGCTCTGTATAACTGCGATATAGTGGTCATTACACCTAACCTATCGGTTAAGAAAGAGATAGAAGAGGGGCGGTTAGTGGCGCTAAGTGTTGAGAATATGCCAAATATAAAAGCGAGCTTTAGTATTGTTTATCTTAAGAACCAACGTTTGAGTACTACAGTTCAAAGCTTCGTTGATTTCCTCTTAAAGGCTACCGAGTCGTAAAGTTAATAATATTAGCGAAATGAGAGAACCCAAAAGGTTCCCTCTTTTCATAGCGAAACGATTGCTAGCCTGTAGGCTAATTGGATAGCTTTATGTCGCCGCTAATGGTTGACGCATTGAGGTCCGCGCTACCATCTCCCGCTTGGAACTTTAGATACGTTTGTGGTGAATACTGCTCTTTAGATACCTTATCACCGCTTAACTTATTGGTGATGCTGCCACCTGGGCCACCATTAATATCGAACGAAACATTGACCTCGTTGATAAAGTGAATATCAATATTGCCACTGACGCTGCCGAGTTTTGCTTTATCTTTAAGGCTGGCAATGGATAGGTCAATATCGCCGCTGACGGTTTTAATACTAAGGCTATCAATATTGGCAAGTGCTACTGTTGCATCACCCGATACCAGCTCGACGACGACTTGAGTTGCAGTCGTATTTGCCGTTAACTCACCGCTGACGAGACGATAACCGACCTTACCAGAGCTATCGGTATCTTTAATTTCACCCGATACCGTTTCTAACATTACTTTTCCGTCAAGCTCTCGGCTGGAGATGTCACCAGATACGGTATGCAGCATGACTTTATCAGTCAGTTTACTGGCTTTGATATCACCGCTGACTGAGCTGATGTCCATTTTTCCGGTGAATGCATCGATACTAAAATTGGCCGATACCGCTTCAGCCTGAAGTTTAATTTGCCGTGGCAACATGATGGTCAGTTGCGAGCCATCTTTATTGCTGCCATTGTATCGCCTTGGCATCTTGTCTTCGATGACCACATGGCTACCTTTCACAGTAAAGGTTAGCCCTTCACTCAACTCATCAAGCTCGCCTTTAACGCTAATTTCGTTCTTGTCCCATGACTTAAAGACCACATCGCCTCGTTGTACATTGACACTGACTTTGGGGCTCCCTTGAACTTGTTGAGACTGATCGACAGCAGTACCAGCAAGTGTGGTTTGGCTGATAAACAGTGCCGTCAATGCAAAGCTGATAAGCGGTGTTTTATTCATATTAATGCTCCCTGATGTTGGTCGGCAGTGGGCAGCTTTTGCCCTTGCTGCAATAATTCTATTTCTCTTTGTTGGGTCCAAAGCCAAAGCTGCCATAGCTCTTTGTCATGGGGTGTCTTAGTGAGTGTTTGATAGATCTTTTCGGCCGCTTTTCTTAACTGTTCAATGCCTTTATTCAGAGGCATACCAAGCTCAGTGGCTTGCCAATTGACCTTATGGCTCTGGTGCAATAATGCTATCTGTTGTTCATGTTCTTGCTTGATCTCCGATAGCGTTACCAGCAGCGGTGATGCATTTGATTGTGCTGTATAGAGCGGCATAATTACGCCGTTGCTCCACATCGCAGTACCTAATATGCCAGTCAACAAAATTACACTCGCTACGGCAATACGGCGCCAATGGTTGGGCTGCGCATATTCGGGTTTATCGAGTTGCTTCTCTATATCGCTCCATAGCTCACGTTCGGGCGCCAATGATTTAGGTGCTTTGGCTATTAATTGCTGCAACTTATCTTGTGAATGACTCATCTGTGCATTCCTTTTAAACAATATTTAATTCAGTACTTAAGCCAGAATTCAATCCAGAATTCAATCCAGAATTCAATCCAGAATTCAATCCAGAATTCAATCCAGAATTCAATCCAGAATTCAATCCAGAATTCAATCCAGAATTTCGGCGAGTAACTTGTGTTCGGTTATATCGACTCGGTGGTATTGTGCTTTGCAGGTGGCTGGCGCTGTACCCTTACTCACACCCTTGCCCACATCCATACTCAATCGTTAATCCAATATCTCAGCGAGTAATTTTTGCGCTCGGTGGTACTGCGCTTTACTGGTACCAGGCGCTATTCCCATTAGTTGACCAATCTCTTCATGCTTGTAGCCTTCAAGTGCAAATAGTACAAAAACAATTCGAGCTCTTTCTGGCAATCTAACTAAGATTTTGTCGAGATCTTCGTATTCATCTTGTACTGCTTCAACATCGATCTCCGCTGCTACAAATCGAGACCAAAAAGAGCGATGTTTCTTCAGACTATTGAGTGCTTGGTTAACCGATAGCGTGTGTAACCAAGTGGTAAATTGGCTTTGGCCTTTAAATTGGGGCAACTTTTGCCACAAGGTGACAAAGCAGTCTTGGGTGGCATCTTCTGCTAATGCGACTTGACCAGTAATGCGAAAGCACAATGCATAAACACGTCGATGGTGTTGTAGGTAAAGCTGTTTAAATGCAGCTTTGTCGCCTCTCTTTGCGCTATCGATAAGGTCAGGCTCATTGAATGAACTCTGCTCCAAGACCTTTAATTGTGCTGTCACTACATGTTCCTTATGTGCTACCGATATAGATAAGACAAAGCTAACCCATAAAAAGGTTTAAACAGAAATAAAATAAATAATTGTTTGGGTATATATTGTTGCAGATGAGTCTAAATCGGATTTAGTGAAGGGTCAGGGTTGTGGGGCGACAATGTAATAGAAACAATAAGGCTGATAACAGCAGCCTTATTGTCTGAAAAGTATGAATTCTTAAGCCGAGTTCTGAGACATTTTAGCGTAGACCAGTTGCGCGCCGACAAGATCTGATAGTGCAGTGCCTACTGTTTTAAAGAGGGTGATCTGTGCAGCACTTTCTCTGGCCGATACTTTGGACTGGCATAATTGTGCCAGTTCACCCTTGACCTCATCGAGTGAGAATACACCCTCTTCAATCGGGATGAGCAGCTCTCCCGCCTCAGCAAATACATTGATTTTTGAATCAACAAACACAGCCGATTTTTGGATGAGGTTGCTATCGCATTCACGGCGATCGTGGTTGTGGTTGCCAACGAAATCAGTATGAGTACCTGCTTGCACCCACTCTCCTGGGAATAGTGGTGCTGGCGAGCCTGTAGCGCAGCTAATGATGTCTGCATCCCGCACGCTGGCCTCTAGATTGTCACAATAGATAACCTCAATTTCTGGGCGTTGATCACGGATAAGTTCGACTGTTGCTCGTGCTTTAGCTTCCGTACGTCCCCAAATTGTGATTTGCGTGATTGGTCGTACACTTGCGTGAGCCAGTGCCATAAACGAGGCCAAATTACCGCTGCCACACACCAGCAACTTACTTGAGTCTTCACGGGATAAATAACGACTTCCCAGCGCTGAAACCGCCGCGGTGCGCCAGTAGGTCACGCTGGTGCCATCGACCAATGCCTGTGGCTCACCCGTGGCTCGGCTAAAGATTAAAATTTTAGAATAGAGGCTGGCAAGCTGAGGATCTTTTTGTGGATTTCCCGGAAAGTAAGTAAAGGCTTTAACGGCAATAGTTTTGTCGTTCCAAGAGGGTAAGACTGCAAATGCATCGCTGTGGCTTGAAGACTCATCAAGACTAAAGACCTGTCTTTGTGGCATACCTGCGGGACGAGAGAATGTTTCGTCGAGGGCATCGACAAGTTCGTTGAAATTTAAAGACTGGTGCACAGACTCGGCATTGATGACTAGCATGAGGGCCTCTTAAAGGTATATTTTATATTATTTGTTGGGGCAGTATGAGTCAATCAACTTCATATTGCTATCCGAGCACATTAACTTCAAACAATGTCGTACAAAAAACATTCAAATTAAAATGAGCTTAAATTGCTGGGAATTCAATGTGTTAGTTTGGTTTAAATCGCTGCCTCCTTGGTGTTTGATGCTATTTAAAACTACCTTTCTCGCTTAAAGTGGTTTTAACGATTAAATATGCGGTGATGACTGGTTTAATGTTGTAGACTCGCGCCCCTCGTTAATGTTGCTCACTAGATGTTCTCATCTTGCTGTTGGGGTTATATGTTGATCCGTCATAAGTTACTTTTAAGTGCCACCGTCTCTATTACTGCACTCGCTGCTATGTTTGCTTTACAGCTGTATTTTGGTCAAGTTCAATCTGAGCTGTCTCAAGCATCACAAGGGATCTCTAGTCTTAAAAGCGAAGTATTAAGCCTTCGCCGAGACGAGAAAGACTTTCTTGCCAGATTGGATCTTAAATACGTTGATAAGCACAAATCGAACAACAATGACATTGAGTCACTTACCCGTGAACTCGACAGTGTATTTTCTAAGTACAAGATTCCGACTAAAGCACTGACTAACTTCAACAATGATCTTGCTATATATAGCAACACCTTTGGCAAGGTCGTTGTGTTGAATCAACAGATTGGTTTAACGCCAAAGACAGGTTTATACGGCACACTGCGTAATGCAGTACATCAAGTTGAGTCTCTGGTTAAGCAATATGACCAACCCGCATTAATGGTGCAGATGCTGCAATTACGTCGAGCAGAAAAAGATTTTATGCTCAGGCGTAGCGAAAGTTATGTGGCAAAGTTTGATAACAGTTTAAGCAACTTCGAGTCGGTATTAGCCCTATCGATATTAGCGCCGACGGCTACACAGCAAATATCGATGCTGATTCAACAATATAATACTGACTTTAAAGAGCTGGTGATAAAAGAGAAGCAACTGGGTTTATCTATAACCCAAGGTCAAATGGGTGAGTTAAGGCAAGCTGTTGCTAATACTGATAGCGCCTTGGCACAGCTTGAAGCTTTAGCAAGCACAGCGATTCAAGATAAAGCACAGTCTGCATTTTACTTAGGCTTATTGATAGCAGTACTCATCGCACTGGCTTTAGCAGGGGCAACCTTTTTAATTATCCGCAGCATTATTGACCCTGTTAAACAGATCACCGCGGTGATCACCCACATCGAAGTGAATAAAGACTTGTCGATGCGATGTGATGCTAGCAGTGATGATGAGCTTGGCCAAATCGCCAAACACTTCAACAGTATGGTTGAAAGCTTCCAAGAGCTGATTGAACAGGTAACAACATCTGTCGACACCATGAATCACTCTTGCCAAGATCTCGCCGCTAATGTCACTCGGGCATCCAATGGTGTCGCCAGTCAATTAAATGAAACTGATATGGTCGCGACCGCAATCACTGAGATGGGCGCAACGATTGAAGAGATCGCTAAAAATACTGAGCTTGCGGCAAATAAAGCCAGTACAACCCATGAGAATGCTTTGCTCGGTCAAAGAGGCGTTGAACATACCATCGAGAAAATTGAGTCTTTGGCACAGCAAATTAATGAATCTTCACTGGTCGTTAATGAGCTTGAAAAGGACACTGAGACCATTGGTCGCGTGCTTGGGGTGATCAAATCGATAGCTGAGCAAACCAACTTACTCGCGTTAAATGCCGCGATAGAGGCGGCAAGGGCAGGCGAGCAGGGCCGTGGTTTTGCCGTCGTCGCTGATGAAGTTCGTAGTTTAGCGATGCGAACGCAAGAGTCTACCGAAGAGATCTCCGCCATTGTTCAGACCTTACAGCGTCGAACTCGCTCTATTGTACAGGTGATGGAAGCCAGTCGAATACAAGGCGATGAAAGCGCGGTACAGGCAGCTTCTGCCGGGGCACTTCTACAGCAG
The DNA here is from genome assembly GCF_023284025.1 of Shewanella abyssi. GTDB lineage: Bacteria > Pseudomonadota > Gammaproteobacteria > Enterobacterales > Shewanellaceae > Shewanella > Shewanella abyssi. The sequence goes on along the minus strand of NZ_JAKIKR010000011.1, from coordinate 1,954 downwards.
ATCAACTGCGATGTGACCAATATTATGGATATGAGCACGCAGATAGCCGCAGCGATTGAAGAGCAAAGCATGGTGGCAAGTGAAGTGAATAAAAATGTGGTGGTGATTAGAGATATCGCCCAAGAGACAGCCAATACCGCGCTAGAGAACTCATCAGCGACAGAGAGTGTAAAAGAGCGCGCTGAGTTTTTACTGCAGGCAGTGAGTAAATTTAAGGTGTAGCTTCTTAAGCGCAAAGCTTTATGAAAAAAGGGTTAGCTGAATAAGCTAACCCTTTTTTGCTTTTACATGTGTAGTGATCCGTTTGCGTGCTACAGCCTTAAAGTAGCATTATTGTTCAGTGCTTGGGAGAAGGTGAAGCGGCGCAGAGTCACTTAAGTAAGCTTCATCAACTTGATCTAACTTGTTATAACTGATCATCTGCCGGATCCCATCGATATAGGCTTGGCCTCTTTCTGAATATTTGTCCAAAGTGCCTGCCAGCTCAATACCGGTAATAGCGGAGTTGCTGGCACGCAGGCTAGCCCTTAGGCTACGCAACTTTTTGTAGGCATTATTGGTGTTTAGGTTAAGCATATAGCCCTCAACAGATGCCAAAGGCGTATCGAAACGGGCTAAACCATAGTTGCCAAGCTCTTTACGTTGCTGTTTCGGGATCATGCCGTTGCCACTGAAATCCCACTGCCCAAAAAATGCATTGCCTTCGACGGTAAAGCGAGAGGTTGCCCAGCCACTTTCTTCAGCCGCTTGCGCTAATACTAATGACGGCGGCAGTATGTCAATCTCCTGCAAAAGCTGTTGCCGTTGTTGTTCGGTCATTGTTTGCTCTACGCTTTTGATCATACTGTATTTAACGGCAATATTGAGCAATACAATATCATCTAAAGGTGCTGATTCGATAAGGCGCCTTTCGAGTAAAATATTTTCATTTGCGACTAAAATCAGCGGCGCAATTAACCTAAAAAACACCATCTTCTTTTGCTGTACAGGAATGTTGTTCGAGGTCTCTTGCCAACGTTCACTCACAGAGCTAAAGGTCAGCCTCGGCACTTCTCGGTTGCCATCATTCCAGCTTTGGCTATTGTAATTTAGCGAATCAAACAGGGCCGACAATTCATCGAGTGAGTTTATACGTATCTCTTTAGGCGCGTACGTTGGCCTGTCATCAGAGACATTAATAAAGCTCATTTGGGTTGCCGTTGAATCTGCCGCAGTAGCAAGGTCTGCAGCGACTATGTGTTGCTGATTTGACTCCACTTTAGCTGACTCAGATCTATTCTTATGCTTGTGGCTTTTGGTGATGAACTCTGGGTTTACGGCCGGCTCAGGAGTCTTTATTACGGCACTATTATAATCGGGATTAAACTGAGAATTAGCAGCATAAAGCAGTAACAGGACTGCAATCGTGAGCAGCGCAATTTGGGTTTGGGGTTTTCTAAGCATCGAAGCGTCCTTTCGGTGATAGCAATGAGGCGACATCAATTAATCGTTACCGTCTAAATTTAGTCGATCCTTAACTAACATTCCTTCATTGTTGCCAACGTGTATGATCGCCGTTTTAATCTGGCTGAATATGCCATTAAACCTGCCCTGAACGGATCTCTTTTTGCAACATTGTCCAGTTGATGACACCGACAATATGGTCTTCATTTTCTTGGTAAATGTACACTTCACCTCGTCGCTCTTTAGACAGCAATAAATACACTTCATTGAGCGTTGCGGTATCAGATACTCCTAGAATGGGGTGGCGAGTCAAGGTTGTCGCATCATCACAGGCTTGCAGTTCAAGCTGGATCATTTCAACTTGGCCCATGGCATTACGGACTAATACTGAGCGGCCTTCGGCCCGTTTCAGCACTTCCAGCAGTAGCTCATCGTTATCACCGACAATAATAAAGCGTTTATCCATAAGGTGGCGAACGCCGACTTTTTGTAGCCCTAAGTTAACCGGAGC
>NZ_JAKIKR010000010.1 GCF_023284025.1 Shewanella abyssi | reverse complement strand
CTGCCCGTCGCCGTAGACTTAATCGAAATAATATAGTCACCACGACTCAAATCGAAGTTACATAAGTAATTGTAAAAATTGGTAATATAGTATCAGTAGTCATATTGTCTCTATATTTGAGACAATAAAACTCACAGTCGGCACTTAATGAGTCAATCAGTTACATCTTAAAATAGCCGCTCTATTTTCATGATGGTGTAATGGGTTTGAGTCATTATTTAGCGAGCGCAGGTGTTTTCCTCATGACGGCAGTAGCGCTGAATTCTGCGGCTGTGTCTGCTCGTGAGCAAGAACTGCTGCTGCACGCCGATATTAGAGAGTCAAAGCCAGTTCACGGCAAAATTGGTCTAGCGCTGAGTGGTGGTGGCGCGAAAGGGGCTGCGCATGTGGGCGTGCTGCGTTATCTAGAGTCGCAGCATATACGGGTCGATTATATTGCGGGTACCAGTATTGGTGCCTATGTTGGTGGGCTATACGCGCTGGGGTACAGTGTCGATGATATCGAGCGCATCATGCTTGAACTTGACTGGGTCAGTGGCTTCGATGATACGGTGCCGAGAACGGCGTTGAATTATCATGATAAACAAGATTTCGACCGCTTTAACTTACCCTTTGAGTTTGGCTCGCTAGACGGTGAAATTCTATTGCCGCAAGGTGTCTTACGCGGCCAGTCGATGGCAAACCTCTATATTTTCTCTGCCGGCATGGTGCCGCGGCAAGCTTCATTTGATGATTTAGCCATTCCCTTTAAGGCGATCAGTACTGACATTGCCACAGGGCAGGCTGTGGTGTTAGATTCAGGCAACCTGCTGGCGGCGATGCAGGCGTCGGCGTCCGTGCCGGGTATTTTGCAGCCGATAGAGATTGATGGCAAATACCTAACCGATGGCGGCATGGTAAGCAATATGCCAGCGGATACGGTACGCGAAATGGGCGCTGATATTGTTATTGCAATTGATATTGGTGCCGAGCTAGCACCGAAAGAGGAGTTGCAAGATAGTTTTGCGATACTGTCGCAACTATCCACCATGATGACACGGGCCAATGCGGTAGAACAGGTAGAGAATCTACAGCCGCAGGATATTCTCATTCGCCCTGATATCAGCTTGTTAGGCACCACCGATTTTAGCAGTATGCCACTGGGTTTTGAAAAAGGAGAACAGGCGGCACTCGCTCATGCTGATAGGCTTATTCCATTGCAAAGCAGCGCCGAGGAGTTTGCGCAATATCAAGCAAATCGACAGCGCTATAAGCAAGCGTTACTGACTTTTCAGCAGCGGCCTATCGATAGAGTTATTGTGGTTAATAATAGCCATGAGACGCCAGAGAAAATCAGTGCCGCGCTAGCCGTTAATGCCGGTGACAGCGTCAATACCCCCGAATTAGTCGATGCGATTGATCGTGTCTATGCGCTCAATAGCTTTGAGCGAGTCGAAGCTGAAATTGTGATGGACGAACAAGATCAAAAAACACTGCTGATCACCGCCAATGAAAAAAGTTGGGGGCCTAACTTTTTTGATATTGGTTTTTCATTGGAAGAGGACTTTACCGAAATATCCGATGTTAAGCTCGACCTTGCTTATACGATGAATAACGTTGGAGATAGCCAAGGACAGCTGCGTTTTGAGTTTACGTCTGGCAAAGAGAAGCGCCTGGCGACCGAGTACCGTTTGCAGCTCGACCCATTAGAGCACTATTATTGGAAAAATCGGTATCAATACTCACAAGATGAGCTGCTGTATTTTTGGGATAACCAGCGCAGTTTAAAAACGCTGACTAAATCGCATAATATTAGCTCATCAATAGGCATTAATCTGAGTAACGATATGATTATTGAACTAGGTATAGCCGCTGAATCGGGCAATATAGAAGGCCCATCAATGATTGACCTTGATATTGATTATAAGAGCTATTCTGGTTTCGTCATTGTTAGTTACGATAGCTTAGACAGTTATAGTTTTCCGAGCCGCGGCAGTCAGATCTATTTTAAGGGTGCCTATAACGACGATAAGCTGGACTCTTTTGTCTTGCCTATTGTCGGTGATGTATTTGGTGATACTGCACTTTTCAATTATGAGTTTTCCCTCAAACATGCCCGTAGCCTCAAGCAGCATACGCTGATCAGTAAGCTCAAAATTAGCGGTACCGATAGTGATGAGGTGAGCTTAATACACACTCATAAACTAGGGGGCTTTTTAAACCTGTCAGGCATGCATAAAAATGCGCTGGTGGGCTCACAGCTCGCGTATGGATCACTGGTGTATCAGTATCGTATTAACTGGCAAGGATTCGGTGGCATGAACAAACCACTTTACTTGGGCGTTTCTGCCGAAGCGGGTAATGTTTGGCAATATAAAGATCAGCGTGGGCTTGATGATTTGATTTACGCCAGCAGCATATTTATCGGCACTGAAACCGAGTTTGGTCCAGCCGTTCTCGGTTTTGGTATTGATGACTTGCAACATAAAACCCTTTACCTGACATTAGGTAGAACCTTTTAGCCGCTTAGTCTCAATGGCTAAACGAGTTTTTCTCCTAAAAAGTCGAGCAGCATGCGCACTTTAGGTGATAGGTGTCTATCGTGAGGAGTGGGGTAGAGCATCAAAATACCCAGCATCATCACCCTGGGCAAAACCTTTGAGCAGCTTAGTATCAATGGCTAAACGAGTTTTTCTCCTAAAAAGTCGAGCAGCATGCGCACTTTAGGAGATAGATGTCTATTGTGAAGAGTGGGGAGAGTGCCCAATCGCCTTGCTGCATAACAATAGCAAAACTCTTTTAATTGAAGAGTATTAGGCGCTAAGCTAGTCCTTCACTCAGAAAGTCGAGCAGCATGCGCACTTTAGGTGATAGGTGTCTATCGTGAAGAGTGGGGTAGAGTGTCCAATCACCTTGCTGCATAACAATAGCAAAACTCTTTTAATTGAAGAGTATTAGGCGCTAAGCTAGTCCTTCACTCAGAAAGTCGAGCAGTATGCGCACTTTAGGTGATAGATGTCTTTGTTGATGAGTGAGGTAGAGCATTAAAATATCCTGCAGCACCACTCTGGGCAAAACCTTTTAGCTGCTTAGTCTCAATGGCTAAACGAGTTTTTCTCCTAAAAAGTCGAGCAGCATGCGCACTTTAGGTGATAGATGTCTATTGTGCGGGTAGAGCGCCCAAATTCCTTCAACCGCTTGGCGGTTGTTTTCCAGTAGTGGCACTAGTTTTCCTGACTCAATAAATTCGCTAACGTAATAATCGGGTAGCTGGATGATGCCTAGCCCTTTTATAGCAGCATCGACCAAGGCGTGACCGCTATTACAGCTTAAGTTACCTTTGATGCGTACATTACGGGCTTTACCTTTTTCTTGAAAGCGCCAGTAGTCCATGGTGCCCACTAAACAGTTGTGTTGTTCAAGTTCAGACAATGAATGTGGTAAGCCGTAGGTGGACAGATAGCTGGGTGAGGCGCAGACATATTGCGTACGAGACCCTAAGCGTTTTGCCATCATGCTTGAGTCTTCTAGCTGACCTAAACGGATGGCGAGATCGTAGCCTTCATCAATCAGGTCTACTTTCAAATTGGTGAGGTTTATCTGTACTTCAAGCTCTGGGTATTGAGTTATAAAATCATTAATGAGTGGCGCAATCATGCCCTCGCCATAGGTTACCGGCGCGGTGATCTTGAGTAAGCCTCTAGGGGTGGTCTGTAAATTGGTGATGGCCCTTTCTGCTTCATCTAAACCATCTAAGACTTGGCGGCAGTGCTGATAATAGATGCGGCCAACTTCAGTTACCGATACCTTGCGGGTAGTACGGTGAAACAACTTAGCAGCAAGTCGTGTTTCCAGAGCACTCACTTGACGACTGACTTGAGCCGTCGATATGCCTAGGCGCGCGGCAGCCTTAGTAAAACTTTCGGCTTCTGCTACTGCAACAAACTCACTCACGCCTTCCCAATTGAACATATACGCTCTCTACTATTGTCACTCTTTAATGGCGTCAATTATTACCAACTCTAGCTGAAATGCAAAGTTATCTTACCTGTCCGTGGCAAATTATTACTGTGTGGTAAAAGAAATTTTCGCTTTAGTGGGATTATCATTCCCACCCCGCTGGGTATAATTCAACCAATCAAAGGGACGTGGTAATTCGCCCATGTTCTTCTAAACTTTAACTCTGCCACGTAACCAGCGTGCTAGATAAAGGAGCCCTTATGGCTGGTGGATGGGCCCGTGATGGCGCGGTGCAAGATCAGATTGATAATAGTGTCGCCGATGGCGTCGCTCAAATTCGTAGCGGATTATCACAGCAAGCCAGCTTACTATTTTGTGAGGAGTGCGGCAGCCCGATCCCTGAAGCGCGTCGAAAGGCGATTCAAGGGGTGCGCTATTGTGTTACTTGCCAAAGTGAGCTGGATGAACAAAGTAAAAAAGTCCCCCTGTTTAACAGGCGAGGCAGTAAAGACAGCCAGTTGCGCTAACGACAATAAGTGCACTGGCTAATCAGGTAATGGTAAAAGAGACCAAAGGATCACCATTATTACCATATGGTAAAAGTTAATTGCATAATGGTGGGATTATCATTTTATGAGTCCTCGCTATAATGCTCGCATAAACATTGCGGCACTCGTGTAGATAAGACCGTTTTTTAACGCTATATAAAGTAGGAATTACACATGACAGCACAGACTATTAAATCTAAAGCCGCAGTTGCTTGGGCAGTTGGCCAGCCACTGACAATGGAAATTGTCGACGTTATGCCGCCGCAAAAAGGCGAAGTTCGAGTCAAGATGATTGCTACGGGTGTTTGCCATACTGATGCATTCACACTCTCTGGCGATGATCCAGAAGGGATCTTCCCTTGTATTTTAGGTCACGAAGGTGGCGGTATCGTTGAGTCTATAGGCGAAGGCGTAACCAGTGTTCAAGTCGGCGACCATGTTATTCCTCTATACACGCCAGAGTGTGGCGAGTGTAAGTTCTGTAAGTCAGGTAAGACTAACTTATGCCAGAAAATCCGTGAAACTCAAGGTAAAGGCCTAATGCCAGACGGCACGACGCGTTTCTCTAAAGATGGTGTCGATATTTTCCACTACATGGGATGTTCAACCTTTTCTGAGTACACAGTATTACCTGAAATCTCACTTGCAAAAGTAAACCCTGAAGCGCCACTTGAAGAGGTGTGTCTATTGGGTTGTGGTGTTACAACCGGTATGGGCGCAGTAATGAATACTGCCAAGGTTGAAGAGGGCGCTACTGTTGCTATATTTGGTATGGGTGGTATTGGTCTATCAGCGGTTATTGGCGCACAAATGGCTAAAGCATCACGTATCATCGCTATCGATATTAACGAAAGCAAGTTTGACCTAGCCCGTCAACTGGGTGCGACTGATTGCATCAACCCAAAAGATTACGACAAGCCAATTCAAGATGTGATTGTAGAGCTGACTGATGGCGGCGTTGATTACTCATTTGAGTGTATCGGTAACGTCAACGTCATGCGCAGTGCACTTGAGTGTTGTCATAAAGGTTGGGGCGAATCAGTGGTTATTGGTGTGGCAGGTGCTGGTCAAGAGATCTCAACTCGTCCATTCCAGCTAGTGACTGGCCGTGTATGGAGAGGCAGCGCATTTGGTGGTGTTAAAGGCCGCTCTGAGCTACCTGAATACGTTGAGCGTTATATGGCGGGTGAGTTTAAGTTAAGTGACTTTATTACCCACACTATGGCACTTGAGCAAGTTAACGATGCATTTGACCTAATGCACGAAGGTAAGAGTATTCGTACTGTTATCCATTTCGATAAGTAAGTTAACACTGCCATTCGAAAGATAATTTAAACCAATTCAGTCGTTTTGCTATCACTTCCGCCCATGGCGGAAGTGATAATAAAGCGCGACAAGAGATGTAAGTATGACAATTGAAAATATTAGTGTGAATAAGAGTTTTGGTGGTTGGCACAAGCAATATACTCACCAATCAGAATCGTTAAACTGTGCCATGCGATTTGCTATTTATTTACCGCCTCAAGCGTCAAACGGCCAAAAAGTTCCCGTGCTGTATTGGTTGTCAGGTTTGACTTGTACTGACGAAAATTTCATGCAAAAAGCGGGTGTGCAAGCGTTAGCGGCTGAATTGGGAATTGCCATTGTGGCGCCAGACACTAGCCCACGTGGTGAAGGTGTGGCGGATGATGCTGGATATGACTTAGGTCAAGGTGCGGGATTCTATGTCAACGCGACTCAAGCACCTTGGAGTCGTCATTATCAAATGTATGACTATGTGGTCAGTGAACTGCCAAAGCTAATCGAGTCAATGTTCCCAGTGTCAGACAAGCGTTCAATCGCCGGTCACTCAATGGGTGGACATGGTGCCTTGGTTATCGCCATGCGTAATAGCGACGCTTATCAGTCTGTTTCTGCCTTTAGCCCGATCAGTAATCCGGTTAATTGTCCCTGGGGCAAAAAAGCACTGACCGCCTATCTTGGCCGCGACACTAATGCCTGGGCTGACTACGATGCGAGTCTACTCATGCGTAAAGCGACTAACTTTGTGCCGGCGTTAGTTGATCAAGGTGAAGGCGATAACTTTTTAGTTGAGCAACTTAAACCTGAAATGTTGCAGGCTGCGGCTAAAGTGAGCGGCTATCCGTTAACGCTTAATATGCATGAAGGTTATGATCATAGTTACTACTTTATCGCCAGCTTTATTGAGCAGCATATGCGTTTTCATGCCGCGCATTTAAGCGATTAGTTTAACGCTGCCATATTATGAAAATGCCGCTCTATAGCGGCATTTTTTATGGGCGGGAATCGCCTCTGCTGCTTCGGCCTCTGCATTGATGGGGTTCAGCTATTGTTGTTACCTGGGGTGGTGAAGAGCGCTAGTGCTATTGGGTCATTTTGTGGTTAACTCATCGACGAGACGAGTATTGGCACTCTGCTGTTTTCACGCTAGAGTTAAGCTAGCTCATATAATTGATAACAATGCTTAGGGAGATAACAATGAAGCTATGGAATATCCTAGTGCTCGGTTTTGCAATATTTTTAGCGGGTTGCGCATCATCAGAGGCCTCGAAGGAACGAGCTGCAATGTATACCTTTCCTGAATTAGAGCAGGTTAATTCTATCGATAACTTTAGAATGGATGGCTGGGAAAATGTCGATAAATATACGGTCATCGTTAACTCTAGACCGCGACAGAGTTACTTATTGGTATTGAGCGGTGGCTTGAATACTTTGAAGTTTGCCCAAGGGTTGTTGATTACTTCAACCTTGGGAAAGGTGGAGGTCGGCTTCGATTCAGTATCGACTCCGCAAGAGCCAATGCAGAAATCGCAGATAAAGCGTATCTACCGTTTAAAAGATAAGGCCGAGAAAGAGGCGATAAAACAGAAAATCATCGGCTTTGCTGACGTTGATGAAAAAGAAGCCGATAAGAGCAGCCCCGAATAAAACAGTTTGCTAACTCACCAAAAAAGCCCGCTCACTTATAAATAGTAAGCGGGCTTTTTTGTTACTGAATCTAGCCTTTAATCAGGTAAGCCCCTTTAGTGGTTAACGTGACAGTAATGGGCTCACTGGTTTTGTTTTTCCAGTACCAGCCGTGAGAGCCAGCAAAAGGCGTAGTAAGCGTGCCCTTTACTTGATCGGATGTGGTGATGGTAAAGCTTTCAAAAAAGCCGGTGGTATCACCTTGAGGTTCACCGTGAAAGTCAAAATACAATGGAGCACCATCGGTGCGCCATTCATACTCTAAATGCTGGTTTTCATTTATCAGCAGTTTGTATTCTAAGCCCTTGCCTGCTGCAATCACTATGTCGACCGTATCTTGGCGCAGTCCAGGTACCTCTACTCTAGCTTGCTTTATCTCTGCCACTGACGGCGCATCGGTTATCACAATGGAGTCAGTACTTTTCATGACATTGGTCGCGGCTTTAGCACTTGGAATAATCGCAGCTGTCGCTGCAGTGGCTATCTCTGTTAGCCCGAGTGATTTACCGATCCCTGTCGGGTCAATATTGTACTCGGCGGGTAAAATTGCCATGACCAATACCACAGCTGCTATGACGGTGGCGACGATGCTTGCTTTCAGTAAAGTGGCATTAGAGTGGACGGGTACGCTAATGGTGTTGCTTACGGTGTCAGTTGCTTGATTGTTAGTTTGGTTTTTCATTGTAGTTCCTAAAAGAGTAATTACGCATGCGTATTGAGCTGTATTTTGCCGTTGAACGCGGCTATCTCGTTAAGCGTTAACTGGTAAAGTAACCCGTGAGTTGGTAGCCAACTAACATCAAGCCACCACTCATTAACAGCGTGTTGGCAGTGGTTGCAAACTTAAGATAGCTCTGGTGTCTACGCCAAAAACTCATGACAATAAGTACCACGCCTAAGGCTAAGAACTGCCCAATTTCGACACCGACATTAAAGCCAATAATATTGGCTAATAACCCCTCTTGTGGCAGATTAAATTCTTGAATTTTAGTGGCAAGGCCAAAACCATGGAATAGGCCAAAGATCATCACTGCGACCTTGGTATTGGGCTGAAAACCAAACACCCGCTTAAATCCGCCTAAGTTATCAAAGCCTTTATAAACAATTGAAAACCCAATGATGGCATCGATAAGATAAGCATTGACCTGGATGTCAGAAAACACGCCGTACAACAAGGTAATGCTGTGGCCGATAGTGAAAAGGCTGACATATAGCAATACATCTTTGGTGCGGTATAGAAAGAAAATCACCCCAACTAAAAACAGCAGATGATCATATCCGGTGACCATGTGTTTAGCGCCGATATAGATAAAGGGCAGAATAGAAACCCCTTGGTTAGCGGCTAAAAACTGCCGAGTCCCCTCATCTACGCCGTGTGCAAACAGAGAGAAAGAGGCAAATAGCCCCAAAAAAATCACCACTAGCTTCGTGGTGGTAGCCATGGCTTTCGCCAAAGGTTGGCTCATTACAGATACTCCAATTATTTATTTTTGTTATACGCGGCGAGCACAGTCATTAATTAATGACTGATGCGCTATAACGTTTTAATGTGCGAACGGATCGCGTTATTGAAAAGTAATTAGCTGTGTGGCGGTGGGTTTGGTGGTGCGTATCTATGGTTGCTGAACAGTACATCTGCATCGCTTAGGGTGCCTGCTTGATAGAAGTCGCTATTAAAGCGCGATTCGAGTGGCAGGTGCGATGGTGTGTGTGAATGATTATTATGATCGTGCTCGCCATTGTCAGCCGTTAAGCTGCTATTGCGATCAACAATATCGGTAATCGATTCAGTAGTATTGAAAGCGGAAACATTATCGCTGCCATGATGGTGCGCCTTTGAGGCAAGGAGGCTTTCATGACTATGATGATGGCTCACACTGCTGCCCATAGGGTGCTTACCATTGGGATACTGCACTGAATAGGCTGAACTCATCACAAAAAACTGGCACACCATCAGCACTAGCATTACGACTAGTGTGGTTCTGGATTGGTGGTTAGCGGCTAGGGCTAACCTTACCTTGATGGTTTTGCTGCTCAGTTTGTTTAGTCTCAAAGATAATATAGCAAGCAAGATTAAATCAGATTGGAGCTCAAACCGCTAGTATTACCGGCGACAAAACAAATTAAGTGTGTCCATGCACTGATAGGACTAGTTAGGTTAGTGCAGCCATTATGGCTATAGACAGAGACTTGCAGAGGCAATAATACAATGTGAAAAAGGAGGGGTAACCTCCTTTTCACGTTCCATGGGTTAGTCGGCGCCATTGCTTTTCAGTGTGGCGAGCCTCTACCTCCTGCGGAGTAAGCCGTGTTAAGCGGGCTTAAATATACACTTTAAGCGTTTGATAATGATCAGTCGTGACATGGTAAATAGGCCGCTAACGGTTTTTTGATGTAGACGGAAAATCGTATCGTACAGGCGGCGTACTAGTCGGCCTTTTAACACTAATCTGTCGTTCAGCATGGTGCTGATGGCAAAGTTATGCCCAATGGCAACCACCATTCCGCCATCCTTGTAGACGAAAGGTTTTAGCGGTTTCCCCTCTAAATGCGCCACTAAGTTCTTTGCTAGGTGCACCGCTGCGCGGTTAGCGGCCTGGGCTTTTGGCGGTACTTGAGTGCCATCAGCTTGTGGGATCGCAGCGCAATCACCTAAGGAGAATATTGACGAGTCCGCAGTGGTTGCCAGTGTTTGCTCAACCATCAGCTGGTTAGCATTATTGCTCTGTAGACCACCGATGTTTTTAAGCCAGTCTGGTGCTTTAATTCCAGCAGCCCAAAACTGAACATCAGCAGCTAATACTTTGCCATCGCTGGTGGTCATGCGTGCAGCTTCGACGCTGGCGATACGGGTATTGAGTATGATGTTGACCTGATACTCTTCGAGTCGCTTTTGCGCTTGCTGTGACATTTTAAGCGGGCTGTTCGGTAACACTCTATCAGCAGCTTCAATTAGATTAATGTTGAGCTTTGCCGCATAAGGGTTTTTGGCTAATTTAGCGCTTACTTTCGCTAATTCAGCTGCGAGTTCAAGCCCGGTAGCACCAGCACCGACGATATTAATGCTGCGCTCTTGTCCTGAGCGTAGCAAGGTACTTATTTGGTGCCAGCTATCTCGCGCTTGTTCTGGTGTATCGAGGAACAAGCAGTGCTCTTGCACGCCTAAGGTGGCAAAGTCGTTGCTAATGGCACCGATAGCAATCACTAGGTAATCATATTCGATAGCATCTGTTTCACCGTTAGGTTTACGGACCACTAACTGCTTATCTTCGCGCTTTATATCGGTCATCCACGCTTGGTAATGCATGTAGCCATTCTTGGCGCCATGACTGAAATAGCACAGGCTGTCGAGGTCACTATCAAAGGTACCGGCGGCTATCTCATGGAAGCGAGGTTTCCAGTAGTGATGAGTTTCACCTTCGACGAGTATGACTTCATCTTGACGATTGACTGAACGTCCTAAAAGGCTAGCAATTTCTAGGCCGGCAGCGCCGCCGCCAACAATAACAATACGAGACATAATAGTTCCTCTGTGCACCGTAATAGGTGCTGTAATACTTTTGACAATTGCCTTAGGAGTTGAGCGCTCCGACAGGGGTGCACTCGTCCTCAGGACTTAAGATGGGGCTCATTATAGTTATCATCGTATTTGGAACAATCAGCCTAAAAGGTAAATTACTTTTACCAAACAGTAATAATAGAGGTGGAGGTAATAGTAAGTGTATGAATATACGTTTCATTGTCTATAAGAGACGAGGTGTGAATCTGTTGCAGAGCAGTGCGGGGAGATTAAATACTCATTTGAGGGCTGTGTTGAGGTAGTCGAGTAACATACTCACCTTGGGTGATAAGTGACGGTTTTGTGGATAGATAGACCAAATACCCTCCTCGGGTTGGCGATTGAGTTCGTGTACTTAACTTCTTGGCCATCATGCTTGAGTCTGCTAATTGTCCAATCCTCTCTAATGCACCCTCCGATTTTATTTGAGCCTTTGCTCGCGCTTTTCTATCACTAAAATAGCTCTTCTGCTTAGATTTATTGTTACTCACGGTAAAAAGTTATTTGCTAAAAATAGGGATTATCAACTTTTAAGCAAGGAATATAATCACTGCCATCGAATGACCCTGGTGTCATCCAGTCTCAAGTTTTAGTCGTTAAATATGACCGCTGCCGATGCAGCAGAAGCGGGCATTGTCAAAATTGAGTGACTTTCAGCCTCCGGTGGTACTGCACGAAAACTAGCCGATCTTGGCGTCACAGAGGACAAACTTGAGTTTATGGCGATTAATGCCTTAAACGACGCGTGTTCTTTAACCAACCCAAGAAAAGGCACCACTGAAGAGATTATCAATATTTTTAAACAAGCTATGTAAGTAGCAGGCTAAGCCTTGTTGAACAGAGCTTAGCCACATTTTTGGAGTAAACATTATGACAACATTAATTCACCCACAGGTCGATAACGGCATCCCAGCAGCAGCGGAAGGTTTTACTGGAGGTTCATTACAATGCCAGTGTTCACATAACCCGGTAGAAGTTACCGTCGCGGCGCAAACGGCACATAACCATGTCTGTGGTTGCAGCAAATGCTGGAAGCCTGAAGGCGCGCTGTTTGCTCAGATAGCTGTGGTTGCAAAAGAGATGGTTAGTGTGACTGCTAACGCTGATAAATTACAGATCATTGATGAGTCAGCGGCAATTCAGCGTCATGCTTGCAAAGAGTGTGGTACTCATATGTATGGCCGTATCGAAAACACTGGCCACCCCTTCTATGGTTTAGACTTTGTCCATACAGAGCTATCTAAGCAACAAGGTTGGTCTGCACCTGAATTCGCTGCATTTGTCTCTTCAATCATCGAGTCAGGTACTGCACCTGAAGCTATGGCTGATGTTCGCAATACATTAACCGATTTAGGATTGGCGCCATATGATTGCCTATCCCCTGTTTTGATGGATGCTATCGCAGCCCATGTTGCCAATAACGGCTAAAACAGATTGATATATGGATGTCAGTATTATTGGACATGATAGAAAGCGCTTCGGCGCTTTTTTTATGACTAATATTCGCGCAACCCTCTCTCGGAAAATTGTACTTTTGGCTGCCATTATCTATAGGAAAGCTATAACCATTTGAGTGGATGGGGCCTTTTATGGGATCACGTCGCTACTAATTGTTTCTATCTGGTAAAAGATAATTGTATTTCAGGTGGATTATCATCTCGGCATAAACAAATATAATACTCCCATCAAAGCGGAGTTGGTCTAATAGTATGAATAACTACTTAAAACGCTTTATCTGATTAAAACCGGAGCGCTAGATGGAAAAAATAGACAAAGAGCCACTGATTAATATGTTGGGCCAAGTTGTGCACTATGCGGTGCGGATATTAGCCGTGTTGATGACCTTGGTCATTCTATGGAGTGTGATTGATGTGGGACGGGTGTTGTTTATTGAAATCATGACGCCGCCATACGGCTTGATTGATATGAAGGACATACTGGTTATCTTTGGCTCTTTCCTCGCGGTGCTCATCGCGATTGAAATTTTCCAAAATATTACCATCTACCTTAAAGAGGAGGTGATCCATGTGCAGATTGTGATTGCGACTGCATTAATGGCGATCTCCCGAAAAATTATCGTCTTAGACTTTAAAGAGGTGGAGCCAGAATATGTATGGGCCTCTGCGGCGGTCATTATCGCACTTGGGGTAACTTATTGGCTGGTATCACCCAAACAACGTCATTGACGCTGCGATCAGTTGGCTTATTTTTCAGTTCGATCACATTCCTTTATTACTCTCCAGTAAAAGTGATTTGCCATTTCAGCAGATTATCATCTGATTGATTATCAATATAATAGCTGCAGTAAAATCACTATCCCAATCTATGTTGCAGGCTTTGCCTGCCGATCACTTTTAAATTTAAGGCTTACATTATGAGTTGGATCTTTCTATTACTGGGTGTCATGGCTGAAGCTTTATCTCATGTGGCGCTTAAGGCGACTGATGGCTTTAGCAAGCCGTTGCCAGCTGCAATGGTCATACTGGGACATTTGACGGCATTTATCTTTCTAGGCCAAGCGATGAAGGGCATGCCGGTCGGTGTGGTACATGCGCTATGGGCGGGTCTTGCTATCGTCACTGTCACCTTGTTGTCCGCGCTATTTTACCGTCAACATCTGGATTTAACCACTTGGGTGGGTATGGGTCTTGTGGCTGCTGGCGTGATAATGATCAATTTGTCCCAAGGGCATAGTCATTAATAGCCAATAGAGTAGGTTCAATTTAGCTTAGTTTACTTGTTAAAGGATTAAAAACAGCACATCAATGGATGTTGATAGCTTTATTGACTGTCACGCTATTCAATACAAACTGGCTGGCGATAGGCACTTTTTCATTGTTAATCTTAGGGTTAATCTGTTCTCAACGTCGATTACGACAAGAAACAGATAAGTCATTAGTGAGGTTTGTTATGAAAATTAAAACAATGCTAGCAGGTGTTCTATGTTCAGGGTTACTGGTCGGTAGCGTTAATGCAGCTGAAGTTGAATTCTTTGTCGGTGCCGCTGCGGGTTATCAAACAGACAAGGTTGATGGCAAGATACAGCATGATACTGAAGACATGTCGTGGCAAGGGCGAGTGGGGGTGTTGATTGAACAGCAGCACCGGATCACAGGTACCTTTGGCTATATGGAAGATGAGTTTTCTCAAGCGGGCAGCGATTATAAGCAGGAGCAATACAGCTGGTTGATCTCATATGACTATCTCATCCCAGTGCATAAGAACGTTAACTTGTTCGCCGGCGTTACTGTAGGCGTTAACGATAATAAAATTGCTGGACGTGCCGATACTGCTCCTGTCTGGGGTGGCCAAGTGGGTATGCAATATCAATGGAGCGAGCACTTTTCGTCCGATCTCGGTTATCGCTATCTAGAGCAAGATTACGAACGTCATGGGATCACTATTGATAACAGCCAGCAAGTGTACTTAACGCTCGATTATAAGTTCTAACACGACTTGTAACAGACAGAAAAAAGCCGACGGCAATGCATTGGCGAAAGCAGCTGACAATACCATTGTGGTGAGTATGTTGGGGATTAATGATGCTGATATTTACAGTGTTTCGTTAGCAGCTCGTCACTAGAATCTCAGCACTTAGAATCGATTCTTCACTAAGAAGCGCCATTCCCAGCTGTTCACTTCGACACCCGTGGTAAAAGGGACACTGAAATCAATATGGGCGACGTTGCCATAGCTTGATTTAGAGGAGTAGATCCTAGCGCCAATCCCGACACTGCCAATAACGCCAGCAACTTCGTTGTTGGCATCGTTTCCGCCTGTTGCTTGACCCACATCGCTATAGACTGCCCAACCAAGCTCTGCTAATTGATAAAGGTTAATATTAGGGTAATTACGCACTTCTGCGGTAAATGCCCATTGATTGTCACCATATTGATAGTTGTTTGGGTAACCACGGATCCCGGTGTCATCGCCAAGCGCGAAAGGCCTATCAATATAATTGTTCTGAGAACTACTTAATCTTAGCTTGGAATAAGCGGTCCATTTAGGGGTGATGTGGTAGAAGTATTCTGCGGCAACATTGACCTTATAGTAATCTTTTTGAGTCGTGGCAAATACGCCCTCGCCATCCATCTCCAGCAGCAGCAAATGATCTTCAGCCTGGAAACCACGGCTAGATCGCCAATTGACGTGATAGCCAACGGGTGAGTCGTCATCGGTATCACGAGTTTCAAGCCCTAGTTTAACGTAGTGTTGCCAACCCAGATTAAAGTCCTCGTTATCGTTAATGAGGTGAATGTTATTAAGGACCTTAAAGTCATCTTGCAGGTATTGATAGGCTAGCCAAGGGTAGAGAAAATCACGATCTTGAGGCAGTTCTGATGTTGGGTACTCTGCAATATTATCAAACTCATGCTTATCTTGTGTCAGTCCCGTTATGATGCGAGAAAGTTCATCACTGCTGCGATTCAATAACCAGCCGTATCGGGCGCTGTTGTACGTGACCCCATGTTCAAATTCATTAAACTCTTGGCCATTTTGCTTTAAGGTATCGACGCGCAGATCATCTAAATACTCGGCAGAATACATGTAGCTGCCATCGAGTGTATAGAAAGGTTTCTCAAAATAGAGATGGGTTGCTTGGCCGTCACTGTTATCGTAAAAATCAGCCGCTATGGTGGCATGCTCAATAAAGTTTATCGGGGCTTCAATCGCAAATTTGTAGCCGGTACGGTCGGCATTTGATTGGTACTTGAAACGAGTTCGGATCCCTAACCCGAGCAAGTTATCCTCTTTAATGCCGATAGAGTACTTACTTTCGCCACCGCTGCGGCTGACACTGACTGTGGGGAGTAATGACCAATTATCCCATGTCTCTACTAAAATGTTTTCGCTATCGTCACTGGCTAGATCGGCATCTGGTGCAGGCGTAGCAAACTCAATATTAGCGTCACGAATATAGGGTTCTGCCCGTAATATTCGTTGTACTTCATCGAGATCTTTCTGGCTTACAGTTTCATTTTCTTTAAAGCTGAGCTTGTCACGAATGACTGAATCACGAGTATTGATATGTAGGTAATTAGCCCAGCGATGAATGAAAAAGGTCTCGGGATCAGACAGATCAAAGATGTCATTACTTTTGATTACAATGTTTTTTATCTGCTTTTTTTGCTGGTAATCTTCGGTTTTAGCTGCTGTTTTTGGTGTCGTTATCTCTTCAGCACTAACGGCACTGGTTAGTGCGCAAGTTAACAAGGCTAACGTCGAACAGCTAAATCGAGTCATAGGCAGGATGGCATCCTAATAAGTAACAATACTTACAATTGGGTTACATAACCATAGCACACGGAACGTGGGGGTTAGTCAAGGATAAGATGATGATTTTACTTGAGGAGAATTGAATATAACGCAGAGGATGCGAGCGCGCTGAGGCGCCCGCATGTTTAATTTGTAACTCGTAAACGGTTATAAGGTGCGGCGTGGAGGCACGGCCACATTGGCAAAGATCAACCCTGCAACAATGGACATAAAAATAAGAAATACCTGCGTGCCAAGGTGTGACTGGTTAAAAATGGTTTCACCTAAAATTAAGGTATTGAGGCCAATATAAGTTTTGCTGCCGGGCACTAAGATGACGATGCCTTGTAACAGCGCAATAGTTGCTGGTGCTTTCATCCAGCGAGCATATAGGTTTGAATATACACCTACCGCTAATGCGCCAAAGAAAATACCAATAGACTCACCAAAGTAAATGCCGCCGATCATAGCGGAGAAAAACGCCACAATACCCGCAAGGACCCCCCAAGGAGAGTCTTTCATTCGTGCTTTAAAGATAATCACTAGCGCCATAGAGAGAATCGGTACTGCAGCCCAAATGGCCCATTCAGGCAGTGATTCAGGTGGTACATAGGTGGTTTCACCAAACAGTGTTTTACCTATTGTCAGACCTAGGATAACCCCGAAATAGAGCTTAAACAGCAGCATGAATGCATCCATCACCCTTGCTGTGCCAGAGATTAGATCTCTTGCGGCTAGCTCTGCTAAACCGAGTGTTAACGCTAAACCTGGAATAAAAATGATGATACCAGAGAGTATCACCACCGGAATATTCATACTGGGGTCAAATTGTGCAATACCGCTCGCGGCAATTGCGCACAAAATCGCGGCTAGGGGTTCGAGCATCTCGGCCATACGCTTAGAGCGCTCAGCACGATAGACCAAGCCATAAACCATTAAGCCCAACATCGCCGACCAAAATACATCGTTCCAACTGGTGCCCATTAACATGGCAAAGGCACCTGCTGAGCTGCCAAAAGCCAATAGCGTTAGGCCTGTGCCGTAAGGGTTAGGCTTATTGGAAATTTCCTCTAACCGTTCAAGAGCTTCGGTTAATGTGCGTTTGCCGGACATTAGCTCTTCAACGAGTTCGTCGGTTCGCGCTAAGGAGCCTAAATCGAGTTCACCAGGGTTGACCCGTGCCACGTGGTTATACTCTTGATCTTCATCGTGTTGCAGTACGAAAGTCATTGCCGTTGGCGATACCAAGAAATAACCCTCTATGCCGAGCAGTTTTGATACCGCCTGTAGATGTGCTTCAAGCCGATAGGCTGGCGTACCAAATTTATGCAGTGCTTTACCGAGTCGAATGATAAAACGTCGCTTTTCTAAAAACTCTTGATTGTTCACAATAGTTGTTCGCTATTTATATCTTAGTTGTAAGGCTTAATTATTATCAATAAACGGATGTTAATTTAGCTTGCTTGTCACTGCTATTCGGCACTGTTTATTGGCATATTATTGACGAGCGCATCTTACCTGATTTGTTCAAAAAAAGTTGTGATTTATTTACTTCATGTTCGTAAATTGTAATGCTGTGCACTTATATAGCAATCACAAATAGGATGTTCCATGCCACTCGCGATATCAGGTCTGTATATTAGCCTAACTGCACTGCTTATTATTACGTTAGCTTATAGAGTGATAAAACTCAGAAGAGTGCATAAAATTGGCATTGGTTCTGCTGGCAACGAAACATTAAGCTTAGCGCGTCGAGTACATGAAAATTTACTCGAGAACGCAGCGATGGCGATGTTGTTATTTGTGGTTGCAGAGAGCAACGGTACCAGCGCTGCGGTACTGCATAGCTTTGGTACGCTTTGGCTGGTATCACGCTTGATGCATGCCATAGGTTTAACCCAAGGCAAAGGCGGTTATCATTTTGGCCGTTTCTGGGGGGTATTGATGACATGGGCGGTTATTGTGGGTTTAGTGGTGGTTAATCTTGCTGCATTTGCGAGTAGCCTGTAATCACAGCAATAGACATCATCCTGTTTTAGATATTAGCGTGCTAAAAGCTAACAAGTCCCGCCTAGCAATACCCACAGCCAATTAAAGGGCTTAGCAGCTATACTAAAAAAAGCATCAATTCGATGCTTTTTTAGTCACACCTGCGGAGCGGAGCCTGTTATACTCCGCGTCCCCGATGTGAGCTGGCACTGGGGCGTGTAACCCGTATTTTTTGTTTCTAAGTTAGGCTGTCTAATCAATGCAAGTAGAATCCACATTATTTACTCATTCCAAGTATCGCTCTGAGCTTACTCGTCCAGCGCCGTTTTTACCTATGTCTCGTAAAGAGATGAATAAGCTAGGTTGGGATAGTTGTGACATCATCATAGTCACAGGTGATGCTTATGTGGATCATCCAAGTTTTGGCATGGCCATCATTGGCCGCATGCTCGAAGCTCAGGGCTTTAGAGTGGGGATCATCTCACAGCCTGACTGGTCTAATAAAGATGACTTTATGAAGCTAGGCAAGCCAAACCTCTACTTTGGGGTTACTGCTGGCAATATGGATTCGATGATCAACCGTTATACCGCAGAGCGACGAATGCGCCATGATGATGCCTATACGCCGGGCAATATTGGTGGCAAGCGCCCCGATCGCGCGGTGACCGTTTATACTCAGCGCTGTAAAGAGGCCTTCAAACAAGTGCCGGTGGTGATTGGTGGTATTGAGGCCAGTCTGCGCCGTACGGCACATTATGATTATTGGTCAGATAAGGTTCGCCGTTCAGTCATTTTAGATGCTAAGGCCGATATTTTAGTCTACGGTAACGCTGAACGACCCCTGGTTGAGATCTCCCATCGGCTGGGCGCCGGTGAGTTGATGGCAGATATGCATGATATCCGTGGTACCACGGTGATCCGTAAGGAGCCGCTACCGGAGTGGAGCGGAATCGATTCACGTAAAATCGATCAGCAACATAAGATTGATGCTATTCCCAACCCTTATGGCGCCGATGATGTCGGCTGTAAAAATCTTTCCGGCCCAACCGATGAGAAAATATTCGATAACGACGCCCCTAAGGTTATCACTGTTCAACCGCCCAAGCCTAAGCCTTGGGAGAAGAGTTATATTCAGCTGCCTAGCTATGAAAAGGTCGCAAGCGATAAGTATCTCTATGCCCATGCTTCGCGTATTTTGCATCAGGAGCAAAACCCGGGTTGTGCTAGAGCACTATTTCAAGTTCATGCAGAGCGCGCTATCTGGGTCAATCCTCCCGCTTTGCCACTTAATACCGATGAGATGGATGGTGTGTTTGATCTGGCTTATCAGCGTGTCGCTCACCCTTCGTATGGTAGCGAGAAGATCCCGGCCTATGACATGATCAAGACCTCGATCAATATCATGCGTGGTTGTTTCGGTGGTTGCTCATTTTGTTCGATCACCGAACATGAAGGCCGCATTATTCAAAGCCGTTCACAAGACTCTATTGTGAAAGAGATTAAAGATATTCAAGGGAAGGTCCCTGGTTTTACTGGGGTGATTTCAGATCTTGGTGGCCCCACGGCCAACATGTATCACTTAGGCTGTAAGAGTGAAAAGGCGGAGCAAACCTGCCGTCGACTCTCCTGTATCTTCCCCGATATTTGTGGCCATATGGATACTGATCATCAGCCAACGATAGATCTATATCGCGCCGCAAGAGAAATTCCAGGTATTAAAAAGATCTTGATTGCGTCAGGGGTTCGTTATGATTTAGCGATCGAAGATCCTCGCTATGTCAAAGAATTAGCGACCCATCATGTGGGTGGCTACCTGAAGATTGCACCAGAACATACCGAGAAAGGTCCTCTCGATATGATGATGAAGCCCGGTATGGGCAGCTATGACAAATTCAAAGAGTTATTCGACAAATATTCGCAGCAAGCGGGTAAGAAGCAGTATCTGATCCCCTATTTTATCTCGGCGCATCCAGGAACAACCAATGAAGATATGGTTAACCTCGCGCTATGGTTAAAGGCGGAAAAGTTTAAACTCGATCAGGTGCAGAACTTCTATCCATCACCGATGGCCAATGCGACCACGGTCTACCATACAGAACTTAACTCGCTGAAAAATGTGAAACACACTAGTGAGCATATCTCTGTTCCCAAGAAGGGACGACAGCGAAAACTGCATAAAGCTCTGCTGCGATATCACGATGAAGCTGGCTGGCCAATGATCCGTGAAGCGCTAATTGAGATGGGTAAAGAGAAACTGATTGGAAACAGCCCTTCATGCCTAGTGCCCGCTGAATCGCGTCAAGAGCGAGAAGCATTGCGCAGTAAAAAGAAGCTAGTCACTAAAGATGATGGTAAAGGTAAGAAGGCTTTCACCCGTTTCTCAGCCGATCAGTTTGATGACCGTAAGCAAGCAGATGGCAACAAGGGCGGTACAGCTAAGAAAGCCGGTGGTGCAAATAAGTCAGGGCAAGCTAAACCAGCCCAGTCAAAAGGTGCTCAATCGAAATCTGGTGGCCAGCGTCCTGTAAAGAAAAATGCCTGGGGCACTACACCGAAACATCAAAGATAATTATTCACAGATGAGATGATTGTTTGAGTTTGTTGAGAATAAAATGATGATGGGTGTAAGTCATTTGAGTTACACCCATCGACTCTTTATCTAATTAGCACCCAAATGGCTTTCCTGGACCATCCCAATCACCGGCTAGACATTGTTGTAAATCACCGGCGTACGCCGCTTCACATTCGGCGCGAGTGTTATATCTATCGTAACGCACCCCATCGATCACTACTGGATTTGTGGCTCGCGTGCAATTACTAACATCACGATCGTTTTGATAGTAACATCTTGCGGCCATATCACATGTTGGTGCCGAGATAGCATAGAATGAGCTTAAGCCTAGGCCTATGCTTGCCGCTAATACTGCTAGTTTTTTATTAATCATGATACTTCCCTTTAATTAAATGATGAATTGTTATGGTTTGCTTTAAATAAGCCATTGTTTAGTTTTATTAAACATAAATGGATGCTTTTTACTAAACAGAGCCGATTATTAGTTTGTTTATAGTGAGGATAAAGATTTTTTCTAAAGTAAATTTTGCGACTTGAGTTCTTTTGATAATAATGATTCATTAAACCCATTTATTATTATGCTGCCGATGACTATCTTTGGAACTCCTGGGTAGCCCATAGACTCATATAGTTCTATGGTTTCTCTATTGCCTGATTCAATATCTCTTTCAATATAATCAATGTTATGCTCTGTTAAGTACTGCTTAGCTTTTTTACAGAAAGGGCACCACTGGGTGGTGTAGATAATCACCTTACTATCAATGCCTTGATAATGATGACTAGTGTTTGTTGCAATTAGATTTGGTTGCTGATTGTATAGGTCAAAACCATACTTAGTCCCAATGCCAATGCTAAATCCAGCAGTAATAATAAAGATATAACCAATAATGTTTCTTGTCTTATTTAGTATTTTTGATTTCACTCTACTGTCTCGATAGGTTTTATAATATTAAATATTATCGAACGTTGAATTTCACTAATTATGGAAGCTAACAGTTGAGATAATCGATAGCAATGTGGATTTTGTATATTGTCTTCATATCAGTCGAAAGTATGCTGGTGACTAGTTCATTTTAACTAGACGTTTCCCCTGCTTATTGGCGTGGATTATGTCTTTACTCTGCTTAAGTTAAAATTTATCTCTTTATGATAGAGTTAGTCACAAATCATTGGAGATAATAATGAAAATAACAAAATACTCACAGATTGGCCTGTTAACGGCTGCGACTTTTGCCTTGCCTGCTACGGCTGTAACCACCGAACAAACAACCTTTTTTGATAGTATTGCAGCCCATTGTGGCAAAGCATTTGAAGGTACAGTGACGGCGGGTAATAGCGCTGATTCGGCGTTTAGCGGTAAGAAACTGATTATGCATGTACGCGAATGCAGTGACACCGTGCTTAAGGTGCCATTTCACGTCGGTGACGATCACTCTCGCACCTGGGTGATCACTAAAACGCAATACGGTTTGCATCTAGCGCACGACCATCGCCATCAAGATGGCAGTGAAGATAAGGTCACCATGTACGGCGGCATGACGGCGAGTATGGGCAGCACTACCGAGCAATCCTTTCCAGTTGATGCCTATTCAATTAACAATTTTAGAGACAACGGTTTAGATGTTTCGATTACTAACGTGTGGCATATGTACAGTCACCCTGGAGAGTTTACTTATCGCTTAACTCGTGAAAATCGTGATTTCAGAGTCGATTTTGATCTGACTAAACCGGTTGCACTGCCGCCTGCACCTTGGGGGCATAAGTAAGGCATCCTGTTTAAGTGAAGGGGTGTGATGCGTCTAGGTTTTAGCTTTCAATATCATTGCTAGAACCTAGAACCTAGAACCTAGAACCTAGAACCTAGAACCTAGAACCTAGAACCTAGAACCTAGAACCTAGAACCTAGAACCTAGAACCTAGAACCTAGAACCTCTAATACTCGAGCCTAGAACGATTGTCCGAATTTTGCCGTCTTAGCTTATCTCGCACGCCCTCGTCGCTGCATTTCCTTAAGCCACAACCAGCCTATTTCTCTTCAAAGGTGAAGGATTGGCCTGCCAATGCGGCTTCAAACATTAAGCCACCCTTGGCCACGGTAAACACGGCCATGCCGTTAATATAAGACGCTGTAGCGGCTTTCTTACCAGCTCCAGCTGAATTACCTGTAGTACCAGCTTGTGCGTTGGCGCCGATGGTAATCGCCACTGCAGAAGCCTGTGCACCGAACTCAAAGCTGCCGCTGGTGAAATCTTTATAAGCGGCTTTATCTTTAAAGAAGATGACTTCACTATAGGCTTGGCCGCCGAACTGAAAACCAAAAGAGACTTGAGTCAGGCTGGTGTCACCTTGGTAATTGCCACCTTGATAGACGCGCCCCTTGCCATAAGCTGCACCGATACCAATTCCGCCTTTACCTATGGTCGGAAATAGTGCGTAACCGTATGCGGTATCGAAGAACTTTTGGGTTTGGTTCGCTTGCTGGAAAGTACTTTTGGCTTGGCTATAGCCGTCTTCAGCTAAAGCTTGTGGCATGATCATCATGCTGGCGAGTAAACATAAACTGGCGGTGATCCGTTTGATGAAGCTTGTCATTGAGTTATCCTTATCGAGCAAACTGGACTTATACTGATTGGTATCAACCTTAGCATAGCCATCCTGAACGGAAAGTGAATGCCTTTTATACTGATGTTTGTATCTCATTAAAAAAGCGCCTAATGAGGCGCTTCTATTAATGGCTACTGGTTAACTTATTCGACTGGCTTGCCTAAAACATAGTGCTCGAACCATTGCTGATCCCACTCCATCTTGGCTTTTCGATGTTGATATTTACTTAATCCATGGCCTTCGCCAGGATAAACAATGAGCTCAACAGGCACGTTTAGGTAGTGCTTTAGGGCGCGATACAGACCTTGTGCATGCCCTGCGGGCACTCGTTGATCGTTTTCGCCGATATGGATAAGCGTAGGTGTTTTGATTTTGTCTGCATAACTAAGTGATGAGCCATGGGTGTAGGCCTCTGGCTTTTCCCAAGGTAGGCCTTCCATAAAGTTAACCACGTGACCCGGTGTGTCTTCGAGCATCCACTGCAGACGTTGATCAAATACACCCGCGCCAGAGCTTGCCGCTTTAAAGCGTTCAGTGGTGCTGATCAAAGCATTAGTCAGGTAACCACCGTTACTCCAGCCCATCACTGCCATTTTGTCACCATCAACAATACCGTCGCTAATAAGTTGATCGACACCAGCGATAATGTCTTTAACTTCGATGTCGTGCTCTTTACCAACTAAATCAGTTAAGAACTTATCACCATAACCGGTAGAACCACGATAGTTAGGCGACAGCAATGCCCAGCCTTTGGCAGTAAATGTTGAGCGTCCATAAGAGCGATGCTGTAAAGCGTAAGGCGTTGCTGATGTCGGTCCGCCGTGAATTTGCACCACTAATGGTAACGGACCATCAGACTTTTTATAGTCTGCGGGTAGATCCAATATACCTTCAACAACACTACCGTCAGGCGCCTTCCAGCTAACGATAGACACTTGAGGGAGTTTCCAGCTATCGACTTGTGGATTGATGTTGCTCAGGCGTTTCGCTTTAGCGCGGCTGCTATTAGCATCGGCAATAAACATATCTGAAAAGTGATCTAAACCGTTGTGGCTAAAGGCGACGCGTTTACCATTTTGGCTAAAGCTGTAGCTACCAATGACCATATCGCCATTAATTACAGTACGAGTATCTCCCTGTTCGCCATCATCAATTTCGGTACAAAATAGCTTTACTCGAGCATGATCAGCGCCGCGATAGCAGATCTCGTCGCTATCTGGTCGCCACTTTATGTCGCCGGAGTTTAAGGTGACATCTCCGCTGCGCGTCACTTCAAGCGATGGTGCATCAGTTGCTTGTGCATTGGCGATGAAGAGCTTACCTGGGTGACCGTCAAAATCGATTCTAAAGGCGAGTTGGTTGTTATTTTCCTGCCAACTTAGCCCTAATAACCAACCATATGGCGAAGGAGCTTGGTCGCGCCATTGCTTATCTGCGAGGATGCTATTGGTTTTTGTTTTAGTATCGAAGACTTCAACGTCAGACCAACCTTCCAGTCTAACCAGCTCGTTATCGTCAGTCGTGATCCGCGCTATTTTGCTGCCATCGTCATTGACCTTGAACTCCCAAACTACTTTATCGTCATCGAGTAATAGCTGTTGCTTAAAGTGTTGAAGATTGAGCTGGTATAACGGGTTTGTTTTACGTTCGCCATGGCCATATTTAGGCGCTGAGTGACCGGCTCGCATCGAGGCCCAATCATCTTTGTCTTTTACTGTTTTAGTGGCTAAGAAATAAACGCTGTTGCCGTCATTGCTGAGCTGAAACCCGTTAACACCTTCAACCTCTTTAGTCATCGGTTGCATGTCACCGCCTGCGACTGCAATGCGGAAAACCTGTGTCTTACCGTTGTATGGTGCCTTGGCTGATTCTTGTTTTACCTTACCCAGAAAGTAGATATGTTGCCCGTCAGGACTCCATTGTGGGCTGGATTCACTTTCATTAGTGAATGTAAGGCGTTTACTGTCACCACTTTTGGTGTCGAGCAGCCACAGATCTCGTTGGCTTTTATCCAGTTCTTTGTCCCAGCGGGCTTCTAGCCAAAGTGCCTTCTTACCATTGGGGCTTAATGTCACTGAGCTCATGCCGCCAATATCAAAGAAATCATCGATAATAATGTCGTGAGTTCTTTCTGCTGCTGAGGTGACCATACTGGTACCGAGCAATGTTGCCATTGCAGTAGCAAGCAGGGTTAGCTTGTTGAAGTTTTTCATGTTGTTGTTCCTACCCTTCAAATATTTCTGTAATTTTTATAATGAGATAAGCGCTAATACACTAGCGCAAGTGGTGTTATAAAAGCCATGAAATATGTCAGCTATTAAGGTTATTTCTTTTCGTCTAGCATTAACTTTTGCAGGTAAGCAAGCTCTTCTGAACTGAGCAGTCGCTGGCGGTGATCGTGGCGATCACCGAAGCGGGCGACTTGTATATGTGGAAGTTTTAGCTGGCAAGTTTAGAGACTAACTTTAGTTTGTCGAGTAACACCTCTTTTTTAAAGGGTTTCGCCAAGTAGTCATCCATACCTGACTCAAAGCATTTTTCGATATCTTGATCTAAGACACTGGCGGTGAGTGCAATGATAGGTAAGCGCTGTTGAGAGTTTAGCTTTTCCCATTCTCTGATTTTTTCTGTTGCGGTGAAGCCATCCATAATGGGCATCATGCAATCCATTAAAATAGCGTTAATGACTTCACCTTTGGTAATGAACTCGAATGCTTCGAGTCCATTATTGGCAATAATAAAGTCAAACCCAGCTTGTTTCACCAGTAAAGATGCCACCTTCTGGTTTACCAGATTGTCTTCGACAATCAGAATAACGACTTTTACTTTTTCTTCAGCGATGTTGCTGTCCGCTACCAGATCCGTTTCAGATACTACTTTTGTGCGTAGTTCTCTATTTTCTAAACCGTGGCGAATGGCGTTGTTAAAGCGTCTACCCAGTAATGGCAGGGTAATAGTGGCGTCTATATTCTCAAGGACACGTTGCTCTGAGGGCGTGTTGATGGCAATGGTAAAGATATCTTGTTGAGACAATAACTCAGGTAAAGTCGCTAAAGCCTCTCTAGTGATAGAGGAGTTATCAACAAAAAGCACATCGAATGATTGTTTATCTTGTAGAAGATCAAAGCAGGATGGATAACGATAATTGAGCTTGAACCCCTGTCTGATGCAGGCGTCATCAAGGGTTTCTATAGTGTCATCATTGCTGGAAATAAGCGCTGAGGTAAGGTGTTTAAACTCATCCTGTATAGGCGCTTCTTGCGCAATAATACGCGCTTTAAATTCAACAGAAAAACAACTGCCTTTACCTTTTTCTGAACTGATCTTGATGTCACCACCCATTAATTCGACTAGTTGTTTACATATAGCAAGACCTAAGCCTGTGCCGCCAAATTCACGGGTAATAGAGCCATCTTCTTGAATAAACGGAGAGAAGATCTGTTGTTGCTTGTCTTTATCGATACCAATGCCGCTATCATAAATTTTGATCTGCATATTGGCGTAGGGCTTTTCATCAAACTGACAGCTAACAGTAACCTTGATAAAACCTTCAGGGGTAAATTTGACCGCATTTGACAGTAAGTTCATTAGTACTTGACGCATGCGATGTTCGTCAAGTGAAACGAGGTAAGGCGTATTTGTCGGGATATCAATTTGCAGATCGAGATTTTTCTCAACCACCTTAGCGAGCACCATTGTTAACGTGTCGTAGACGACTTCAGTAATATTAGTGTCGGTGTTGGCAATGGTAAGGTTACCAGACTCAATTTTCGACAGATCCAATATATCGTTAATCAGTAATAGTAAGGTGTGCGACGATGTTTCTATGGTTTCCAAATACTCATTTTGTACTGGCGTCAGTTTGGTGCCTGCAAGAATTTCAGACATACCAATAATGCCATTCAATGGCGTTCTGATTTCATGAGACATATTAGCAAGAAATGAGCTTTTGGCTTTATTGGCATTTTCTGCATCAGATTTAGCGCGCAAAATTTTCTCATCATTTAAGTAGCGCTCATGGATCAGGTTGTTGAGCTTTTTAGAAAACAAGCTAAATTCGTCGTTGCCACTTTCATTTATTTTATTCGAGTAGTCATGTGTTTCCTCAATTTTTGACATGGTTTTAATCACGTGGTTTAGATAATTGAGAATTCGGCGGTAAAGGTTGGCACCTATTGTTCCTATGATGAGTAGTGATGCAAATAAGGCGCTACAGAAAATGATGATCAGATTTTTTGATTGTGCTATTTCACTGTGAATTTTACGGGTCAACTGTTCTGAAAATGTGGTTACAACAAACTGAATTAGACTTAGGCGTTGACTAAAAGCCTCCAAATTGGATTCGGGACTATCGACTAACATATTGCCCCGTAAAATATCGCTGCGCAATTGATAACTATGCTCAAATGCTTTGTCTGAAAATGTCGCCAACAGTAGATCGACTTGCTCTGGTTTGGCATTAATATTGATAAAGCGTTCAACGTAAAGCTGCTGTCTTTCAGCGCTCATGTTTAATTGAGTGAGTAGCTCAGCGTCACTCCTATTTGTGAGCAACTGATTAATAAGCCACTTCTCTTCTGCTGACCAAAGTGACAACCATTGCAACTGAAATAGTATGGTGAGATTTTGGTTAATCTGTGCTGGCACATCTAGCTTATCTTTTTCTAAAACAATTAGCGCTTGCGCTTGCAGTTCACTCATCCAAGTTGACCAATCAGCAACACTCTCTTTTGTTAGCTCAGGCGATTCGGTTAAAGCATCTTTAGTGCTATCAAACCATGCTTGGATATCATCGCTGTTTTTGACCGTGAACGCTTTGGAAAGTAGCGGTGGAAATTCAGCGACCATAGGGGTGAAGTCTGCTAATAAGAAAGGGTTACCTTGCGCGTAGAGTTGTTCTCTAGCTTGATTTATTTTTATATTCAGTGCAGAAAAAGATTCTAAAAAGATAATTTGGTGGTTGAGAGTATTGAGTGCTTGCACATTATTGGCTTGCTTTTTTATCTCCAGTGCGGATAAAAATGCAGTGAACAATAACGGGAGTAACACTAATGCTAACATCCTTGTTTTTATTGAAATACGATTCAATAAGTTCATTTCTGCTCCTTGAATTGAACGGTTCAATCATAAAGTTGTGAATTTCCCGACTCTTGACTATATTCAGCTTAGTACAAAAAACTATCTAGGATTGAAGGTTTTTATATGTTTAATGGATTAAACCTCAGCGCATTTTTTTTAAATACAAGGTTAGTCGTTTTAACGGCGGCTCTCTCCCTATCATGTCCACTCTGGGCATTAGAATCTGACACAGATGAAGGCACCGACATCGAATTTGCGATTTTTAGTCTTAATGACGACTTACCTCCCTTAAGTAAGAGTAAGGCGAGAATGCTATATCGCGGCAAGTCTAAAAAAATCAATGGTAGCCTTAAAATCGTTTTGGTCGATCTACCTGAAACGTCCATGCATCGCGAAGAATTTTACAGCATGCTGCTGGGAAAATCGGTGTCACAGATGAATGGTTATTGGGCGGGGTTAGCTTTCTCTGGCAAAGGCTCTCCACCAGAAGAGCTCGATGGTGATGATATAAAACAGATCCTAAAGTGGCTAAATGACAACCCAAATGGTATTGCATATGCTCCGATCGAGTCGGTGCCTGAAGAAGTAAATATCTTAATTACAGTGCCACAAGGAGAGTAGCCATGTTATTAAGTCGTCAATATACAATTTTGATATTAAGCTTAGGTATCACTGCAAACGTTGAAGCTGGAGTCGAACTCACAGATAACATTATGCTGAGTGGTTTCGGTACAACATCTATTAGTAAAACTGACAATAAAACACCGCTATTTGTTAACCGAGAGATTTTTGATGAAACCTGTTATGACTGCGATACCTTATTTGGATTGCAGCTTGATATCGATGTTTTTGAAGGGTTCAATGCCTCTGCGCAGGTTGTTAAACGTACCCAGGATGATTGGAGCGATCCCGAACTGGAGTGGGCCTATTTGGGCTACGAGTTTGCTGATTTCGAAGTGCGGGCGGGGCGATTGCGCTTGCCGCTATTTCTAGTGTCTGAATTTTACTATGTTGGCCAAGCCTATACATGGGCAAGGCCACCTGAAGAGGTTTACGATGCCATTTTAGGTTTTACCTCCTACGACGGTATTTCTCTGGCTTGGGATTATGATATTTCTGACGAAATATCGCTAACTATCTCACCATATTACGGGTTTGACCGACTTAATGAGGTGCAGTTTGGAGCCAATTTACTTAAATTTGACACCGAGTATATGGCAGGAATATACGTTGATGTAGTCGGCTTTAATTATCGGATCCATAGCGGTTTTATGCAGGCTAAATATAGTCAGCGTCCATTCCCTGCGACACAAAAACTGGATATTTATACTTTGGGGGCTGAGTACAGTTTGGATGCTTGGCAGTGGATGGCTGAAGTCGAGTACGATAAGTTTCAAACCAACTGGTACGCCAGTGCTGCCTATGCGCTTGATGACTTCACACCTTACCTTGTCTATGCTGAGAGCCATGAGTTAAGGAAGACCAAAGGCGTTACTGTGGGGGTTCGCTATGATGTGACGTCGACAATATCGCTTAATGCTGAGTTCCAATCTATATTCTCACAGGAAAAGGGTAATCGTGCTCAGTTTGTCACCTCGCCACTCTTATACGGCGAGAAAGATGATGTCGACATACTCAGCCTTACTTTAAACTTTGTCTTTTGATTATGGATAATATTGTATTTTGGCTTGGCTTTTATCTGCTGATGTTATTGGCCTCTACCCTCATTGGTTATCGTAAAGGCAACATCGTTGCAGGAGCATTGTTGGGTTATGTATTAGGGCCCATTGGCGTGTTAATTTTACTGTTTAGCAAGGATAGAAAAATGCTGCCATGCCCCGAGTGTGGCAGTAAAATCCATCGACACTCTTATAAGTGTCCTAAGTGCCATCAGAAAGTGCTTAATCGCTTAGAGTCGTAGCAATAATTGCTCACAGCTTAAAAGTAAAATGTTAGAAGTTGAATGAATAGCTGATACTCAAGGAGCCATCCTTAAATCGACCTGTATCGGGCCCTCTATCGGCACTATTCCAGCGGTTGCCAGAGTAGTTGTTATATTGAATGGTTATTGTTCCTGGATGCCAATCAAAGTAACCAAATCCGTAAGTGAAATCAGGGTTCCACGGCTGCTTCTGGCTACTGTCTAAATAGTAAAAGGCAGTTGCGTTGACATACCAATTGCCGATGATCGAGTATTTGCATCCTAAGCTTATTGTTTGGTGACTGCTCTTATATTCGATACTCGCTAAATCGAAGTATTCAGGTGTGTAGTTATAATCAAATTGACAACCAACTGCACCTTCATCAGTAAAAGAAAACCAATCGACAAAAGGTTTGTTTATTGGGAATTTCCACCCTAATGCCCATGTTCCCTGTGAAAACTCTGTATGTTTACCACTAGGCTCGGGAGAGAAACGGTTACCGCCGTAATTGGAGTAGAGCAGGCTAAATGTATACGGATGCCAATCACTGTAACCAAATACATAGGTAAAATCGGGGTTCCACGCTTGCTGAAGCTCTTTATCAAAATAGTGATATGCGGTTGCCGAGATAAACCAATTTCCGATAATCGAATACTTAAGTGACAAGCTTGCTGTTAGGTTTTGATTACTTGGGCCTGTGGTGGCATTTGCGGGTAGAACGGCAGCTGTATCGACCAAAGGGTAGCCAATACTGACACTGGCGCTCCAGCGTTTGTACCAAGGAGTATCGGAGTCCCAGCTTTCAAATGGCAGCATAAATGAGCTGGTAGCACCCTTCCAGATGAGATCCACTGCTGTTTTTGACTCTGTTTCTTTGGCGGCAGCTTGATTGATTAGGGTTGCCTCTGCTGTTCTGGGCGCGTGTTTTGCCATCTCGGTTTGGTGCTCATTTGCCTGGCAATCTGCCACTGCACTGCTTAGGGTTATTACCCATAAGGTGGTGTTGATTGTCCATCCGTGGTGCTTTCTCAAATGAGTCATCCCTAACAAAACTATCTATTATTATGCGTGAGTATTACTAATTTTTCACTCTTCAAAAATGGCCCGTCTATTGCGAGTTTTATACCAGAGACTGACCAAGATCAGTGAGTTAGTGTTTATGTTATAGGCGGTGTTTGCTTTTCCATTGCGGTAAAGTCCTGTGGGGATCTCTGTATGCCGAGCACTATTCGTTATCACCTGTGTCGCTAAGCTTTGGCTGTACTCGCTGTGATAGATAACACTCAGAGCAAAAGCGGCTTTATTGCTGAAGGTTTGCGATTCGCCAAGAGGCTTACCTGAATGAGAAACGCTATGCCAAGCTTTGCCCTGGTAATAGATGTTGTTATATAAAAACCAAGGGGACTTACTCAGCGAATCTTCAGCGTAGGCGGTTAACCTGTTATTGAGGTTGTATTGGGCTTCATGCAGTTGGTAGAGTTTATTTAGCTGATTCCAGCAAGAGGCGTCATTGCTGATCTCAATGGTGTAGAGCAGAAAAGGATCTAGGGTTAGAAAAGGTAGATTACGAGGGTCAATTTGTAGGGAAACGTTATCAAGCGTCACTTTATCTAGCTGATTACACATAAATGCATTATCCACATCTAGGTTCATCAGGCGGTAACCCGTTGCTGCATATTGCAGGTAACCCAGTCGCCCTTCCTGGCGAAAGTACTCTTTTTTAGACGTTAGCTTAGTGCCATATAATGTTTTTTTATGAACCGCAGTACTAAGCTGCCACTTTTTCTTGATGAGCTCAATATTGGCTGCGAGGTGAGGCTTTTTTTTTGCGACAATCGCTAACCAAATATAGAGCCTACCCAGATCTAAAGCTGACCATCCATTACCGTGGGACGAGGTTTGACTAAACCGACCAGAGGGCTGTCCTGTTACGGTATTGTACTGTCTATTGGGGAGCTTGCCTTTGTAAAGTGGCAATTCATATAGGGTTGAAAGTAATTTCCCTAGTCTTAGATCGGTGACTTGTTGGTTACTGACTTCCAACGCCTCCAAAGCCATAATGGCAGCGATACCACTGGCAATGTCCCACATGGTGGCGTGCGTATACCCTTGAACGGAATCGATGAGCCCAGTGCTTTCGTTCCAGTTCTTATCGATGTATCGCTGTGCTTTGCTTATCAGTAACTTCTCGTAGCGAGTTAGAGCAACCGGTATTGCTGTGGCAACTTTTTTCATTACTTCATCGGCAAGCACCCTAGGTGTATCTGAATATTGAGGAGCAGTCTCTTGTGCTACGGGGAGACTCATACTTTGCGGGATCACCGCTCTACGTTGAAATTTGATAGCAGTTTGAGTCGAGGTATCAGAGCCCAATATCACTCTTGACACCCTTTGTGGTTCGGGGGGATTTAACTGCGATTGTGACTGCTGTTGCTCGGGCTGTATTTGTATTGCAGCGTCATTCTGGGTGCTATTTCCCCACGCAAATTGACTCGCTACCGTAGCGAAAGAGCACAGCGCGATATAGAGTGTGCTCTTATCTAACATGGTTTTTTGCAATAGGCGGCCTATTGCAAAATCCCTTCTATTTGCTGATTAATCTCTTTTATTTTGCCGCAAAGATCATTGATAGCCGTTTGATTTGGTAAAGAGCCGGCTTGGGAGCTAGCTTCTACCGCTTGGGCTAATGTCATAGCTTCTTTGGCGCATAAATTACCGAACATGCCTTTAAGCTCATGGGATATCTGAAACAAGCCATTGACATCGTCACTGGAAAAGCGATGTTGGATGATGCTATCACTTTCGCCATACTCTTCTAAGTAAATGGTGAGCAACATTTTCACCATGGAGTCATCATCGCCACACAGTGCCCTTAATTCGTTAACTTCTATCATTTTTACATCCTTTGCTCTTTATCTGTTTGCTGACGCCAGGTACTCAATGTGGGGCGACAGCGGTGCAAATATTGGCGTGTATACGGTATGTGTTTATTGAATTAGCTTATTAGGCGGTTGCAGTGAGTTGCTCTGCTTTAACCTTGGTTAACCAAGTTGCCAGTGCTTTAGGGCTCATAAGTTGTATATCACCGAGCTCAGCGTCTTTTGCATGCACAAGTTCATCTGGGAGCAAATTAATAATGCGCTCTAAATCTTCAGCGGTTTGTATTTCTTTATCAATTAACTGCGCCATCTCTTTGTTGTAATCAGCTTCTCTGGCTCGTAGCGCTTTAACTAGGCCTTGTAATAATGTTAACCAAGTACTCATTGGCCCTTGGGTTATTGAGGCTGATTCGGCAGCGGAATCAATAAAGGCGAAAGGCACGCTGGCAATGCTCTGTTGATGTTGCATGGCAGCTAAGATCCAATCGGTATCGAATGAAAAGTCAAATACGCTCGGTTTAGCGAGAATATGCTGTAGTGCATCGCGACTGAAGAGTTTGTAAGCGGCCTGAGTATCGTGAATTCCCTTTGAAAAAACAGCTGAACCGACCATTCTTTGCATGTGTCTGAGGGTCTTAATACCGATCCCCCAGCGCTGCTCTTGTTTGACTAAAATAGAGAGTGGATCTTTACGATTTCCCAGCACGACTTGAGCATGGTTTGCCACAAAGGGGGCCAATATGAGCCCCAGTTGCCCCATATGAACAGAGTTATCAGCGTCGGTATAAATAACGGCATCAACACCGTCAGAGAGGGCTTGCATACAACCATGAATGATAGCGCCGCCTTTTCTGGAGTCATCAACATCATTGAGCTTGGCTAAAGGCCCCTGTTTTGCACTGATCCCATCTTTTAGGTCGAGCACAGATATTTTTTCGGGCTGTGAGCTTCTATCGGCAATGCGGTTGGCAATATCGAAACTGCTGTGGGGGCAGCCATCGTCAACGGGATACAAATGCCAGTCCACTTTAGTCCCCTTGCATGCCCATTGAAGTTGAGTCACCTTGGTTAGCAGTGAGTTTTCGCCATTGATATTGGCGGCGCTCTTTTCTAGCAAGCGATGATGTTCTCCCCACATAGCAAAGACAACGCCAATGGAGATAGGTGTGGTTATTTGTCGCAAGTATTTGCGTGATTGCACCAGCTTAACGGCTAATTTAAAGGCAAGAGGGCAATCCTCTCTTTGTGCCAATGAGGCAAGTTGCGCTGGAGAGGTGTGTTTTAGATCCAATAAAGAGTCTGCGAGCTCAAGTAGGCTGATTTGATGCGAAGATTCAGTTAAATCAAATTGGTTGCTAGCCGCGCGATAAATTTGTTGGAGATCTTCTTGGTGCATTTTCATAATGAATCCTTTCATTGATTAGCTCATCCTGAGCGCCAGTAATATTGACACTGCATCAACATTGGGCATGTCTAAAATGTAGTAATAAATGTGCAAAACAGCAAGGTGATATTCCTCTCAGTTTACGGCTATTTAGGTATGACTAAGTTGGTGGCCTCTGTCGCTCAGTTATCTATCTATTTTTAAAAGCTTAATACGGTGGTTCTATGTCATTTTCTTTGGGATCAATCTTGTCTGCATTCTTAGGTTTTTCGGTGACTGAAATAGGTTCTATTTGCCGTTTTTGCAGCGACTCTACTTTTATCTCTTGGGCTTGATTAATACCCCCCTTGCCCAGTAGATTGGTCGCTTGTGGCGCTTCAGTCGGCAGGTTTACATCGGTACTTTTGCTCTCCTTTGCCTGAGACTGAGCTGCAGAAGCAAGCGCCGCGTCAGAAGCATTAATGACTTTATTTTCAGCTTCCTTTTCTAATTGCACTTTAGCGGGTGCCGTAGATTGTGCTGTTGGGGCAAAAGAGGGTGAGTGGGAGAAATTAGCGTCGTAGCCGGAGAGCTTCTTACCCGAAGTTGGTTGCTGTGATTGCACTGTGCTGGGAGTGTAGGTCTGGGTAGGTTGGTCTACCCTGTAATCGATGTTTGCGTCATAGCGGTTGAGGCCTAGTTTGGGGGTGGTGAAGGAGAAAAAGTTTAGTTTCTCTTGCCACAATTGCAGTGCCGTCAGTTCAATATCGAGGTTCTCGTCTATAGCACTGGTAACATCACTAACCTGCATTGCCACCGATAGCTGAGTGTTCGCAGTTTCCAAACGTTGATGTAGTTGTTGCTGTATTTGCGACCAATTAGTCCCCCCAGTTAAGAGGTAACGAGTGCTGTCAGACCAATATTGGTACGCTATCGGGTCCTCTGCCTTATCTGCTGCAATAGCCGCCAGTGATGCAGCCAGTCCAGCCGACTGCCACATCTCTTGTCGAGACACTTTGTTGGGATTACTGAGCAGTACAGCACTTAACTTATGCCAATGGGTAGCTGCTTGTGGATAGCGACCTTTTGCAAGTAGGTAGTTGCCTTTGCTAAAGGGTCGCAATTCAAGGTTCAGCGCTTCTGCAAATGCAGGCTTGCCTGCTGATAACAGCATAAGAGATAAGGCTAGTATAAATCGATATTTATGACTCATCGAACGTCTCCACTAAACATTTACCGGGATGATTGAAACGTGAGTTAAAGCGTACATCACGATATTCCTTGTTTTCTTTGGCTTGATAAAGTTTGCCGTTGACCTTGTAGAGCAAAGCTTCTAGCACACCCGCATTCGTTTTTAAAGTGATGCTTTTTTCATAGGCACTTGATACTTCATAGCGCCCTTCATACCAACCTCGTTGTGGATGATATAGCTCTTGCACCAGTGTTATTAGGCGTTCGGTGTAGTCGGTTTTCCATAGCGCCCACATTTGAAAAGCGACTCGGGTAGAGATAAGAGCAAGCTGGTCGTGGCTACTGCCATCTTCTGCGACGGTGATCCAAGGGGTGCCTAAAGCATAGATAGCGTCATAAACGAAATAGGGTTCGCCGGAGACCACATGTTCCGCTCTCGCGGTGTAGATCCGTTCAATATCCCAGCGACTCTGCTGTACTTGATAGATGGAATCTGCCATTGCTGCTAACGGCACATTGGTATGTTGTGCGTCCAGCGAATGTAGATCGTCGATATCATCCCAGTTAAATTCAAGCCCCAACCATAGATAAGGGGTGCTAAAAACCGGCCTTAGTACATCAAAATAGCGCGGATCTCGGCCATCAAAAAGCAGGTCGATTCCATTAATGGTCGCCACTTCATAAGGCTCGAGTGTCATGGATTTTTTAGGGATTATCTGCCAATCTAAATAACCATATGCAGCATATTCCTCGATACCTAAGCGTCCCTCTTTATAGCTATTAACCTGTCCATTACTGATATTGCCGCCATACAGCTCGCCTTTCTCTGAGACTAGGGCGCAAAAATTCCAACGGAGAACTGCTTTATCGATATATTCAGAAAACTCAGGGTTGTGTTGTTTTGTAATGGCTAATGCAATCAGTAGTCTACCAATATCAATTGCAGACCAACCTAATTCCGCAGCTTGATTGGCGTAGTTAACCATGCTGCCAGAGTGGGTGGAGTAGACTTTATTTGGCACTCCTTGACGTGTTAAAGGCATTTTGACCAGAAAATCTATCACCATAGTGAGTCGTTCGTCATGGGCTTTGGTTGAGATTAACTCGAACTGCAGCGCCGCTTGCAGAGCGATAAGGTAATCGGCCAGTGAGGTCATATCCATCGTTGGATAATTGTCTATGGAGTTAACTAGGCCTGAGGATAGCTGAGTATTATTGGCGAAATACTGCCATGCGGTGTTTGCCCAGCTAAGCTCTTTTTCGGTTAACTCACCGTGTCTACCTTGCCTTATGAACTGAGATCCATTAACGCCAGATACGCCAGACTGCACTCCCTGGTAGACAAGACCACAAGCTTGAAGGCAAAACAGCAATAACAGCAGAACACATTGTCGTAGCATATGACTCCAGTCAGAAAGCTGAATTAGTTTGCTGCAGTCTTTCTCGGTAAGCATTGCCCTTCATATCCAAATGGGCTTTGTAGTGCTTTCTCCCAAAGGCTAGGTGCGGTAGTCGCTTGATACTGTAGTAACTTACCCTGTTTTTTATACAGTAAGATTTCGAGCAAAATACCGTTGTTGTTTGAGGTGAATGTATTAATCAGTCCGGTACCATTCTCAAATATGCCCTCATAAAAGCCTTTTTCTCGGTCGTAAATATGGCTCACGTGGTCAAAAAGAAGATCGGTATATTCGGTGTCCCACAGTACCCACATCCCCATCGCCCCCTTGATCGCCACGGCGGAGTATTGCGGTAAAAAAGCGCCGACCTCAGAAATTGTATTCCAAGCAAAACCATCGGTGTAAATGGTGTCGTAGACGAAGTAGGGTGCCCCGTCGAGTTGATGCTCGGTTCTGGCGGTGATGATGCCAGTTTCTTGATAGCGTTTTTCTTGCACTCGATAGATCTGCAGTGCAAATTCAGCCACCCAAGCATGGCTGTAATTGTTGTCGTGTGCACTATGGTCCGCAGTGACGTCCCAACCGAACTCAATACCATCGAGCACATAACTTTCGGTGACGACGTAGCTATGAGCTTTGAGCCTGCGCGGATCGCGAGTGTCATAGGGAATGTCGTAACCATACATATTAATGGTGGCGTAGGGCTCAGGCATTAGTGCTTGTTTAGTATTAAATCCCCAAAGTTCAAATCCTTTGGCGGCATACTCTTCATAACCCAATCGGCCCTCTTGTAGGTATTGAACTGGCTTACCGGGTTCCAGAAGGGCGCCAAACATGGTGCCGGTTTCATCGACAACGTTACAGAAATTCCACCGCAGTACGGCAGAGTCAATGGCGCTGCCAAATTGAGGGAATCGATGTTTAATAATATGCAGCCAAATGAGCAATCGGCCCAAATCCAATGCGGAATAGCCAATTTCACCGGGTTGGTTTGCATAATCCACCTTGGCCGCATTTTGGGTGTTATATGCCTTGTTGGGTAGCTCACCCATAAACAGGTCAATGGTGTTTAATGTGGCGATAAAACGAATAAAACGGCGATCAAACTCCTCTTTTTCGATAATGCCAAACTCTAGCGCGCTGACCATGCCGGCTAAATAGGATGAGGCGTCCCACCAAGTAACAGAGGGGTAATCATTTACGGCATTAACGAGTCCGGTTGACTCTTGATAGTTATTGACGAAGTACTGCCAAGCGATCGTCGCCATTTCCATCTCTTGCTCAGT
This sequence comes from Shewanella abyssi, assembly GCF_023284025.1. GTDB lineage: Bacteria > Pseudomonadota > Gammaproteobacteria > Enterobacterales > Shewanellaceae > Shewanella > Shewanella abyssi. Next base: position 68,833 of record NZ_JAKIKR010000010.1, on the reverse strand, counting down.
AAGGTCTCCTGAGCGTGGTTTGGGAACCTCCCAATGTGTATGACGTTCGACAATATCGTTCGAAAAGCCTTGATAGCTATTACCACACGCAACAAGCAGTAGAGCTAAGCATATGACTAAAGTAAGTTGCATACGCATCCCTCTATAGTTGTTCTTCTACACCGACATTAAGTAAGGCGCCATTTTGAATGTAAGCCAGCGACTCTAAAACAATACCGTTGGTATTGGCGGTAGTGGCTTTATTGGCTTTGCCGGTTGTCTCATATACACCTGAGTACCAGCCTTTACTGTCGGAATACAGTTCATCGACACCCGCTATCAGTACGTCGGCATAAGCGGTGTCATATAGGGCGTACCAGCCGAAGGCGGCTTTGGTTGAAAGGGTTTTAAACTCAGAGGCATCTGCGCCAGTATCTGTGATGGTGTTCCATTCTTTACCATCAGAGAACACAGTGTTGTAAACAAAGTAGGGGGCTTGGTCGATATGATCCTCGCTGACGGCGGTGATAATGCCAGAGCGTTTATAGCGCTGTTCCTGAGCCTTATAAACACGAAAAGCAAAAATTTTGGACACACTATCAGCGCCAAATTCGATGCTATCGAGAATGTATGATTCACTGACCACGTAATTATGCGCGTGATACTTGGCTGGGTCGCGGCTATCGGTTGGCACCTCAATACCGTCAATCGTAATCAGTTTCAAATAGTCAGCGTACTTTAACGCATTGAACACATCCCGCCCCATCAAGCTGAGTGCTTTTGCTGCATACTCTTCGTAACCAATACGCCCCTCTTGTACTAGCTCAAGACCGGTACCTGATTTCGCGGGTCTGGAGCCAAATAAATAACCATCTTTAGTCATTACGCCCACCTGCCAGTGCTGCAGAACGCTGTTGACCTGTTTGTTAAACTTGGGATATTGCCAAACTAAAATGTTCATCGGCACCAGAATTCGACCGATATCGATAGCTGACCAACCAATGCCGTTTTCATCTTTGACAGGTTTATTGGTGTAGTCCACCATCTGTAAAGTTTGAGTGTTGTAGGCTTTATTGGGTAATTGGTCTTTAACTAGCGGTAAGCGGGATAGGGTCACTAATGCCTTTTCTATCTTGAGGTTGAACTCATCAAAACTAATCACATTGAGCCTATGGGCAGAAATGAGCGCCATAAGATAGGAGGCGGTATCCCACATCGTCGTTGAGGGATAACCATCTACAGAGTTCACCAAACCGGTGTTATCTTGATAGTTGTTTTCAAAGTACTGCCAAGCAGTTTTTGCCCACTGAAACTCTTGGTCGGTTAAGACTCGAGTCTTTCGAAAGGGAATAGGCTCTGCTGGAGCAAATGAAAGATTGCCCATTACCTGATTGTATTCACGAGTTTCGATGCTGAAAGCAACGGCTAAAGCAGTAAACAGCCCCGCTAAGAATACAATGTGGTGACGGGCTTTAACGAATGAACTACTCGATTCCATAATCCAACTCCTTGGTTGTTTCTATCGTGGTGGATACATCGTCTGTTGGGGGGGACCAGCATGCTGCGGCGATCATGCCCCACATGGCCATCATGTTATTAATGGTCCAAAAACTATTGAGAATTAAACCGCCAAGTGAATAATTACCAAATGAGTGGCTGCTGTAGGCGTACCAAGCAAAAATCATACTAGCGAAACTCAATAAAAAAACAGCGATTTGCGGAGCAACTAGGTGGAGGAAAAAGCCTTGTTGTCGATTTTTTGGGGTGGTCGGGAAGCTAATTTTCTTACCGCGCAGTACGGTCCATAAGGCCCGTAAGTTGACCGGAAAGAAAGAGAGGAAATTGGTTTTGCCTGCGTAGCCAGCGACCCCCCAAGTACCGACCATCATGGCTAGTTCGGCAGTGATCACAAAGGGTAAGAAGTGCATATAAAACGTGGTGTCATAGGCGCTAACGGGAGCAATACTGGTAAGAAAATACACAATAGGGCAAGCAAGGAAGATAATATTCCAAATAGCCGATAGATTTGACCAAAAACTGGCGCCATACATGAGCTTTTGCTTCAGGTTCATGCCTTTTTTTAACAGTGGATTGTCATTCATAAAGATGTCAATTGCACCACCTGAGTACTTAAAGCGTTGTACCGTCCAGCTCTGCAGATCTTGTGGTGACAGCATTTTACTTTCTACTTGCGTATGCTGAATTGAGCGCCACTCGCGCTCGGTATCACCGTGCAGAATGAGTGAGGTATAGATATCTTCTGAAACGTGGAATTTGTAGGGGGTAAACTCAGTATCGAAGATGATCTCTTGGCGTAAGTTAGTGGATATATCGTTATCGACCCTCTTCTCTTTTGTGAGTTTGCGGATCTGCTTTTCTACTGCTTCATGCTCTTGGCTGATCTGCTTGCTATAGCTGCGTAACGCCGCTTCCATTACCGCTTCTCGGCGGTGTATCGAGCCTGCTCCGCAGCAAAATGACGCATTGGCCCAATTACGACGGCGCTGAATGACGTCATAGAACATTTGTGGATCATTTGCATAGGGGTCGCGGCCTAACGTCACTGGGCCGTAGATTTTTTCAAACGCGCTACCAAGCCAGCCTACTGGTGTGCCTAAGCGTTTCTTTAGCCACGCAGGGAGCCGTTCACCGGCGGGCAGGTCAAAAAACCACTGTGGTGTTTGTACCCAAGCCACATCTGGATCTTTAAAGTAACCTAAGGTATTTTCTAAGATACTAGGGAAGGGGCGAGTATCTGCATCACAAATAACGATAAAGTCGCCATAGGTCTGCTCTAACGCATTACGTAAATTCCCCGCTTTGTAGCCGACGTTATTATCGCGAGTGATATATTCAACTCCCATGTCGGCGGCTAGTTGCGCCATTTCGGGGCGTCTGCCGTCATCGAGTATAAAGATCCTCATCTCTATCTCATGAGGATAACGAACCTTTAGCGCATCTCTAATACTCAGAGCGACGAGTTCCGGCTCCTCGTCATAAGTGGGAAACATGATGTCGACCCCGATAGGCCTATCGTCCAGCGGATCATTTATGCACTCATTAATGGTGGCTGGTGGGCTTTTGATAGGCTCATCTGCCGTTTTCCATAAATTGAAGGCAAATAGGACGGAACCAACAAAGGCGCAAGATTCGGCAAAGGCCAAAGGCAGTGAAAACCACATTGCATCGTAGTTGAGCGCAAAGCCCCAACGCCAAACCAAGTACCATACTCCTAGTGCAATGTTACACGTCGCCAAATATTGATATAGCAACTCCCGCGAAGGACTGTAGCTTGCAGGTTGAGGTGGAGTGCGTTTCTCAAACTCATTGAAGTAAAAATCCATTTTCTTATCTCCGTGCACTTATTGGTAAGGCACATATCCATCTTCCTAGCAGCATTGAGTCGGGCTCTGTCGACTAAACGGTTATTGTTTACTTGGTTAGCTGGCGCTACGCTCTAGCCTTAATGTATTGCGATTTTGGTGCGAAAAATATTCCAATTTGTCGGATAACTGTTGAATGATCTTCAATCCCCTTCGGCTTTGTAGCCAGGTTTCTGGATCATCCGCTACCGGTTCAACAAAATCAGTGCTGAGTAAGTCTTCAAGCACATCATTAGACATGGATTGACCAAAATCCGATATCTCGACGATAAGAACGTTGGCGCTACTCAGGTACGATGTTGCTTCGAACTTGTCACCGTCCCTGTTGCCATAGGCATGCTCAAAAACATTGTTAACGACTTCAACTAAGCAAAGCTCCATCTGCCCGACTATCGACTCATCAAGTCCTAGGCTATTCCAGTAGGGCACAATATCTTCAGCGACCTCTCTGGATGCCTCTAAGCTACTAAGGTATTGTTTGTGAAACGTCCCTGTGCTCACATCCATAAGTTAGCCCTATTTAATTTGCTGTAGCGGCGTTGGGTCTGCCTTTGGTGACTGCAGAGTGCTGTAAATTTCGTTAATGCTCGCTCTACCCGTCAAGGGTCTAGAAACGTTACGATTTTTAAGAATGTGTACGTATTGGCAATCGGCCAGCAGTTGGGTATAGCCGTCGTGGCCTAGCAGGTAATCACCAAACATGGTTTTATTGGCAATGTAGGCGTCATCAGCCAAATGAATGTAATCACAAATTAGGGTGTTGCTGACTAAGCTTTTGGCATCAACTCTACAGTTAGCACCGACAACAGCTGGGCCGATAATGGTTGCACCGTTTTGGATCTCGCAGCCACTGCTTATAATTACCGGAGGGGTAATTTTACATTTAGAGATATCGATTTGAGTATTAATGCCCACCCAAACACCCGGTGAGAGCTGTGTGCCAGGAATCGGGTAACCCTTCACTTTCCCGTTTAAAATATCGCTAGTCACCTCCCAAACATCTTTGACTTTACCGACATCTAGCCACTGAAAGTCCATGTTCACCGCATAAAAATGTGCTTTTCTTTCCACAAGAAGAGGGAACAGGTCGCTGCCGATATCGAACTCGACATCTTTAGGGATAAAATCAAAAATAGCAGGCTCGAAGATATAGATCCCAGTATTGATCTTGTTAGATAGTGCCTCTGACTCCAGTGGCTTTTCTTGGAAGCTAACCACCTGTTCATATTTGTCGGTAACAACCACACCGTATTTACAGACCTCTGATGAGGGCACTTCACGGGTGATAATCGTTGCCAGACCACCGTGGCTTTTATGCTGAGCGACGGCTTGCTTAAGATCGAGATCAATCCATGCATCGCCACATACAACGACAAATGTTTCATCAAAAAAACCTGAGAAATCTTGTACTTTTCGCATGCCGCCAGCAGATCCGAGCGCTTGACTGACAAATTTTCCAGCGACCTCTTTTGCTTCATATGAATAGGACAACTGCACATTGAAATGGTGACCATCGCCAAAGTAATTTTCGATGATTTCGGCTAGGTGACTGGTATTGATCACTATTTTATCTATGCCATTTTTAGCGAATAATTGGATCATTGACTCCATTACCGGTTTACCCAATATTGGTACCATCGGCTTTGGGATCGCGTAAGATATCGGCTTAATACGAGTGCCTTTCCCTGCGGCTAGAATCATTCCTTTCATAACATCTACCTCTTTAAGCGGTTGGAGCCAGAGCATCTTCAATTGTTGGGTGGCTCAAAATGAGCTTGTCCATACGCGTTAGCTTGAGAAGATCGGTGACTGGTTTTTGCGGGTTAACAATGCTAATTTTGGTGTTGCGCAGCATCTTGTAGGCGCCCATTACAGCCCCTAGACCACTGCTATCCATAAAGCGAACTTCACCCAAATCAAGCACTAAGTGCGTGCGAACATTGCCTTTGATTTGCTCTAGCTGCTCTCTAAATGCCGGAGCCAGCTTTGCGTCAAATCTGCCTTCGTTAACTTGAACTATGGTGTATTGGCCTTTCTCAATAATATCAAATTGCATAATATTTCCTCTTTATTCACCTTGCCATTCAAGGACAAGGAGGCTTATGTCATCATCAAATTGCGCCGCGCCACACCATGCGCTAACTGTTGAAACTATGGTGTCGGTCTGCGTATCGCCGGGCTGATTACTCAGCGCTAGAACGAGTTGTTTTAGTCCAACCTCTGAGTACTGGTTTTTTTGTTGGTCTTCCGCTTCTGTTATGCCATCTGAATAGAGGAAAACCCTATCATTAGGCTTAAGCTGTACTTGCTCTGTTTGGTATTCAGCAAAGTCGAACATGCCAGCAACAAAGCTGTCCTGTGCGATAAATTCACAGTGACTTTCTGATTTTTGTAGCCAGATCATTGGTGGATGTCCTGCAAATGAGTAGGTGAGTAAGCCGCTTTTGGTATTTAAAACGGCATACACCATAGTGAAGTAAAGGTTATTTTGGTCTTGGCTTATGTAGCTTTGATTGAGGTGCGCAATCACTTCGCTGGGTTCGATAAGGCTATAAAAAGGGTCGGTATCTTTTTTACGTTTTACATTCGAGGCGGTACCGGAATTTGAACTGATGCTTTGTTGAATAGAGAACGACATTAAGGCTGAGGCGACGCCGTGACCCGCCACGTCAAACAGGTAAATTGCAATATGCTCTTCGTCTAACTGCATACAGCCAAGCATATCGCCGCCAATCTGTGCGCTAGGAATATGGGTATAGTTAATTTCAACGCCCTTAAAACGGGTTTGGTTAGGTAGCATGCGTTGAATGAGCTCACTGGCGGATTCTAAATCTTGTTTAATGGTCGCATAAGCACAATCGAGTTCGATGTTCTTGGCAACGAGTTGATTGTGCAGCTCTAATGTTCTAAACCCAGCTTTGATCCTTGCATCCAGTTCATTGATATTAGTATCTTTTGCAACGAAGTCGTCGGCGCCGGCGTTAATACCTTCAACAATGGATTCTTTATCATCACGACCCGAGAGCAATACGAAAAATATGTAGCGGTTATATTCGGCGGATTTTAGTTGATAGCAGAGTTCGATACCGTTTAATTCTGGCATCATCCAATCACTGAGCACGAATTGAATATCAGGGTGCGAGTCTAGTTGGGTTAACGCGTCTAAACCATGTTTAGCGGTCACGACTCGGTATCCACGGGAAGATAACATCTGTGACATCATCATCAACATGACTTTGTTGTCTTCTACGAGTAGGATCTCTTTAGTCAAAGCGGCAGCCTCCATGCTGATAGTTCCCAACGAGCGACATCTTTAAATGCGCTGCTGTTCAAATAAATCCATTTACTTCCCAAAAGTCTAGACGTGAAATTCAGATACAACAAGAAAGCGCACGATACTATTTAAAGTAATCGTGCGAGCTATTGTTTTTTCTATTTAAAATTAGGCGAGTATAGCGCTGTAGTTATACTGAATCGTTAACTTGGATGTTCGAATAAACCTTAATCTTTAATGCTTGCTTTGATCCTTAGGTGCCGATTTGAACATCCCGCTGGTGGTTTTCCTGGGGTGTCTTTACGTTCTGATAGAAGATGTCTTATTGCCATAATGGGATGAGGCAGCATCATTCTCGGGCCTGCATAGATCATTATTTCTCTAGTTTTGGCTTTCATATGGGGTTTATAACAATGCACCGGGCATTTATTGCAAGTGGGCTTATCTTGTCCGTAAGGGCATCTATCTAATCGGATATGAGCATACTCAGTGAAATCTTGGCAATCTTGGCACAAGCCATCAGTAGCGCTTTCATGGTGTGCTTTGCAGTATATTTCCACCATAGCAAAGAGGGTTCTAAACTCCCTAAGCAATTTGCCCTTTAAAAGTTGTTCGAAAGCCATGGTATACCTTAGTGAGCTACTGGGTTATTGACATCATAAAAGTCTACAGCGTGACAAACAAAATTCATGTTTGAAAATTTGAAGGTGCGCACAAAATAGTGCTTTTAAATGCAGTTTAGTTCTCGGTTAGCCATTTTAATCAAAATAGACTGAATGTTCGCTAATAAGGTGCATTTTGGCTAAATTTAGCCGATATAGTGCACTATTTTTGATACCCGGTTAAAAATGAGATATAAATACTTGATTTTATGAGAGAGAATGCATTAATAATAACGTTCTATTTTCGCGCGTTTTTTTAATGCATAAAAAGACTCACATTTTGAGTCTCTGGCTAACCACTGGTGGAACATAATGAAAGTAATTGCCATTATTTTGCTCGTTATCATAGGCGTTTATCTCTATAAGCGTACTCAGCGACTAGCAAATGAAGAAAATGATAAAAGAGCTCAAGATGAACAAGCCGCGAGTGAAGCGGTTGAGGCAGAAGTAAAAGACGTGACTCCAGATACGATGGGTGAGATATCGAGCCCGTCAGATGAAGGGGTGAGCTTTGATAAAAAGCTTGATATTGAAGGTGAGGTTGTTGAAATCATGCCAGAGCCAGAGCCAGAGCCAGAGCCAGAGCCAGAGCCAGAGCCAGAGCCAGAGCCAGAGCCAGAGCCAGAGCCAGAGCCAGAGCCAGAGCCAGAGCCAGAGCCAGAGCCAGAGCCAGAGGTTGATTTAGCTTGGGCGAATGCCAAGTTAACCCAGGCCATTGCTGACACCACTGCAGCAACAGATACCGCGGCGCAATATACGGCCATGTCTGTGGCAGTTGCTGAGTGTTATAAGCAGCGTAAACAAGCTGATTATGTAACGTATGGTGCGAGCTTGTCTAAGCGTTATACGGCATTTTTTACCGTTTATGCCGCTGAAACTAAAGCCGATAGCCCTGAGACTGAAGTCAAAGGGGTTGGCCTAATGCATATGTCGACTTTACTTAACGATAATGCTGAGTTTGATGCTGCTATCGAGATATGCAAAACAGCCATTAAACACGGTGTAAGTGATGGTACCGTGACAGGCTTTGAAGGTCGTATTACCCGCATAGAAAAGGCTAAAGCAAAAGCAAATAAATAAAGTGATAGCAGTAAAGTTCATACTCCGCTGTTGAAGCGGTGTAGAATAAGCTGAGTAGCTTACTAAAAGGCGAACATTTGTTCGCCTTTTTTATTTAGAGGACCCTTAGCATGAAACTCCGTCTAGTCTGTTTCATTTCATTATTATCTCTTGGTTTAACAGCGTGCACAGATTCACCCGAGTGGACACTACTCTATTATCCCAACGCGGCAGCAAAGCCGAGTGTCGAGCAATCTGGTGAGTTTATCAGTGGTTACTATGCATCGGTTGAACAATGCCATGCTAAAGGCAAAGGCTTATTGCGCTTGAGTGGCGATAACAATGCAGAATATGTCTGCGGCCATCTATGTGTTGCCGATGAAACAGCACTGGTTTGTCAAAACCTAGTATCATCTGCCCAATAACTGGCTGTCGATGACTGTCACAGGTCGTTCCAATATAACAGAGTCGTGAGCGTCAGCTAGATGAAACTAAATGCTATTAAGTTAGAGCGTGAAACCTTGAGCTTGTCGGTGCAAGCTGATATTGATTTTGAACTGTTTGCCGACTTTGCAGAAGCATTTGCACAAGCGATAGATTGCACAGTGGTAGAAAGACAATGGGGAGCCGATAGGCATCAATGGTTATTGGAGTTTGAAGGCGCCCACTTGCAACTGCATTATGAGTTTTATGGCGACATATGTTGGCTTTCCACTGAGAAAGAAGACGAGTTCGATGTGCTGGTCTATTTAGCCGAGCTGATGAAGCCCTACTTAGCATCACAAATATAGCATCAGCATGAGTTACACCTAGTCACCTTTAGCTAGAGCATGAATAAATGAATAGAATAGAGCCCATTAAGACCGCGATAGTCACCGCAGATGAAGATTCAGCATTTCATTATCAAGCGTTGACACCGGATCTTATATTGACCGCCATTGAAACGTTAGGCATCTACCCTGAAACGGGCTTGCTGGCACTCAATAGTTACGAAAACCGAGTCTATCAATTCCGTTGTGATAGCGGTCAGCGTTATGTGGTGAAGTTTTACCGGCCTGAGCGCTGGTCAGATCAACAGATCCAAGAGGAGCATGACTTTTCTGCGGCGCTGGTGGAGGAAGAGGTACCAATTGCCACCCCTGTTATTGTTGATGGGCGATCCCTGCACGAATATAAAGGCTTTAGGTTTGCGCTATTTCCCTCTATTGGCGGTCGAGCATTTGAAGTTGATAACCTCGAGCAGTTAGAGTCAGTTGGTCGTTTTATTGGTCGTATTCACCAGTTCTCGAAACAGGCAGATTTTGCCTATCGCGATACGATGTCACCGCAGTTACTGGGTGATGACTCACTTAAGTGGCTAAAAGAGTCCGGTCACATCCCAAGAAGCCTAGCATTACCCTATTTTACCGTGGTTGAGCAAATCCTAGAGAAATCTAGCGCGATGTGGCAGCCAAAGAAATACGCTAACATTCGGCTCCATGGTGATCTGCACCCAAGCAATATATTGTGGACACCTGACGGCCCAGGCTTTGTCGATTTAGATGACGCGAAAATGGGGCCCGCGGTACAAGATATTTGGATGATGCTAGCAGGTGATAGGCAGCAGCAGACTTTGCAACTCGAAGTGCTACTGGAGTCTTACGAAGAGTTTTGTGAGTTCGATACCCGAGAGTTACAGCTCATAGAGCCTTTAAGAGCGATGCGGATGTTACATTACAATGCATGGTTAAGCCGTCGCTGGGCTGACCCGGCGTTTCCTATGAATTTCCCATGGTTTGCGGAAGATAAATACTGGGAACAGCAAATCTTAGCTTTCAAAGAGCAGTTGGCCGCACTAGATGAGCCACCCTTAAGTCTGATGCCACAATATTAAGTTTGTGATAACTCTCATCTTGTAACAAAAAAATGAACTTATGCACTTGAGCTCGACTCAAAATGGCATTAAATTATCCTGAAAATAATTCAAGATGCATTAAGCATCACCAAGGAATTCACATGAAAAAAACATTATTGGTCGCATTAGCATTTTTAGTCGCGCCTATGGCTGCAATGGCAGCAGATTACAAAGAGGGTGTTCATTACACCGTTGTTAATGAAGGCCCTGCAACTGCAAAGCCTGAAATTACCGAGTTTTTCTCTTTCTATTGTCCACATTGCTACACCTTTGCAAAATCAGAAGTGCCTAAAATTAAGGCTAGCTTACCTGAAGGGGTTGTTTTCAAACAAAACCACGTTGATTTCATCAATGGCAACATGGGCGTGGAAATGTCTCGTGCTTTTGCCGTGGCACATCAGCTAAAAGTGGATGGGAAAATGGAAACTGCCATTTTCTCAGCCATTCACGACAAGAAGCAGCATTTTACTAATCGTGATGATGTAAAAGCTATTTTTGTGGCCAATGGCGTAGATGGGAAAGCATTCGATGCAGCGGCAAACTCATTCATGGTGAACGCGCAAATGTCGAAAATGAAGCGTGCTACTCAGAATGCCAAGATTTCTGGCGTACCAGCACTAGTCGTTAATGGTAAGTACCGTGTAGAAACCGGTGCAATCAAGTCATACGACGAACTACTTGATATCGCATATTACCTCACCACAATGAAGTAAATGCGTCCTCGCGAGTATTGAGGAGCCTGAGGGCTCCTTTTTTGTGCCTGCGGCAAATCGCAGCCATAAAAAAACCGTGCTTCTTGGTCGCAAGAAACACGGCTACGGAGCTAAAAAGCTCAACGTTACCCTGAGTAACCCCTAAACGGTAACAGGGTGTCAAAAAATTGGCAAGCGACATTTTTATGCTGGTCGGTATTAGATATTTGATTTGGGGAAAGAAATTACAGTTTACTTAAATCAGATTAAAATTTTTACAATTTATTTTCGATCTGATGAAACCTTCATGGTAAAACATCTGTCCAACTAGAACATATAACAACATACAAAAAGTTGTCGGGAGGTCTTGTGAGAGTTTTTCCTGTCTATGCACCAAAGCTAATCGTTAAACACGCGCGTATCTTTTTAACTGGGGTGATCTGGGTAAAAGACCTAGGTCGAATTGAATTTGATAAAGGGCGATTCTTATTACCAAGGAAGAGCTTACCAAAAGTTAAGCAAGCTATATTGGAACTCAATGAGTTAATTGAGACGCAAAATAGTGACATGCAGATGGCATAATAACGGCCTTATGCATTGGCCATCGGTAACATCGCAGCATGGTTTTATCGCGAGTAGTCGATTTGGAACATCAAAGCGGATGCTCGCAGCTCCATAGGATATATCGAAAGGCTGAGCTTAATTGCTCAGATCCACTTTATGGCTAGTAATCATTTTCGCAGGTGTCGCTATGTGAGCATATTTAGCGACACAGCTGCAAAAATAACGATTACGTAAACTCACCTAAAAAGGTTAGCCAACCTCTTCGTTAAGCAAGCCAACCAAACCGGTTACTTTTTCGTTCCAAGAATTCAATTCTTGTTGTAACTGTTGGTTTTGTTCTGTCAAACTGCTGCTCGACTGTTTCTCTTCTTCAAGCTCCATTTTAAGTAGCTCAATCGTTTCAAGCGCAGCTTGGATTTTTGTTTCCAATTTTGACAATAGTTCAAGGCTCATGGCGAGTCCCTTTGGTAGCATGATGATAGCTCCGATTCTAGCAGCGAGGGGGTCTTAGTGAATAGTTAATTATGCTAAATTGACTAAAATCTTATGATAATAGTTGTGAGATTGGCCTTTTTTTGTACTTATTACTAAGTCGTTAGTATTCTTCCCTTTATTTCTACAGGAATTACAGGCATGTGGGCCAATATCTTAATGCTTACTCCGTTGGTGTTAACCTTAGTGTTAGCTCTAGTTTTGCGACGTACGCTTGTTGCCTTAGGGGCCGGTATTATCTCTGGCGCACTTATTATCAGCGAATTTAATCCAGTTAATACGGCTGTGTACTTATCGTCAAAAGCTTGGATGCAATTTTACGCTAATGGTCAGTGGCAAGCTTGGCATCTTAACGTGCTGGCTGCGATGGTACTGCTGGGCGTGATGACACAACTGCTTGCCAGAGGTGGGGCGGTGAAATCATTTGCTGATTGGTTATATCATCGCATTCAAAGCGGTCGGCAAGCGCGAGTGGGCGTGGTGGTGTTGGGTTGGATGGTGTTTATTGATGGGATCTTTAGCTGCCTCGCAGTGGGTCATGTATGCCAGCCACTCAGCCAGCGATATAATATGAGCAAGGAGCAGATCGCTTATCTCGTCGATTCCAATGCCTCCCCCTTGTGTGCATTACTGCCATTTTCCAGTTGGGGCCCCTATGTTATGGCTATTTTAGCCAGCATCACACTATTGCCTCTCTCACCGCTGGAATCTTTTATTGAAATCGCAAAACTCAATTTTTATGCTATTACAGTGATTATATTGTCGCTATTGGTTGCCTGGTTTGGCATCGGTTTTACCTACACCGGGGTAACTGAACAAGATATTACCGAAGTTGAAGCGGGTAACCCATGGTTATTAGGAGTTCCTATGGCGAGCCTGTTGGTTGCGTCCGTGGGCTTTACGTTATGGTCGGGGGCGGCTAACTCTCAATCAGCTGATATTACTCAGTGGATCACCTCGGCAGATATTGGCGCCGCCATGCGCGATGCGTGTATTTTAGCGACGACTATCGCGGTATTGATGTTGAAGCTTTCCGGGCGAACAGCTTTTCAGCTCGTGGTTGACATATTTGTCGGCATTAAGATCATTAGTTTTGCGATATCGATTCTGCTATTTACCTGGATGATTGGCGCGGTGATTGCTGATTTAGGCGTGTCCAAGTTATTGGCAGGTTGGGCGGAGCAATTTATCTCAAGCAATTTGCTCGTCGCTGGCATATTTATTCTATGCGCTGTGATGGCATTCACCACTGGCTCAAGCTGGGGTACGTTCGCGATAATGATCCCCATCGGTGCTGAAATCGCCGCTGCAGTGGATATCGTGTTATTGCTGCCGGTGTTAAGTGCGGTGATGGCAGGCTCTGTATTTGGCGACCACTGCTCTCCGATATCTGACACCAGTGTCATTAGCGCGACCAGTTCAGGTTGTGAACCCCATGCACATGTGGTGACTCAGCTTCCCTTTGCAATGATCGCGGCATTAAGTGCGCTTATCGGTTTTCAGTTAATTAACCTCGGCATTGCCGCTATATGGAGTTGGTTAGTGGTATTGATTAGCGCCGCAACGCTGCTTGGCTTGTATCATAAGCTCAGCACTTATGAGGCTAACTTTACCGTTAAGGCGTAATCTTGAAGTGCTGAAAGCTTGCATCACTGTCGGCCTTGTGTTCATGATTAAATAGAGAGCGGTAAGCCTGCTAGCAGTGAGAAATCTGTAGTGAAACGATATTTACTAAAAGTGATGATATGCTAGCCCTCTAACGAATTAATCAGGTGATATTGATGGCGCTGTTTTTAAGTCTGTCCAACCCAATGTGTAAAATGCTTAAGCAGCCCCTTGAGCGAATGACAGACGCCGATGGCAACAATCCCGGTGTGCAGTCCATTAGTACCAATGCCAATCGTGTGAGCTGGCAAGGGCAGGTTATTCACTTGTCGGGTCGTCAGTGGCAGCCCTACGATGATGGTAGTTGGGTAGTGGTATTTATGGAGTCTTATAGTCGTTATTGCATGGTGCTTCACTACCCATTCAAGCCCAAATGGGAACAGCTACAGATAGATTTTTATAACCATTGGAAATTACATGCAGTTGGTTGGTTTCGAGCCGAAGGGATCATAACAAACGATGATGATGGTATGCAGATACTCGATAATATTGAGCATTATTTTGAGCAAACCAAGCTGCATTGTTTTCGCAATTTAGACCGCAGCATCGGCGCTCATGTCGCAGAGGTACAGTACTATCTGCAATCACTGTTTGAAGATCATCAACCACGCTATTTTGACAGCGAGGAGGCATGGGAGCTGAGTATGTATATCAATCAACAGCCGCGAAAAATCAATGGCCAGCGCAGCAAAAAGCATCAGTTCTTTCCGGTAGAGCGTTTTATCGAAGATAGTTTATATCGCTTCGCAAGCGGGGTTAGCATCAGTGCATACCCGAATGTTGAGCCGGGGAATTTCCCTTGCCCTTATCCAGAAAAACCGATACTACGATTGCTGAAGTGATTGAATAACTCGGGAGTGTGAGCTTAACGATTCAATATTTTGATTTTAAATATCGCTCATATGCTTTATTTGAAATCTTTTTTTTCACACGCTGTAGCGTGTAAAAACCTGTTTAACGGCTATAGCGTGTAAAGTGGGTTTAGGAATTGTTTCTAATCGGTAAAGCTATCAAGAAGGTGATCAACTCAAAGCAGCTTAGCGCGTATCTCAAAGATGTACGATTGAATATAAAATTGTCGCAAGGCAAAGTAGCGAGTAAGGTAGGTATTCGTCAGGATACGATTTCAAGCTTTGAGCAAAACCCCGATCCCACCAAATTAGAAACGTTATTTAAGATTTTATCAGCTTTAAATCTTGAGCTAGACATTAAGGTTAGGAATCCAGAACTGACGAGTAAGCTATTGGACGATAGAACCATGAACTCAGACCGTGAATGGAAGGAAGGGTGGTAATGGCTGTTCTCGATGTTTATATAGTCGACATGAAAGTATGACATGTCGACAGAACACAGAAACATCGACATGTACTTAACTCTTAGGTCTAGGAAGCTTGTTAGCTGTCTCAGACGGCCTTGAAAACAAGGCCACAAATAAAGGGCTTTAAGGTTTCGTCGGCAGTATCAAGCTGCCGAAAACTCTATTCTACGTTCTGGATCTGAATGTGGATTGTTTTCAAGGCCGTCTGAGACAGCTAACAAGCTTCCTAGACCTAAGAGTTAAGTACATGTCGATGTTTCTGTGTTCTGTCGACATGTCATACTTTCATGTCGACTATATAAACATCGAGAACAGCCATTACCACCCTTCCTTCCATTCACGGTCTGAGTTCATGGTTCTATCGTCCAATAGCTTACTCGTCAGTTCTGGATTCCTAACCTTAATGTCTAGCTCAAGATTTAAAGCTGATAAAATCTTAAATAACGTTTCTAATTTGGTGGGATCGGGGTTTTGCTCAAAGCTTGAAATCGTATCCTGACGAATACCTACCTTACTCGCTACTTTGCCTTGCGACAATTTTATATTCAATCGTACATCTTTGAGATACGCGCTAAGCTGCTTTGAGTTGATCACCTTCTTGATAGCTTTACCGATTAGAAACAATTCCTAAACCCACTTTACACGCTATAGCCGTTAAACAGGTTTTTACACGCTACAGCGTGTGAAAAAAAAGATTTCAAATAAAGCATATGAGCGATATTTAAAATCAAAATATTGAATCGTTAAGCTCACACTCCCGAGTTATTCAATCACTTCAGCAATCGTAGTATCGGTTTTTCTGGATAAGGGCAAGGGAAATTCCCCGGCTCAACATTCGGGTATGCACTGATGCTAACCCCGCTTGCGAAGCGATATAAACTATCTTCGATAAAACGCTCTACCGGAAAGAACTGATGCTTTTTGCTGCGCTGGCCATTGATTTTTCGCGGCTGTTGATTGATATACATACTCAGCTCCCATGCCTCCTCGCTGTCAAAATAGCGTGGTTGATGATCTTCAAACAGTGATTGCAGATAGTACTGTACCTCTGCGACATGAGCGCCGATGCTGCGGTCTAAATTGCGAAAACAATGCAGCTTGGTTTGCTCAAAATAATGCTCAATATTATCGAGTATCTGCATACCATCATCATCGTTTGTTATGATCCCTTCGGCTCGAAACCAACCAACTGCATGTAATTTCCAATGGTTATAAAAATCTATCTGTAGCTGTTCCCATTTGGGCTTGAATGGGTAGTGAAGCACCATGCAATAACGACTATAAGACTCCATAAATACCACTACCCAACTACCATCATCGTAGGGCTGCCACTGACGACCCGACAAGTGAATAACCTGCCCTTGCCAGCTCACACGATTGGCATTGGTACTAATGGACTGCACACCGGGATTGTTGCCATCGGCGTCTGTCATTCGCTCAAGGGGCTGCTTAAGCATTTTACACATTGGGTTGGACAGACTTAAAAACAGCGCCATCAATATCACCTGATTAATTCGTTAGAGGGCTAGCATATCATCACTTTTAGTAAATATCGTTTCACTACAGATTTCTCACTGCTAGCAGGCTTACCGCTCTCTATTTAATCATGAACACAAGGCCGACAGTGATGCAAGCTTTCAGCACTTCAAGATTACGCCTTAACGGTAAAGTTAGCCTCATAAGTGCTGAGCTTATGATACAAGCCAAGCAGCGTTGCGGCGCTAATCAATACCACTAACCAACTCCATATAGCGGCAATGCCGAGGTTAATTAACTGAAAACCGATAAGCGCACTTAATGCCGCGATCATTGCAAAGGGAAGCTGAGTCACCACATGTGCATGGGGTTCACAACCTGAACTGGTCGCGCTAATGACACTGGTGTCAGATATCGGAGAGCAGTGGTCGCCAAATACAGAGCCTGCCATCACCGCACTTAACACCGGCAGCAATAACACGATATCCACTGCAGCGGCGATTTCAGCACCGATGGGGATCATTATCGCGAACGTACCCCAGCTTGAGCCAGTGGTGAATGCCATCACAGCGCATAGAATAAATATGCCAGCGACGAGCAAATTGCTTGAGATAAATTGCTCCGCCCAACCTGCCAATAACTTGGACACGCCTAAATCAGCAATCACCGCGCCAATCATCCAGGTAAATAGCAGAATCGATATCGCAAAACTAATGATCTTAATGCCGACAAATATGTCAACCACGAGCTGAAAAGCTGTTCGCCCGGAAAGCTTCAACATCAATACCGCGATAGTCGTCGCTAAAATACACGCATCGCGCATGGCGGCGCCAATATCTGCCGAGGTGATCCACTGAGTAATATCAGCTGATTGAGAGTTAGCCGCCCCCGACCATAACGTAAAGCCCACGGACGCAACCAACAGGCTCGCCATAGGAACTCCTAATAACCATGGGTTACCCGCTTCAACTTCGGTAATATCTTGTTCAGTTACCCCGGTGTAGGTAAAACCGATGCCAAACCAGGCAACCAATAGCGACAATATAATCACTGTAATAGCATAAAAATTGAGTTTTGCGATTTCAATAAAAGATTCCAGCGGTGAGAGAGGCAATAGTGTGATGCTGGCTAAAATAGCCATAACATAGGGGCCCCAACTGGAAAATGGCAGTAATGCACACAAGGGGGAGGCATTGGAATCGACGAGATAAGCGATCTGCTCCTTGCTCATATTATATCGCTGGCTGAGTGGCTGGCATACATGACCCACTGCGAGGCAGCTAAAGATCCCATCAATAAACACCATCCAACCCAACACCACCACGCCCACTCGCGCTTGCCGACCGCTTTGAATGCGATGATATAACCAATCAGCAAATGATTTCACCGCCCCACCTCTGGCAAGCAGTTGTGTCATCACGCCCAGCAGTACCATCGCAGCCAGCACGTTAAGATGCCAAGCTTGCCACTGACCATTAGCGTAAAATTGCATCCAAGCTTTTGACGATAAGTACACAGCCGTATTAACTGGATTAAATTCGCTGATAATAAGTGCGCCAGAGATAATACCGGCCCCTAAGGCAACAAGCGTACGTCGCAAAACTAGAGCTAACACTAAGGTTAACACCAACGGAGTAAGCATTAAGATATTGGCCCACATGCCTGTAATTCCTGTAGAAATAAAGGGAAGAATACTAACGACTTAGTAATAAGTACAAAAAAAGGCCAATCTCACAACTATTATCATAAGATTTTAGTCAATTTAGCATAATTAACTATTCACTAAGACCCCCTCGCTGCTAGAATCGGAGCTATCATCATGCTACCAAAGGGACTCGCCATGAGCCTTGAACTATTGTCAAAATTGGAAACAAAAATCCAAGCTGCGCTTGAAACGATTGAGCTACTTAAAATGGAGCTTGAAGAAGAGAAACAGTCGAGCAGCAGTTTGACAGAACAAAACCAACAGTTACAACAAGAATTGAATTCTTGGAACGAAAAAGTAACCGGTTTGGTTGGCTTGCTTAACGAAGAGGTTGGCTAACCTTTTTAGGTGAGTTTACGTAATCGTTATTTTTGCAGCTGTGTCGCTAAATATGCTCACATAGCGACACCTGCGAAAATGATTACTAGCCATAAAGTGGATCTGAGCAATTAAGCTCAGCCTTTCGATATATCCTATGGAGCTGCGAGCATCCGCTTTGATGTTCCAAATCGACTACTCGCGATAAAACCATGCTGCGATGTTACCGATGGCCAATGCATAAGGCCGTTATTATGCCATCTGCATGTCACTATTTTGCGTCTCAATTAACTCATTGAGTTCCAATATAGCTTGCTTAACTTTTGGTAAGCTCTTCCTTGGTAATAAGAATCGCCCTTTATCAAATTCAATTCGACCTAGGTCTTTTACCCAGATCACCCCAGTTAAAAAGATACGCGCGTGTTTAACGATTAGCTTTGGTGCATAGACAGGAAAAACTCTCACAAGACCTCCCGACAACTTTTTGTATGTTGTTATATGTTCTAGTTGGACAGATGTTTTACCATGAAGGTTTCATCAGATCGAAAATAAATTGTAAAAATTTTAATCTGATTTAAGTAAACTGTAATTTCTTTCCCCAAATCAAATATCTAATACCGACCAGCATAAAAATGTCGCTTGCCAATTTTTTGACACCCTGTTACCGTTTAGGGGTTACTCAGGGTAACGTTGAGCTTTTTAGCTCCGTAGCCGTGTTTCTTGCGACCAAGAAGCACGGTTTTTTTATGGCTGCGATTTGCCGCAGGCACAAAAAAGGAGCCCTCAGGCTCCTCAATACTCGCGAGGACGCATTTACTTCATTGTGGTGAGGTAATATGCGATATCAAGTAGTTCGTCGTATGACTTGATTGCACCGGTTTCTACACGGTACTTACCATTAACGACTAGTGCTGGTACGCCAGAAATCTTGGCATTCTGAGTAGCACGCTTCATTTTCGACATTTGCGCGTTCACCATGAATGAGTTTGCCGCTGCATCGAATGCTTTCCCATCTACGCCATTGGCCACAAAAATAGCTTTTACATCATCACGATTAGTAAAATGCTGCTTCTTGTCGTGAATGGCTGAGAAAATGGCAGTTTCCATTTTCCCATCCACTTTTAGCTGATGTGCCACGGCAAAAGCACGAGACATTTCCACGCCCATGTTGCCATTGATGAAATCAACGTGGTTTTGTTTGAAAACAACCCCTTCAGGTAAGCTAGCCTTAATTTTAGGCACTTCTGATTTTGCAAAGGTGTAGCAATGTGGACAATAGAAAGAGAAAAACTCGGTAATTTCAGGCTTTGCAGTTGCAGGGCCTTCATTAACAACGGTGTAATGAACACCCTCTTTGTAATCTGCTGCCATTGCAGCCATAGGCGCGACTAAAAATGCTAATGCGACCAATAATGTTTTTTTCATGTGAATTCCTTGGTGATGCTTAATGCATCTTGAATTATTTTCAGGATAATTTAATGCCATTTTGAGTCGAGCTCAAGTGCATAAGTTCATTTTTTTGTTACAAGATGAGAGTTATCACAAACTTAATATTGTGGCATCAGACTTAAGGGTGGCTCATCTAGTGCGGCCAACTGCTCTTTGAAAGCTAAGATTTGCTGTTCCCAGTATTTATCTTCCGCAAACCATGGGAAATTCATAGGAAACGCCGGGTCAGCCCAGCGACGGCTTAACCATGCATTGTAATGTAACATCCGCATCGCTCTTAAAGGCTCTATGAGCTGTAACTCTCGGGTATCGAACTCACAAAACTCTTCGTAAGACTCCAGTAGCACTTCGAGTTGCAAAGTCTGCTGCTGCCTATCACCTGCTAGCATCATCCAAATATCTTGTACCGCGGGCCCCATTTTCGCGTCATCTAAATCGACAAAGCCTGGGCCGTCAGGTGTCCACAATATATTGCTTGGGTGCAGATCACCATGGAGCCGAATGTTAGCGTATTTCTTTGGCTGCCACATCGCGCTAGATTTCTCTAGGATTTGCTCAACCACGGTAAAATAGGGTAATGCTAGGCTTCTTGGGATGTGACCGGACTCTTTTAGCCACTTAAGTGAGTCATCACCCAGTAACTGCGGTGACATCGTATCGCGATAGGCAAAATCTGCCTGTTTCGAGAACTGGTGAATACGACCAATAAAACGACCAACTGACTCTAACTGCTCGAGGTTATCAACTTCAAATGCTCGACCGCCAATAGAGGGAAATAGCGCAAACCTAAAGCCTTTATATTCGTGCAGGGATCGCCCATCAACAATAACAGGGGTGGCAATTGGTACCTCTTCCTCCACCAGCGCCGCAGAAAAGTCATGCTCCTCTTGGATCTGTTGATCTGACCAGCGCTCAGGCCGGTAAAACTTCACCACATAACGCTGACCGCTATCACAACGGAATTGATAGACTCGGTTTTCGTAACTATTGAGTGCCAGCAAGCCCGTTTCAGGGTAGATGCCTAACGTTTCAATGGCGGTCAATATAAGATCCGGTGTCAACGCTTGATAATGAAATGCTGAATCTTCATCTGCGGTGACTATCGCGGTCTTAATGGGCTCTATTCTATTCATTTATTCATGCTCTAGCTAAAGGTGACTAGGTGTAACTCATGCTGATGCTATATTTGTGATGCTAAGTAGGGCTTCATCAGCTCGGCTAAATAGACCAGCACATCGAACTCGTCTTCTTTCTCAGTGGAAAGCCAACATATGTCGCCATAAAACTCATAATGCAGTTGCAAGTGGGCGCCTTCAAACTCCAATAACCATTGATGCCTATCGGCTCCCCATTGTCTTTCTACCACTGTGCAATCTATCGCTTGTGCAAATGCTTCTGCAAAGTCGGCAAACAGTTCAAAATCAATATCAGCTTGCACCGACAAGCTCAAGGTTTCACGCTCTAACTTAATAGCATTTAGTTTCATCTAGCTGACGCTCACGACTCTGTTATATTGGAACGACCTGTGACAGTCATCGACAGCCAGTTATTGGGCAGATGATACTAGGTTTTGACAAACCAGTGCTGTTTCATCGGCAACACATAGATGGCCGCAGACATATTCTGCATTGTTATCGCCACTCAAGCGCAATAAGCCTTTGCCTTTAGCATGGCATTGTTCAACCGATGCATAGTAACCACTGATAAACTCACCAGATTGCTCGACACTCGGCTTTGCTGCCGCGTTGGGATAATAGAGTAGTGTCCACTCGGGTGAATCTGTGCACGCTGTTAAACCAAGAGATAATAATGAAATGAAACAGACTAGACGGAGTTTCATGCTAAGGGTCCTCTAAATAAAAAAGGCGAACAAATGTTCGCCTTTTAGTAAGCTACTCAGCTTATTCTACACCGCTTCAACAGCGGAGTATGAACTTTACTGCTATCACTTTATTTATTTGCTTTTGCTTTAGCCTTTTCTATGCGGGTAATACGACCTTCAAAGCCTGTCACGGTACCATCACTTACACCGTGTTTAATGGCTGTTTTGCATATCTCGATAGCAGCATCAAACTCAGCATTATCGTTAAGTAAAGTCGACATATGCATTAGGCCAACCCCTTTGACTTCAGTCTCAGGGCTATCGGCTTTAGTTTCAGCGGCATAAACGGTAAAAAATGCCGTATAACGCTTAGACAAGCTCGCACCATACGTTACATAATCAGCTTGTTTACGCTGCTTATAACACTCAGCAACTGCCACAGACATGGCCGTATATTGCGCCGCGGTATCTGTTGCTGCAGTGGTGTCAGCAATGGCCTGGGTTAACTTGGCATTCGCCCAAGCTAAATCAACCTCTGGCTCTGGCTCTGGCTCTGGCTCTGGCTCTGGCTCTGGCTCTGGCTCTGGCTCTGGCTCTGGCTCTGGCTCTGGCTCTGGCTCTGGCTCTGGCTCTGGCTCTGGCTCTGGCTCTGGCATGATTTCAACAACCTCACCTTCAATATCAAGCTTTTTATCAAAGCTCACCCCTTCATCTGACGGGCTCGATATCTCACCCATCGTATCTGGAGTCACGTCTTTTACTTCTGCCTCAACCGCTTCACTCGCGGCTTGTTCATCTTGAGCTCTTTTATCATTTTCTTCATTTGCTAGTCGCTGAGTACGCTTATAGAGATAAACGCCTATGATAACGAGCAAAATAATGGCAATTACTTTCATTATGTTCCACCAGTGGTTAGCCAGAGACTCAAAATGTGAGTCTTTTTATGCATTAAAAAAACGCGCGAAAATAGAACGTTATTATTAATGCATTCTCTCTCATAAAATCAAGTATTTATATCTCATTTTTAACCGGGTATCAAAAATAGTGCACTATATCGGCTAAATTTAGCCAAAATGCACCTTATTAGCGAACATTCAGTCTATTTTGATTAAAATGGCTAACCGAGAACTAAACTGCATTTAAAAGCACTATTTTGTGCGCACCTTCAAATTTTCAAACATGAATTTTGTTTGTCACGCTGTAGACTTTTATGATGTCAATAACCCAGTAGCTCACTAAGGTATACCATGGCTTTCGAACAACTTTTAAAGGGCAAATTGCTTAGGGAGTTTAGAACCCTCTTTGCTATGGTGGAAATATACTGCAAAGCACACCATGAAAGCGCTACTGATGGCTTGTGCCAAGATTGCCAAGATTTCACTGAGTATGCTCATATCCGATTAGATAGATGCCCTTACGGACAAGATAAGCCCACTTGCAATAAATGCCCGGTGCATTGTTATAAACCCCATATGAAAGCCAAAACTAGAGAAATAATGATCTATGCAGGCCCGAGAATGATGCTGCCTCATCCCATTATGGCAATAAGACATCTTCTATCAGAACGTAAAGACACCCCAGGAAAACCACCAGCGGGATGTTCAAATCGGCACCTAAGGATCAAAGCAAGCATTAAAGATTAAGGTTTATTCGAACATCCAAGTTAACGATTCAGTATAACTACAGCGCTATACTCGCCTAATTTTAAATAGAAAAAACAATAGCTCGCACGATTACTTTAAATAGTATCGTGCGCTTTCTTGTTGTATCTGAATTTCACGTCTAGACTTTTGGGAAGTAAATGGATTTATTTGAACAGCAGCGCATTTAAAGATGTCGCTCGTTGGGAACTATCAGCATGGAGGCTGCCGCTTTGACTAAAGAGATCCTACTCGTAGAAGACAACAAAGTCATGTTGATGATGATGTCACAGATGTTATCTTCCCGTGGATACCGAGTCGTGACCGCTAAACATGGTTTAGACGCGTTAACCCAACTAGACTCGCACCCTGATATTCAATTCGTGCTCAGTGATTGGATGATGCCAGAATTAAACGGTATCGAACTCTGCTATCAACTAAAATCCGCCGAATATAACCGCTACATATTTTTCGTATTGCTCTCGGGTCGTGATGATAAAGAATCCATTGTTGAAGGTATTAACGCCGGCGCCGACGACTTCGTTGCAAAAGATACTAATATCAATGAACTGGATGCAAGGATCAAAGCTGGGTTTAGAACATTAGAGCTGCACAATCAACTCGTTGCCAAGAACATCGAACTCGATTGTGCTTATGCGACCATTAAACAAGATTTAGAATCCGCCAGTGAGCTCATTCAACGCATGCTACCTAACCAAACCCGTTTTAAGGGCGTTGAAATTAACTATACCCATATTCCTAGCGCACAGATTGGCGGCGATATGCTTGGCTGTATGCAGTTAGACGAAGAGCATATTGCAATTTACCTGTTTGACGTGGCGGGTCACGGCGTCGCCTCAGCCTTAATGTCGTTCTCTATTCAACAAAGCATCAGTTCAAATTCCGGTACCGCCTCGAATGTAAAACGTAAAAAAGATACCGACCCTTTTTATAGCCTTATCGAACCCAGCGAAGTGATTGCGCACCTCAATCAAAGCTACATAAGCCAAGACCAAAATAACCTTTACTTCACTATGGTGTATGCCGTTTTAAATACCAAAAGCGGCTTACTCACCTACTCATTTGCAGGACATCCACCAATGATCTGGCTACAAAAATCAGAAAGTCACTGTGAATTTATCGCACAGGACAGCTTTGTTGCTGGCATGTTCGACTTTGCTGAATACCAAACAGAGCAAGTACAGCTTAAGCCTAATGATAGGGTTTTCCTCTATTCAGATGGCATAACAGAAGCGGAAGACCAACAAAAAAACCAGTACTCAGAGGTTGGACTAAAACAACTCGTTCTAGCGCTGAGTAATCAGCCCGGCGATACGCAGACCGACACCATAGTTTCAACAGTTAGCGCATGGTGTGGCGCGGCGCAATTTGATGATGACATAAGCCTCCTTGTCCTTGAATGGCAAGGTGAATAAAGAGGAAATATTATGCAATTTGATATTATTGAGAAAGGCCAATACACCATAGTTCAAGTTAACGAAGGCAGATTTGACGCAAAGCTGGCTCCGGCATTTAGAGAGCAGCTAGAGCAAATCAAAGGCAATGTTCGCACGCACTTAGTGCTTGATTTGGGTGAAGTTCGCTTTATGGATAGCAGTGGTCTAGGGGCTGTAATGGGCGCCTACAAGATGCTGCGCAACACCAAAATTAGCATTGTTAACCCGCAAAAACCAGTCACCGATCTTCTCAAGCTAACGCGTATGGACAAGCTCATTTTGAGCCACCCAACAATTGAAGATGCTCTGGCTCCAACCGCTTAAAGAGGTAGATGTTATGAAAGGAATGATTCTAGCCGCAGGGAAAGGCACTCGTATTAAGCCGATATCTTACGCGATCCCAAAGCCGATGGTACCAATATTGGGTAAACCGGTAATGGAGTCAATGATCCAATTATTCGCTAAAAATGGCATAGATAAAATAGTGATCAATACCAGTCACCTAGCCGAAATCATCGAAAATTACTTTGGCGATGGTCACCATTTCAATGTGCAGTTGTCCTATTCATATGAAGCAAAAGAGGTCGCTGGAAAATTTGTCAGTCAAGCGCTCGGATCTGCTGGCGGCATGCGAAAAGTACAAGATTTCTCAGGTTTTTTTGATGAAACATTTGTCGTTGTATGTGGCGATGCATGGATTGATCTCGATCTTAAGCAAGCCGTCGCTCAGCATAAAAGCCACGGTGGTCTGGCAACGATTATCACCCGTGAAGTGCCCTCATCAGAGGTCTGTAAATACGGTGTGGTTGTTACCGACAAATATGAACAGGTGGTTAGCTTCCAAGAAAAGCCACTGGAGTCAGAGGCACTATCTAACAAGATCAATACTGGGATCTATATCTTCGAGCCTGCTATTTTTGATTTTATCCCTAAAGATGTCGAGTTCGATATCGGCAGCGACCTGTTCCCTCTTCTTGTGGAAAGAAAAGCACATTTTTATGCGGTGAACATGGACTTTCAGTGGCTAGATGTCGGTAAAGTCAAAGATGTTTGGGAGGTGACTAGCGATATTTTAAACGGGAAAGTGAAGGGTTACCCGATTCCTGGCACACAGCTCTCACCGGGTGTTTGGGTGGGCATTAATACTCAAATCGATATCTCTAAATGTAAAATTACCCCTCCGGTAATTATAAGCAGTGGCTGCGAGATCCAAAACGGTGCAACCATTATCGGCCCAGCTGTTGTCGGTGCTAACTGTAGAGTTGATGCCAAAAGCTTAGTCAGCAACACCCTAATTTGTGATTACATTCATTTGGCTGATGACGCCTACATTGCCAATAAAACCATGTTTGGTGATTACCTGCTAGGCCACGACGGCTATACCCAACTGCTGGCCGATTGCCAATACGTACACATTCTTAAAAATCGTAACGTTTCTAGACCCTTGACGGGTAGAGCGAGCATTAACGAAATTTACAGCACTCTGCAGTCACCAAAGGCAGACCCAACGCCGCTACAGCAAATTAAATAGGGCTAACTTATGGATGTGAGCACAGGGACGTTTCACAAACAATACCTTAGTAGCTTAGAGGCATCCAGAGAGGTCGCTGAAGATATTGTGCCCTACTGGAATAGCCTAGGACTTGATGAGTCGATAGTCGGGCAGATGGAGCTTTGCTTAGTTGAAGTCGTTAACAATGTTTTTGAGCATGCCTATGGCAACAGGGACGGTGACAAGTTCGAAGCAACATCGTACCTGAGTAGCGCCAACGTTCTTATCGTCGAGATATCGGATTTTGGTCAATCCATGTCTAATGATGTGCTTGAAGACTTACTCAGCACTGATTTTGTTGAACCGGTAGCGGATGATCCAGAAACCTGGCTACAAAGCCGAAGGGGATTGAAGATCATTCAACAGTTATCCGACAAATTGGAATATTTTTCGCACCAAAATCGCAATACATTAAGGCTAGAGCGTAGCGCCAGCTAACCAAGTAAACAATAACCGTTTAGTCGACAGAGCCCGACTCAATGCTGCTAGGAAGATGGATATGTGCCTTACCAATAAGTGCACGGAGATAAGAAAATGGATTTTTACTTCAATGAGTTTGAGAAACGCACTCCACCTCAACCTGCAAGCTACAGTCCTTCGCGGGAGTTGCTATATCAATATTTGGCGACGTGTAACATTGCACTAGGAGTATGGTACTTGGTTTGGCGTTGGGGCTTTGCGCTCAACTACGATGCAATGTGGTTTTCACTGCCTTTGGCCTTTGCCGAATCTTGCGCCTTTGTTGGTTCCGTCCTATTTGCCTTCAATTTATGGAAAACGGCAGATGAGCCTATCAAAAGCCCACCAGCCACCATTAATGAGTGCATAAATGATCCGCTGGACGATAGGCCTATCGGGGTCGACATCATGTTTCCCACTTATGACGAGGAGCCGGAACTCGTCGCTCTGAGTATTAGAGATGCGCTAAAGGTTCGTTATCCTCATGAGATAGAGATGAGGATCTTTATACTCGATGACGGCAGACGCCCCGAAATGGCGCAACTAGCCGCCGACATGGGAGTTGAATATATCACTCGCGATAATAACGTCGGCTACAAAGCGGGGAATTTACGTAATGCGTTAGAGCAGACCTATGGCGACTTTATCGTTATTTGTGATGCAGATACTCGCCCCTTCCCTAGTATCTTAGAAAATACCTTAGGTTACTTTAAAGATCCAGATGTGGCTTGGGTACAAACACCACAGTGGTTTTTTGACCTGCCCGCCGGTGAACGGCTCCCTGCGTGGCTAAAGAAACGCTTAGGCACACCAGTAGGCTGGCTTGGTAGCGCGTTTGAAAAAATCTACGGCCCAGTGACGTTAGGCCGCGACCCCTATGCAAATGATCCACAAATGTTCTATGACGTCATTCAGCGCCGTCGTAATTGGGCCAATGCGTCATTTTGCTGCGGAGCAGGCTCGATACACCGCCGAGAAGCGGTAATGGAAGCGGCGTTACGCAGCTATAGCAAGCAGATCAGCCAAGAGCATGAAGCAGTAGAAAAGCAGATCCGCAAACTCACAAAAGAGAAGAGGGTCGATAACGATATATCCACTAACTTACGCCAAGAGATCATCTTCGATACTGAGTTTACCCCCTACAAATTCCACGTTTCAGAAGATATCTATACCTCACTCATTCTGCACGGTGATACCGAGCGCGAGTGGCGCTCAATTCAGCATACGCAAGTAGAAAGTAAAATGCTGTCACCACAAGATCTGCAGAGCTGGACGGTACAACGCTTTAAGTACTCAGGTGGTGCAATTGACATCTTTATGAATGACAATCCACTGTTAAAAAAAGGCATGAACCTGAAGCAAAAGCTCATGTATGGCGCCAGTTTTTGGTCAAATCTATCGGCTATTTGGAATATTATCTTCCTTGCTTGCCCTATTGTGTATTTTCTTACCAGTATTGCTCCCGTTAGCGCCTATGACACCACGTTTTATATGCACTTCTTACCCTTTGTGATCACTGCCGAACTAGCCATGATGGTCGGTACTTGGGGGGTCGCTGGCTACGCAGGCAAAACCAATTTCCTCTCTTTCTTTCCGGTCAACTTACGGGCCTTATGGACCGTACTGCGCGGTAAGAAAATTAGCTTCCCGACCACCCCAAAAAATCGACAACAAGGCTTTTTCCTCCACCTAGTTGCTCCGCAAATCGCTGTTTTTTTATTGAGTTTCGCTAGTATGATTTTTGCTTGGTACGCCTACAGCAGCCACTCATTTGGTAATTATTCACTTGGCGGTTTAATTCTCAATAGTTTTTGGACCATTAATAACATGATGGCCATGTGGGGCATGATCGCCGCAGCATGCTGGTCCCCCCCAACAGACGATGTATCCACCACGATAGAAACAACCAAGGAGTTGGATTATGGAATCGAGTAGTTCATTCGTTAAAGCCCGTCACCACATTGTATTCTTAGCGGGGCTGTTTACTGCTTTAGCCGTTGCTTTCAGCATCGAAACTCGTGAATACAATCAGGTAATGGGCAATCTTTCATTTGCTCCAGCAGAGCCTATTCCCTTTCGAAAGACTCGAGTCTTAACCGACCAAGAGTTTCAGTGGGCAAAAACTGCTTGGCAGTACTTTGAAAACAACTATCAAGATAACACCGGTTTGGTGAACTCTGTAGATGGTTATCCCTCAACGACGATGTGGGATACCGCCTCCTATCTTATGGCGCTCATTTCTGCCCATAGGCTCAATGTGATTAGTTTTGATGAGTTCAACCTCAAGATAGAAAAGGCATTAGTGACCCTATCCCGCTTACCGCTAGTTAAAGACCAATTACCCAATAAAGCCTACAACACTCAAACTTTACAGATGGTGGACTACACCAATAAACCTGTCAAAGATGAAAACGGCATTGGTTGGTCAGCTATCGATATCGGTCGAATTCTGGTGCCGATGAACATTTTAGTTTGGCAATATCCCAAGTTTAACAAACAGGTCAACAGCGTTCTGCAGCACTGGCAGGTGGGCGTAATGACTAAAGATGGTTATTTATTTGGCTCCAGACCCGCGAAATCAGGTACCGGTCTTGAGCTAGTACAAGAGGGGCGTATTGGTTACGAAGAGTATGCAGCAAAAGCACTCAGCTTGATGGGGCGGGATGTGTTCAATGCGTTAAAGTACGCTGACTATTTGAAACTGATTACGATTGACGGTATTGAGGTGCCAACCGATAGCCGCGACCCAGCCAAGTATCACGCGCATAATTACGTGGTCAGTGAATCATACATTCTCGATAGCATCGAATTTGGCGCTGATAGTGTGTCCAAAATTTTTGCTTTTCGTGTTTATAAGGCTCAGGAACAGCGCTATAAACGCTCTGGCATTATCACCGCCGTCAGCGAGGATCATATCGACCAAGCCCCCTACTTTGTTTACAACACTGTGTTCTCTGATGGTAAAGAATGGAACACCATCACAGATACTGGCGCAGATGCCTCTGAGTTTAAAACCCTTTCAACCAAAGCCGCCTTCGGCTGGTACGCCCTATATGACACCGCTTATGCCGACGTACTGATAGCGGGTGTCGATGAACTGTATTCCGACAGTAAAGGCTGGTACTCAGGTGTATATGAGACAACCGGCAAAGCCAATAAAGCCACTACCGCCAATACCAACGGTATTGTTTTAGAGTCGCTGGCTTACATTCAAAATGGCGCCTTACTTAATGTCGGTGTAGAAGAACAACTATAGAGGGATGCGTATGCAACTTACTTTAGTCATATGCTTAGCTCTACTGCTTGTTGCGTGTGGTAATAGCTATCAAGGCTTTTCGAACGATATTGTCGAACGTCATACACATTGGGAGGTTCCCAAACCACGCTCAGGAGACCTTACTGAGCAAGAGATGGAAATGGCGACGATCGCTTGGCAGTACTTCGTCAATAACTATCAAGAGTCAACCGGACTCGTTAATGCCGTAAATGATTACCCCTCTGTTACTTGGTGGGACGCCTCATCCTATTTAGCCGGCATGGTCAGCGCGCTAGAGTTTGGCATTATCGAAAAAGAGGAGTTTGATCGCCGTTTTATTCGTTTTATCGCCACATTAAACACCATTGACCTGTTTATGGGTGAGCTACCCAACAAGGCATATAACACCCAAAATGCGGCCAAGGTGGATTATGCAAACCAACCCGGTGAAATTGGCTATTCCGCATTGGATTTGGGCCGATTGCTCATTTGGCTGCATATTATTAAACATCGATTCCCTCAATTTGGCAGCGCCATTGACTCTGCCGTACTGCGGTGGAATTTCTGTAACGTTGTCGATGAAACCGGCACCATGTTTGGCGCCCTTCTGGAACCCGGTAAGCCAGTTCAATACCTACAAGAGGGCCGATTGGGTTATGAAGAGTATGCCGCCAAAGGATTTGAACTTTGGGGATTTAATACTAAACAAGCACTAATGCCTGAGCCCTACGCCACCATTAATATGTATGGTTACGACATTCCCTATGACACTCGCGATCCGCGCAGGCTCAAAGCTCATAGCTACGTCGTCACCGAAAGTTATGTGCTCGATGGTATTGAGTTCGGTTGGGACGTCACTGCGGACCATAGTGCACACGACAACAATTACAGCCATGCTTGGGTGGCTGAATTTGCACTGCAGATCTATCGAGTGCAAGAAAAACGCTATCAAGAAACTGGCATCATCACCGCCAGAACCGAGCATCAACTCGACGGGGCACCCTACTTCGTCTACGACACCATTTACACCGATGGTTTTGCTTGGAATACAATTTCTGAGGTCGGCGCTTTTTTACCGCAATACTCCGCCGTGGCGATCAAGGGGGCGATGGGGATGTGGGTACTGTGGGACACCGAATATACCGATCTTCTTTTTGACCACGTGAGCCATATTTACGACCGAGAAAAAGGCTTTTATGAGGGCATATTTGAGAATGGTACCGGACTGATTAATACATTCACCTCAAACAACAACGGTATTTTGCTCGAAATCTTACTGTATAAAAAACAGGGTAAGTTACTACAGTATCAAGCGACTACCGCACCTAGCCTTTGGGAGAAAGCACTACAAAGCCCATTTGGATATGAAGGGCAATGCTTACCGAGAAAGACTGCAGCAAACTAATTCAGCTTTCTGACTGGAGTCATATGCTACGACAATGTGTTCTGCTGTTATTGCTGTTTTGCCTTCAAGCTTGTGGTCTTGTCTACCAGGGAGTGCAGTCTGGCGTATCTGGCGTTAATGGATCTCAGTTCATAAGGCAAGGTAGACACGGTGAGTTAACCGAAAAAGAGCTTAGCTGGGCAAACACCGCATGGCAGTATTTCGCCAATAATACTCAGCTATCCTCAGGCCTAGTTAACTCCATAGACAATTATCCAACGATGGATATGACCTCACTGGCCGATTACCTTATCGCTCTGCAAGCGGCGCTGCAGTTCGAGTTAATCTCAACCAAAGCCCATGACGAACGACTCACTATGGTGATAGATTTTCTGGTCAAAATGCCTTTAACACGTCAAGGAGTGCCAAATAAAGTCTACTCCACCCACTCTGGCAGCATGGTTAACTACGCCAATCAAGCTGCGGAATTAGGTTGGTCTGCAATTGATATTGGTAGACTACTGATTGCATTAGCCATTACAAAACAACACAACCCTGAGTTTTCTGAATATATCGATAAAGCAGTTCTCCGTTGGAATTTTTGCGCCCTAGTCTCAGAGAAAGGCGAGCTGTATGGCGGCAATATCAGTAATGGACAGGTTAATAGCTATAAAGAGGGACGCTTAGGTATCGAGGAATATGCTGCATATGGTTATTTAGATTGGCAGATAATCCCTAAAAAATCCATGACAC
Organism: Shewanella abyssi; assembly: GCF_023284025.1. Lineage (GTDB taxonomy): Bacteria > Pseudomonadota > Gammaproteobacteria > Enterobacterales > Shewanellaceae > Shewanella > Shewanella abyssi. The sequence goes on along the minus strand of NZ_JAKIKR010000010.1, from coordinate 36,580 downwards.
TCGAGCCTTATGAAGTGGCGACCATTAATGGAATCGACCTGCTTTTTGATGGCCGAGATCCGCGCTATTTTGATGTACTAAGGCCGGTTTTTAGCACCCCTTATCTATGGTTGGGGCTTGAATTTAACTGGGATGATATCGACGATCTACATTCGCTGGACGCACAACATACCAATGTGCCGTTAGCAGCAATGGCAGATTCCATCTATCAAGTACAGCAGAGTCGCTGGGATATTGAACGGATCTACACCGCGAGAGCGGAACATGTGGTCTCCGGCGAACCCTATTTCGTTTATGACGCTATCTATGCTTTAGGCACCCCTTGGATCACCGTCGCAGAAGATGGCAGTAGCCACGACCAGCTTGCTCTTATCTCTACCCGAGTCGCTTTTCAAATGTGGGCGCTATGGAAAACCGACTACACCGAACGCCTAATAACACTGGTGCAAGAGCTATATCATCCACAACGAGGTTGGTATGAAGGGCGCTATGAAGTATCAAGTGCCTATGAAAAAAGCATCACTTTAAAAACGAATGCGGGTGTGCTAGAAGCTTTGCTCTACAAGGTCAACGGCAAACTTTATCAAGCCAAAGAAAACAAGGAATATCGTGATGTACGCTTTAACTCACGTTTCAATCATCCCGGTAAATGTTTAGTGGAGACGTTCGATGAGTCATAAATATCGATTTATACTAGCCTTATCTCTTATGCTGTTATCAGCAGGCAAGCCTGCATTTGCAGAAGCGCTGAACCTTGAATTGCGACCCTTTAGCAAAGGCAACTACCTACTTGCAAAAGGTCGCTATCCACAAGCAGCTACCCATTGGCATAAGTTAAGTGCTGTACTGCTCAGTAATCCCAACAAAGTGTCTCGACAAGAGATGTGGCAGTCGGCTGGACTGGCTGCATCACTGGCGGCTATTGCAGCAGATAAGGCAGAGGACCCGATAGCGTACCAATATTGGTCTGACAGCACTCGTTACCTCTTAACTGGGGGGACTAATTGGTCGCAAATACAGCAACAACTACATCAACGTTTGGAAACTGCGAACACTCAGCTATCGGTGGCAATGCAGGTTAGTGATGTTACCAGTGCTATAGACGAGAACCTCGATATTGAACTGACGGCACTGCAATTGTGGCAAGAGAAACTAAACTTTTTCTCCTTCACCACCCCCAAACTAGGCCTCAACCGCTATGACGCAAACATCGATTACAGGGTAGACCAACCTACCCAGACCTACACTCCCAGCACAGTGCAATCACAGCAACCAACTTCGGGTAAGAAGCTCTCCGGCTACGACGCTAATTTCTCCCACTCACCCTCTTTTGCCCCAACAGCACAATCTACGGCACCCGCTAAAGTGCAATTAGAAAAGGAAGCTGAAAATAAAGTCATTAATGCTTCTGACGCGGCGCTTGCTTCTGCAGCTCAGTCTCAGGCAAAGGAGAGCAAAAGTACCGATGTAAACCTGCCGACTGAAGCGCCACAAGCGACCAATCTACTGGGCAAGGGGGGTATTAATCAAGCCCAAGAGATAAAAGTAGAGTCGCTGCAAAAACGGCAAATAGAACCTATTTCAGTCACCGAAAAACCTAAGAATGCAGACAAGATTGATCCCAAAGAAAATGACATAGAACCACCGTATTAAGCTTTTAAAAATAGATAGATAACTGAGCGACAGAGGCCACCAACTTAGTCATACCTAAATAGCCGTAAACTGAGAGGAATATCACCTTGCTGTTTTGCACATTTATTACTACATTTTAGACATGCCCAATGTTGATGCAGTGTCAATATTACTGGCGCTCAGGATGAGCTAATCAATGAAAGGATTCATTATGAAAATGCACCAAGAAGATCTCCAACAAATTTATCGCGCGGCTAGCAACCAATTTGATTTAACTGAATCTTCGCATCAAATCAGCCTACTTGAGCTCGCAGACTCTTTATTGGATCTAAAACACACCTCTCCAGCGCAACTTGCCTCATTGGCACAAAGAGAGGATTGCCCTCTTGCCTTTAAATTAGCCGTTAAGCTGGTGCAATCACGCAAATACTTGCGACAAATAACCACACCTATCTCCATTGGCGTTGTCTTTGCTATGTGGGGAGAACATCATCGCTTGCTAGAAAAGAGCGCCGCCAATATCAATGGCGAAAACTCACTGCTAACCAAGGTGACTCAACTTCAATGGGCATGCAAGGGGACTAAAGTGGACTGGCATTTGTATCCCGTTGACGATGGCTGCCCCCACAGCAGTTTCGATATTGCCAACCGCATTGCCGATAGAAGCTCACAGCCCGAAAAAATATCTGTGCTCGACCTAAAAGATGGGATCAGTGCAAAACAGGGGCCTTTAGCCAAGCTCAATGATGTTGATGACTCCAGAAAAGGCGGCGCTATCATTCATGGTTGTATGCAAGCCCTCTCTGACGGTGTTGATGCCGTTATTTATACCGACGCTGATAACTCTGTTCATATGGGGCAACTGGGGCTCATATTGGCCCCCTTTGTGGCAAACCATGCTCAAGTCGTGCTGGGAAATCGTAAAGATCCACTCTCTATTTTAGTCAAACAAGAGCAGCGCTGGGGGATCGGTATTAAGACCCTCAGACACATGCAAAGAATGGTCGGTTCAGCTGTTTTTTCAAAGGGAATTCACGATACTCAGGCCGCTTACAAACTCTTCAGTCGCGATGCACTACAGCATATTCTCGCTAAACCGAGCGTATTTGACTTTTCATTCGATACCGATTGGATCTTAGCTGCCATGCAACATCAACAGAGCATTGCCAGCGTGCCTTTCGCCTTTATTGATTCCGCTGCCGAATCAGCCTCAATAACCCAAGGGCCAATGAGTACTTGGTTAACATTATTACAAGGCCTAGTTAAAGCGCTACGAGCCAGAGAAGCTGATTACAACAAAGAGATGGCGCAGTTAATTGATAAAGAAATACAAACCGCTGAAGATTTAGAGCGCATTATTAATTTGCTCCCAGATGAACTTGTGCATGCAAAAGACGCTGAGCTCGGTGATATACAACTTATGAGCCCTAAAGCACTGGCAACTTGGTTAACCAAGGTTAAAGCAGAGCAACTCACTGCAACCGCCTAATAAGCTAATTCAATAAACACATACCGTATACACGCCAATATTTGCACCGCTGTCGCCCCACATTGAGTACCTGGCGTCAGCAAACAGATAAAGAGCAAAGGATGTAAAAATGATAGAAGTTAACGAATTAAGGGCACTGTGTGGCGATGATGACTCCATGGTGAAAATGTTGCTCACCATTTACTTAGAAGAGTATGGCGAAAGTGATAGCATCATCCAACATCGCTTTTCCAGTGACGATGTCAATGGCTTGTTTCAGATATCCCATGAGCTTAAAGGCATGTTCGGTAATTTATGCGCCAAAGAAGCTATGACATTAGCCCAAGCGGTAGAAGCTAGCTCCCAAGCCGGCTCTTTACCAAATCAAACGGCTATCAATGATCTTTGCGGCAAAATAAAAGAGATTAATCAGCAAATAGAAGGGATTTTGCAATAGGCCGCCTATTGCAAAAAACCATGTTAGATAAGAGCACACTCTATATCGCGCTGTGCTCTTTCGCTACGGTAGCGAGTCAATTTGCGTGGGGAAATAGCACCCAGAATGACGCTGCAATACAAATACAGCCCGAGCAACAGCAGTCACAATCGCAGTTAAATCCCCCCGAACCACAAAGGGTGTCAAGAGTGATATTGGGCTCTGATACCTCGACTCAAACTGCTATCAAATTTCAACGTAGAGCGGTGATCCCGCAAAGTATGAGTCTCCCCGTAGCACAAGAGACTGCTCCTCAATATTCAGATACACCTAGGGTGCTTGCCGATGAAGTAATGAAAAAAGTTGCCACAGCAATACCGGTTGCTCTAACTCGCTACGAGAAGTTACTGATAAGCAAAGCACAGCGATACATCGATAAGAACTGGAACGAAAGCACTGGGCTCATCGATTCCGTTCAAGGGTATACGCACGCCACCATGTGGGACATTGCCAGTGGTATCGCTGCCATTATGGCTTTGGAGGCGTTGGAAGTCAGTAACCAACAAGTCACCGATCTAAGACTAGGGAAATTACTTTCAACCCTATATGAATTGCCACTTTACAAAGGCAAGCTCCCCAATAGACAGTACAATACCGTAACAGGACAGCCCTCTGGTCGGTTTAGTCAAACCTCGTCCCACGGTAATGGATGGTCAGCTTTAGATCTGGGTAGGCTCTATATTTGGTTAGCGATTGTCGCAAAAAAAAAGCCTCACCTCGCAGCCAATATTGAGCTCATCAAGAAAAAGTGGCAGCTTAGTACTGCGGTTCATAAAAAAACATTATATGGCACTAAGCTAACGTCTAAAAAAGAGTACTTTCGCCAGGAAGGGCGACTGGGTTACCTGCAATATGCAGCAACGGGTTACCGCCTGATGAACCTAGATGTGGATAATGCATTTATGTGTAATCAGCTAGATAAAGTGACGCTTGATAACGTTTCCCTACAAATTGACCCTCGTAATCTACCTTTTCTAACCCTAGATCCTTTTCTGCTCTACACCATTGAGATCAGCAATGACGCCTCTTGCTGGAATCAGCTAAATAAACTCTACCAACTGCATGAAGCCCAATACAACCTCAATAACAGGTTAACCGCCTACGCTGAAGATTCGCTGAGTAAGTCCCCTTGGTTTTTATATAACAACATCTATTACCAGGGCAAAGCTTGGCATAGCGTTTCTCATTCAGGTAAGCCTCTTGGCGAATCGCAAACCTTCAGCAATAAAGCCGCTTTTGCTCTGAGTGTTATCTATCACAGCGAGTACAGCCAAAGCTTAGCGACACAGGTGATAACGAATAGTGCTCGGCATACAGAGATCCCCACAGGACTTTACCGCAATGGAAAAGCAAACACCGCCTATAACATAAACACTAACTCACTGATCTTGGTCAGTCTCTGGTATAAAACTCGCAATAGACGGGCCATTTTTGAAGAGTGAAAAATTAGTAATACTCACGCATAATAATAGATAGTTTTGTTAGGGATGACTCATTTGAGAAAGCACCACGGATGGACAATCAACACCACCTTATGGGTAATAACCCTAAGCAGTGCAGTGGCAGATTGCCAGGCAAATGAGCACCAAACCGAGATGGCAAAACACGCGCCCAGAACAGCAGAGGCAACCCTAATCAATCAAGCTGCCGCCAAAGAAACAGAGTCAAAAACAGCAGTGGATCTCATCTGGAAGGGTGCTACCAGCTCATTTATGCTGCCATTTGAAAGCTGGGACTCCGATACTCCTTGGTACAAACGCTGGAGCGCCAGTGTCAGTATTGGCTACCCTTTGGTCGATACAGCTGCCGTTCTACCCGCAAATGCCACCACAGGCCCAAGTAATCAAAACCTAACAGCAAGCTTGTCACTTAAGTATTCGATTATCGGAAATTGGTTTATCTCGGCAACCGCATATCACTATTTTGATAAAGAGCTTCAGCAAGCGTGGAACCCCGATTTTACCTATGTATTTGGTTACAGTGATTGGCATCCGTATACATTTAGCCTGCTCTACTCCAATTACGGCGGTAACCGTTTCTCTCCCGAGCCTAGTGGTAAACATACAGAGTTTTCACAGGGAACATGGGCATTAGGGTGGAAATTCCCAATAAACAAACCTTTTGTCGATTGGTTTTCTTTTACTGATGAAGGTGCAGTTGGTTGTCAATTTGATTATAACTACACACCTGAATACTTCGATTTAGCGAGTATCGAATATAAGAGCAGTCACCAAACAATAAGCTTAGGATGCAAATACTCGATCATCGGCAATTGGTATGTCAACGCAACTGCCTTTTACTATTTAGACAGTAGCCAGAAGCAGCCGTGGAACCCTGATTTCACTTACGGATTTGGTTACTTTGATTGGCATCCAGGAACAATAACCATTCAATATAACAACTACTCTGGCAACCGCTGGAATAGTGCCGATAGAGGGCCCGATACAGGTCGATTTAAGGATGGCTCCTTGAGTATCAGCTATTCATTCAACTTCTAACATTTTACTTTTAAGCTGTGAGCAATTATTGCTACGACTCTAAGCGATTAAGCACTTTCTGATGGCACTTAGGACACTTATAAGAGTGTCGATGGATTTTACTGCCACACTCGGGGCATGGCAGCATTTTTCTATCCTTGCTAAACAGTAAAATTAACACGCCAATGGGCCCTAATACATAACCCAACAATGCTCCTGCAACGATGTTGCCTTTACGATAACCAATGAGGGTAGAGGCCAATAACATCAGCAGATAAAAGCCAAGCCAAAATACAATATTATCCATAATCAAAAGACAAAGTTTAAAGTAAGGCTGAGTATGTCGACATCATCTTTCTCGCCGTATAAGAGTGGCGAGGTGACAAACTGAGCACGATTACCCTTTTCCTGTGAGAATATAGATTGGAACTCAGCATTAAGCGATATTGTCGACGTCACATCATAGCGAACCCCCACAGTAACGCCTTTGGTCTTCCTTAACTCATGGCTCTCAGCATAGACAAGGTAAGGTGTGAAGTCATCAAGCGCATAGGCAGCACTGGCGTACCAGTTGGTTTGAAACTTATCGTACTCGACTTCAGCCATCCACTGCCAAGCATCCAAACTGTACTCAGCCCCCAAAGTATAAATATCCAGTTTTTGTGTCGCAGGGAATGGACGCTGACTATATTTAGCCTGCATAAAACCGCTATGGATCCGATAATTAAAGCCGACTACATCAACGTATATTCCTGCCATATACTCGGTGTCAAATTTAAGTAAATTGGCTCCAAACTGCACCTCATTAAGTCGGTCAAACCCGTAATATGGTGAGATAGTTAGCGATATTTCGTCAGAAATATCATAATCCCAAGCCAGAGAAATACCGTCGTAGGAGGTAAAACCTAAAATGGCATCGTAAACCTCTTCAGGTGGCCTTGCCCATGTATAGGCTTGGCCAACATAGTAAAATTCAGACACTAGAAATAGCGGCAAGCGCAATCGCCCCGCCCGCACTTCGAAATCAGCAAACTCGTAGCCCAAATAGGCCCACTCCAGTTCGGGATCGCTCCAATCATCCTGGGTACGTTTAACAACCTGCGCAGAGGCATTGAACCCTTCAAAAACATCGATATCAAGCTGCAATCCAAATAAGGTATCGCAGTCATAACAGGTTTCATCAAAAATCTCTCGGTTAACAAATAGCGGTGTTTTATTGTCAGTTTTACTAATAGATGTTGTACCGAAACCACTCAGCATAATGTTATCTGTGAGTTCGACTCCAGCTTCAACGTTTGCAGTGATACCTAAGCTTAATATCAAAATTGTATATTGACGACTTAATAACATGGCTACTCTCCTTGTGGCACTGTAATTAAGATATTTACTTCTTCAGGCACCGACTCGATCGGAGCATATGCAATACCATTTGGGTTGTCATTTAGCCACTTTAGGATCTGTTTTATATCATCACCATCGAGCTCTTCTGGTGGAGAGCCTTTGCCAGAGAAAGCTAACCCCGCCCAATAACCATTCATCTGTGACACCGATTTTCCCAGCAGCATGCTGTAAAATTCTTCGCGATGCATGGACGTTTCAGGTAGATCGACCAAAACGATTTTAAGGCTACCATTGATTTTTTTAGACTTGCCGCGATATAGCATTCTCGCCTTACTCTTACTTAAGGGAGGTAAGTCGTCATTAAGACTAAAAATCGCAAATTCGATGTCGGTGCCTTCATCTGTGTCAGATTCTAATGCCCAGAGTGGACATGATAGGGAGAGAGCCGCCGTTAAAACGACTAACCTTGTATTTAAAAAAAATGCGCTGAGGTTTAATCCATTAAACATATAAAAACCTTCAATCCTAGATAGTTTTTTGTACTAAGCTGAATATAGTCAAGAGTCGGGAAATTCACAACTTTATGATTGAACCGTTCAATTCAAGGAGCAGAAATGAACTTATTGAATCGTATTTCAATAAAAACAAGGATGTTAGCATTAGTGTTACTCCCGTTATTGTTCACTGCATTTTTATCCGCACTGGAGATAAAAAAGCAAGCCAATAATGTGCAAGCACTCAATACTCTCAACCACCAAATTATCTTTTTAGAATCTTTTTCTGCACTGAATATAAAAATAAATCAAGCTAGAGAACAACTCTACGCGCAAGGTAACCCTTTCTTATTAGCAGACTTCACCCCTATGGTCGCTGAATTTCCACCGCTACTTTCCAAAGCGTTCACGGTCAAAAACAGCGATGATATCCAAGCATGGTTTGATAGCACTAAAGATGCTTTAACCGAATCGCCTGAGCTAACAAAAGAGAGTGTTGCTGATTGGTCAACTTGGATGAGTGAACTGCAAGCGCAAGCGCTAATTGTTTTAGAAAAAGATAAGCTAGATGTGCCAGCACAGATTAACCAAAATCTCACCATACTATTTCAGTTGCAATGGTTGTCACTTTGGTCAGCAGAAGAGAAGTGGCTTATTAATCAGTTGCTCACAAATAGGAGTGACGCTGAGCTACTCACTCAATTAAACATGAGCGCTGAAAGACAGCAGCTTTACGTTGAACGCTTTATCAATATTAATGCCAAACCAGAGCAAGTCGATCTACTGTTGGCGACATTTTCAGACAAAGCATTTGAGCATAGTTATCAATTGCGCAGCGATATTTTACGGGGCAATATGTTAGTCGATAGTCCCGAATCCAATTTGGAGGCTTTTAGTCAACGCCTAAGTCTAATTCAGTTTGTTGTAACCACATTTTCAGAACAGTTGACCCGTAAAATTCACAGTGAAATAGCACAATCAAAAAATCTGATCATCATTTTCTGTAGCGCCTTATTTGCATCACTACTCATCATAGGAACAATAGGTGCCAACCTTTACCGCCGAATTCTCAATTATCTAAACCACGTGATTAAAACCATGTCAAAAATTGAGGAAACACATGACTACTCGAATAAAATAAATGAAAGTGGCAACGACGAATTTAGCTTGTTTTCTAAAAAGCTCAACAACCTGATCCATGAGCGCTACTTAAATGATGAGAAAATTTTGCGCGCTAAATCTGATGCAGAAAATGCCAATAAAGCCAAAAGCTCATTTCTTGCTAATATGTCTCATGAAATCAGAACGCCATTGAATGGCATTATTGGTATGTCTGAAATTCTTGCAGGCACCAAACTGACGCCAGTACAAAATGAGTATTTGGAAACCATAGAAACATCGTCGCACACCTTACTATTACTGATTAACGATATATTGGATCTGTCGAAAATTGAGTCTGGTAACCTTACCATTGCCAACACCGACACTAATATTACTGAAGTCGTCTACGACACGTTAACAATGGTGCTCGCTAAGGTGGTTGAGAAAAATCTCGATCTGCAAATTGATATCCCGACAAATACGCCTTACCTCGTTTCACTTGACGAACATCGCATGCGTCAAGTACTAATGAACTTACTGTCAAATGCGGTCAAATTTACCCCTGAAGGTTTTATCAAGGTTACTGTTAGCTGTCAGTTTGATGAAAAGCCCTACGCCAATATGCAGATCAAAATTTATGATAGCGGCATTGGTATCGATAAAGACAAGCAACAACAGATCTTCTCTCCGTTTATTCAAGAAGATGGCTCTATTACCCGTGAATTTGGCGGCACAGGCTTAGGTCTTGCTATATGTAAACAACTAGTCGAATTAATGGGTGGTGACATCAAGATCAGTTCAGAAAAAGGTAAAGGCAGTTGTTTTTCTGTTGAATTTAAAGCGCGTATTATTGCGCAAGAAGCGCCTATACAGGATGAGTTTAAACACCTTACCTCAGCGCTTATTTCCAGCAATGATGACACTATAGAAACCCTTGATGACGCCTGCATCAGACAGGGGTTCAAGCTCAATTATCGTTATCCATCCTGCTTTGATCTTCTACAAGATAAACAATCATTCGATGTGCTTTTTGTTGATAACTCCTCTATCACTAGAGAGGCTTTAGCGACTTTACCTGAGTTATTGTCTCAACAAGATATCTTTACCATTGCCATCAACACGCCCTCAGAGCAACGTGTCCTTGAGAATATAGACGCCACTATTACCCTGCCATTACTGGGTAGACGCTTTAACAACGCCATTCGCCACGGTTTAGAAAATAGAGAACTACGCACAAAAGTAGTATCTGAAACGGATCTGGTAGCGGACAGCAACATCGCTGAAGAAAAAGTAAAAGTCGTTATTCTGATTGTCGAAGACAATCTGGTAAACCAGAAGGTGGCATCTTTACTGGTGAAACAAGCTGGGTTTGACTTTATTATTGCCAATAATGGACTCGAAGCATTCGAGTTCATTACCAAAGGTGAAGTCATTAACGCTATTTTAATGGATTGCATGATGCCCATTATGGATGGCTTCACCGCAACAGAAAAAATCAGAGAATGGGAAAAGCTAAACTCTCAACAGCGCTTACCTATCATTGCACTCACCGCCAGTGTCTTAGATCAAGATATCGAAAAATGCTTTGAGTCAGGTATGGATGACTACTTGGCGAAACCCTTTAAAAAAGAGGTGTTACTCGACAAACTAAAGTTAGTCTCTAAACTTGCCAGCTAAAACTTCCACATATACAAGTCGCCCGCTTCGGTGATCGCCACGATCACCGCCAGCGACTGCTCAGTTCAGAAGAGCTTGCTTACCTGCAAAAGTTAATGCTAGACGAAAAGAAATAACCTTAATAGCTGACATATTTCATGGCTTTTATAACACCACTTGCGCTAGTGTATTAGCGCTTATCTCATTATAAAAATTACAGAAATATTTGAAGGGTAGGAACAACAACATGAAAAACTTCAACAAGCTAACCCTGCTTGCTACTGCAATGGCAACATTGCTCGGTACCAGTATGGTCACCTCAGCAGCAGAAAGAACTCACGACATTATTATCGATGATTTCTTTGATATTGGCGGCATGAGCTCAGTGACATTAAGCCCCAATGGTAAGAAGGCACTTTGGCTAGAAGCCCGCTGGGACAAAGAACTGGATAAAAGCCAACGAGATCTGTGGCTGCTCGACACCAAAAGTGGTGACAGTAAACGCCTTACATTCACTAATGAAAGTGAATCCAGCCCACAATGGAGTCCTGACGGGCAACATATCTACTTTCTGGGTAAGGTAAAACAAGAATCAGCCAAGGCACCATACAACGGTAAGACACAGGTTTTCCGCATTGCAGTCGCAGGCGGTGACATGCAACCGATGACTAAAGAGGTTGAAGGTGTTAACGGGTTTCAGCTCAGCAATGACGGCAACAGCGTTTATTTCTTAGCCACTAAAACAGTAAAAGACAAAGATGATTGGGCCTCGATGCGAGCCGGTCACTCAGCGCCTAAATATGGCCATGGCGAACGTAAAACAAACCCGTTATACCAGCTCAATCTTCAACACTTTAAGCAACAGCTATTACTCGATGACGATAAAGTAGTTTGGGAGTTCAAGGTCAATGACGATGGCAGCAAAATAGCGCGGATCACGACTGACGATAACGAGCTGGTTAGACTGGAAGGTTGGTCTGACGTTGAAGTCTTCGATACTAAAACAAAAACCAATAGCATCCTCGCAGATAAGCAATGGCGCGACCAAGCTCCTTCGCCATATGGTTGGTTATTAGGGCTAAGTTGGCAGGAAAATAACAACCAACTCGCCTTTAGAATCGATTTTGACGGTCACCCAGGTAAGCTCTTCATCGCCAATGCACAAGCAACTGATGCACCATCGCTTGAAGTGACGCGCAGCGGAGATGTCACCTTAAACTCCGGCGACATAAAGTGGCGACCAGATAGCGACGAGATCTGCTATCGCGGCGCTGATCATGCTCGAGTAAAGCTATTTTGTACCGAAATTGATGATGGCGAACAGGGAGATACTCGTACTGTAATTAATGGCGATATGGTCATTGGTAGCTACAGCTTTAGCCAAAATGGTAAACGCGTCGCCTTTAGCCACAACGGTTTAGATCACTTTTCAGATATGTTTATTGCCGATGCTAATAGCAGCCGCGCTAAAGCGAAACGCCTGAGCAACATCAATCCACAAGTCGATAGCTGGAAACTCCCTCAAGTGTCTATCGTTAGCTGGAAGGCGCCTGACGGTAGTGTTGTTGAAGGTATATTGGATCTACCCGCAGACTATAAAAAGTCTGATGGTCCGTTACCATTAGTGGTGCAAATTCACGGCGGACCGACATCAGCAACGCCTTACGCTTTACAGCATCGCTCTTATGGACGCTCAACATTTACTGCCAAAGGCTGGGCATTGCTGTCGCCTAACTATCGTGGTTCTACCGGTTATGGTGATAAGTTCTTAACTGATTTAGTTGGTAAAGAGCACGACATCGAAGTTAAAGACATTATCGCTGGTGTCGATCAACTTATTAGCGACGGTATTGTTGATGGTGACAAAATGGCAGTGATGGGCTGGAGTAACGGTGGTTACCTGACTAATGCTTTGATCAGCACCACTGAACGCTTTAAAGCGGCAAGCTCTGGCGCGGGTGTATTTGATCAACGTCTGCAGTGGATGCTCGAAGACACACCGGGTCACGTGGTTAACTTTATGGAAGGCCTACCTTGGGAAAAGCCAGAGGCCTACACCCATGGCTCATCACTTAGTTATGCAGACAAAATCAAAACACCTACGCTTATCCATATCGGCGAAAACGATCAACGAGTGCCCGCAGGGCATGCACAAGGTCTGTATCGCGCCCTAAAGCACTACCTAAACGTGCCTGTTGAGCTCATTGTTTATCCTGGCGAAGGCCATGGATTAAGTAAATATCAACATCGAAAAGCCAAGATGGAGTGGGATCAGCAATGGTTCGAGCACTATGTTTTAGGCAAGCCAGTCGAATAAGTTAACCAGTAGCCATTAATAGAAGCGCCTCATTAGGCGCTTTTTTAATGAGATACAAACATCAGTATAAAAGGCATTCACTTTCCGTTCAGGATGGCTATGCTAAGGTTGATACCAATCAGTATAAGTCCAGTTTGCTCGATAAGGATAACTCAATGACAAGCTTCATCAAACGGATCACCGCCAGTTTATGTTTACTCGCCAGCATGATGATCATGCCACAAGCTTTAGCTGAAGACGGCTATAGCCAAGCCAAAAGTACTTTCCAGCAAGCGAACCAAACCCAAAAGTTCTTCGATACCGCATACGGTTACGCACTATTTCCGACCATAGGTAAAGGCGGAATTGGTATCGGTGCAGCTTATGGCAAGGGGCGCGTCTATCAAGGTGGCAATTACCAAGGTGACACCAGCCTGACTCAAGTCTCTTTTGGTTTTCAGTTCGGCGGCCAAGCCTATAGTGAAGTCATCTTCTTTAAAGATAAAGCCGCTTATAAAGATTTCACCAGCGGCAGCTTTGAGTTCGGTGCACAGGCTTCTGCAGTGGCGATTACCATCGGCGCCAACGCACAAGCTGGTACTACAGGTAATTCAGCTGGAGCTGGTAAGAAAGCCGCTACAGCGTCTTATATTAACGGCATGGCCGTGTTTACCGTGGCCAAGGGTGGCTTAATGTTTGAAGCCGCATTGGCAGGCCAATCCTTCACCTTTGAAGAGAAATAGGCTGGTTGTGGCTTAAGGAAATGCAGCGACGAGGGCGTGCGAGATAAGCTAAGACGGCAAAATTCGGACAATCGTTCTAGGCTCGAGTATTAGAGGTTCTAGGTTCTAGGTTCTAGGTTCTAGGTTCTAGGTTCTAGGTTCTAGGTTCTAGGTTCTAGGTTCTAGGTTCTAGGTTCTAGGTTCTAGGTTCTAGGTTCTAGCAATGATATTGAAAGCTAAAACCTAGACGCATCACACCCCTTCACTTAAACAGGATGCCTTACTTATGCCCCCAAGGTGCAGGCGGCAGTGCAACCGGTTTAGTCAGATCAAAATCGACTCTGAAATCACGATTTTCACGAGTTAAGCGATAAGTAAACTCTCCAGGGTGACTGTACATATGCCACACGTTAGTAATCGAAACATCTAAACCGTTGTCTCTAAAATTGTTAATTGAATAGGCATCAACTGGAAAGGATTGCTCGGTAGTGCTGCCCATACTCGCCGTCATGCCGCCGTACATGGTGACCTTATCTTCACTGCCATCTTGATGGCGATGGTCGTGCGCTAGATGCAAACCGTATTGCGTTTTAGTGATCACCCAGGTGCGAGAGTGATCGTCACCGACGTGAAATGGCACCTTAAGCACGGTGTCACTGCATTCGCGTACATGCATAATCAGTTTCTTACCGCTAAACGCCGAATCAGCGCTATTACCCGCCGTCACTGTACCTTCAAATGCTTTGCCACAATGGGCTGCAATACTATCAAAAAAGGTTGTTTGTTCGGTGGTTACAGCCGTAGCAGGCAAGGCAAAAGTCGCAGCCGTTAACAGGCCAATCTGTGAGTATTTTGTTATTTTCATTATTATCTCCAATGATTTGTGACTAACTCTATCATAAAGAGATAAATTTTAACTTAAGCAGAGTAAAGACATAATCCACGCCAATAAGCAGGGGAAACGTCTAGTTAAAATGAACTAGTCACCAGCATACTTTCGACTGATATGAAGACAATATACAAAATCCACATTGCTATCGATTATCTCAACTGTTAGCTTCCATAATTAGTGAAATTCAACGTTCGATAATATTTAATATTATAAAACCTATCGAGACAGTAGAGTGAAATCAAAAATACTAAATAAGACAAGAAACATTATTGGTTATATCTTTATTATTACTGCTGGATTTAGCATTGGCATTGGGACTAAGTATGGTTTTGACCTATACAATCAGCAACCAAATCTAATTGCAACAAACACTAGTCATCATTATCAAGGCATTGATAGTAAGGTGATTATCTACACCACCCAGTGGTGCCCTTTCTGTAAAAAAGCTAAGCAGTACTTAACAGAGCATAACATTGATTATATTGAAAGAGATATTGAATCAGGCAATAGAGAAACCATAGAACTATATGAGTCTATGGGCTACCCAGGAGTTCCAAAGATAGTCATCGGCAGCATAATAATAAATGGGTTTAATGAATCATTATTATCAAAAGAACTCAAGTCGCAAAATTTACTTTAGAAAAAATCTTTATCCTCACTATAAACAAACTAATAATCGGCTCTGTTTAGTAAAAAGCATCCATTTATGTTTAATAAAACTAAACAATGGCTTATTTAAAGCAAACCATAACAATTCATCATTTAATTAAAGGGAAGTATCATGATTAATAAAAAACTAGCAGTATTAGCGGCAAGCATAGGCCTAGGCTTAAGCTCATTCTATGCTATCTCGGCACCAACATGTGATATGGCCGCAAGATGTTACTATCAAAACGATCGTGATGTTAGTAATTGCACGCGAGCCACAAATCCAGTAGTGATCGATGGGGTGCGTTACGATAGATATAACACTCGCGCCGAATGTGAAGCGGCGTACGCCGGTGATTTACAACAATGTCTAGCCGGTGATTGGGATGGTCCAGGAAAGCCATTTGGGTGCTAATTAGATAAAGAGTCGATGGGTGTAACTCAAATGACTTACACCCATCATCATTTTATTCTCAACAAACTCAAACAATCATCTCATCTGTGAATAATTATCTTTGATGTTTCGGTGTAGTGCCCCAGGCATTTTTCTTTACAGGACGCTGGCCACCAGATTTCGATTGAGCACCTTTTGACTGGGCTGGTTTAGCTTGCCCTGACTTATTTGCACCACCGGCTTTCTTAGCTGTACCGCCCTTGTTGCCATCTGCTTGCTTACGGTCATCAAACTGATCGGCTGAGAAACGGGTGAAAGCCTTCTTACCTTTACCATCATCTTTAGTGACTAGCTTCTTTTTACTGCGCAATGCTTCTCGCTCTTGACGCGATTCAGCGGGCACTAGGCATGAAGGGCTGTTTCCAATCAGTTTCTCTTTACCCATCTCAATTAGCGCTTCACGGATCATTGGCCAGCCAGCTTCATCGTGATATCGCAGCAGAGCTTTATGCAGTTTTCGCTGTCGTCCCTTCTTGGGAACAGAGATATGCTCACTAGTGTGTTTCACATTTTTCAGCGAGTTAAGTTCTGTATGGTAGACCGTGGTCGCATTGGCCATCGGTGATGGATAGAAGTTCTGCACCTGATCGAGTTTAAACTTTTCCGCCTTTAACCATAGCGCGAGGTTAACCATATCTTCATTGGTTGTTCCTGGATGCGCCGAGATAAAATAGGGGATCAGATACTGCTTCTTACCCGCTTGCTGCGAATATTTGTCGAATAACTCTTTGAATTTGTCATAGCTGCCCATACCGGGCTTCATCATCATATCGAGAGGACCTTTCTCGGTATGTTCTGGTGCAATCTTCAGGTAGCCACCCACATGATGGGTCGCTAATTCTTTGACATAGCGAGGATCTTCGATCGCTAAATCATAACGAACCCCTGACGCAATCAAGATCTTTTTAATACCTGGAATTTCTCTTGCGGCGCGATATAGATCTATCGTTGGCTGATGATCAGTATCCATATGGCCACAAATATCGGGGAAGATACAGGAGAGTCGACGGCAGGTTTGCTCCGCCTTTTCACTCTTACAGCCTAAGTGATACATGTTGGCCGTGGGGCCACCAAGATCTGAAATCACCCCAGTAAAACCAGGGACCTTCCCTTGAATATCTTTAATCTCTTTCACAATAGAGTCTTGTGAACGGCTTTGAATAATGCGGCCTTCATGTTCGGTGATCGAACAAAATGAGCAACCACCGAAACAACCACGCATGATATTGATCGAGGTCTTGATCATGTCATAGGCCGGGATCTTCTCGCTACCATACGAAGGGTGAGCGACACGCTGATAAGCCAGATCAAACACACCATCCATCTCATCGGTATTAAGTGGCAAAGCGGGAGGATTGACCCAGATAGCGCGCTCTGCATGAACTTGAAATAGTGCTCTAGCACAACCCGGGTTTTGCTCCTGATGCAAAATACGCGAAGCATGGGCATAGAGATACTTATCGCTTGCGACCTTTTCATAGCTAGGCAGCTGAATATAACTCTTCTCCCAAGGCTTAGGCTTGGGCGGTTGAACAGTGATAACCTTAGGGGCGTCGTTATCGAATATTTTCTCATCGGTTGGGCCGGAAAGATTTTTACAGCCGACATCATCGGCGCCATAAGGGTTGGGAATAGCATCAATCTTATGTTGCTGATCGATTTTACGTGAATCGATTCCGCTCCACTCCGGTAGCGGCTCCTTACGGATCACCGTGGTACCACGGATATCATGCATATCTGCCATCAACTCACCGGCGCCCAGCCGATGGGAGATCTCAACCAGGGGTCGTTCAGCGTTACCGTAGACTAAAATATCGGCCTTAGCATCTAAAATGACTGAACGGCGAACCTTATCTGACCAATAATCATAATGTGCCGTACGGCGCAGACTGGCCTCAATACCACCAATCACCACCGGCACTTGTTTGAAGGCCTCTTTACAGCGCTGAGTATAAACGGTCACCGCGCGATCGGGGCGCTTGCCACCAATATTGCCCGGCGTATAGGCATCATCATGGCGCATTCGTCGCTCTGCGGTATAACGGTTGATCATCGAATCCATATTGCCAGCAGTAACCCCAAAGTAGAGGTTTGGCTTGCCTAGCTTCATAAAGTCATCTTTATTAGACCAGTCAGGCTGTGAGATGATCCCCACTCTAAAGCCCTGAGCTTCGAGCATGCGGCCAATGATGGCCATGCCAAAACTTGGATGATCCACATAAGCATCACCTGTGACTATGATGATGTCACAACTATCCCAACCTAGCTTATTCATCTCTTTACGAGACATAGGTAAAAACGGCGCTGGACGAGTAAGCTCAGAGCGATACTTGGAATGAGTAAATAATGTGGATTCTACTTGCATTGATTAGACAGCCTAACTTAGAAACAAAAAATACGGGTTACACGCCCCAGTGCCAGCTCACATCGGGGACGCGGAGTATAACAGGCTCCGCTCCGCAGGTGTGACTAAAAAAGCATCGAATTGATGCTTTTTTTAGTATAGCTGCTAAGCCCTTTAATTGGCTGTGGGTATTGCTAGGCGGGACTTGTTAGCTTTTAGCACGCTAATATCTAAAACAGGATGATGTCTATTGCTGTGATTACAGGCTACTCGCAAATGCAGCAAGATTAACCACCACTAAACCCACAATAACCGCCCATGTCATCAATACCCCCCAGAAACGGCCAAAATGATAACCGCCTTTGCCTTGGGTTAAACCTATGGCATGCATCAAGCGTGATACCAGCCAAAGCGTACCAAAGCTATGCAGTACCGCAGCGCTGGTACCGTTGCTCTCTGCAACCACAAATAACAACATCGCCATCGCTGCGTTCTCGAGTAAATTTTCATGTACTCGACGCGCTAAGCTTAATGTTTCGTTGCCAGCAGAACCAATGCCAATTTTATGCACTCTTCTGAGTTTTATCACTCTATAAGCTAACGTAATAATAAGCAGTGCAGTTAGGCTAATATACAGACCTGATATCGCGAGTGGCATGGAACATCCTATTTGTGATTGCTATATAAGTGCACAGCATTACAATTTACGAACATGAAGTAAATAAATCACAACTTTTTTTGAACAAATCAGGTAAGATGCGCTCGTCAATAATATGCCAATAAACAGTGCCGAATAGCAGTGACAAGCAAGCTAAATTAACATCCGTTTATTGATAATAATTAAGCCTTACAACTAAGATATAAATAGCGAACAACTATTGTGAACAATCAAGAGTTTTTAGAAAAGCGACGTTTTATCATTCGACTCGGTAAAGCACTGCATAAATTTGGTACGCCAGCCTATCGGCTTGAAGCACATCTACAGGCGGTATCAAAACTGCTCGGCATAGAGGGTTATTTCTTGGTATCGCCAACGGCAATGACTTTCGTACTGCAACACGATGAAGATCAAGAGTATAACCACGTGGCACGGGTCAACCCTGGTGAACTCGATTTAGGCTCCTTAGCGCGAACCGACGAACTCGTTGAAGAGCTAATGTCCGGCAAACGCACATTAACCGAAGCTCTTGAACGGTTAGAGGAAATTTCCAATAAGCCTAACCCTTACGGCACAGGCCTAACGCTATTGGCTTTTGGCAGCTCAGCAGGTGCCTTTGCCATGTTAATGGGCACCAGTTGGAACGATGTATTTTGGTCGGCGATGTTGGGCTTAATGGTTTATGGCTTGGTCTATCGTGCTGAGCGCTCTAAGCGTATGGCCGAGATGCTCGAACCCCTAGCCGCGATTTTGTGCGCAATTGCCGCGAGCGGTATTGCACAATTTGACCCCAGTATGAATATTCCGGTGGTGATACTCTCTGGTATCATCATTTTTATTCCAGGTTTAGCGTTAACACTCGGTTTAGCAGAGCTAGCCGCAAGAGATCTAATCTCTGGCACAGCAAGGGTGATGGATGCATTCATGCTGCTGTTTAAGCTCTATTTCGGGGTTATCCTAGGTCTGACAATAGGTAAAACACTGTTTGGTGAAACCACCTATGTACCACCTGAATCACTGCCTGAATGGGCCATTTGGGCTGCAGTACCGATTCTCTCTATGGCGCTAGTGATTATCTTTAAAGCACGAATGAAAGACTCTCCTTGGGGGGTCCTTGCGGGTATTGTGGCGTTTTTCTCCGCTATGATCGGCGGCATTTACTTTGGTGAGTCTATTGGTATTTTCTTTGGCGCATTAGCGGTAGGTGTATATTCAAACCTATATGCTCGCTGGATGAAAGCACCAGCAACTATTGCGCTGTTACAAGGCATCGTCATCTTAGTGCCCGGCAGCAAAACTTATATTGGCCTCAATACCTTAATTTTAGGTGAAACCATTTTTAACCAGTCACACCTTGGCACGCAGGTATTTCTTATTTTTATGTCCATTGTTGCAGGGTTGATCTTTGCCAATGTGGCCGTGCCTCCACGCCGCACCTTATAACCGTTTACGAGTTACAAATTAAACATGCGGGCGCCTCAGCGCGCTCGCATCCTCTGCGTTATATTCAATTCTCCTCAAGTAAAATCATCATCTTATCCTTGACTAACCCCCACGTTCCGTGTGCTATGGTTATGTAACCCAATTGTAAGTATTGTTACTTATTAGGATGCCATCCTGCCTATGACTCGATTTAGCTGTTCGACGTTAGCCTTGTTAACTTGCGCACTAACCAGTGCCGTTAGTGCTGAAGAGATAACGACACCAAAAACAGCAGCTAAAACCGAAGATTACCAGCAAAAAAAGCAGATAAAAAACATTGTAATCAAAAGTAATGACATCTTTGATCTGTCTGATCCCGAGACCTTTTTCATTCATCGCTGGGCTAATTACCTACATATCAATACTCGTGATTCAGTCATTCGTGACAAGCTCAGCTTTAAAGAAAATGAAACTGTAAGCCAGAAAGATCTCGATGAAGTACAACGAATATTACGGGCAGAACCCTATATTCGTGACGCTAATATTGAGTTTGCTACGCCTGCACCAGATGCCGATCTAGCCAGTGACGATAGCGAAAACATTTTAGTAGAGACATGGGATAATTGGTCATTACTCCCCACAGTCAGTGTCAGCCGCAGCGGTGGCGAAAGTAAGTACTCTATCGGCATTAAAGAGGATAACTTGCTCGGGTTAGGGATCCGAACTCGTTTCAAGTACCAATCAAATGCCGACCGTACCGGCTACAAATTTGCGATTGAAGCCCCGATAAACTTTATTGAGCATGCCACCATAGCGGCTGATTTTTACGATAACAGTGACGGCCAAGCAACCCATCTCTATTTTGAGAAACCTTTCTATACACTCGATGGCAGCTACATGTATTCTGCCGAGTATTTAGATGATCTGCGCGTCGATACCTTAAAGCAAAATGGCCAAGAGTTTAATGAATTTGAACATGGGGTCACGTACAACAGCGCCCGATACGGCTGGTTATTGAATCGCAGCAGTGATGAACTTTCTCGCATCATAACGGGACTGACACAAGATAAGCATGAGTTTGATAATATTGCAGAGTACCCAACATCAGAACTGCCTCAAGATCGTGATTTTCTCTACCCTTGGCTAGCCTATCAATACCTGCAAGATGACTTTAAGGTCCTTAATAACATTCACCTCATTAACGATAACGAGGACTTTAATCTGGGTTGGCAACACTACGTTAAACTAGGGCTTGAAACTCGTGATACCGATGACGACTCACCCGTTGGCTATCACGTCAATTGGCGATCTAGCCGTGGTTTCCAGGCTGAAGATCATTTGCTGCTGCTGGAGATGGATGGCGAGGGCGTATTTGCCACGACTCAAAAAGATTACTATAAGGTCAATGTTGCCGCAGAATACTTCTACCACATCACCCCTAAATGGACCGCTTATTCCAAGCTAAGATTAAGTAGTTCTCAGAACAATTATATTGATAGGCCTTTCGCGCTTGGCGATGACACCGGGATCCGTGGTTACCCAAACAACTATCAATATGGTGACAATCAATGGGCATTTACCGCAGAAGTGCGTAATTACCCTAATATTAACCTTTATCAATTAGCAGAGCTTGGTTGGGCAGTCTATAGCGATGTGGGTCAAGCAACAGGCGGAAACGATGCCAACAACGAAGTTGCTGGCGTTATTGGCAGTGTCGGGATTGGCGCTAGGATCTACTCCTCTAAATCAAGCTATGGCAACGTCGCCCATATTGATTTCAGTGTCCCTTTTACCACGGGTGTCGAAGTGAACAGCTGGGAATGGCGCTTCTTAGTGAAGAATCGATTCTAAGTGCTGAGATTCTAGTGACGAGCTGCTAACGAAACACTGTAAATATCAGCATCATTAATCCCCAACATACTCACCACAATGGTATTGTCAGCTGCTTTCGCCAATGCATTGCCGTCGGCTTTTTTCTGTCTGTTACAAGTCGTGTTAGAACTTATAATCGAGCGTTAAGTACACTTGCTGGCTGTTATCAATAGTGATCCCATGACGTTCGTAATCTTGCTCTAGATAGCGATAACCGAGATCGGACGAAAAGTGCTCGCTCCATTGATATTGCATACCCACTTGGCCACCCCAGACAGGAGCAGTATCGGCACGTCCAGCAATTTTATTATCGTTAACGCCTACAGTAACGCCGGCGAACAAGTTAACGTTCTTATGCACTGGGATGAGATAGTCATATGAGATCAACCAGCTGTATTGCTCCTGCTTATAATCGCTGCCCGCTTGAGAAAACTCATCTTCCATATAGCCAAAGGTACCTGTGATCCGGTGCTGCTGTTCAATCAACACCCCCACTCGCCCTTGCCACGACATGTCTTCAGTATCATGCTGTATCTTGCCATCAACCTTGTCTGTTTGATAACCCGCAGCGGCACCGACAAAGAATTCAACTTCAGCTGCATTAACGCTACCGACCAGTAACCCTGAACATAGAACACCTGCTAGCATTGTTTTAATTTTCATAACAAACCTCACTAATGACTTATCTGTTTCTTGTCGTAATCGACGTTGAGAACAGATTAACCCTAAGATTAACAATGAAAAAGTGCCTATCGCCAGCCAGTTTGTATTGAATAGCGTGACAGTCAATAAAGCTATCAACATCCATTGATGTGCTGTTTTTAATCCTTTAACAAGTAAACTAAGCTAAATTGAACCTACTCTATTGGCTATTAATGACTATGCCCTTGGGACAAATTGATCATTATCACGCCAGCAGCCACAAGACCCATACCCACCCAAGTGGTTAAATCCAGATGTTGACGGTAAAATAGCGCGGACAACAAGGTGACAGTGACGATAGCAAGACCCGCCCATAGCGCATGTACCACACCGACCGGCATGCCCTTCATCGCTTGGCCTAGAAAGATAAATGCCGTCAAATGTCCCAGTATGACCATTGCAGCTGGCAACGGCTTGCTAAAGCCATCAGTCGCCTTAAGCGCCACATGAGATAAAGCTTCAGCCATGACACCCAGTAATAGAAAGATCCAACTCATAATGTAAGCCTTAAATTTAAAAGTGATCGGCAGGCAAAGCCTGCAACATAGATTGGGATAGTGATTTTACTGCAGCTATTATATTGATAATCAATCAGATGATAATCTGCTGAAATGGCAAATCACTTTTACTGGAGAGTAATAAAGGAATGTGATCGAACTGAAAAATAAGCCAACTGATCGCAGCGTCAATGACGTTGTTTGGGTGATACCAGCCAATAAGTTACCCCAAGTGCGATAATGACCGCCGCAGAGGCCCATACATATTCTGGCTCCACCTCTTTAAAGTCTAAGACGATAATTTTTCGGGAGATCGCCATTAATGCAGTCGCAATCACAATCTGCACATGGATCACCTCCTCTTTAAGGTAGATGGTAATATTTTGGAAAATTTCAATCGCGATGAGCACCGCGAGGAAAGAGCCAAAGATAACCAGTATGTCCTTCATATCAATCAAGCCGTATGGCGGCGTCATGATTTCAATAAACAACACCCGTCCCACATCAATCACACTCCATAGAATGACCAAGGTCATCAACACGGCTAATATCCGCACCGCATAGTGCACAACTTGGCCCAACATATTAATCAGTGGCTCTTTGTCTATTTTTTCCATCTAGCGCTCCGGTTTTAATCAGATAAAGCGTTTTAAGTAGTTATTCATACTATTAGACCAACTCCGCTTTGATGGGAGTATTATATTTGTTTATGCCGAGATGATAATCCACCTGAAATACAATTATCTTTTACCAGATAGAAACAATTAGTAGCGACGTGATCCCATAAAAGGCCCCATCCACTCAAATGGTTATAGCTTTCCTATAGATAATGGCAGCCAAAAGTACAATTTTCCGAGAGAGGGTTGCGCGAATATTAGTCATAAAAAAAGCGCCGAAGCGCTTTCTATCATGTCCAATAATACTGACATCCATATATCAATCTGTTTTAGCCGTTATTGGCAACATGGGCTGCGATAGCATCCATCAAAACAGGGGATAGGCAATCATATGGCGCCAATCCTAAATCGGTTAATGTATTGCGAACATCAGCCATAGCTTCAGGTGCAGTACCTGACTCGATGATTGAAGAGACAAATGCAGCGAATTCAGGTGCAGACCAACCTTGTTGCTTAGATAGCTCTGTATGGACAAAGTCTAAACCATAGAAGGGGTGGCCAGTGTTTTCGATACGGCCATACATATGAGTACCACACTCTTTGCAAGCATGACGCTGAATTGCCGCTGACTCATCAATGATCTGTAATTTATCAGCGTTAGCAGTCACACTAACCATCTCTTTTGCAACCACAGCTATCTGAGCAAACAGCGCGCCTTCAGGCTTCCAGCATTTGCTGCAACCACAGACATGGTTATGTGCCGTTTGCGCCGCGACGGTAACTTCTACCGGGTTATGTGAACACTGGCATTGTAATGAACCTCCAGTAAAACCTTCCGCTGCTGCTGGGATGCCGTTATCGACCTGTGGGTGAATTAATGTTGTCATAATGTTTACTCCAAAAATGTGGCTAAGCTCTGTTCAACAAGGCTTAGCCTGCTACTTACATAGCTTGTTTAAAAATATTGATAATCTCTTCAGTGGTGCCTTTTCTTGGGTTGGTTAAAGAACACGCGTCGTTTAAGGCATTAATCGCCATAAACTCAAGTTTGTCCTCTGTGACGCCAAGATCGGCTAGTTTTCGTGCAGTACCACCGGAGGCTGAAAGTCACTCAATTTTGACAATGCCCGCTTCTGCTGCATCGGCAGCGGTCATATTTAACGACTAAAACTTGAGACTGGATGACACCAGGGTCATTCGATGGCAGTGATTATATTCCTTGCTTAAAAGTTGATAATCCCTATTTTTAGCAAATAACTTTTTACCGTGAGTAACAATAAATCTAAGCAGAAGAGCTATTTTAGTGATAGAAAAGCGCGAGCAAAGGCTCAAATAAAATCGGAGGGTGCATTAGAGAGGATTGGACAATTAGCAGACTCAAGCATGATGGCCAAGAAGTTAAGTACACGAACTCAATCGCCAACCCGAGGAGGGTATTTGGTCTATCTATCCACAAAACCGTCACTTATCACCCAAGGTGAGTATGTTACTCGACTACCTCAACACAGCCCTCAAATGAGTATTTAATCTCCCCGCACTGCTCTGCAACAGATTCACACCTCGTCTCTTATAGACAATGAAACGTATATTCATACACTTACTATTACCTCCACCTCTATTATTACTGTTTGGTAAAAGTAATTTACCTTTTAGGCTGATTGTTCCAAATACGATGATAACTATAATGAGCCCCATCTTAAGTCCTGAGGACGAGTGCACCCCTGTCGGAGCGCTCAACTCCTAAGGCAATTGTCAAAAGTATTACAGCACCTATTACGGTGCACAGAGGAACTATTATGTCTCGTATTGTTATTGTTGGCGGCGGCGCTGCCGGCCTAGAAATTGCTAGCCTTTTAGGACGTTCAGTCAATCGTCAAGATGAAGTCATACTCGTCGAAGGTGAAACTCATCACTACTGGAAACCTCGCTTCCATGAGATAGCCGCCGGTACCTTTGATAGTGACCTCGACAGCCTGTGCTATTTCAGTCATGGCGCCAAGAATGGCTACATGCATTACCAAGCGTGGATGACCGATATAAAGCGCGAAGATAAGCAGTTAGTGGTCCGTAAACCTAACGGTGAAACAGATGCTATCGAATATGATTACCTAGTGATTGCTATCGGTGCCATTAGCAACGACTTTGCCACCTTAGGCGTGCAAGAGCACTGCTTGTTCCTCGATACACCAGAACAAGCGCGAGATAGCTGGCACCAAATAAGTACCTTGCTACGCTCAGGACAAGAGCGCAGCATTAATATCGTCGGTGCTGGTGCTACCGGGCTTGAACTCGCAGCTGAATTAGCGAAAGTAAGCGCTAAATTAGCCAAAAACCCTTATGCGGCAAAGCTCAACATTAATCTAATTGAAGCTGCTGATAGAGTGTTACCGAACAGCCCGCTTAAAATGTCACAGCAAGCGCAAAAGCGACTCGAAGAGTATCAGGTCAACATCATACTCAATACCCGTATCGCCAGCGTCGAAGCTGCACGCATGACCACCAGCGATGGCAAAGTATTAGCTGCTGATGTTCAGTTTTGGGCTGCTGGAATTAAAGCACCAGACTGGCTTAAAAACATCGGTGGTCTACAGAGCAATAATGCTAACCAGCTGATGGTTGAGCAAACACTGGCAACCACTGCGGACTCGTCAATATTCTCCTTAGGTGATTGCGCTGCGATCCCACAAGCTGATGGCACTCAAGTACCGCCAAAAGCCCAGGCCGCTAACCGCGCAGCGGTGCACCTAGCAAAGAACTTAGTGGCGCATTTAGAGGGGAAACCGCTAAAACCTTTCGTCTACAAGGATGGCGGAATGGTGGTTGCCATTGGGCATAACTTTGCCATCAGCACCATGCTGAACGACAGATTAGTGTTAAAAGGCCGACTAGTACGCCGCCTGTACGATACGATTTTCCGTCTACATCAAAAAACCGTTAGCGGCCTATTTACCATGTCACGACTGATCATTATCAAACGCTTAAAGTGTATATTTAAGCCCGCTTAACACGGCTTACTCCGCAGGAGGTAGAGGCTCGCCACACTGAAAAGCAATGGCGCCGACTAACCCATGGAACGTGAAAAGGAGGTTACCCCTCCTTTTTCACATTGTATTATTGCCTCTGCAAGTCTCTGTCTATAGCCATAATGGCTGCACTAACCTAACTAGTCCTATCAGTGCATGGACACACTTAATTTGTTTTGTCGCCGGTAATACTAGCGGTTTGAGCTCCAATCTGATTTAATCTTGCTTGCTATATTATCTTTGAGACTAAACAAACTGAGCAGCAAAACCATCAAGGTAAGGTTAGCCCTAGCCGCTAACCACCAATCCAGAACCACACTAGTCGTAATGCTAGTGCTGATGGTGTGCCAGTTTTTTGTGATGAGTTCAGCCTATTCAGTGCAGTATCCCAATGGTAAGCACCCTATGGGCAGCAGTGTGAGCCATCATCATAGTCATGAAAGCCTCCTTGCCTCAAAGGCGCACCATCATGGCAGCGATAATGTTTCCGCTTTCAATACTACTGAATCGATTACCGATATTGTTGATCGCAATAGCAGCTTAACGGCTGACAATGGCGAGCACGATCATAATAATCATTCACACACACCATCGCACCTGCCACTCGAATCGCGCTTTAATAGCGACTTCTATCAAGCAGGCACCCTAAGCGATGCAGATGTACTGTTCAGCAACCATAGATACGCACCACCAAACCCACCGCCACACAGCTAATTACTTTTCAATAACGCGATCCGTTCGCACATTAAAACGTTATAGCGCATCAGTCATTAATTAATGACTGTGCTCGCCGCGTATAACAAAAATAAATAATTGGAGTATCTGTAATGAGCCAACCTTTGGCGAAAGCCATGGCTACCACCACGAAGCTAGTGGTGATTTTTTTGGGGCTATTTGCCTCTTTCTCTCTGTTTGCACACGGCGTAGATGAGGGGACTCGGCAGTTTTTAGCCGCTAACCAAGGGGTTTCTATTCTGCCCTTTATCTATATCGGCGCTAAACACATGGTCACCGGATATGATCATCTGCTGTTTTTAGTTGGGGTGATTTTCTTTCTATACCGCACCAAAGATGTATTGCTATATGTCAGCCTTTTCACTATCGGCCACAGCATTACCTTGTTGTACGGCGTGTTTTCTGACATCCAGGTCAATGCTTATCTTATCGATGCCATCATTGGGTTTTCAATTGTTTATAAAGGCTTTGATAACTTAGGCGGATTTAAGCGGGTGTTTGGTTTTCAGCCCAATACCAAGGTCGCAGTGATGATCTTTGGCCTATTCCATGGTTTTGGCCTTGCCACTAAAATTCAAGAATTTAATCTGCCACAAGAGGGGTTATTAGCCAATATTATTGGCTTTAATGTCGGTGTCGAAATTGGGCAGTTCTTAGCCTTAGGCGTGGTACTTATTGTCATGAGTTTTTGGCGTAGACACCAGAGCTATCTTAAGTTTGCAACCACTGCCAACACGCTGTTAATGAGTGGTGGCTTGATGTTAGTTGGCTACCAACTCACGGGTTACTTTACCAGTTAACGCTTAACGAGATAGCCGCGTTCAACGGCAAAATACAGCTCAATACGCATGCGTAATTACTCTTTTAGGAACTACAATGAAAAACCAAACTAACAATCAAGCAACTGACACCGTAAGCAACACCATTAGCGTACCCGTCCACTCTAATGCCACTTTACTGAAAGCAAGCATCGTCGCCACCGTCATAGCAGCTGTGGTATTGGTCATGGCAATTTTACCCGCCGAGTACAATATTGACCCGACAGGGATCGGTAAATCACTCGGGCTAACAGAGATAGCCACTGCAGCGACAGCTGCGATTATTCCAAGTGCTAAAGCCGCGACCAATGTCATGAAAAGTACTGACTCCATTGTGATAACCGATGCGCCGTCAGTGGCAGAGATAAAGCAAGCTAGAGTAGAGGTACCTGGACTGCGCCAAGATACGGTCGACATAGTGATTGCAGCAGGCAAGGGCTTAGAATACAAACTGCTGATAAATGAAAACCAGCATTTAGAGTATGAATGGCGCACCGATGGTGCTCCATTGTATTTTGACTTTCACGGTGAACCTCAAGGTGATACCACCGGCTTTTTTGAAAGCTTTACCATCACCACATCCGATCAAGTAAAGGGCACGCTTACTACGCCTTTTGCTGGCTCTCACGGCTGGTACTGGAAAAACAAAACCAGTGAGCCCATTACTGTCACGTTAACCACTAAAGGGGCTTACCTGATTAAAGGCTAGATTCAGTAACAAAAAAGCCCGCTTACTATTTATAAGTGAGCGGGCTTTTTTGGTGAGTTAGCAAACTGTTTTATTCGGGGCTGCTCTTATCGGCTTCTTTTTCATCAACGTCAGCAAAGCCGATGATTTTCTGTTTTATCGCCTCTTTCTCGGCCTTATCTTTTAAACGGTAGATACGCTTTATCTGCGATTTCTGCATTGGCTCTTGCGGAGTCGATACTGAATCGAAGCCGACCTCCACCTTTCCCAAGGTTGAAGTAATCAACAACCCTTGGGCAAACTTCAAAGTATTCAAGCCACCGCTCAATACCAATAAGTAACTCTGTCGCGGTCTAGAGTTAACGATGACCGTATATTTATCGACATTTTCCCAGCCATCCATTCTAAAGTTATCGATAGAATTAACCTGCTCTAATTCAGGAAAGGTATACATTGCAGCTCGTTCCTTCGAGGCCTCTGATGATGCGCAACCCGCTAAAAATATTGCAAAACCGAGCACTAGGATATTCCATAGCTTCATTGTTATCTCCCTAAGCATTGTTATCAATTATATGAGCTAGCTTAACTCTAGCGTGAAAACAGCAGAGTGCCAATACTCGTCTCGTCGATGAGTTAACCACAAAATGACCCAATAGCACTAGCGCTCTTCACCACCCCAGGTAACAACAATAGCTGAACCCCATCAATGCAGAGGCCGAAGCAGCAGAGGCGATTCCCGCCCATAAAAAATGCCGCTATAGAGCGGCATTTTCATAATATGGCAGCGTTAAACTAATCGCTTAAATGCGCGGCATGAAAACGCATATGCTGCTCAATAAAGCTGGCGATAAAGTAGTAACTATGATCATAACCTTCATGCATATTAAGCGTTAACGGATAGCCGCTCACTTTAGCCGCAGCCTGCAACATTTCAGGTTTAAGTTGCTCAACTAAAAAGTTATCGCCTTCACCTTGATCAACTAACGCCGGCACAAAGTTAGTCGCTTTACGCATGAGTAGACTCGCATCGTAGTCAGCCCAGGCATTAGTGTCGCGGCCAAGATAGGCGGTCAGTGCTTTTTTGCCCCAGGGACAATTAACCGGATTACTGATCGGGCTAAAGGCAGAAACAGACTGATAAGCGTCGCTATTACGCATGGCGATAACCAAGGCACCATGTCCACCCATTGAGTGACCGGCGATTGAACGCTTGTCTGACACTGGGAACATTGACTCGATTAGCTTTGGC
This sequence comes from Shewanella abyssi, assembly GCF_023284025.1. Lineage (GTDB taxonomy): Bacteria > Pseudomonadota > Gammaproteobacteria > Enterobacterales > Shewanellaceae > Shewanella > Shewanella abyssi. The sequence goes on along the minus strand of NZ_JAKIKR010000010.1, from coordinate 6,278 downwards.
AGTTCACTGACCACATAGTCATACATTTGATAATGACGACTCCAAGGTGCTTGAGTCGCGTTGACATAGAATCCCGCACCTTGACCTAAGTCATATCCAGCATCATCCGCCACACCTTCACCACGTGGGCTAGTGTCTGGCGCCACAATGGCAATTCCCAATTCAGCCGCTAACGCTTGCACACCCGCTTTTTGCATGAAATTTTCGTCAGTACAAGTCAAACCTGACAACCAATACAGCACGGGAACTTTTTGGCCGTTTGACGCTTGAGGCGGTAAATAAATAGCAAATCGCATGGCACAGTTTAACGATTCTGATTGGTGAGTATATTGCTTGTGCCAACCACCAAAACTCTTATTCACACTAATATTTTCAATTGTCATACTTACATCTCTTGTCGCGCTTTATTATCACTTCCGCCATGGGCGGAAGTGATAGCAAAACGACTGAATTGGTTTAAATTATCTTTCGAATGGCAGTGTTAACTTACTTATCGAAATGGATAACAGTACGAATACTCTTACCTTCGTGCATTAGGTCAAATGCATCGTTAACTTGCTCAAGTGCCATAGTGTGGGTAATAAAGTCACTTAACTTAAACTCACCCGCCATATAACGCTCAACGTATTCAGGTAGCTCAGAGCGGCCTTTAACACCACCAAATGCGCTGCCTCTCCATACACGGCCAGTCACTAGCTGGAATGGACGAGTTGAGATCTCTTGACCAGCACCTGCCACACCAATAACCACTGATTCGCCCCAACCTTTATGACAACACTCAAGTGCACTGCGCATGACGTTGACGTTACCGATACACTCAAATGAGTAATCAACGCCGCCATCAGTCAGCTCTACAATCACATCTTGAATTGGCTTGTCGTAATCTTTTGGGTTGATGCAATCAGTCGCACCCAGTTGACGGGCTAGGTCAAACTTGCTTTCGTTAATATCGATAGCGATGATACGTGATGCTTTAGCCATTTGTGCGCCAATAACCGCTGATAGACCAATACCACCCATACCAAATATAGCAACAGTAGCGCCCTCTTCAACCTTGGCAGTATTCATTACTGCGCCCATACCGGTTGTAACACCACAACCCAATAGACACACCTCTTCAAGTGGCGCTTCAGGGTTTACTTTTGCAAGTGAGATTTCAGGTAATACTGTGTACTCAGAAAAGGTTGAACATCCCATGTAGTGGAAAATATCGACACCATCTTTAGAGAAACGCGTCGTGCCGTCTGGCATTAGGCCTTTACCTTGAGTTTCACGGATTTTCTGGCATAAGTTAGTCTTACCTGACTTACAGAACTTACACTCGCCACACTCTGGCGTGTATAGAGGAATAACATGGTCGCCGACTTGAACACTGGTTACGCCTTCGCCTATAGACTCAACGATACCGCCACCTTCGTGACCTAAAATACAAGGGAAGATCCCTTCTGGATCATCGCCAGAGAGTGTGAATGCATCAGTATGGCAAACACCCGTAGCAATCATCTTGACTCGAACTTCGCCTTTTTGCGGCGGCATAACGTCGACAATTTCCATTGTCAGTGGCTGGCCAACTGCCCAAGCAACTGCGGCTTTAGATTTAATAGTCTGTGCTGTCATGTGTAATTCCTACTTTATATAGCGTTAAAAAACGGTCTTATCTACACGAGTGCCGCAATGTTTATGCGAGCATTATAGCGAGGACTCATAAAATGATAATCCCACCATTATGCAATTAACTTTTACCATATGGTAATAATGGTGATCCTTTGGTCTCTTTTACCATTACCTGATTAGCCAGTGCACTTATTGTCGTTAGCGCAACTGGCTGTCTTTACTGCCTCGCCTGTTAAACAGGGGGACTTTTTTACTTTGTTCATCCAGCTCACTTTGGCAAGTAACACAATAGCGCACCCCTTGAATCGCCTTTCGACGCGCTTCAGGGATCGGGCTGCCGCACTCCTCACAAAATAGTAAGCTGGCTTGCTGTGATAATCCGCTACGAATTTGAGCGACGCCATCGGCGACACTATTATCAATCTGATCTTGCACCGCGCCATCACGGGCCCATCCACCAGCCATAAGGGCTCCTTTATCTAGCACGCTGGTTACGTGGCAGAGTTAAAGTTTAGAAGAACATGGGCGAATTACCACGTCCCTTTGATTGGTTGAATTATACCCAGCGGGGTGGGAATGATAATCCCACTAAAGCGAAAATTTCTTTTACCACACAGTAATAATTTGCCACGGACAGGTAAGATAACTTTGCATTTCAGCTAGAGTTGGTAATAATTGACGCCATTAAAGAGTGACAATAGTAGAGAGCGTATATGTTCAATTGGGAAGGCGTGAGTGAGTTTGTTGCAGTAGCAGAAGCCGAAAGTTTTACTAAGGCTGCCGCGCGCCTAGGCATATCGACGGCTCAAGTCAGTCGTCAAGTGAGTGCTCTGGAAACACGACTTGCTGCTAAGTTGTTTCACCGTACTACCCGCAAGGTATCGGTAACTGAAGTTGGCCGCATCTATTATCAGCACTGCCGCCAAGTCTTAGATGGTTTAGATGAAGCAGAAAGGGCCATCACCAATTTACAGACCACCCCTAGAGGCTTACTCAAGATCACCGCGCCGGTAACCTATGGCGAGGGCATGATTGCGCCACTCATTAATGATTTTATAACTCAATACCCAGAGCTTGAAGTACAGATAAACCTCACCAATTTGAAAGTAGACCTGATTGATGAAGGCTACGATCTCGCCATCCGTTTAGGTCAGCTAGAAGACTCAAGCATGATGGCAAAACGCTTAGGGTCTCGTACGCAATATGTCTGCGCCTCACCCAGCTATCTGTCCACCTACGGCTTACCACATTCATTGTCTGAACTTGAACAACACAACTGTTTAGTGGGCACCATGGACTACTGGCGCTTTCAAGAAAAAGGTAAAGCCCGTAATGTACGCATCAAAGGTAACTTAAGCTGTAATAGCGGTCACGCCTTGGTCGATGCTGCTATAAAAGGGCTAGGCATCATCCAGCTACCCGATTATTACGTTAGCGAATTTATTGAGTCAGGAAAACTAGTGCCACTACTGGAAAACAACCGCCAAGCGGTTGAAGGAATTTGGGCGCTCTACCCGCACAATAGACATCTATCACCTAAAGTGCGCATGCTGCTCGACTTTTTAGGAGAAAAACTCGTTTAGCCATTGAGACTAAGCAGCTAAAAGGTTTTGCCCAGAGTGGTGCTGCAGGATATTTTAATGCTCTACCTCACTCATCAACAAAGACATCTATCACCTAAAGTGCGCATACTGCTCGACTTTCTGAGTGAAGGACTAGCTTAGCGCCTAATACTCTTCAATTAAAAGAGTTTTGCTATTGTTATGCAGCAAGGTGATTGGACACTCTACCCCACTCTTCACGATAGACACCTATCACCTAAAGTGCGCATGCTGCTCGACTTTCTGAGTGAAGGACTAGCTTAGCGCCTAATACTCTTCAATTAAAAGAGTTTTGCTATTGTTATGCAGCAAGGCGATTGGGCACTCTCCCCACTCTTCACAATAGACATCTATCTCCTAAAGTGCGCATGCTGCTCGACTTTTTAGGAGAAAAACTCGTTTAGCCATTGATACTAAGCTGCTCAAAGGTTTTGCCCAGGGTGATGATGCTGGGTATTTTGATGCTCTACCCCACTCCTCACGATAGACACCTATCACCTAAAGTGCGCATGCTGCTCGACTTTTTAGGAGAAAAACTCGTTTAGCCATTGAGACTAAGCGGCTAAAAGGTTCTACCTAATGTCAGGTAAAGGGTTTTATGTTGCAAGTCATCAATACCAAAACCGAGAACGGCTGGACCAAACTCGGTTTCAGTGCCGATAAATATGCTGCTGGCGTAAATCAAATCATCAAGCCCACGCTGATCTTTATATTGCCAAACATTACCCGCTTCGGCAGAAACGCCCAAGTAAAGTGGTTTGTTCATGCCACCGAATCCTTGCCAGTTAATACGATACTGATACACCAGTGATCCATACGCGAGCTGTGAGCCCACCAGCGCATTTTTATGCATGCCTGACAGGTTTAAAAAGCCCCCTAGTTTATGAGTGTGTATTAAGCTCACCTCATCACTATCGGTACCGCTAATTTTGAGCTTACTGATCAGCGTATGCTGCTTGAGGCTACGGGCATGTTTGAGGGAAAACTCATAATTGAAAAGTGCAGTATCACCAAATACATCACCGACAATAGGCAAGACAAAAGAGTCCAGCTTATCGTCGTTATAGGCACCCTTAAAATAGATCTGACTGCCGCGGCTCGGAAAACTATAACTGTCTAAGCTATCGTAACTAACAATGACGAAACCAGAATAGCTCTTATAATCAATATCAAGGTCAATCATTGATGGGCCTTCTATATTGCCCGATTCAGCGGCTATACCTAGTTCAATAATCATATCGTTACTCAGATTAATGCCTATTGATGAGCTAATATTATGCGATTTAGTCAGCGTTTTTAAACTGCGCTGGTTATCCCAAAAATACAGCAGCTCATCTTGTGAGTATTGATACCGATTTTTCCAATAATAGTGCTCTAATGGGTCGAGCTGCAAACGGTACTCGGTCGCCAGGCGCTTCTCTTTGCCAGACGTAAACTCAAAACGCAGCTGTCCTTGGCTATCTCCAACGTTATTCATCGTATAAGCAAGGTCGAGCTTAACATCGGATATTTCGGTAAAGTCCTCTTCCAATGAAAAACCAATATCAAAAAAGTTAGGCCCCCAACTTTTTTCATTGGCGGTGATCAGCAGTGTTTTTTGATCTTGTTCGTCCATCACAATTTCAGCTTCGACTCGCTCAAAGCTATTGAGCGCATAGACACGATCAATCGCATCGACTAATTCGGGGGTATTGACGCTGTCACCGGCATTAACGGCTAGCGCGGCACTGATTTTCTCTGGCGTCTCATGGCTATTATTAACCACAATAACTCTATCGATAGGCCGCTGCTGAAAAGTCAGTAACGCTTGCTTATAGCGCTGTCGATTTGCTTGATATTGCGCAAACTCCTCGGCGCTGCTTTGCAATGGAATAAGCCTATCAGCATGAGCGAGTGCCGCCTGTTCTCCTTTTTCAAAACCCAGTGGCATACTGCTAAAATCGGTGGTGCCTAACAAGCTGATATCAGGGCGAATGAGAATATCCTGCGGCTGTAGATTCTCTACCTGTTCTACCGCATTGGCCCGTGTCATCATGGTGGATAGTTGCGACAGTATCGCAAAACTATCTTGCAACTCCTCTTTCGGTGCTAGCTCGGCACCAATATCAATTGCAATAACAATATCAGCGCCCATTTCGCGTACCGTATCCGCTGGCATATTGCTTACCATGCCGCCATCGGTTAGGTATTTGCCATCAATCTCTATCGGCTGCAAAATACCCGGCACGGACGCCGACGCCTGCATCGCCGCCAGCAGGTTGCCTGAATCTAACACCACAGCCTGCCCTGTGGCAATGTCAGTACTGATCGCCTTAAAGGGAATGGCTAAATCATCAAATGAAGCTTGCCGCGGCACCATGCCGGCAGAGAAAATATAGAGGTTTGCCATCGACTGGCCGCGTAAGACACCTTGCGGCAATAGAATTTCACCGTCTAGCGAGCCAAACTCAAAGGGTAAGTTAAAGCGGTCGAAATCTTGTTTATCATGATAATTCAACGCCGTTCTCGGCACCGTATCATCGAAGCCACTGACCCAGTCAAGTTCAAGCATGATGCGCTCGATATCATCGACACTGTACCCCAGCGCGTATAGCCCACCAACATAGGCACCAATACTGGTACCCGCAATATAATCGACCCGTATATGCTGCGACTCTAGATAACGCAGCACGCCCACATGCGCAGCCCCTTTCGCGCCACCACCACTCAGCGCTAGACCAATTTTGCCGTGAACTGGCTTTGACTCTCTAATATCGGCGTGCAGCAGCAGTTCTTGCTCACGAGCAGACACAGCCGCAGAATTCAGCGCTACTGCCGTCATGAGGAAAACACCTGCGCTCGCTAAATAATGACTCAAACCCATTACACCATCATGAAAATAGAGCGGCTATTTTAAGATGTAACTGATTGACTCATTAAGTGCCGACTGTGAGTTTTATTGTCTCAAATATAGAGACAATATGACTACTGATACTATATTACCAATTTTTACAATTACTTATGTAACTTCGATTTGAGTCGTGGTGACTATATTATTTCGATTAAGTCTACGGCGACGGGCAG
>NZ_JAKIKR010000009.1 GCF_023284025.1 Shewanella abyssi | reverse complement strand
GTTGGCATTTCAAGTACTTTTTTATGCTTACATTCAGGACATATTAGTTCTGAGTCAGTGATAATTTTAGTCATATTCGATCCCTAGTTTCTTTATGTTAGTATAGAACCTGTAGTTACTATAGGTTCAAGGTTTTTATATGATTTTAAAAAAATATTCAGTGGGGCAATTAGCTAATGAATCGGGATGTAAAGTAGAAACTGTTCATTACTATGAAAAAATTGGACTAATGCCAGAACCGCCAAGAACAGAGGGAGGACATAGAGTGTATGCCTTACCCGATGTTAAGCGATTGAACTTTATTAGGCGTAGCCGAGAGCTAGGATTTAAAATTGAACAAATCAAAGAACTACTTAAACTTATTGATGAACCTAACCACTATTGTGGTGAAGTTAAGGCTATGGCAATGCAACAAGCGAGAGTAGTAGAAGACAAAATAAATGATTTACAGCGCCTGCAATTGGCATTGAATGAAATGGTTACTCAATGTACAGCAAGTAACAAGTCTATAGATGACTGCCCAATCGTGGATGCCCTTTTTACCAAAAAAGCAACAGGGCAACAATAAGTGAAAACTTGAAATGACTGCTTTAGGTTCAAAGTTGCCATTACAGGCATTAAACCTAATGTCAGCTTTTAGCGAGCAGTTGACCGCCGCGTTCAATATGCAAGTGCACCATTACCATTAACTATTGGTGGTACTATTTATTTAGACATAAGGTTCATAAGTTAATTTTTTATTGCTAGTTTATTTAAATCCCTTTGCCTATGAAAATATAAAATCACACTACCTATAAATGGTATAGCTATCGTACAAAGAAGATACTTTAACTTTGTCATAAAACTCATTTCCGTCCATTCAAACAGTAGTGCACCTAACGGAATAATTGAAAACCAAACAGTTCCCGTCCAAAATAGCACTCCTCCCAATTTATATATGTCACTATTAGATGGTTCAACCATAAATGGCAAAGTAGTCATCACCATTAACATCGACAGCCAAAAATAAAGAGAACACTTCCAAACCTTCATCATAAAAATAATCCCTTTACCATATTTTATTAAGATCAATTTCCAATTCTACTTGCACAGCAATGAAATCTCTACCAACTTTAACTTTATTCGAGTTACTGAAATCCTGAAATTAGTAATAGCCAGCCATTTATAATCAATAACATAACCAGTTTAAAAACCAATATCAACGATTGACGTCTACCAAACGTGTACTTGAATTACTTTCAACAAATAATTGACGAAAAGTTCTAATAAATTGCGGAGTTTGCTTGAATGTCTGAGTTTAAAAGCGCGGCTGATTAACTCAGCATTAACTATGGCTGGCACTATTTGTTACGAACAGCTGGCAATAAGCTGCTGGTACTGGCTAGCGCAATCGAGGTAGTTACTTGCCTGCTCACCAGAGGAAAGCTGTTGGCTGTTGTTGCCAGAGCTGCCAGAGTTGCCAGAGTTGCCAGTTAGCGCAATATTATCAAACGCCATTTGTAGCGCCCAACAGACGGCAAAAACCCAATAGAGATCGACGGCGGCAGGCACGGCATGAACTGCGTGACGGTTCAAATTACGTTGCTGCCGTATATAGTTTGCTATCAACCAGTGCCGTTGTTTTGATGACAACGAATGGCTGGCAATGACTGATGCGAGATCGCACAAAGGATGGGAGCTACAAGCGTATTCAAAATCAATACAGTTGAGCTTATCTTGTACGACTAAAATGTTATAGGGGTTTAGATCTCGATGGCTAAACTGCAGATTGACTAAGCACTTATCGAGAGAGTCGAGCATTACCGCTATTGCGCCTGTTTGGGCGAAAAGGTTATCAAACTGCTGTAACCAAGCCGCAATACTTGGGTGGCTATCGCTTGGTTGACTCAGTAGCTTCTGCTGCATTTGGATTAAACGTGCGTTATAGATCTGCCACTGTTTCTCCACCCCAATGACATTTTTAGGGGTGGGTAGCTGTTTTAAGCCATTGAGTAATTGCAGTAGCTGTTGCTCAGCCCCCGGCCAACACTCTTGGGTGTTGGTCATTGGATGAGCGCCATTGGCACTAATAAGCTCGTTCCAACTATGGTCGTTTTCTTGAGCGATAAATTCACTTAAATAAAATTGCTTATCGGCACTGACATAAACCATCCTTGGCGCGAGGCTGGCATCACTTGCTGAGCGCCAAGCATCTACCTCACTATCTCGATCACAGATCTGAGAACTTGCCCAACTGTTAACTCTGAGCACCCATTCAGACTCTTCAGCTTTACTCCCATGTAAGCCGCGTACATAGTAGTTTTGATTGCTTAGCCCTTGGGTCAGCGGGGCAATAACACTCACGCTACTCAAGCCTGACTGGGTTAAATAGCCCGCTAATTGTTGTTTAAGTGAGTCACTCACTTAAACCGCTCCTGCCGCGACAGCTATGCTGTCATTTGGCTGCTGTGCTTGCATTTTATTGCGCCACATAACGTAGCCAAACACCACCATGACCACATAGAATACAAACAGCACTGAAGTTAACATCAGGCCCTTACTGACATATAAGTAGATCGAGACAGCATCGATAACAAACCAATAGATCCAGTTTTCCAACACTTTTTTAGCGACTAAGAAGGTCGTCATCACTGCAAAACAGGTCGTTGCGGCGTCCAAGTAGGGAAATGAAGCTTGAGTCTGTGTCGCCATAAAATGGCCAATAATTAACGCCAATAATGTGGTGATAGCAATCAACTTAAGGTGAGTCGATAGCCGCCATGAGACAATGTTAACGCCATCATGTGCTTTGCCACCTTTGGTCCACAACCAATAGCCATATACGGCCATTGCCATATAGTAAACGTTAAGCACCGACTCCATCAGTAACGACACGTTCCAAAACAACACCGTATAGATCGCTGTGCTGGTTAATGCTGCGGGCCAGCACCACACACTCCCTTTCATCGCTAATATCAAATAGGCTAACGCTAGCAATACTGCTACCGCTTCCCAGGCTGTTAAGGCTTGTGCCTCTCCAAACGCTGAAGTAATACTATCCATTAAAGCTAACCAAAAATCTGCCATGAAACTCAATCTCTTTATTGACGCTAACAATCATCAGAAGTTAAAAGCAAATAGCCACAAAGTATCGATAATACTCCGCGGCTACTTGTCATTACAGCGGTAGATATCCGCAGTGACTTTAACTATATACAGTGACTATAGACAGTTACTCACTGTGGCTTAAGTCGAGTTCACCACCGATAAATTTAACAACAAATACCGCCTTGCCCCACTTCTCGTGCGCCGCTTCCATTTCGGTTGCCAACATTGCCATCACCTCAGCATATTCACCGCACACCTGTGTTGCCATGGCGTTAGTCACCCTCTGGATATTGTCATAACTATCGACTCGACCGATAAACCATCTAATGGGATCTAAATAGTTGTCTTGTAGTGGGTAGCAACTAATTTCTGCAGTTAACTTCATTTTCTGACCTCAAGCATTTATTGCTGATAACAATATTAAAATTAATAAGTCTTTTTTAACTATGATTTACATAAACTTAACGTTTAAAGTAAGTCCTAATTGGCGTGGGTCACCATAACGTACATATTGCTTATCTGCCCAGCCTAAATCAGGCTCATTGCCGAAATAGAAACCTCGAACGCCGTATTGTTCGTCAAACAGATTGCGTCCCCACAGGTATGCAGACCACATATCAGCTTCGTAACCTATCTTGGCATTAAAAATCTGGTAAGCATCAGATTTAGATTCATTACTGTCAGAGTAATAGAAGTCACTCTTACCGCTGGCGTTCACGTTCGCAAACCAGCCTGAATCGCTACGATAAGTGGCACCGACGCTAAAGGTAAAGTTCGGTGAGTGGGCGAGTTCGCGACCAGAAAGATCAACAATCCCACCATATTTATCTTCATACTGGTAATCACCGTATTCGGTTTCTAACCAACCTAGACTGGTGTAAAGCTTAAGATTGTCAGTGGCATACCAGTTGCCGTCTAGCTCTGCACCGTAGTTTTGAGAACTGCCCGCATTTTCGGTAAACAGAATGAAGTTACCCTCTTCGCCAGGCACTGTTGATTGTTGTGAAGCAGCGACTTGTTGATCTTGTCTGTCCATAAAGAACACTGATAGATTAGTGCTGGCTTGGCCATCAAACCAAACCGACTTTAAGCCCACTTCATAGTTATAAAGAATTTCGGTGTCGTACTCTTTTTTATCGGCAAGCTCTACTGGCAGTGACATATTAAAGCCACCCGCTTTATAGCCTCTGGCGACACGGATATACGACTCATGGTTTTCGCTAAGCGCTTTGCTTAAAGCAATATGGCCGCCCCACATAGTTTCACTTGGCTCAAACTCATCGCCAGCGGAATCGCTGTATTCGCTATCGCGGCGCTCAACACGCAGACCAACCGATAAAGCATAGTTAGCGCCTAGATCTGAGTCCAATTGGCCAAAGAGTGCATAGTTTTGCGCTTCGTACTCAGCGGCAAGCTGGTTATATGTATCGACGGTCTCATTGTCTTCTTGAAGATCCATCGCATACACGCCAACAAGCCAATCTGTACTCCCTGCAAAGATACGGCCAGATTCTGTTGAAGCTAATCTAAACTCTTGGGTTATGGTTTGCCTATCGCCTTTCTTGTCCCAGTTATACTCATATTCACATGGGCTGCCGTCGCAATCTCGACTTTCCCAATAGTCAGGATTGGCCCAGTCACCGTCGTAATTATGACGAGTATTTGAATTTGCAAGCGAGGTTAAGGACGTTAGTTCAACGTTTTCAGCACCAGTGTAGGTAAACTTCAGCGCGGTACCGTTGGTGGTTTGCTTATCAACACCTGGGGCGTCAGTTAACGTATCGAAGCCGTTATTATCTAATGTCCAAGCATCATAACCATTATCGTAGTCTGCAAATAAGAAGGTCAGATCTATCTCTAAGTCTTCAGTAGCGTACCAACGCAGTTTTGCGCGACCGGTAAATTCGTCACGGTTATTGGTGTCGCTCTCGCCAAGATAGAGATTATCTCGATAGCCATCTTGTTGATGCTGCTGCAGTGACACACGGTAAAGCAAGTTTCCAGAGTCGGTAAGTGGACCAGAGCTAAAACCACTGAAGGTCTGCAGGTTATCATCACCTAAGGACACCTCGGCGCCATGTTCAAATACATCGGTTGGGTCGTTACTCTTAAGATAGATAAGACCGGCTAATGCATTAGCACCGTAGCGGGTGCCTTGTGGTCCGCGCAAAACTTCAACTTGTTGTAGGTCGTACATGCTGGAAGCCATGCCTAAACCTGATAAATCAATATCATCAACAATAAAACCGACAGAGGAGTTAGGTGCGCCCTGATACTCCTCTTGTTCGCCAACACCACGAATTTGAAAGTATTTAGGTCTTGAGCTACCGCCAGACCAGTTGAAGTTTGCAATTGAGTTTAAGATATCTTCAAAGTGCTGCGCACCTTGATCTTCAATTTGCTGTTGATCAATGACAGTGACACTCGACGGTATCTTTTCTAACGATGAACCGCGAAAATCAGACGTCACAACCATGACTTCCATCTCATCAACAGGCGTCTCAGAATCTGTATTAGCAAAGGTTGGCGATGAAACTAGCGCTGCCATGACGGCAACCGCAACAGGGGAATAAACTTTTAGATTTAACATAGGACCTCAAATTATAATTTTGAGATCCGGCAACATAAAGAAGCGATCGGGAAATGAATTGTGGCCCATTCCTACGCCGGTATAAGCCGGATCAGGTTCAAAGGGTTTGTTTTTCAACATCTCAGTTAAAGTCTAAAATATCCAACTTTCGGTTTATAGACTTTAACACCCCTTGGCGCGGCCGATTATACATGAGTTTTACAAAACGATGACACTCTTCTTAATATTTATACCAATCCTTTTAAATATCTAATCAGTTCAGAACTGCTCAGGCTTTTTTTAAGGCACATTGATGAAGAAATCGACTTTCCCTTTTTAGGCAAGTGAAAGTCATGAGAAGCTCACTACGTGCGGCTGATGTTTAAGGCATAGGGAAATCACTTTATACAGCGCATGTGGTTTTCGATATAGAATAACTATTAGCTACAACCCACTTGCTTGCCTAAAGTGATTTAAATTCCCGCTGAATGACCACATATTTAATGAGATTGGTATGACTTAACGTAATGCATAAAAAAACGCCAACATTGCTGACGTTTTAATAACAAATACTGGATCTCACCCTCTACGGCTTAATTTGAAAACGCTTTTCTTACGTATAGCTCAAAACGCGTTGCATTTACATTAGGCGCTACGGCTGAGACTTGCAGTTGCTGCTTACCATGCAATTTTACTGACTTCCAGCTGACGCCTTCATCATCAATGGTCATCCCGCTGGGATCAAACCAAGTAAATTTATACTGTAAGCGCAAGTCAGTCGATACCTTACTGATAATCGTGCCCGTGCCCTGTAAAAAACCACCTTCAGGGCGTGCCATTACACGTTGAACCTCGACCTCTTTAGCAAAGCTATTGTTATCGATACGCACTTCACCTTTTGACCCCGTCATTAGGCCGGCGGTGTGTGGTGCACAAGCCGCTAAAATAAGCGCCGTAAATAAACCTAAAATCAATTTTTTCATTTTGTTCCCTAGAATAGAATCATTCAGTGTTACTACAAGGATAATCCAAATTAGTCGATTAAGAAATGAGCTCTGGCCGTGGCAATCAAGTGTTTACGATTAGTCTGCCAGCAATTAATGCTCACATTTGCCACTCGTCGACCTTGGCGGGTTATCTTACATTCTGCAAAGCTGTCTTTATGGTAGCCAGCTCTGAGGTAATCAATTGAGAAATCAACGATTTTTGGCACTTTAGTCGCCTGCATGAACACCATTAACTGCACAATGGCTGACATTTCCATAAAGCCAGCGATGACACCACCATGCAGCGCAGGCAGCACTGGATTACCGATATTGTCATCTTTTGCTGGTAATTTAAACACCAGTTCGTCACCAAAACGTTCGACACCCATGCCAATAAATTTGGCGTAAGGGACATGTTCTAGTAAGTGACCAAAATCATTAAGTTCCGTTGCTTTTCGAACAATACTTTTTACATCTAGCTTTTCAGCATCACACTCTAAAGGATTAGGGCTAGTCATGGCGCGGCTCTCCCATCAATGCTTGTCTAAACTCTTCACCCACCATCTCCGGACTAATTCGCATAAATGAGCCAACCGCATGGGCGATGGGATCGTCAATTGAATCTTGGTAGGCAATAGCGCGAGTAAACGCTACGCTTGATGACAACTTATAGCACTGAGCAAAACCATAAACAGGTTTAAAGGGTTCAGCGGGTTTCATATAATCAACACGCAAATCAAGTGTTGGTGAGAGTTCTAAAGCTTGAAACTTATCAAAAATAGAACATACCACCGCACAGCCACTGGCCGTATCCATTAATGTCGTTATGACGCCCCCATGAATGACACCGGTGTCTGGATAACCAACAAGTTGACTATCGTAAGGCAGTTCCATGAGAACGTGTTTAGCACTGCCCTCTAACACCTTTAGCTTTAGCCTTTGGCATTGAGTAAGTTGCGCAACAAATCGACTTGCCATTTCCGTTAATGGGAAAACATCGGCAGTTTTATTCATCGTTTTTGACTCAACATAGGACCTAAAGCATGGCCTCCCAGTAAATGCATATGAATATGAAACACCTCTTGGCCTGCATCTTCATTGCAGTTCATGATAAGACGATAGCCGCCTTCAGCTACCCCCTCTTCCTGAGCCAATTTGGCCGCAACAGACATCATTCTTCCCAATGCTTTCTCATCAGAGGCCTTAATATCGTTTACTGTCGGGATAAGATGATTGGGGATGATCAATATATGAGTCGGCGCTTTAGCACTGATATCTCTAAACGCGGTGACTAGCTCATCTTGAAATAAGATCTCAGCTGGAATTTCACGTCGAATAATTTTACTGAATATGGTTTCTTCGGCCATTCTATTGCCCTCATCATAATAAGTTAAGCCTAGTATACTCGAAAAACAGCATCAGGCGATTGGCGTTTTTATCAACCAAACACTGTCATTACCATGATTAGATTACAGATTGAACAGCTGTATACACAATGTGGTTGACTTTCGCTCCATATCCATTTTTAATAACTAAAAAATATTAGGACATATCATGCTCACCGTTAAAGAAACCGCACTGCTTAATGCTGCCGCCGAGCTTATACAGGAAAAAGGCATGATTGCGCTAAATATGTCTGATGTTCACAAGAGAGCAGGTTACTCTCGCGCAGCTCAATATCAGTCTTTTAGTGACAAAAATTCATTGCTCGCCGCACTTAGCATGCGCGAACTGGTATTAAATACCCACGCGCTGGAGGAGAAGCGATACTCAGATCTCAACGGAGATTTTTCGGTCGTTTTAAGGCCTGTGGTGTATCGCTACCTCAAATTATCAGACAGGCTTATGATAGATTCAGCCTTTAACAATATGCTTAAAGAGATCAGGCTACTGCCCGATGAGGAGCAATTTATATTTTGGAAAAGAGGCTTTGAGTTTTTAAACAGTGAGCGAGAACAAGACAAGTAATACTAACGTTAGCTTAATATGGCCAAAACAACACAGCTTCCCCCGTTGATTTGGCTTATCCGCAGTGCAGGAAATAGTATTAAAGCTCGATGCTAGTAATATCCCGCTTTAAACAACGCTTCTTTCGAAATGATTATTTAACATTCAATGCCGTAGGTGTTGACGGCTCTCTTACTTTTAGAAATATTTGATAGCAAGCGGTGCACACATGACGTCCAAGCAAAGTATTCTTAGTTTCATATTCGTTACAAAAAGTACACAATCCAAAACTACTCACTTTTCCTAAGCTCAGAGGCTTTATTTCAGCAGCGGTAACTTGTTGCTGGTTATCCAGTATGCTTAAAGTGCTATGGCTTAACCCGACGATAAGCAGCTTGACAATATACAGCGCTAACGCAAAAAAAAGAGTGACCACCATAGTTAAAATACTGGTTTCTGAGCCCTGGGATTTAATCATAAACATCAACCCAGAAAAACACATAAGCACTACGACCAACACCAAGGTATGATCTAGAAATTTTAACTGTTGTCTAAACTCGTCAACTTTGTTCATTTATAGAAGCTCTATTATCCCAGCAGAATTTAACTAACACCGGGTTAGCTTTATTCTTTAATAAGGTAAACAACACCATCCTTTTCATAAACGTTTTTAACCTCATTACCTTCCCCAAGTACCACCACTTTAGTGCCTTTGTTGGTGACCGCGTTGCCAGCAGCATCTAGCACAATCGCCAAACCTAATGCCGAAAGCAATGGTGATTGATACGCGTGATAATGATGATGACTCTTAGGAATGACAATGACTTTTGCGCGCTTGTAGGACTGATTCACTTTCTGGCATTTTATTCCACCCGCTCTTTCACATCCGATGGTAGCCGCTTGCACAGAAAATGTCGCCGATAATATAGTAATAGCCAATAGCATAACTTTAGTCATATGTACCTCTTTCGATTTCATAGTATAAACTGCAGCGATCATACCAAAGAGATACACAACAGTATAGTCATGAGTGTAAATTATTTAGCAGGCACAAAAAAGGCGCTACATGTAGCGCCTGAAGTCGGTTTATCTAGCTTAGTACCTCTACTGATCCTGTCTGGCTAATTATTGAATAACTTCATGCATATTCATTTGCGCCCACGCGATTGCTTGACCACGGCTAGAGACACCAATTTTTCTAAAAGCACGGTAGAGATGGGTTTTAATGGTACTTTCACTGACAAAAAGTTCATTGGCTATATCTATATTGGTACTCCCAGAACGCAGTACTTGCAGAACTTCGCGTTCTCGGATAGTTAAGCTATCAGGCTCCTCGTTCGTAGCAACGTTGTGCAAATACTGCTGATTAAACTCGTCAGGAATCGATGTTAGCCCCTTAACTATTTTGTCCATACCGCTACCGATAGTATCTAATGAAGCACCGGAATAGAAAACGCCGGCAGTGATATTACTTTGTACTAAAAAACCAGCATCTACCTGCTTGGGATAATGCAAAAAAACAACTCGGGCCCCACTACGCTCTTTCTCCAACTTTTTTTGTATTTGATAGGCTTTCTGAATATCCACACTCGAGAGATCGATAAGGACAAGATTGACTCTGTTTTCAGTAAAATTATCGATAATATTATCGGGTGTTACATTGTGAATTTTGACTAAAAACTGTTGTGGCCATCGAGTATTGAGCAAATCGACTAATATTTGCGAGCGGGTGACCATAACCCAATGCATAACTTTAAACATCTGACTCTCCATGTTTACCGTGTAATCTTCCCTGTATGTATCAGTGTAATACATATTTAAGATAATAAACTAACGAAAGTAATTCAATATTGAGAAATTCTAATGTTCATGAGATTTATTATTTGTAGACACTAATTACACTTAGATTACAGCGTTATAGATTGCCATCTAATACACTGTCGCTGCTGTTATACATAATTACTATAACTAATAACGAGTTTATTGATTAACGCTTCAACACACTCAACAAGCAAGCAAGAAGTCATTCAGTTTAGCCTAATGCTAATAACGCCAAGTTTGTCATTTAGACCAAACTAGCGTGATCTTAACCAAGCAAGTTTTGCTTGGTAACGCTGTTTATTTACCGGTTCTGCTGCATAGTCAAGCGCCTTTAGCAACGCACTCTTTGCTTGCTCAGTCTCGCCTAACTTAGTGTGAACTTTGGCGAGGTCAAAGTATGCTTTATGAAAATAATGCGTGTTATCAATGAATTTACTGAGATATATTTTTGCACTCTGGTAATCTTCTTTTGCTATAGAGTCCTTGGCGACCAAATACCATTTATAGGGACTACTGTCATCCAACTCTAGCAGTTGTTTCTTTACCATTAACGCATCAACGGTGCGGCCTTGACGCACTAGTAAGTAGTGATAATTACTCAGTAGCGTTACTTTATCGTCAGAGACTTCAAGTCCATATAGGTACAAGCGTTCTGCATCTTTGTCAAAACCTAATCGCCTCAACACTACTGCCATCATGTTAATCGACGGCGCATAGTATTGACTATAATCAAAGCTCTTCTTTAATAACAGATACGCTAACGGCAAGTTATTATTTATCAATTCATCCGCGGCCAAGTTTCGATAAAACATGGCAATAAACTCATCTTTACCGATGACTTTACCGCCTCTATCATATCGTTCTGGAAAATAATCAACTGTAATTCTTTTTTTACCAGAAAAAAATGTCCTTTCATTCCCTAAAGAAGGCTCATAGAGGAATGTTCTCACATGGTCAGAAGTCACAGCATAACGGTCTGTAACATCTAATAACATGGGCATAGTGTGCATAACTTGAAAGTTAACATCTACTTTAAGCTGTTCAGCAATAGCATAAGTTAATAATGCGAGCGACATACAATTGCCACGATTAAGTGTAAGCGCCGTGCTTGCGCTGTAATTCTGGCCTTCATAATTAAAGTTAACCAAGCGCTGTCCCACAAATCTGCCAACCTGATCATTAGCTGACAATGTGCTTATGTCACTTTGCTGTATAAAATGCTCAATTTTTTCAATCTGCGTGGCGGTCAAAGTCAACAAATCTTCGGGCTCTGGGATCTCGTATGCAGTAACATCAACTTGATAATCAGGAGTTGGCATTTTCGGTGCTTCAACCCGCTGCTTTTGTGTACTTTGGCAACCACTAACAATTAAACATACAACCAACAATAAGTACTGCATATATCTCCGTCCTTTGAGATCTCTATTTACTCAACAATATAATAACCTTGCCTCAACCACAACTCCTACTCCCCTCCTTAAAATAGCGCAAGCAGTAACGCCACTAGTGCAAAAAACACACTCACACATTGCCAAAAAAGCAGTGGTTGAGTATCAATTAGAGGGGCTTTAACCGCAGATTGTTGCCAAGATTTTAGCGGTTGTGTCATCTCAAATAGCCATTCACTGCTATCTGCTTGGCGCTGCTCAGGTGCCGTACTCAGCGCCTTTTTAAGGGCTTTATCCATCCAGATGGGTACCAGCGGGTTAATCTCATAACTGGGAATATATTGCAGCTTTAAAAAATCCCGCTTTGTTTTGCAGTGTTGCTGCTTTCCGCCAAAGGGAAGTTGTCCTGTTAGCATCTCAAACGCAATAACCGCAATCGAGTACAGATCCGCTTTTTGTGTCACTTGGTAGCCCAATATGCTCTCTGGCGCCGAATATTCAGCCGTACCCAATATTTTGTCCCGCTGCAAAGGCGTTGTTATTTCGGCAATACCCTTGATGTAACAAGATCCAAAATCGATGATCTTTAGCCTGCCATCATTAGTTATGATTAAATTGTCTGGCTTTAAGTCTTGGTGCAGTGTTTCTTTGCGATGAAATGCGCGTACTCCAGCCTCTAGCTGTTTTAATAGCCCTAAAACCTGTTGTACATCGGGGGTTGGATTGTGTTTTATCCACTGACTAATTGAATGTCCTGGAAGATATTCTGTTAAATAATAGAGTGCCGACTTTTCTCTGTCACGCTCGAGTATCGACACCACATAGGGGCTATTAATACGCCTGCCTATCCAGCTTTCTAACAAGAAACGTTCAATGTAGGCTGCATCATCTAGATAATTAACCGAAGGTGTTTTCATACACATCAAACTATCTTGTTCATTTTTGACTAAATAGACTTGGCTTCTCTGGCTTTGGTGTAACGTATCGACCACCTGGTATCCATCTAGCATCATGCCAGTATTGAGCGGTGGCGGAAATGGCAGGTTTGACAGGCTTTGATATACCTCATCAATATTCTTATGCGGCAGCGCCTCGATATGTAATAGCTGACAACTGGCGTTATCTTGGGAGCCACGCACCAGCGCCTGCTCTACCATTGCGGTACAAAACGCGTCGCACTCTTTGTCGGAAAAGCCATTGCTCGTTGTCTCGTAAGCATGATGTTGACAGAGTTGCTGCAACCTCGCCCTAATCTCCAGGTCGGTGATGACATCATGCACACCATCGGTGCTGAGAAAATACAGATCGCCCTTGGCAACCGCTAACATTCTGTAATCCACGTCGACATTGACATCTAGCCCCATAGCTCGAGCAAGGTATTGCTGGTTTTGCCCCACTAGGCTAGTGTGATCATGGCTAAGCTTATCCAGCATACCATTACGATAACGGTATACTCTTGAATCCCCAACATGAAACATGTGCAGATGGCAGGACTTAAAAACCAAGGCGCTAAAGGTACACACATAACCCCGCCTAGCATCGCGGTAGTCTTGTCCTAAGCCATAAAGCCATCGATTAAGGGCGGTTAATACTTGAGTGCTCGACTTCTCTACCGACCAAAGATCCGGCGTAGAGTAATAATCCGCTAGAAAATTACTCACACTAATCGCCGACGCTGCGGCGCCACTTTCGGCGCTACTCACGCCATCACTAATAGCTGCAACAGCGCCTTTGGTCGTTAGCATAAGTCCGCTTGGTATACGGATCCCAATGGCATCCTCGTTAGCCGTTTTAACGCCTTTATCGGAATGCTGACCCGCAGCAATCATTAACCCATTCACTGGTTTTAAAGACGCAATAGCGTCATCTATTGAACAGCCACCATTAGAAGTGCCGTCAGTTGAAAGCTTCAAGGGATTGTTGGGGTCAGTGTTAACTGCAACCGATTCAGCCATATTCGGTAAACTCCGTTAATTTACGCTGATCAAAGTAACTTCACCTTTCTCGTTCACTTCAGCCATATGCCCTTTGGGCTCCGTCATCAAGAACACGGTAAAAAAGCCAAACAGTGCACTTATCGCAATAACGTAAAAGAAAGTTTGCGTCGACACCATGGAGTAAACAGTTAAAAAGAACACTGCACCGACGTTACCGTAAGCCCCCGTCATACCCGCTATTTGTCCCGTTAAACGGCGTTTAATTAAGGGTACTGCGGCAAATACAGCCCCCTCACCACCTTGAACAAAAAACGAACACGCCATCACCACAACGATGGCTAAAGGTAATGCCCAAGTGCCATCAATTTGCGCGACAGCAAAGTAGCCAATCGCCAGCCCAGCGGTCAAAATCAATAATGTTGATTTACGGCCGAAACGATCACTGAGCCAGCCTCCTCCGGGACGAGACATTAAGTTCATAAAGGCATATGACGATGCAACCAGTCCCGCCTGCGCAAGGCCTAACTCAAATGTCTCAGCAAAGAACAATGGCAACATAGACACCACCGCCAATTCAGATCCAAACGTTGAAAAGTACAATACGTTGAGCACGGCAACTTGCTTAAACTCATAACGTTCAAACTGAGGAATTGTGCCAGTAAAGACCTGCTTATTGACTTGATAGGTCTGATACACGTCGATGATAAAGATGGCAATCAGTAATAAGTAAATGCCATTAACAACTTGTTCGGTAAACATCGACACACCCGCTGGTGACAGCTTCCATGCCAGCAATGCTAATGTGGCATACATAGGCACTTTCATAATAAGCAATAACGCAAAATCGCCTTTACTGGTGACTTCAAGGGCGCCCGCTTTTTTGGGCTTAAAATAGGTTGAACCTTTGGGCGTATCAGTCACATTGAAGTAGTAGATAAACGAAAAGCCGAAGCTCAATAGGCCTGTGAGGCCGATGGCATAACGCCATCCATCGGCACCACCAAATGCTAACGCAACTGCAGGCAACGTGAAGGCGGCGGCCGCGGAACCAAAATTACCCCAACCGCCGTATATGCCTTCAGCGGTGCCCAGCTCTTTTGCTGGAAACCATTCACTGACGATACGAATACCAACCACGAAACCAGCGCCAATAAACCCCAGCAGAAAACGCGCCAATGCCAGTTGCTCGAAGGTGGTTCCCAGGGCAAACATAAAGCAAGGGATTGAACAAAAACCAAGTAGCAAGGAGTAAACTAATCTTGGGCCATATTTATCGGTCACCATCCCTATCAATACCCGCGCTGGGATCGTTAATGCGACATTGAGAATCAGCAGTGTCTTAATTTGCGAATTCGTTAGCCCAATGCTCTCGGCAATCACGCTGAGCAAAGGCGCCGCATTAAACCACACCATAAAGGTAATAAAAAATGCCATCCAACTGAGGTGCATCACTTTCATTTTGCCTGAAAATGAAAATAGATTAAAACGATCCTGACTCATACTTTTATTATCCATCATCGAAGCACTCCTCCTTGAGCCAATGCACGAGCCAGAACCTTGCCTGACTGACATTTGACTTCAAAAACATCAACACTAAGCGATTCATTTTCCAAGCACTTCCCCGTCGTTAAGCTGTAGTGCTGTTTATGGATGGGTGATGCAACGTACAGCTCATTATTGAGTTCACACAATAATCCTCGAGAAAGCACGCTAACCCCAGTCGCGGGATCAATATTATCAATCGCGAATATTCCGGCCTCTCCTAAGTTAAATACCGCCACGGCCCTGCCAGCGACCCATGCTGCAACACCTCTTCTTGCTGGCAACAGCGATTCCTCACAAATATTGACCCAACTCATACCAACACCTCCTCTTCATCCAGCAGGGTGATAGCGATATCCCCGGCGCCTGATCCACTGCGATTTATCTCGGTAAACGTTTGCACATCAGACGCTATTGGAAACTTCTGTTCACGTTGATATTGATACTGTTTTTTAGTGCTAGCGGGGGCATTTTCTGGATTCACAAACTCACTAAAACGCTGTAGAAAGACCTTATCTTCTAAGCTGGTTTTCCATTCACACTGATAATTGGCGACGACTTTATCCATCTGCAGCTCTAACGCATGATTCACGCCTAATGCGTCATCAATAATCACCGACTGTAAATACTCAAGCCCACCCGCGAGTGACTCCATCCACACCGACGTTCGTTGTAAACGCGCTGCGGTTTTGCTGTAGAACATTAAGATACGGTCGATGTACAGGACTAACTGTTCTGTGGACAGATCTGTGGCAAATAGATCGCCATGCCTTGGGCGCATGCCGCCATTACCGCCCACAAACAGATTCCAGCCTTTTTCGGTCGCAATGACTCCTATATCTTTGCTTTGCGCTTCGGCGCACTCTCTGGTGCAACCCGACACAGCAAACTTGATCTTGTGCGGAGAACGCAGACCCTTATATCTATGCTCCAACGCAATCGCTAACCCCATAGAGTCTTGAACGCCATAGCGACACCACGTATTGCCGACACATGATTTGACCGTACGCAGCGACTTTCCATAGGCATGCCCAGTCTCAAAACCATGTGCTATCAGCTCTGACCAAATAGCCGGAAGATCTGCAAGCTGTGCACCAAACATATCGATGCGCTGACCTCCGGTTATCTTGGTATAAAGATCATATCGTTTGGCAACTTGCCCCATGGCAATTAACTTATCAGGGGTGATCTCTCCGGCGGCGATCCTTGGCACCACCGAATAACTACCATCTTTTTGTAGATTACCGAGGTAGGCGTCGTTACTGTCTTGCAGGGCGACATGCTTTTCATTAAGCACGTATTGGTTTTCTAGCGTGGCAAAAATAGACGCAGCAACGGGTTTGCAGATATCGCATCCTAGCCCCAGTGGCGAGGCATTCGCTTTGGCATGTTGCTGATATAAGTGTTCAAAATCATGTATATTTTCAACCTGACACAGGTGGAATAATGCCTGGCGATCATGCTCAAAGTGACAACAGATCCCAGATTCTGTGTCTAAGCCTTGGGCCTGCATGGTGTCATCGATGATCTGTTGTACAAGTGCCGAACACCCGCCACAACCTGAAGCCGCTTTGGTACAACTCTTTATCTCAGCAAGTTGATGATTACCGGCGATCACCTGCTCAACAATATCGGCTTTGGTCACCTGATGGCAGGAACACACTATGGCGTTATCTTTTAGTGTTAAAGGTGCTGACTCATCGGTCAGCAATAGGGTTACCGCTGGCTCCTCAAGCGCATCGCCTGACAAGTACTGACTCAATAAATGGCTGTACTCATCAACATTACCCACAAGGACGGCGCCGCGAAGATAAAGCCCTGTTTCATCAAGCCATAACTTTTTGTAAACCCCTGCCTGCAGGTCGCTCAACTCAACGTATTGTGCGCCTGCAAAACCTCGGCTCTCACCGATAGAGGCGACATCGACCCCAAGTAATTTTAACTTAGTGCTCATGTCTGCCCCGGTAAATGTCAAAGGAGCCTGCACTCGCTCTGGCATCTGCTGCGCAATTTGTGACAAGGCCACTTTTGCCATTTGGTATCCCGGCGCAACTAAGCCGAATATCTTTTGCTGCCATAAGGCACATTCGCCTATCGCATACACATCTTTGGCAGATGTCTGGCAGTTATCGTCAATCACGATCCCACCTCGCTCACCAACACTGATATCACTGCTTCTTGCCAATGTATCTTGCGGACGAATACCCGCCGAAAACACAATCATGTCAGTTTCTAAAAAGCTGCCATCACTGAAGTTAAGCCGATGCTGGGCACTCTCCCCATCGACGATCTCTTCAGTGGCTTTACTTAAATGCACACCCAGCCCTAGCGCCTGTATTTTTTGTTTTAGTAGCTCACCGCCTTTGTCATTTAGCTGCACGGACATCAGCTGCGGCGCAAATTCAACCACATGAGTCTCAAGACCTAAGGCACTCAATGCATTTGCCGCCTCAAGCCCGAGTAATCCTCCGCCTATCACCACCCCAGAGCTGGCATTGAGCGCTGCTTGCTCAATCGCCTCTAGATCCTCAATGGTGCGGTAGACCATACAGTCACGACGATCATTGCCTTTTATGGGCGGTACAAACGGATAGGAGCCGGTGGCCAGTACGAGTTTGTCATACTGGGTTTGCTGGCCATTAACCGTTAGCCGCTTATTAGCAGTATCAATATGGGAAACCTGCTGACCCAAATGCAGTTCGACACCTTTAGCTTCATAATCTGCTTGTGTGGTTAACATCAGTTCTTCAGCACTGCCGCTAGCAAAGTATTTCGACAGCTGCACTCTGTCGTATGCCGCTATTTTTTCGGCACCATAGACCGCTACATCATAGTGTTGGCTCAGCTGCTGTTCACATAACTGCTCTACAAAATGGTGGCCAACCATGCCGTTTCCCACAATGACCAACTTGGGTTTACTTGTTTTCATACATCGCCCCTCTCGCTATCCACACTGGCTTTTTGCCAACAAAAAGGCGCCAATCTCCTTTGCAGGAGATGGCGCCTTTGCCAAAAAATTCAAATTGTTAGCTATCTAAACTGATTGTTCTATTCTCTTCACTTCTCTTTCTATATTGCAGAGAGTATGCCAATTTACATTGAATCAAATATATCCAATAAGCCACTGTTAATAAACAATAAAGTCATTCGCAGCAAAACAATAAAAGCGAAATAAAAATAGCTTGAACGGTGCAATTGCACCAATGTGGTTAGCGGGTGGTTATTTGGGTGCAATGTGGCGAACTCATCTACTATGACAAAGATTGGCCGCAATGCTGGCCAAGCTCCTGCCACTGCTCATCGCTTGTTGTTGCAGCGCTGTATGTGCATCGCTTTCTGATAATCCCGATTGTTGCAGCTGCTGCTTGGCGACATTAACTAACTTTTGCTCATCAATACTTTGCTCAAGTTCCGTCAGTTTATTGAGCAGTTGAGTTGCCGTGGTAAACCGGATGCATGCCAGCTGTATAATCTTATCGAGACGTTCAAAATCAAATTGTTGCGGTATATAGGTCACTCGTCCACAGTGTAAAAGCGCAGCAATGTCTGAGAGTTCTGCACTCTTTGAGGTAATGATGAGTGGTAGCGGCGCAAACCGCATTAATCGCTCGATGAATTTGACGTGGGTTGCGGTAATAGACTCCACGCATAGCAGCACAATATCACTGTCTGTTTTTAGCGAAAAACGTTCAAACGCCGATAGTGAGTCAAGCTTTATGAGCTCAATATTGGACTTAGCAACGCGGTTTAATAACGGCTCTCGGTCAGTAAATTCAAACAGGGTCAATATGCGCATTGCTCACCTCCACATGAGTAACAAAACATGGATGCTGTAGTGTAGAATCAACAGCCTTCGCGTCGCTGAGAAAATGAGTGTCTTGACTTACAGAATAGGTTCTTCGGCTCATCCAATATTCAGCCGCCAACATCTTAGCGCGATCAATACTGAGGGAAGAGTCTGTTAACATCAGTAGTACCGCAGTATTGGTGAGTACAGCGCTGTATGCTCTAAGTGATTCCGTTGAGTGACCAGTACCGTTACCATTTCTCTGCTCACCATGCCAAAGCTCAGTTAACCACTGCGCTTGAAGTTCCTCCTTTTGCGCCTTGCTGCCGATTAATGCATTGAGTTGCGTTGGGATCTCAAGTTGGCTAACCCCTTCGCGCTTTACAACATTGATACTAGCGCTCGACCTCGGGTTTAACTCACACTCTCCTTGGTAGCCTTTAAATATCGCCACCGTCGTTTTACCTAACGTTGGCTCAATTTCAGCCATGAGTTTAGCAACATGTATATGGGTCTCATCTAAGCCTGGATGAAAATAACTTCTGAGACTAAGGTTGGCATTTGTCGGGTTTATACAGCGGATAGCACTTTGAAAAAGACTCCTTAGACCCATCTCTTGGTGAATATCAGTAAATGAGCTTACAAGAGATGAGAATACATCGCCATTGACATAACAGATCCCAGATGATGTTAACGCGACTTGCGCTTCAGCCGCAGAAGACACACTAACAATCCCTAGCGCTTCAATGAAGTGCGCAATATGTTGCCGATGAGGAAGTACCCGATTGTCGCCGTGCAGTAAGATCCGATAGCCATTTTCTGCCAACAGTTTGGCGCTAAGTAGCAAGTAGGGAAGCTGATCGCGCTTTGCGCCATAGCAAGGCCAGTCAATATCGACGTCCAGCTGTTGCCATTGGTTATCGATGGTTGAACGCAGCGCAAGTGCCGTGCCCGCGACTTCTGCTGCCACCTCTCCCTTTACCCGCATCAACATTACCGCCACACTGAGCTGTGTCACTGTGCCTATTTTGTCGTAAAAACCTCGTACTAACTGAAAGCTTTCAATTAAGGTCAATGACCGAGAACCTTTTTTACCTCGAGCCAGCACTTTAATAAGCTGTCGATATTCTGCAGGCTCAGACACCCCAATGAGCTGTTGGTTTTGCTCATCCATATGCACGCTCCGACACATCGCACTCGGCATCGGATTTACTATCAAATTTACTATCGCTTTTGATATCGCAAGCAAGCAACAACTGGCTGAGTTCTTGCCCAATACCAACCACCTCTCCAACAATCAACAATGTTGGGCCGTCGACGCTGATGGTCGTAGCAACGTCAGCCATATCTTGCACCGATGTGCTCACTATCGATTGATTCTCTCGTGCACCGTTACTAATGAAAGCGACGGGTAATGAGAGTTTTGCACCTGCTTGCAATAACCCATGTGCAATCTCGGCCGCCCTCTCTTTACCCATGTAAAACACCATGGTACTTCTGGCTGCCAGCAATCCCGCCCACTCAATTACCGTATCATCACAAAGGTGTCCGGTCACAAACGTTACCGACCGAGCCACCTTTCTATGGGTCAAGGGGATGCCCGCACTGGCTGCACAGCCTAATGCGGCGGTAACGCCTGCAACAAATGTACTTTTTACGCCGTTTTTAGCCAAAAATACCGCCTCTTCAGAGCCTCGACCAAACACATTAGGATCTCCCCCCTTAAGGCGAGTAACCGCCTTGCCTTGTTGGCTTAACTGCAGCAGCTTCTGGTTTATTTGCTCTTGAGTTGCACTGAGTTTTGCAAAACATTTCCCCATGTAATACATCTCACAACCATCAGAGGCTAACTGCAAAATATCTTTACTGACCAAATTGTCGTACACAATCGCTTCTGCGGTGGCAATCGCTCTCGCCGCCTTAATCGTTAGCATGTCGATATCGCCACAACCCGCACCGACAATGGTCACAAAATTAGCTTCATCAGCACAAATAGAGTCATTAATTCGCTGCAGCATCAGCAAAACACCTTCAGCCATTAATGGCGTTATACTGGCTATTTGATTGAGTTTCATTAAGCGACTTCCCTGTTAGATTTCTGTTTGTCAGCAATAACTGCATTGGCAAGATCTTTGACTTGGTTTAAACAACTGCCACACACAGCACTGCATTTTAGCTTTTGCTGCACTGCATCGACGATCGAAGGGATAGTGGTCGCGCCACCATCAAAATCTGCACACATCTGCTGCTCAATGTCTTTCTCTGTCACTCCAGTACAGGCGCAGACGACTTTACTGCTGCCCGCTCGTAATAGCTGATGTAAGTGTTTAATAAATTGTGGGTTAAATGGACTATTAATGAACAATTGAATTGCGTTAACATCAATATCTAGCGCGTGTTCAGCTGTGATAAGTAAGCTTTTGAGGTTACCTTGATTGATAGTGCAGTGGATCAGTTTGTCGTGTTCTCGCCACCGTAAAACACGCTGTGAGGGCAACTTATTATGAGGTTCAGCTGCCATCATCGATGCTGAAATATTGGACTCCGCCGCAATATGGCGACAAACGCCACCCCGCAGTTGCTGCTTTACATCCCAACATAGTCGGTCAGTATCGACTAAAGGCTGGCCCCACTCTATCCCTTGCTCCACCACCTGTTGATGTTGCAGTTCCACCCATTGGTTTTTAAAACCTGGTTGCTTCGAGAAAGGGTCAACCGTAGCTTTAACGACCTTATTTACGCCACCACTTTTGCTAAATTGCGTCGACCAATGCATTGAAAGAAATGCTGTATCTTTCAGTAGTGACTCATCGATAACAACGCGAGCGATAAGTGGTTGTGCTAAATTATCGGTTTTAATCGCCACCAAGCCATCAGGCTCCAACTCATGCTTTTTAAGCGTTCGAGTATTCAGCATCAATTCTGGTTGATAGTGCGATGCTGCTAGTTGCTCAATATGACCGGTTCTTGTCATTGTGTGCCATTGATCGCGGCTACGGCCACTGTTTAAGCGCACTTGATTTTGGCTCAAAGCGTCAGAGCCCATCGGGGTTTGACTGTTACCGTCCTTAGATAATCGAGTTTCGACAAAATGAGCTTTACCACTTGGAGTCGCAAACTGACCTTGGGAGAATAGACGCACATTTCGTTGGCCAACCGACTGAAAGTCAGTCACAGGCCATTGTGTGGGTAAAAGTTGCTCATATTGGCTAGCGCTTAGGTCAGATAAACCCGCTAGTGATAACTGTTTATGTGGAAATTGCTGCTGTACTTTTGCTGTTAACCTAGCATATTCATTAAAAATATCGGCACTGTCTTTAAATGCAAACGCCGCTGCAAACCCAAGTGCTTTTGCGACTTCACACAGCGCCCACCAATCTGCTTTTGACTCTCCTTGAGGCTGAATAAAGCCTCGCTGGCGGCTAATGGTTCGCTCACTGTTAGTGACGGTTCCCGACTTTTCTGACCAACCCTGGGCCGGTAAAAGCACATCGGCATATTTTGCGGTATCGGTGTCAGCGGTGATATCGGAAACCACTACATAATCACATTGTTGTAGTGCCCTTTTGACGAGTTGTGTATCAGGCATTGAAACTGCGGGGTTAGTCCCCAATATCCACACAGCCTTTATTTTTCCGTTTGCCATAGCGGCAAACATCTCAGTCGCTGTTAACCCTGTTGATGTTGGTAGCGCTGTTGTTTGCCAGAACGCTTCGACTAACTGCCGCTCAGGCTCTGAAAATCCAAGGTGGCAGGCTAACTGGGTTGCCAAGCCGCCCACTTCACGGCCTCCCATCGCATTGGGTTGACCTGTTAACGATAAAGGGCCACAGCCTGCTTGACCGATATCCCCGCGGGCTAAGTGACAATTAATGATTGCATTGGCGGTATTTGTGCCAGAAGTTGACTGATTAACCCCTTGGCTGCTAGCGGTAACCACTTTATTGCCTTGTTGGTAAAGCGCGTAAAAATAGTCAATTTGCTTGGCTTCAAGTCCAGTAAGATGAGCAATGTCGGCAAGGGTTTCACCGTCTTCACGGGCACTATTAAGCGCTTGTTCAAATCCTTCGGTATGACTATTTATATACTCAAGGTTCGATTGACCTTTATCTGCTATCGCACAGAGTAAACCGTTAAACAAGTGAAGATCCGAACCAGGAGAAAGCTGCAGATGCAGATCCGCTTGCGACGCCGTGGCGGTTAGACGTGGATCGATGACCACTATTTTAGTGCCATGCTCAGCGCGAGCAGCAAGTATTTTCTTAAACAGTACCGGATGCGTCCAAGCAGTATTCGCACCGACTAATACGACGACATCGCTAAGTTGCAGGTCTTCATAACAACCTGGAACAACATCCTCACCAAACGCTCGTATATGGGCGCTCACCGCAGACGACATACATAACCTGGAATTAGTGTCTACATTTGCGGTAGCCAAAAAACCTTTGGCCAATTTATTAGCGACATAATAATCTTCTGTGAGCAGCTGACCCGAAAGATAAAATGCAACAGAATCGGGGCCATGTTTAGCAATGGCGCTGCTAAATTTTTCCGCTATTTCGGCGACAGCGGCCGGCCAACTAATGTTTTGATAGCTGTCATCTATGCCAGCGTTAACCTGTCGACGTGGATACAAGAGTTTATTGGGAATATCTAAACTGTCGATTAACGCGAGGCCTTTACCGCATAAGTCACCCGAATTAGCCGTGTGCTCACTATCACCCGTAACCGTCAGAGTTTGATGCTGCGAAAAGCTAATAGTGTCATTTTCATTAAGGTTATTAACTGTAATTCCACAGCCAACCCCACAGTACGCACAGGTCGTTTTACAGCTTGGCATGATTCGCTTTCCTAGGTATTAACTCATGCCAATTGCATCGCAAAACCTATGCCACTATATAACCAATTGTTTTAATTAAATAAAAAACCACACTTCCCACATTCCCTGACAGAATGTTCAACATGAGTGCAGTACTGTGCACTACAATCACGCAAGTGTTTGATAAAGTTCACATTAAAGTACTCACTAAGAGGTAGGCGTTTTGATGGGTTTAGTAAAAAATCACCATTGGCTAAGAGGCTAAATCGTCTGAATTTGCCCAAAGCTGCAGCAATATTTGCCAAAATTCACATTTAGTTCAAATTATGGGTACAAAAAAACCAGCTTAAAGCTGGCTTTTATCGGTAACGGTTTAGGTTACTTAAGTGTTGATTCTGCAGTACGACCATCATCATGACAGCTGTCACATGCTGGCTTATCACCCACGTTCATTTCGTGAGGCGCATGGCAATCAGCGCACATTAGCATGCCATCGTGTGGCTGATGGACTGCGTCCATCTCTTCCAACGTACCGTGACAAGATTGGCACTGTTCGAACTCATATTCGCCATCTGCAGATGGAGAACCGTCAGCGTGACACGCTTCACAGCCGTCCATTTCAGAATGCATTTCAGCCAGCTCTTGGCCTTCAGCGAAAACAGAAGGAGATAATGCTAGTGCTGCGATAGCCGCACCAAAGATTGCACTTAATAGTTTTTTGCTCACAGTTGTATCCTCATTAGATGTTCGCATAGTGGAAACTTTATCAGTCAGGTATATTTCCATCTTGCGATCAATATTATTAGCACGACCTAGCTTAAGTTAGCTAAGGAATCACAAATTCGCAACTAATTTAGTTTGAAGATCATATCATTGTGGCCATTACCAAAATGTGCGCTCCATCAAATTCTACCGTTCATTCGCGCTATGAAAGACCACAAGTGTTCAATTATCATCTTGATTTTGACTGTTAAAAAGACGATTCGGAAGTTTTCCCTCCGAATCCGTTTCATTAGCTAAAGATGAATTAACTCACTCTCAGAGCGGCAATTCGTTTTTCGAGTGGTGGATGGCTCATCAATAACTCAGACATTGATCTCTTACCATTTATACCCAGCGCTGACATTTGAGCAGGCATAGATCCTGTCTCTGGCCCTTGACGAAGTCGGTCGAGCGCGGCGATCATTTTCTCTTTGCCGGCCAACTTAGCGCCACCTTCATCAGCTCTAAACTCACGGATACGAGAGAAGTACGCCACTATCATTGATGCCAAGATACCGAACAACATATCAAGCACAAAGACAACGCCCATGTAAGCGAACATACCTAAGCCTTCACCCTCTTCATCATTGCTCGCGACAAAATTATTGATAATGCCAGCAACCACACGTGCAGCAAAAATAACAAAAGTGTTCACCACGCCTTGGATAAGCGTCAGCGTTACCATGTCACCGTTAGCGACATGACTGATCTCATGAGCGAGTACCGCTTCTATCTCGTCATGGTTCATCCCATAAAGAAGACCACTACTCACGGCAACCAAGGAGTTATTCTTGCTTGGACCCGTTGCAAAAGCATTAAACTCTTGCGCCTGATAGATAGCCACTTCTGGCATTTTAATCCCAGCTTGCTCGGCTTGGCGAGCAACGGTCTCGACCAACCAACGTTCAGTATTATCTCGCGGCGTGGTGATAACCTCACAACCCATGGTTTTCTTTGCCATCCACTTAGAGATAGCCAAACTGATGAATGCGCCGCCAAAACCAAAAATGGCCGCGAACACTAACAAGCCGCCCATGGTTGAAGTATTGACACCCAAAATAGACATCACGATTGATGCCACTAATAAGATCGCCATATTGGTAGCAATCAGTAAAAATATACGCTTCATTTAAGCTCCTGTAGGATACATACGTTCCTGATAAATATTGTTAGAGACATAATATGTCCTAAATTTTCAATTTCAAGGGGTTCAAAGAAAAAACAGTGCAACTGCGTTTATCTTAGACGATCGCTTTATTTACCAGAGGCTGTGATTTTAGGGAGTTTTTATTAATCTAATCTTAAATAGTCCCAAAATAGAACGATATGCAGGTTAATCTTTTTTAACAGAGGGATAGCCCTTTAGACAATGATCATTATTGCATCATCTATACCCATCCTACTTGAAGATGGGGCTAAGGGGCTAAAATAGCGAGCAGTTGAATGCTTTAAGGATATATTAACTAAGCAAATTTACATCAAGGTATACTGCGGCTTCTGCTGCCGTTGCGTTCTCTAGATAGGGAATATGCCCAAGAAACGGTGCTGACATCATCTGCTGTAATGAGGCCAGGTTCTCTTGTTGGTTAGCCATGTCAGGGTCAACTTGGTTCGCCACCCAACCGGCAATGACAAGACCATCTCGCTCAATCGCTTCAGCAGTCAATAATGCATGATTCAAGCAGCCTAGTTTCATACCAACCACTAATATCACCGGCAGTTGCATTGCTTGCACCACTTCAGACATAAAATGCCCATCACCTAAGGGTAGACGCCAACCACCAGCACCTTCAACCAGGGCAAAGTCAGCCCCTAGATATTGCACCATATTAAGTTGCGCCTGAATTTTTTTAGGCGACAGCGAGATATTTTGCTCACTCGCTGCGATATGCGGTGCAATTGCCGCTAAAAAGGCAAATGGATTAATATCCTCATAGGGAAGCTTTATGCTTGATGCTGCCATCAGTGCTAGCGCGTCACTGTTTCGAAGGCCTTGTTCGGTTTGCTCACACCCCGACGCGACAGGTTTAAAGCCTACGGTTTCACCCTTTACTGCCGTTAGCAATGCTGAAGACACTAAGGTTTTACCGCAGTCAGTGTCGGTCCCGGTTACAAAATAAGTCATGCATACTCCAAGGTTTTTCAGCCTTTATTAACGCGTCTTTCTCGCTTTGATAAAACTGATATTATAAGTCAAGGGAAGCCCCTCTGGGGCGCGGCTTAACTCTGCCTTATTAAGCAATTTTTGCCAATCTCCTCGCCCTCTCAATGTGACGTGGCGTTGATTAAGCTGGCTTTTCACCTCGACTGTAGATGCACCAACACCTTTGATTGACTGCAGTAACGACTTAAAGTCAGCAAAATATACTGTAATCGCACGCGTCTCTACCTGTTCAATTTGCCAATCATCTTGATTAAAACAATTCAGTATCGCTGCTTCACTTTTAAAGCGGTTAACGTTTAATCTCAGATCTGACAGCTGATACAGACTATTTTCGGCAACAATGCTGGCATTAAACTCACCGCCGACTTTGAGGACTCTATTGGCCTCAGTTACCGCAAGCTCGAGGTTATTACACCACTGCAGTGCAACATTGGAATAAACCGTCGCTATTGAGGAGTCCAGCAAGGGTAAGTTTTGTGCATCACCGCAGAGCACCTTATGAGCTGGAAAATCTTTTTTAAGGCTGCGCAGCATTCCTTGTGCAATGTCGACACAAATAACATCGTCAATATGGTTGAAACATGTAAATGAAGTGCCGGGACCACAGCCGAGATCGAGTAAAGGCTGAGTAGGCGACATCAGCTCAAACAGATGCTTTGCCGCGATTCGCTGTAAAATGTCATGTGAATGGTATGAAGATGCAGCCGCTGAGAAACGATTAGCGACGTCAATATTTAACTGGTTTACCGCTGTTTTCACGACGTTGGATCCTAAGCGCTATGGAAGATTGAAATTATGTTGACAAACAAGCGCTTTAATCGTCTTGTAAAATATCAGCAAGTACGGCAACAAATGCATGAATATCTTCTGGGCAATGCTCTGCTGTTAATGTAATTCGCAGTCTGGCACTTCCCTGAGCGACAGTGGGCGGCCTTATTGCACCGACCCAGAAACCATGTTCTTTCAACCGTTTTGCAATCGCCAGGGTTCTGGTACTCTCACCGATAATAATAGGTTGAATAGCAGTGATAGAGCCTGTTAAGGCAATATTGTTTGTTTGACATGCCTCGATGAAACAATCGATATTTCGCTGCAGTTGTTGGTTTAGTGATGGCTGTTCAATAAGTATTTCAACCGCAGCGTTAACAGCCGCTGCATTGGCAGGAGACAAGGCTGTTGAGTAGATGTAATGACGCGCATTTGCAACTAGGTAGTCTATTAATTGATGACTTCCTAGGATGGCTGCGCCCTGGCCACCCAATGCTTTTCCAAAGGTGACGATCTGTGCATCGATATTAATATCACCAGCAAGTGCTGTGGCCCCAAGTCCTTTTTCGCCGACAACACCAAAACCATGTGCATCATCAACAATAAGCCAAGCATTATGTTGTTGACACAATGCTGATAACTCAGCTAAAGGTGCAATATCACCATCCATGCTAAATACACTTTCGGTGACTAAGGCGCAGGGAGAGTGGTGCTCAAACTGTGTATTTGCTGAGACTAAATCATTATGGATAAAACGTTTAAGCACAGCGCCACTATCTTGTAATCCATCAATGACCGAGGCGTGTACCAACTTATCGGCTAATACAGTATCGGTGTCATTAAACAGGCTTTTCATCAATGCATTATTGGCGCTAAAACCGGA
The DNA here is from genome assembly GCF_023284025.1 of Shewanella abyssi. Lineage (GTDB taxonomy): Bacteria > Pseudomonadota > Gammaproteobacteria > Enterobacterales > Shewanellaceae > Shewanella > Shewanella abyssi. Next base: position 87,699 of record NZ_JAKIKR010000009.1, on the reverse strand, counting down.
ACAAAACAGCAATGCGGCTTCGTGGCCAGTGGCTTGGCAGAGTGTTCGCTCAAGTTGTCGGTGTGACTGGTTATACCCTACAACTAAGGGTGACGATACACTGCCAACGCCATAAGCCTTTGCACCTTCATGCAAAGCGTCAATGACTCTGGTCGATCTGGACAAGCCCAAATAATCGTTACTGCTAAAATTGATATAGGGTAAATCATCCACTTCGAAGCAATTAGCATGTTCAGAATCAAGCATTACCTTAACTCGTTTTCTTAACAGGCCTTTCTCTTCAAGTGCTCGATTTGTGTCGATAACTCTTGCTTGAAGCAGTGGTGGTGTTGTTTTTTGTACAGCAGCGTCAGACATTAGCTCTACTCAATTGAGGGCTGGACCTAAGTATTCGAATAGTAAACTAAAAGCGACTCAGTATGTTAGCAAATAGAGCGTTTAGCATTGATGCTAAGCGCTCTATTTCAATATTGACCCAGCTTTCAGTCTTACTATTGACTGAAATTACAGCGCGCCTGCATCGTAAAATGCTGAGGCTTTCTTATCTTGTTGTGCAGCCGCTTTAGCCAGCATGGCTTTATCTTGTGCCTTGGTTGATGCAACGCCCTGCTCTGGGTGCAAACCTAGGCGTTTAAACAAGCTCATATCATCATTTTCTTCTGGGTTTGGCGTGGTCAATAACTTGCAACCGTAGAAGATAGAGTTAGCACCGGCAAAGAAGCACATCGCTTGCAGTTCATCAGACATGTTTTCGCGGCCCGCTGACAAACGCACTCGCGATTTAGGCATAATAATTCGAGCGACCGCAATGGTGCGTACAAACTCCAGCGGGTCTAAATCATCTATCTTTTCAAAAGGTGTGCCTTCAACTTTAACCAACATGTTAATTGGCACTGAATCTGGGTGCTGCTCAAGATTCGCTAATTGCTGCAATAAGCCCGCTCTGTCTGTCGCCTTCTCGCCCATACCGACAATACCGCCCGAGCACACTTTCATTCCCGAAGCTCGAACGTTTGATAGCGTGTCTAATCGACTCTGATAAGTACGAGTCGTAATCACCTCACCGTAATACTCAGGTGAGGTGTCTAAGTTGTGGTTGTAGTAATCAAGACCTGCATCCGCTAATTCATCCGCTTGACCGGCTGAAAGCATGCCTAAGGTCATGCATGTTTCCATGCCTAAGGATTTAACCTCTTCGACCATCGTTTTAAGATATGGCATATCGCGCTCTTTGGGGTTACGCCACGCGGCTCCCATACAAAAACGTGATGCGCCAGCCGCTTTTGCGCTGCGCGCTTCGGTTAAAACCGTTTCCATTGCCAGTAAACGCTCTTTCTCTAACCCGGTGTCATAACGGGCACTTTGCGGGCAATACTTGCAATCTTCTGGGCAAGCACCGGTCTTAATTGAGAGTAAACGACTGATTTGGACCTCATTGGGGTCAAACTCTTGGCGATGTACACTATGAGCTTGGAACAACAAATCATTCATAGGTAACGCAAACAAGGCTTCAATCTCTTGGCGTTGCCAATTATTTCTCACTACTACATCAGACATGCTTTATCCTTTTTCGACTCACGCTCATTGCTAAATCGTGCTTTTATATTAACGCTAATATTGTTTTTATAAATTCTGGGCTAATAATAGTGCTGCTCACTGTAAGGTTTATTTATTATATCCTTATTAAACAACAGTATAAACTACAGACATTGCGTGAACCATTTGACATTTATCTTGCCTAGGATACCTACAAGCCTTAACCTGTCAATGCCAATCAAACTAAAAGGTTTACTAGCGGCTATATTATGAACAACAAAAATCAACCTATAGAACAGTATATCGACTCGGATTTTGATCAGAAACATCTGTGGCATCCTTATACCTCGATGAAAAATGCACTTCCGACCTACGGTGTCGTCAGTGCAGAAGGTGTCGAATTACAACTAGACACCGGCGCAAAACTCATTGATGGGACAAGCTCTTGGTGGGCTTGCGTTCATGGTTATAGTCATCCCAAAATTGTGGCGGCAATGCAGCAACAAACCCAACAACTCAGTCATGTGATGTTCGGTGGCATAACCCATCGCCCAGCGATTGAGCTAGCAAGAATGTTGGTCGATATGACGAGCGAACGCCTAACCAAGGTGTTTCTGGCCGATTCTGGGTCTATCGCTGTTGAAGTGGCCATGAAAATGGCGCTGCAATATTGGCAAGGCAAAGACAAACCCAATAAACAAAAAATACTCACCGTTAAAAGCGGCTATCACGGCGACACTTTTGCGGCGATGAGTGTATGCGATCCAGAAGGTGGCATGCACACCATGTTCGGCGAACTGATCACTAAGCAGTTATTTGCGCCAGCACCAATGACCAAATACGCTGAAGAGTTTGATCCTGCGGAATTAGCAGCGATAAGCACCATCATTGAAGACAATCATCAACAGATTGCAGCAGTGCTTATCGAACCTATCATGCAAGGCGCCGGCGGAATGCGCTTTTATCATCCTGATTACTTAGCGGCCTTACGTCATCTTTGTGATAAGTATGATCTGCTGCTAATTCTAGACGAGATAGCCACAGGGTTTGGCCGCACAGGTAAATTGTTTGCCTATGAACATGCCAATATTGAAGCCGATATCTTGTGTCTAGGTAAAGCGCTCACCGGGGGCTATGTTTCTCTTGCTGCAACAATGTGCAGTGACGAAGTCGCCAAAGGCGTTAGTGAGTCTCCAGCAGGCGTGTTCATGCATGGACCTACATTTATGGGGAATCCATTGGCCTGCTCTGCTGCCATTGCCAGCCTTGAACTGATAAACCAGCAACAGTGGCAAGCTCAAGTAGCGAGTATCGAGTCACAGATGAAGTCCGAACTGGCTGACGCAAGGGCCTTTAGCAACGTTGTGGATGTCAGGGTGCTAGGTGCTGTGGGTGTATTGGAGATGAATTCAACATTGAATACCGCCGAACTTCAGCGGCAGTTTGTTGATTTGGGCGTTTGGATAAGACCATTTTCAAATCTCATCTACATCATGCCGCCTTATACAATATCAGCCCCACAGCTGTCACAATTGACCAGTGCTATGAAGACTGTCGCGGGGCAAATTTCATTGCCTGACAGTGACACTGCGTTTATCAGTCACGGCTAGTTTTTACAAGTATGATATCGGCGACAACTCAACATCAGTGCAACCGCTGCGTGAGCCTCTTAGGCATTGCACTTCAGCTTTGCATTGGCAAATGCCATAGGAATAACCATACTCTCGTCAATACGCCTTGAGTTGAAAATCAGCTACGGTTCTGTACTGAACAAGCAGTATTGGGATTGTATTAGAGGGTGTTGATGGCCGTTTATCTGCAACAGATAATGACTGGATTACGAGATGTTTTCCCTCTCTGATAAGTAAAATAGTTGTATTGTACAAGTGTACCGACGATTAGCATCGCTTTGTTTTGTGCTCAAAACGTGATTTTTTCACGATATTTAGCCTAATTTAGCCCTGAATGATAAAAATCGATAAAAAAAATGGAAAAGTATTGCTATACTTGCGCGGAATTTTAGAACGTAACTCCAATAGAGTAGAAAAATGACTGATTTATCAAAGTACAGAAACATTGGTATCTTTGCTCACGTTGACGCGGGTAAGACCACCACAACTGAGCGTATCCTTAAGCTTACCGGCAAAATCCATAAGATCGGTGAAGTTCATGATGGCGAATCAACAACTGACTTCATGGAACAGGAAGCTGAGCGTGGTATTACCATTCAGTCTGCTGCTGTAAGTTGTTTTTGGAACGACCACCGTTTCAACGTTATTGACACCCCTGGCCACGTTGACTTCACAGTAGAAGTTTATCGTTCTCTTAAAGTGCTTGATGGCGGTATCGGCGTATTCTGTGGTTCTGGTGGTGTTGAGCCTCAGTCAGAAACTAACTGGCGTTATGCGAACGAATCAGAAGTTTCACGTATCATCTTCGTCAACAAGTTAGACCGTATGGGTGCTGACTTCCTACGTGTTGTTAAGCAGACTAAAGATGTTCTGGGTGCTAACCCGATCATCATGGTACTTCCAATCGGTATCGAAGATGAGTTCACAGGTCTGGTTGACCTGCTGACTCGTAAGGCTTGGATATGGGACGAAACCGGACAAGCTGAAAACTACAAGATTGAAGAAATTCCTGCTGACATGGTTGAGCTTGTAGAAGAATACCGTGAAATGCTAATCGAGACTGCCCTAGAGCAGGATGATGATTTGCTAGAAGCCTACATGGAAGGCGTAGAGCCATCTATGGAAGATATTAAGCGTTGTATCCGTACTGGTACTCGTAAGATAGATTTCTTCCCAACATACTGTGGTTCTGCTTTCAAGAACAAAGGCATGCAGCTTCTGCTTGACGCCGTTGTTGATTACTTACCAGCGCCACAAGAAGTTGATCCACAGCCGCTTACCGACGAAGAAGGCGAGCCAAATGGTGAATTCGCTATCGTATCTGCCGATGAGCCATTTAAAGCGCTTGCATTCAAGATCATGGATGACCGTTTCGGTGCCCTGACCTTCGTACGTATTTACTCAGGTAAACTTAACAAGGGTGACACCATCCTTAACTCGTTTACAGGTAAGACTGAGCGTGTTGGCCGTATGGTAGAGATGCAAGCCGATGAGCGTAACGAATTATCTTCAGCACAAGCGGGTGACATCATCGCTATCGTGGGTATGAAGAACGTGCAAACGGGTCACACATTATGTGATCCTAAGCACCCTTGTACACTAGAAGCCATGGTATTCCCAGAGCCAGTTATCTCAATCTCTGTTAAACCGAAAGACAAAGGTGGCAGTGAGAAGATGGGTGTCGCTATCGGTAAGATGATTGCTGAAGATCCAACTTTCCGCGTTGAAACTGACGAAGATTCAGGCGAAACTATCCTTAGAGGCATGGGCGAACTTCACCTAGACATTAAGGTTGATATCCTTAGCCGTACCTACGGTGTTGATCTAATCGTCGGTGAGCCACAAGTGGCATACCGTGAGACTATCACTAAGGTAGTTGAAGATAGCTACACCCACAAGAAGCAGTCTGGTGGTTCTGGTCAGTTCGGTAAAATCGACTATGTAATCCGTCCAGGCGAAGCCAACACTGGTTTAACATTTACCTCTAAAGTTGTTGGTGGTAATGTTCCTAAGGAATTCTGGCCAGCCGTTGAGAAAGGCTTCAAGAGCTTAATGGATACTGGTACTATCGCTGGTTTCCCTGTACTTGACGTTGAGCTAGAACTTATAGATGGTGCTTTCCACGCAGTTGACTCTTCAGCTATCGCGTTCGAAATCGCTGCAAAAGGCGCATTCCGTCAGTCAATTCCAAAGGCTGATCCTAAGCTTCTTGAGCCAATCATGGCTGTAGACGTGTTCACTCCAGATGACCACGTTGGTGATGTTATTGGTGACCTTAACCGTCGCCGTGGCATGATCAAAGATCAGATGGCTGGCGTTACTGGTGTTCGCATCAAGGCTGACGTAGCGTTATCTGAAATGTTTGGTTACATCAGTACACTACGTACTATGACATCAGGCCGTGGTCAGTTCTCTATGGAGTTCTCTCACTACAGTCAGTGTCCAAACAACATCGCTGAGAAAGTTATCGCTGATGTTAAAGAAAGAAAAGCAGCTGAAGCTAAGAAGTAACTATTACTGAATAGTGAGCTCTCTTCGGAGTTTTACACTTTAATAAAAGCCTATAGACGAAAATCTATAGGCTTTTTTATTGGCTGACATTGGATGTCGTAGCATGAGTCACACACTTCTTAGCCACTTCTCAGAAAAAACCCTACTCAGCTCTCACAATGACAAAACCGACTTGTTTTGCCCACTAAAGACGTTACAGTGCGCTCTCGGTTTTTAATCTCAATACTATGTCTACTTACTCATACAAAGCACTCACCCTGATCTTAACTCTATTGACCTCGTTCAACGCTGTTGCAAGCGATGATTTAAATGCCAGCATCGAGCAACAAACCACCCCTAAACATTGGAGTGGTTTACCACTGCTAGCAGATAAAGCTGCTGAACGCGGCCATAAACTGCCGATTCCTGTCGGACTCACACTGTTCTACAACAGCATCGAAGCAGATTATGAAGCGGTTAACGATTTTCAAGTTCAAATTGACGGTGGATTGCTCGGTCTAAGAGGCCCAAATGACTATGTTATTCCAGCGGAAGATGTCAGCATCACAGGACGCGACAAAAGTGTGCAATTAAAACTTGACGCTTGGATCCTGCCTTTTTGGAATGTCTATGGGATCCTTGGCTATACCGAAGGCAATAAAGATATTAGAGCTAAGCTAGACAATGTTGAAGGTTTACCCTGTGGCGATAGTTGCAATGGTATTGTGCTGCCGATCCCCATTAGCTATACCGCGACTAACTATGGATTAGGCACAGTGTTGGCAGGTCAGATTGCCCCTATTATTGGCGATACTCCTTTCACTATAATGGCCATCGGCGCCATCATAAAAGCTAAAACAGACACTACCGATAGTTTAATAAAAACTAAACTCGCGTCTGTCCGTATTGGACAACGTTTTGATATTGGCTCTGATAAGCTGGCTTGGTTCTTGGCTTTTAGTCACCAAAGCGTCAATCAGAATGTCACCGGTGATTACTCTTTTAGCGGGACTCAACTCGCTCCATTAATGGAGGAAGTCAAGTTTGATATCGATCTCGCCAAGAAAGAAACTAAAAATATGTCATTCAGTTTGAACTATGACTTTGGCCATCGTAATGAATGGAATATCTACGCGGAGTACGGCTTCCTTAACTGGAAGCACCTCATTATCGGAATGGGCCGCCGATTTTAGAAAAGCTCATGACGGGTCAGCAGTCATTGTCACCATTAATGAGCTTCAAACAATAAAGCCATACGTTTTATGCTATTAAGTGGAACGCCATGGCTGTTGCGTTTTGCGCAGAGTCGTTGCTGTTCAACATCACTAGGAACGCCAATTTGTTGTATGTGAACCTCGTAGCCTAATGCCAGTGCTGCGGCTTGATATGCCTGATACTCCCAAAGTGCCACATTGGTATTATCACAAATAACAAACGGGACATTATCCGCCATCGCTTTGATAAACGCAGTGAGGTTCATTTGATGGTATTTAGACAGTAATTTGGCATTAAACTGATAAGTACCATTTTTAAAAAAGTATTGGTCAGTGGAAAAAACACCCACTGCAGCCGTTGTCCCGCGCTGCCCACTCCTCTGCGCTTTGCTGTCGATAAAGTGCGACACCCAGTAGCTTTTACCACTGCCTGGCAGTCCACGCATTATAATCGCCAGCCTTGGAGTCTCGTCTTGTTCAATCACTAGCGCTACCGAACTGCAATCGATCATTGAGCACCTTACCGTGCAGAATTTGTTCAACCAGTTTGGGTAAAACCTCACTGGCTTTTCCCTCAAAATGGTACTGAAATTGACTATGCCTGTCTGCAGGTAATAAATTAATATCGACAGTTTGAGCACCATGATGATTTGCTGTATCCACAAACCCGGCTGCAGGATAAACAGTGCCAGAAGTGCCAATGGCAATAAACAAGTCACAGCTATCTAATGCATGCTGAATTCTATCGAGGCCTATTGGCATCTCTCCAAACCAAACTACATGAGGCCTCAGCCTTTGCGCCGGAATACAACAGGTACAAGTATGTTCCGGACCGAATGGCTCTCTAAGAAGGAAGGTTTGTCTAGAACGCGGACAACGCCCTTTTGCAAGCTCGCCGTGCATATGCAATAAACGTTTTGAGCCAGCCCTTTCATGAAGATCATCAATATTTTGGGTTACGACTAATAGCTTACCATCGAATTCGCTTTCCAACTTGGCGAGGGCTAGGTGACCTGCGTTGGGCTCAATAGCGCCATTATGAAACTGTTGCCAGCGCTCGTTATAGAATTTTTCAACGAGCAGTGGGTTATTTTCATAACCTTCAGGTGTTGCGACCTCTTCAATCTTGTGCTCCTCCCATAAACCATCTTGGTCTCGAAAGGTACGTAATCCAGATTCAGCGGAGATCCCGGCTCCGGTGAGTATCACTATCTGCTGGTACATCTACAATCCTATTTGTCAGTTTTATTATTTTCATTTTGCCTAGTTAACAGCCCTTTTCACATTAGGCGTTAGTATAAACAGTAATAACAATACAAAAAGTATGCTTAAATTGCTTGTTTTATATCAGCTTTATCGCTTTTATTTACAATAGATGACTTATTGATAGATCAAAGGTTTAAGTTTTCTAATTGTGCACATATAATGGATTGCATACTCACATATGAACTGGCTGGTGTTAACAGGCCGTTCTGCAATCAAGAGACCAATAATGACAGATGGAAATCAAGCGCTAAAGAAAGCGGGTTTGAAAGTAACCTTACCACGAGTCAAAATTTTAGAATTGATGCAAGCGCCTGAGAATCAACACATCAGTGCTGAAGATCTCTATAAAAAACTGCTCGAGTTGGGTGAAGAGATTGGATTAGCGACCGTTTATCGAGTGCTCAATCAGTTTGACGATGCAGGCATTGTTACCCGCCACCACTTTGAAAGCGGCAAAGCGGTATTTGAACTTTCAAGCCAGCATCATCATGATCATCTTGTCTGTTTATCTTGTGGCAAAGTGTTCGAGTTCTCAGACAATATGATTGAACAGCGTCAAGATGAGATCGCGATGAAGCACAATATCAAACTGACAAACCACAGTTTATACCTTTATGGTGTTTGCACTAACGACAAATGCGAGCACGGCGAAGCATAAAAATTAAAATAATAAAAAACCAGCTCAGGCTGGTTTTTTGTTTTAGTGATTAAAAAATTCAGCTAGAGGTGTTTGTGAAAGACATTGACTTTATGCCCCATAAATTTATCTCTGCCACGTTCAGTCATGCCTAGCTTCTTAGCGACCCCTTCAGAGCCTTTATTACCGATCAAGATCAATGCAATCGCTTCTTTGATGCCGTAATCCATAAACTTAGATAGCGCTGCACTACCCGCCTCGAATCCAATACCTTGGCCCCAGTAAGCAGGCAAATAACGGTATCCCAGCTCGACTTCATCAAACTCTTCGATATATTTCGGCCCACAAAAACCGATGACCTTACCATCCGCTTTATGCTCTACAGCCCAACGGCCATAACCGAATTGCTCATAGTTTTTCAATATCATATTGTCTAAGATCTGTTTAGCCTGAGAAATATTCGTCATCGGCGCACCTGGGATATAGGTAAGGATTTCCGGAATGCTGTTGAGTAAGAAAATAGCTTTGGTATCTTTAGACTCAAACCTACGTAAGACTAGCCTTTCCGTTTCTGCGATTATCACGTTGAACTCCTTGGTATTGCGCTATCCATATGACTGCAACATACTGCTAATTGAGCTAAGTATGCCTATCTGTATTCACGACGCTATGACTACTATCAATACCAATATACCGAATTCAGGTCTAAATTAGAAAGTATTAAAACAAGTTTGCCTAAACAGCAAGAATGGCTTTCAATAGAACAGAGATTTGTCTGCTGCTATATAGTAAGGAACACTTATGACCATCATGCAAAAATTCTTTTGGATAATCGCTTCCTTAGGAAATTTGTTAGCCATCAATTTTGCCCTCAACCAAGTAGGCACTGGGACTATATTATTGCTGCTGTTTACCCTCAGTTATACCGTTGTCGGCTATTTTGATATGTACCACAGCAAGCATACGTTAAATCGCTTATACCCCGTTGTTGCCCATGTTCGATACTTCTTAGAATCTTATCGCGTCGAAATTCAGCAATATTTTATTGCCAATGACACTGAAGAAAAACCATTTAACCGCGAGCAGCGCTCACTGGTATATCAGAGAGCCAAGAATGTCCGTGACACCATTGCCTTTGGTACTCAGCGCGACCTTTTAGAGGATAATTATTTAAGCCTTTGGCAATCATTACACCCTCGACATGTGGTTGCAGATGCTAAACGTGTGCGCTTTGGTGGGCCTGACTGCTTAAAACCCTACGATGCCTCCTACTTAAACATATCAGCAATGAGCTTTGGCTCTCTGAGTGCCAATGCTATTGAAGCGTTAAACTTGGGCGCGCTCAAAGCGGGCTGTTACCACAATACCGGTGAAGGTGGTGCTAGCCCCTATCACCTAAAACATCATGGTGATGTCGTTTGGCAGATTGGCTCAGGCCTATTTGGCTGCCGTGATAATGAAGGCAACTTTAACCCTGAAACGTTTAGAGCGATGGCAACTCGACCTCAAATCAAGATGATAGAGATAAAGCTATCTCAAGGGGCTAAACCAGGGCATGGTGGCGTTTTACCCGCAGCAAAAATAACCGACGAAATTGCCGCTATACGCCATATATCCAAAGATAGAGACTGTTTATCACCTGCGGTGAATCCTGAATGTACAACACCAAAAGATCTGCTCAATTTTGTCGTTAAACTAAGGGAACTAAGTGAAGGAAAACCCATTGGCTTCAAGTTATGCATTGGTAATCCGGTCGAATTTCTCGGACTATGCAAAGCCATGCTTGAAACGGGGATCACACCAGACTTTATCACCGTCGATGGTGCCGAGGGTGGCACAGGTGCCGCACCCGTCGAATTTACTAATCGTTTAGGCATGATGTGTCTCGAAGGAGTATATTTCGTTCACAATGCGCTAATAGGCGCAGGATTAAGAGACAAGATTAATATTATTGCTTCGGGTAAAACCGCATCCAGTTTCGACTTGCTAGCAAAAGTTGCTATGGGAGCAGATACCGTTAATGCGGCGCGCACCATGATGATGGCTCTCGGCTGCATTCAATCTCGCCACTGTAATAGCAATATGTGTCCGACTGGCATTGCGACACAAGATCCCGCAAGAAGCAAAGCCGTAAATGTGGTTGAAAAAAGTGAGCGCGTTAAAAATTATCATCACAATACCATTGAAAGCTTCTTCGAACTGGTTGGAAGTATGGGCTTAGATAATCCAGCCAAATTAATGCCTCACATGCTTAAAAGGCGTACGCCATATGGCCTGTTAATGTCAGTAGGAAGTCTAATTGAACCACTAAAAGAAAACGACTTGATCGATGAAAAACCAATAGAGGGTCCTTGGATAGACTGGTGGAGCATGGCAAGCAGTGAGGACTTTTACAGTGAAGATAGCTATATACTATCGCCAGCTGAGTTTTCTCGCGCTAAACATGCAAGTCACAAAGTCAATCACTCACAATAAAATAGATAGCCACAAGCTCATTGTAAATACGCACAGTACAGTGGAAAGTACCACGGTACTGGCGATAACAGCCTGCTGTGCCTTTACTTGCACAGCGACAAGATAAGCATTAATACCCAGAGGAGAGGCACTTAAAAGTACCAATACCGCTAATAGTTGCTGCTCTAACATGAACAATGATCCGAGAGCATAAACAAAAGTTGGCAGCACTATCAACTTCACGAATGTAGCAAGTAATGCCAACTTCCAGTCTTTGGCCACTTTATAAAAGCTTAGGTTTGCACCCAGCACGAAAAGTGCACAAGCTAACGCAGGCTGACTGAGCAAATTAATACCATTAGCCAAATTATCAAACAGTGGAATGTGCAATATATTCAGTAGTAAACCTAAAGAGATGCTCATGACTATCGGGTTAAACATTATTCCTTTAACAAAAGGCCAATACTTAAAACCAGCCTCCTCTCCCCTTAATGCCAAAATGAATGTTAAAGAGAACAGCAATGCGCTATGAAAGGTAATGATGATAAATACAGTGCCCATCATCTCCTGGCCAAGCGCACCCACAATAATAGGCAGACCGACTAAGATGGTGTTCGAATAACTGCACGCTAAACCATAAGCTGAACCGTGTGCGAGTCGCTGGCTTTGCCCTTTACGGAGAAAGCAATATAGCCCCACACCGACACCATGTGCGGTCACTACAGGCAAGTAAAAGCATGCTAAAGCTGTTATATCAAAACTTTTGCTAAGATCTGCCTGAAACATGTTAATAAACAAAAAAGCAGGAATGCTGAGGTAGAAGGTAAACAAACTAATACCACTAATTTGCTCTTTAGAAAAAATTGACTTGTTTGTTAAAAAGTAACCTAATGTGGCCATAAAAATTAAGGGGAAAACAATTGAAATAATAGCCATTAGTGCTTCACTACGTCCTGTAATACCAGTTACATTAAAGATGTGTTCAATTCAGAGCTCTCTCAGGGCTCTTCAATGTAAGGCGCATCGTTGAAGAAATGGTTATTCCCTTTTGAGACAATGCAACACCACAGTGAAAGTCCTGAGAAGCTCACTAGGTGCGGGTTTCAAAGCCCTGTATGCTATGTTAGATGCTCTTGATATAGAATAACTATTAGCTTCAATCATCCGCCTTGCCTACAGGACTTTGAATTCCCGCTGAATGAACAACTACTTAATGTAATTGGTATAAAACCTTTAATTGAAACAAGTAAACTAACCTGAATCTTTAGGCCGCTATGATAACAGGTAAGCAATGAATCAAGATATTTATCAAAAGAAGATGAAGGAAACAATCAATGTTAGAGGTGGTTTAGTCAGTTCTAAGCGTCCGCTGCCGGAAATTCAAGAGATGGTTGCAAGTGCCTTGTAGCGTTAGCAACTATTTGTTGGAAATGTTCAGCGGTATAACATTACAAAATATCTCTTTCTCAAACTGCTGTTCAAGTTTATCCCGCCACGATTGCTTATTAATAGGGACTAGATAAAAATTCTCACGGGAAGTATCCGTTACAAAAGCCAAATCGTGACGCATGAGTTCAAAATGAATATCACTCACAAAATCTGATGAAAAATTTTGCCTACCCGTAAGTTGGTTGATATCTTTTCGACTTAAAGATACTCCTTCATTAAGCCCTTCAAACCTTAACCTTAACCAATCCGAAAACTCTTTTGCACTGACCATTGACATATAATCTACCTACAAGTTGCTCTATAGATAAATTAGGTATAACAGATAGTGCTTACAACGCCATATTTTGGCGTTAATTTGATAGCTTTATCACTATTAGTTCTAGTAGAACGGTAAATAATGTTATTAAACTCTAAAAACACTATGACGAAACGATTGAAATACACTAACGGTTATTAGCTAAATGACAATCGTGACGACCAAAATAAATTCGCAACTGTGTGTTTTCAACACTCTTTGTGGAACAATAACACTCGATAACTATGACTTAAATCGTGCCATTGATTTTATTAATTGTGAAGATTGAGATCCCGTCTGCTGTATCATTTCAGCTAGGGCTTGTGTTTGTACAACGGTGTTTGTCGCCATTTCGTCAATTTCAATTATCTCTAAATTCATCTGAATAGCGGTACTTGATTGCTGAGTAATCGTTGAAGATATATCAACCATATGTTGCTCAAGCTGTTCCATTGAGGCAAGTATACTTTCAAATTCTGGAATGATAGCCAAGGTCGCAGTTTGGTTGTTTTTTGTCTCATCTAAGCCTGAATTCATCACTGAAACTGCTTTTTTTGCGGTAGTTTGAAGCTGAGCAACAATATCGTGGATCTGCGTCGTCGATGTTTGTGTTCTTGACGCTAGATTTCGTACTTCATCTGCAACAACCGCAAAGCCTCGTCCCTGCTCCCCTGCTCTAGCAGCTTCAATGGCTGCATTTAACGCGAGCAGGTTCGTCTGCTCTGCTATCGCACCAATCACGTTGACGACTTCGCCAATTTTACTGGTGTCTTGCTCAAGTGCAGCCACCACATCTGTTGCTTGTTGGATCTGTTCAGCCAAATAGTTCATCTGCTGATTAACACTTTCAATATTAGCAACGCCGTTAACGACGCCTAATTTGGTTTCTGAAGCGATATTAGAGATATCGTGCACTCGAGATGCAACATGCTCACTGGTTTGTGCCATTTCAACCGAGGCACTTGCTACATTCGCTAACTGTGCTTTTTGCTGTCCGACAATGCTGTTGGTCTCATTGGTACTCACCAAACTCTGCTGTGAATTCTGATTAAATTTAATAGCCATTGAACTCGACTCATTGACCATCAACTGAATTTTACTCACAAAATCATTGAATGCATCAGATAACTTACCGAGTTCATCTTGTCGATTAATATTTATCCTGCGGGTAAGGTCGGCATCACCTTGACTGATGGAGTGCATCGCTTGCTGCAACTGTTGTAATGGTTTCAATTGCCAACGGATCAATAACCACATAAACAGTGCTAACACCATGCTAAAAGCGATTGAGTTGAGTATATTGTCAGTGATGGCTTTATGGACTGGTGCGGTGATGGCGTCTTCAGGTAACATCACTGCTACATTCCAATGAACCTCGGGGTTTTGCTTTTCATAAGTCTGGATGAAAACACGGTACTGCTGGCCTTGCCATTGGACCTCGTGCTCCTTGAGGTTTTGATCTCGATAATCTGACCACATTTTCTCGAATCCGCCGGCACCATCACCACGAAGCGCATCATCTATGGCAGCCATATCAAGCGTACTAAGATTATTAGCCACCATCAGCTCTACCATATTAGGAAAATTGATCAATAAACCCGTATCACTGACAACAAAAACATCCAGCCCGGGATAAATGCTCTGTAACTGCGCAAACTCACTATTAACCTCCTCTAGATCGAGATCCAAGCCTACGGTTCCAATTAAGTTGTTCTGCGCGTCGAAGGCTGGCGCTCTAAAAGTCAGTAAAATATCCCCCTCTGCATCAACATATGGATCGTTTACGTAATGATTCATTTGGCTAAGAAACTCCTGCCAAAATGGGCGTTTATTGATGTAATAATTCGGGTCTTCATTCTTACTATCGTGATCAAAGTATTCCCAGGTCGCAGTCGTTGTAAAAAAGAGACTCACAATCGCTGCATCGGCTTGCATCAGAGATTGAAAATACTCGCTTACGGGTTTAAGCACATGATGCTCTTCATAGCTTACCCCTCTTTCCTGAATTGAGTTAATAGCTGCTATGGTATTAGGATGGGTAAAAATGGCATCGACTTGGTTATTTCTTGAATACAACATATGATCGATTTTAGCGGTAAGCTGCGTGAGGATACGACTAACTTCACCTTTTAATGCCACAGATGAATCCTGTTGTACTTGATTGGTTTTGACAATTAAACTGCCTAGCGTAATCAAGGTTAAAGTGAGTAGTAAGCCTGCAATGAATTGTCTGACCATACTCTTTCTTAGAAAAATCATCGAACATGTGCCCCTAATTTATAATGATTTGAATGCATATCATCTCAATAGCGCTAAGCAAATATGGTGTAACTAGCTTTGCTTTAAATATAAATTGAATTTTTAGCGCCCATATTTGATCGACTCCTTACTGAAAGCCGTTTCCTGAAAGATACACAAGCTGCCCAACGAAAGTGCGCCACATGTTAAAAACAAAAATGCAACACAAAATACAATATACTGACTGCATTTTTTATTCTAGTGCCGAAAGGCTAATTGGGTTTTAGCTGAATTATTTTCAGCACTTAATCGCTCAAAGAGCTCATCTCGTCGCTGTTCTAACGTTATAAATACAATATAAGAGTCTTAAATTAATGTAGGGCAATGAAAAACAGAGGATAATAAATTTTCAAAGTAAAAAGAGAGAGGATAAGAAGTATTGGAGTGAAGATGCTTCAATAAAAAAGCCACCCTATTGCTAGAGTGGCTTCAGGCGAACTAAACCGCTGGTATTACCAACCTGTTCTAGTACGCAGTGCTTTACCGATATCAGCAAGAGAACGCACAGTCGTTACGCCTGCAGCTTCAAGAGCCGCAAACTTGTCTTCTGCAGTACCTTTACCGCCAGCGATAATGGCGCCAGCATGACCCATACGCTTGCCTTCAGGTGCAGTAACACCAGCAATGTATGAAACAACAGGCTTAGTAACGTTCGCTTTGATGTATTCAGCCGCTTCTTCTTCAGCAGTACCACCAATTTCACCAATCATTACGATGGCTTCAGTCTGTGGATCGTTTTGGAACATTTCCAATACGTCGATGAAGTTAGTCCCTGGAATAGGGTCGCCACCAATACCAACACATGTTGATTGGCCGAAACCTTCGTCAGTCGTTTGCTTAACGGCTTCGTACGTCAACGTACCAGAGCGAGAAACAATACCGACTTTACCCGGCTTGTGGATGTGACCAGGCATGATACCAATCTTACATTCACCCGGAGTGATAACACCTGGGCAGTTTGGACCGATCATGCGTACGCCAGTTGCTTCAAGCTTAACTTTAACTTGAAGCATGTCTAGCGTAGGAATACCTTCAGTAATACAAACGATAAGCTCAATGCCACCGTCGATCGCTTCAAGGATTGCATCTTTACAGAAAGGTGCTGGTACGTAGATAACCGATGCAGTAGCACCCGTTTCAGCGACTGCATCTTTAACAGTATTAAATACTGGCAGACCTAGGTGAACATTACCGCCCTTTCCAGGTGATACGCCGCCGACCATCTGAGTACCGTAATCGATAGCTTGCTCAGAGTGGAATGTACCTTGACCGCCAGTGAAACCTTGACAGATAACTTTGGTATCTTTATTAATTAATACAGACATTATTCGCCCTCCGCTGCTTTAACTACTTGCTCAGCTGCGTCAGTAAGACTTGAAGCTGCAATGATATCTAGATCTGAGTTCGCTAGAACTTCACGACCAAGTTCTGCGTTAGTACCTTCAAGACGTACAACAACAGGCACTTCAACACCAACTTCTTTAACTGCGCCAATGATGCCTTCAGCAATCATGTCACAACGAACGATGCCGCCAAAGATGTTCACTAGAACCGCTTTAACGTTTGAATCAGACAAGATGATCTTGAATGCTTCCGCAACACGTTCTTTAGTTGCTCCACCGCCTACATCGAGGAAGTTAGCTGGCTTGCCGCCATGAAGGTTTACGATATCCATCGTACCCATTGCTAGGCCTGCACCGTTAACCATGCAACCCACGTTTCCGTCTAGTGCAACATAGTTAAGTTCAAACTTAGCCGCGTGAGCTTCACGAGCATCATCTTGTGATGGATCGTGCATGTCACGGATTTTAGGCTGACGGAATAAAGCGTTACCGTCGATACCAATCTTGCCATCAAGACAGTGAATGTTGCCTTCGTCTGTAATAACAAGTGGGTTGATTTCAAGCAGTGCGAAATCATGATCTTCAAACATCTTCGCTAAGCCCATGAAGACTTTAGTGAACTGCTTCATTTGAGTTGGGTTTAGACCTAACTTGAAGCCAAGATCGCGAGCCTGAAAAGGTTGAGCGCCGGTAGTCGGATCGATGATCGCTTTATGAATTAGCTCTGGCGTTTCTTCTGCCACAGTTTCAATATCAACGCCGCCTTCAGTTGAAGCCATGAACACAACACGTCGTGTCGCACGGTCAACAACAGCACCTAAATACAGTTCATTTGCAATGTCAGTACAGCTTTCTACTAATATTTTAGCAACCGGCTGGCCTTTTTCATCAGTTTGATAAGTAACAAGATTCTTACCTAACCATTTTTCAGCAAATGCTCTGATCTCTTCTTTGTCGCCTGTGACTTTAACGCCACCTGCTTTACCACGGCCGCCAGCGTGTACTTGACACTTAACAACCCACATATCACCGCCAATATGTCCTGCAGCTTCAACAGCTTCTTGAGCTGTATCACATGCAAAACCTTCTGACACTGGTAAACCATATTCGGCAAATAAAGATTTTGCCTGATACTCATGCAAATTCATGATGATCTATCCATTATACTTCTTATCAATTTTTCAACAGGCCCTAATGGACCTGCAACGAGGGTATTGTCTGTCTTGATTTATAGGTCAAGTAGCAGACGGGTTGGGTCTTCTAGGAAGTCTTTAATGGCAACCAAATAACCAACCGACTCACGACCATCAACGATACGGTGATCGTAAGAAAGTGCGAGGTACATCATAGGCAGGATTTCAACCTGTCCATTAACTGCCATAGGGCGATCTTTGATGGCATGCATGCCCAAAATCGCGCTTTGTGGCAGGTTCAAAATTGGCGTCGACATCAATGAACCGAATACACCACCATTAGTGATGGTGAAGTTACCGCCAGTCATGTCAGCAACAGTTAATTTACCGTCACGTCCTTTTAGCGCTAACTCACGCACGTTACGTTCGATATCTGCAAGACTCATTTTGTCAGTATCGCGAAGCACTGGAGTCACCAGGCCACGGGGTGTTGATACTGCTATGCTGATGTCGAAATAGTTATGATAAACAAGTTCGTCACCATCGATAGACGCGTTAACTTCTGGGAAGCGCTTCAGTGCTTCAGTCACAGCTTTAACGTAGAAAGACATAAAGCCTAAACGAATGCCGTGGCGCTTCTCAAAAATTTCTTGATACTGCTTACGGATATCCATAATTGGCTTCATGTTAACTTCGTTGAACGTGGTTAACATGGCAGTAGAGTTTTTAGCTTCTAGTAGGCGATTAGCAATCGTCTTACGTAAGCGACTCATAGGAACACGCTTTTCGCTACGCTCAGCTAGCGGCGCGGCAACGGGTGCAGGAGCGCTAGTTGCAGCTGGAGCTGCTTTAGCTTTTTTAACAAATGCTTCAACATCTTCCTTAGTAATACGCCCACCCACACCGGTGCCTTTAACTGCACTTGCACTAATATTATGCTCAGCAATTAAACGTCGAACCGATGGGCTTAACGCGTCACTTGTCTCTTCAGCTTCTGCTGCAGGAGCTGCTGCTTCGGCTTCAGCTTTAGTGACTTCTTGACCTGCGACTGCGCCAGCGACGAAGTTAGCAATCACGGCTTCGCCTAAAACTGTATCGCCCTCTTCCGCAAGGAATTTAGCAATCTGGCCATCTTCTGGTGCTACAACTTCAAGTACGACTTTATCAGTTTCAATATCAACAAGGATTTGATCACGAGAAACTTGCTCGCCAGCTTGAACATGCCAAGTAGCAATAGTTGCATCAGCTACAGATTCTGGCAGTACGGGTACCTTAATTTCGATACTCATGGATAACGATCCTTTTATATAGTGTCTATTACTACAGATTTAATGCACTGTTAATTAACGATTTTTGTTGCTGAGCATGCAATGCAGGGTATCCACATGCTGGCGCAGCAGAAGCTTCACGACCGGCATAACTCAATTGAGCTCCTGCGGGTATAACGCTCCAAAAATGATGTTGGCTACAATACCAAGCCCCTTGGTTCTGCGGCTCTTCTTGGCACCAAACGAAATCTTTAACATGAGCATAATCAGCAAGAATCCTAGCGGCTTCTTCATGTGGGAACGGATATAACTGTTCTACACGAATAAGCGCGACATTATTCTTGCCTTCTTTACGACGACACTCTAATAACTCAAAGTAAACTTTGCCGCTACAGAAAACGACTCTGTCCACTTCACTAGTATCTAACTCATCGATTTCGCCAATCAGATTCTGGAATGTACCTTGCGCTAACTCCTCCAAGCTTGAAACCGCTAATGGATGACGTAGCAGTGATTTCGGTGACATAACCACAAGTGGGCGACGCATAGGACGTACCACTTGACGACGCAGCATGTGGTAAACCTGAGCTGGCGTAGATGGCACACACACTTGCATGTTGTGGTTAGCACAAAGCTGTAGAAAACGCTCGAGACGTGCACTTGAATGTTCAGGGCCCTGACCTTCATAGCCATGTGGCAATAGCATCGTTAGACCACATAAACGGCCCCACTTTTGCTCACCAGATGACAAGAATTGGTCAATGACGACCTGTGCACAGTTAGCAAAATCACCAAACTGAGCTTCCCAAAGTGTCAGTCCACCGGGTTCTGCTGTTGCATAGCCATACTCAAACGCCAGCACTGATGCCTCTGACAATACAGAATCAATTAGATCGATTGGACCTTGGTCTTCAGCGATATTACGCAGTGGCATGTAAGCCGTTGCATCATTTTGATTATGCAGCACAGCATGACGATGGAAGAAGGTTCCACGACCGGAATCTTGACCGGTAATGCGGATACGCTTCTTATCTTCAACAATAGAGGCGTAGGCTAACGTTTCAGCAAAGCCCCAATCGAGAAGCTTTTCGCCTGCGGCCATTAAAACACGGTCTTTGTAGATTTTAGCTACGCGAGATTGAAGCTTATGACTTTCAGGAACATAGCTTATTTTATCCGCTAAGTTTCTAATTCTATCCATCGACATCTGCGCAGGATAGTCATCATTCCATTCAGCACCTATGTAGGGTGTCCAGTCCACAGAGTGCAACGTCATCGGACGCCACTCTTTAACCACACAATCACCGTCATCTAATGCATCACGATAGGCATTCACCATTGACGTGACGTCATCGCTGCCCAATGTGTTTTCTGCGATTAGTTTATCGGCGTAGATTTTCCTAGGTGTTGGATGTTTTTTAATTTGAGCATACATCAGTGGCTGTGTCGCACTCGGCTCATCAGCTTCGTTATGGCCATGACGACGATAACAAACTAGATCAATCACCACATCACGCTTAAATTCGTTACGATAATCAACCGCCAGTTGCGATACAAATGCCACCGCTTCTGGGTCGTCAGCATTTACGTGGAAAATAGGCGCCTGTACCATCTTAGCGATGTCAGTACAGTATTCTGTTGAACGAACATCTTCAGTCAGGTTGGTAGTAAAACCGACTTGGTTGTTAACAACGATACGGATTGAACCGCCCACTTTAAAGCCGCGAGTCTGAGACATATTAAATGTCTCTTGCACAATGCCCTGACCAGTAATTGCTGAATCACCGTGAATGGTGATCGGCATCACTTGCAGACCGGTGTCGCATTTGCGTCGGTCAAGTCGTGCACGGACAGAACCGATAACCACTGGATTTACGATCTCTAAGTGAGACGGGTTAAAGGCGAGCGCTAGATGGACATTGCCACCGGGTGTTTCAAAGTCCGACGAAAAACCTTGGTGATATTTAACATCACCAGAGCCGTTAAGCTCATCGCTATGCTTGCCGGCAAATTCATCAAACAACTCTGATGGCTTTTTACCAAGCACATTAACGAGCAGGTTCAAACGACCACGGTGAGCCATGCCGATGACGACTTCTTTAGTACCAGCATCACCCGCACGATAAATTATTTCACGCATCATAGGAACAAGTGCGTCACCACCTTCGAGTGAGAAACGTTTGGCACCTGGGAATTTAGCGCCTAGGTATTTTTCGATACCTTCGGCGGCATTTAACCCTTCGAGAATGCGAGTTTTATCGGCTTTCGAATATTGTGCGGCACCAAGAGACGGTTCGAGACGTTGCTGGAGCCAGCGTTTCTCGTCCGTGTCAGTAATATGCATATATTCTGCGCCAATTGAGCCACAATATGTCGCTTTCAAGGCTTTAACGAGATCAACCAGCTTCATAGTGTCACCACCATGAGCAAACGAACCGGTATTGAATTCGCGCTGCATATCGTCGCTATCTAGACCGTGAAAAGCGGGATCTAGCTCAGAGACTTTATCGCGCTTCCAAATATTTAGCGGATCCAAATTCGCGTTCTGGTGACCACGAAAACGGTGTGCGTTAATCATCTGTAGGACTTTAACTTGTTTTGCATCGACTTCATGATCGGTCACCTTAGGTGAACCTTTCTGACGTCCATCTAATGCAAGACTACGAAAATAGTCGCGTACTTTAGAGTGGGCAGCTTCAGGCACGTCACTAGATGTACCATTCACTAGAGGGAGGTTATCAAACACGACACGCCAGTCTTCGGTTATTGACTGAGGGTCTTCTTGATAGGCTTCATACATCTCTTCTACATAGGTCGAATTCGCGCCATTAAGATGAGACGATTCAAGCCAGGCTTTCATGATGCCTTGGTGCATTTCTATTCCTTTCAAACTGTATACACGTGCTTAGCCAAAGTCATAAATACAGACCCTTGTTGTAACCAAGGGTTCTGCAATCTCTGTAGCCCCGAGAGTTCCAGATTTACTATTATTGTCTTCCATGACACAAAAAGAGTCACTCTCACGAGTGAAAGTGACTCCCATAGAGCTATATCAATATCGGCTCTTTAATTTGCATCTAAATGGCTCTCTTCAGAAGCATAGACTTAATGTGTCCAATTGCTTTTGTCGGATTAAGCCCTTTAGGACAAACGTCAACACAGTTCATAATACCGTGACAGCGGAATACACTATAGGCATCATCAAGCTCTGATAGACGCTCTTCAGTCGCAGTATCACGGCTGTCGATCAAGAAGCGATATGCATGAAGCAAACCACTCGGACCGATGAACTTATCAGGGTTCCACCAGAACGAAGGACAAGCGGTAGAACAACATGCACACATGATGCACTCATAGAGTCCATCTAGATGCGCACGCTCTTCAGGTGACTGCAGATGTTCACGCGCAGGCGTTTTCTCATCGTTAATCAAGTAAGGCTTAATCTTTTCGTACTGGGTGTAGAACTGGGTTAAGTCTACAATTAAGTCACGCACTACCGGCATGCCTGGTAGTGGGCGGATCTCAATTTTCTTGTTCTTGAAGGTCGAAATAGGCGTGATACACGCTAAACCATTTTTACCATTCATGTTAACACCATCACTACCACAAACACCTTCACGGCATGAGCGTCTAAATGACAATGTTGAATCTAACTCTTTCAGCTTTATCAGTGCATCTAGTACCATCATATCAGTACCTTCGTCTACTTCTAAGCTGTAATCCTTCATGTAAGGCTTAGTATCTACATCAGGATTGTAGCGATAAACTGCAAATTCCAATTTCATCGGGGCTTCTCCTAGTAGGTGCGCTTAACAGGCGGGAACGCGGCACGAAGCTTAGGCTTCATGTTCACATCACGCTTAGTCATAAGCTCGGTGATCGGGTCGTAAATGCTGTGGCATAACCAGTTTTCATCATCACGCTCTAAATAATCTTCACGTGAGTGCGCACCACGACTTTCGGTACGGAAATTCGCTGCTGTTGCAGTCGCAATTGCTGTCGCCATCAAGTTATCAAGCTCTAAACACTCTATGCGCTGAGTGTTAAACTCAGATGAATTGTCAGAAAGCTTGGCGTTAGCTAGACGTACTCGAATCGCTTTAAGCTCTTCAAGGCCTTCAGCCATTGCATCACCACTTCTAAATACTGAGAAGTTAAGCTGCATACAAAGCTGTAGATCTTTACGGATAGTCTCTGGATCTTCACCGTCTTTGTTGCTTTCCCAACGATTCAAGCGTGTAAGAGAAGTGTCAATCTCCGCTTCAGTTGCATCTTTCGGATTAGGCGTTGCATCGAGTGCTTTACCCAAATGCTGACCTGCTGCGCGTCCAAAGACAACTAAATCGAGTAGTGAGTTACCGCCTAGACGGTTAGCTCCGTGTACGGATACACAAGCAATCTCGCCGACGGCAAACAAACCGACGATATCTTCTTCAGTGCCATCGGCATTTTGGCGTAGAACCTGA
Source organism: Shewanella abyssi (assembly GCF_023284025.1). Classification (GTDB taxonomy): domain Bacteria; phylum Pseudomonadota; class Gammaproteobacteria; order Enterobacterales; family Shewanellaceae; genus Shewanella; species Shewanella abyssi. The sequence continues at coordinate 64,219 of NZ_JAKIKR010000009.1, read as the reverse complement.
CCGCTAACTTTAGCCGGCAAGCCACCCATCATATAGTGGCACGTTGGCAATACTGGAATGGGACCATCTGCTGGATCAATATGGGCGAATGTACGCGACAGTTCACAAACACCAGGAAGACGTGCTTCCAGTGTTTCTTTACCTAGGTGATCCAACTTGAGTAGCAAGTGCGGACCTAAAGGGCCATCTAGACCACGGCCTTCACGAATTTCAGTCATCATCGAACGTGCTACCACGTCACGAGATGCTAAATCTTTCGCGTTAGGCGCATAACGTTCCATGAAACGTTCACCGTCTTTGTTGAGTAGATATCCACCTTCACCACGACAACCTTCTGTCACAAGCACACCAGCGCCCGCGATACCCGTTGGGTGGAACTGCCACATTTCCATGTCTTGCATCTGAACGCCAGCGCGTATTGCCATACCGACGCCGTCACCAGTGTTAATATGCGCATTGGTAGTCGATGCGTATATACGCCCTGCTCCACCAGTCGCTAGAATTGTTGCCTTAGCTTTAAAATAAACGATTTCACCAGTTTCAATTTCGATTGCAGTACAACCAACAATGACACCGTCTTCGTTTTTAACTAAATCGAGCGCGTACCACTCAGAAAAGACTTGAGTTTTGTGTTTAACATTTTGTTGATAAAGACAGTGAAGTAGAGCGTGACCGGTACGGTCAGCTGCTGCAGCAGTACGAGCCGCCTGTTCGCCACCAAAGTTCTTTGATTGGCCGCCGAACGGACGTTGGTAAATAGTCCCGTTTTCAAAACGAGAGAATGGTAAACCCATCTGCTCTAATTCGATAACGGCTTCTGGACCTGTCTTACACATAAACTCAATCGCTTCTTGGTCACCGATAAAATCGGAACCTTTCACGGTATCGTACATGTGCTGTTCCCAGTGATCTTCGTGGGCATTACCCAGTGCTACGGTAATACCGCCCTGAGCGGATACAGTGTGAGAACGTGTAGGAAAAACTTTAGATAACAGCGCACAGCTCTTACCTTCTTTTGAAATCTGTAATGCCGCGCGCATACCCGCGCCGCCAGCGCCGATAACAACAACGTCAAATTCGCGAACTGGAATACTCAATTAAACACCCCACACAATTAAAATGCCTGCAGCCATATAAGAGAAGGCGGCTACGACAAAAACAAACTGAAGCACACCACGTAATGACACACACTTAACGTAATCGGTAAGTACCTGCCAAACTCCTATCCATGCATGGACTAGAATCGCAACCAGTGCGAGAAGTGTGAAGACTTTCATCGGCAATGCACTAAATAATCCGTGCCATGCGTCAAACGTCAATGGAGAGCTACATGCGATAAAACCAACCATGAAAATGGTGTAACAGGCTAGAATTACTGCACTTGCACGTATAAGAATAAAGTCATGGACACCACTGCGTCCAAGGCTTGCTGCATTAGTTACCATACCCAAATCCCCGCGATGATAGAAAACACTACTGATAATGCTATAGCGACTTTAGCTGAAGTTAATCCTGAAGAAAATTCTTCCCAGTAGCCGGCATCCATCACTAAGTGGCGTAAACCCACTATCAAGTGATAACCCAACGCGGTAAGAATTCCCCAGACGATAAACTTAACGATAAAGTTATCAAAAAGAGATTGGACGCCAGCAAAACTTTCAGCGGATGCTAATGATTCATTAAGCAACCAGATAAGAATACCGACAGCAAACAACATAATAACGCCCGATACACGGTGTAGGATGGACGCGATCGCAGTTGCAGGGAACTGCATAGTCTGAAGATCTAAATGGACAGGTCTTTGCTTTTTCACGTTCTGCTCACTCTGCTCAATTGAGCTAATTTTTGTTATATGAACCGCTTTTGTTCAGATCCCCATCTGCGAACTAGGTCACAGTTTAAGCTCTTCACAAAAGAAAACTTGAAACAAACATTTAACAGTTTAGCGAACACTAATTAAGGTTGTAAAAAAGTGATAACTATTCGCTAATGTCTGCAGCTCATCTGAGCCGCAGCAAGTATACGTGGGTGAAATGTCAAATACAAACATCACATTATGCAAATTTTGTTTTTTTGGTAAAAAAATATGCCAAGCCCCTGTTGCAACAGGTGGTTATTGACAATTAAGACCATGGTCTAACAAATTAAAACGCTTATTTAAATTGAAATGTGATCTGGATTCGCTGTAAGGTATTGGGGTTTGATAAGCCGCACTCAATAAGAATGAAGTAAGGAGAATGGGGTATGGCTGAAAATATAGCCAAGTTAGAACTACCAGGGAACGATTCAATCGATTTGCCGATCAAGAAAGGAACGGCAGGATTTGATGTAATAGACATCAGTAAACTAGGTAGCAAAGGTTACTTTACTTTCGATCCAGGATTTCTCGCGACAGCCTCCTGTGAATCAGCTATTACTTACATAGACGGCGCACAAGGGATCCTGCTTCATCGCGGATACCCTATCGGCGAGTTGGCAATAGACTCTGATTATTTAGATTTATGCTACTTGTTGCTTTACGGAGAGCTTCCGAATAAAGCACAGTACGACACTTTCGTACACACAGTTAAAAACCACACCATGGTGAACGAGCAACTTGCAGCCTTCTTTAGAGGTTTCAGACGTGATGCTCACCCAATGGCAATGCTATGTGGCGTTACCGGCGCCCTTTCTGCATTCTACCAAGACTCTTTGGATGTGAATGACGAGCGTCATCGTGAAATTGCTGCTTACCGTTTGGTGTCAAAAATGCCAACCATTGCAGCAATGTGCTACAAGTATTCAATTGGTCAGCCTTTTGTCTACCCACGTAACGATTTAAGTTACGCTGGTAACTTCCTCAGCATGATGTTTGCAGTGCCATGTGAAGATTACAAAGTTAACCCAATCGTCGAACGTGCTATGGATCGTATCTTCATACTTCACGCTGATCACGAGCAAAATGCATCGACTTCTACTGTTCGTTTAGCAGGTTCTTCAGGCGCTAACCCGTTTGCTTGTATCGCTGCGGGTATCGCGTCTCTTTGGGGACCGGCTCATGGTGGTGCAAACGAAGCGTGCTTAAACATGCTTGAAGAGATTGGCAGTGTTGACCGTATTCCAGAGTTTATTGCACGCGCTAAGGATAAAGAAGATCCTTTCCGTCTAATGGGCTTTGGTCACCGTGTTTACAAGAACTTTGACCCGCGCGCTAAAGTTATGCGCGAAACGTGTCATGAAGTTCTAGCTGAGCTAAACGTCAATGATCCACTGTTAGATGTAGCAATGGAACTTGAGCGTATCGCATTAGAAGACGATTATTTCGTGTCTAAGAAGCTGTACCCGAACGTTGATTTCTACTCAGGGATCATCATGAAGGCTATCGGTATTCCAACAAGCATGTTCACTGTACTGTTCGCCCTAGCGCGCACTGTCGGTTGGATTGCACATTGGAAAGAGATGTTAGATCAGCCTGGTCATAAGATCAGTCGTCCTCGCCAGCTTTATACTGGTGCTGAAGAGCGCAGTTTTGTTGCTAAAGACAAACGCGACTAATTACCCTCGTTAGTAATTAACAGCTAAAAGGCACTCATTGAGTGCCTTTTTTATTGCCTGCGTCAAACATTTACCTTGATTGACATCGGCAGCCAATAATAACTTCATTAATGGTGCGCATGGTGAGTTAATTTGCTGCTATCGGAGCAGATTAAGAAAGTCATCCGGTGCGGGTGTCTCGAAGGTGAGTCGCTTGCCAGTCTTTGGTCGCGTAATACTCAGGCGTAATGCATGCAGCCCCATGCGCGGGCCTTCAGTTCCATAACGGGGATCGCCAATCAGCGGATGCCCTAGCCAAGCCATGTGGGCACGGATTTGATGTTGTCGACCCGTCTCCAGTTGAACTTCAAGCAATGACCGCTCCCTCACTGTTCGCTGGGTGTTAAAATGCGTAATGGCTTTTTTAGCTTCTGGATGTGGACCAACTATCATTTGATACTTCTCAGGATCTATTCTCAAGGGTTGGTCAATGGTGCCTTGACTCGGATTAGGGCAACCCTCAACCACCGCAAGGTAGGTTTTTTCAGCCTCAGCCCAACCATCCATAACGGCTTCGCGCATCTCGCGAGAAGTTGCAAACATCAAAACACCCGATGTATCACGGTCAAGCCGATGTACAGGCCAAAGATTAACAGTACGCTTAGGACGCGTGAGCTGCTTGCGAAGAATGGCAAGCGCATGGTCTTTGTTTTCATTGGCTGTTGCCACTGACAACAAGCCAGCAGGTTTGTTGATGACGATAAGATCGTTGTCCGAATACAAGATTTCAAGCCGGGAGACTTTAAGTTGCACGTTCTTCCCCGTTGCCCGAACTTCCACGTCATCGCCGACGTTGATCTCATGATCATGGCGCATGATAGGCTGACCGTTGACGATTATGCATCCTGTTGTCAGCCGTTGTTTTATTTTGCTGCGACTCCAGCCTTTTAGCTCGGTGGTGAGGAAAGAGAGTAGAGGCGATGCCTGTTTCACTCGTAATCTTTCAGACATAGTAAGTTGTTCTCCAGCTTGGTGTTTCCAGTAATTCAATAGACATAATGATCATACCAACGGCCACATAACAGGCAAATAATACTTGGCTAAAATTGGCGAAAAATGAGCATTTAAAGTGCATCCGATGCGTTTATTAAGTGTCGCGGCACTAATTTTCAGTAATAAAATAAATGAATTCAGTTATCGAATTTGAAGCATGATACCGATAATGCTCTCATTATGTCCAATGAACGGCCACATAAACAAACATAGCCAGCCATTGAAATAAAAATAACAAACATAGCCAGCCATTGAAATAAAAATGCCGCGTTCAACATGCAAGTGCACCATTACCACTAACTCATTGAAGAGACAGTCATCCTGAAGCTTCTGCTACTGTTTATGTGCGACCATAACACAGCAGAGGAGCTCCAAGATGACCTACAACCACCTTAGCATGTATGAAAGAAAAGCGATCTATTACCGCTTTAACTCAGGTGAGAGTTTAAGATCCATCGGACGGTTTATAGGGCGTCACCATACGACGATTAGTCGAGAGATAAGTCGAAATAAGCCTCTGACATACACTTATTTCGATAATGCCGCTCAAGAAAAAGCACTGGCTAGAAGGCAAATTCCCAGGCATCAAAAAAAATACTCAAATATAAAGCTTCGCACTACAGTTATTACGCTTTTAAAGCGGGGTTGGTCTCCAGCGACTATCTCGGGTCGACTAAAGTTAGAACACCCTGACGATCCTCTTTTTCATGTTAGCCATGAGGCCATTTATCAATGGGTTATTAAAGACTTTAAGCACTCTGGAAACCTATATTGCTACTTAGCAAAAAGGCATAAAAACAGAAGAAAGCAAAGGAAATACGGTGACTTACGTGGTCAAATAAAAGGCAGGATCAGCATTCATGATAGGCCTCAGGTCGTAGATACCCGCAGTCGTATCGGTGATTGGGAAGGAGATCTAGTTGAAGGGAAAAAGGGCTCTGGTTACTTTGTAACGCATCTAGAGAGGAAGAGTCGATACTTAATAGCAAAGAAAATCGATGACAAAAAAGCGGCATCATTTAACCGTGTATCAATTGAAGCTTTTCAAGCATTACCTGAGGCGAAAAGGCTTACGCTAACACTCGATAATGGCAAGGAGTTTAGTGCGTTTAAAGAGCTTGAGAGCGCTGTAGGTATCGATATTTACTTTGCAGATCCCTATAGCTCATGGCAAAGGGGAGCTAACGAACATGCCAACGGCCTTTTAGGGAGATACTTCCCTAAAGGAACTGACTTTTCAGCGGTCACAAGCGAACAATTAGAAACCATTGTAAACTTAATTAATAACAGGCCAAGAAAGATACTAAATTACCAAACACCAGCAGAAGTATTTAGATGATTTGATGTGGTGCACTTAGATCTTGAATTCGGCTAACATTAACATTAAAAAACACGAACTTTCCACATGGTGAAGGTTTCGTTCACCACTTCATGCTGAATCAATAATGATAAGTAACCATGCTATCTAAATTTTCTATCATTTTTCTATAACCGAAAATTTATTGAATATATTCAGGACTTTTTGTAGCACTACTTGCTTCAATCAACTTTTATTGGCGGTTTGGATTCAAACCACAGTATAAGCAAAAAAGGAATTGAATATGGGTTACAAAAGAGTTTCGCTAGTATTGGCTTTGGTATTTTCAAATGGTTCGGCTCATGGTGCTTTCATTGAGCCGCCTATAGTAACCATTCCAAATGGACAATTTTTAATGGGTCGTAACGAAGGAAAAGACAATGAACAGCCAGTACATCAAGTAACCATCGACTCCTTTCGCTTCGGCAAATATGAAGTAACAGTTAAAGAGTTCAGCCTATTTATAGACGATACTGGATATCAAACACCTAAAGAATGTTACCACCAACCAACTGAGAACTGGATAGCCCATATGAGCAAAGGCTCATGGGATAATAACGCACTAACCATCAATGAGTATCAACCAGTGGTTTGTATTAATGCTACAACTGCTTCTGCCTACGCTGATTGGCTTTCAGCTAAAACGGGAAAGCATTACCGATTACCTTCAGAAGCTGAATGGGAATATGTTGCTAAAGCAGGGCAACATACCAAGTACCGTTACAGTGACTTACCCAATGACCCCCGTATTTGTGAATATGCCAACATTGCAGATAAAACAGCTGAACAAAAAGCACAACAAGATTTTGGTGCCAGTTATATTGGCACAATAGGCTTGACCCCGTGTGATGATTCCTCAGGTTACTCCAGTATCGTAGGAATGTATGAGCCTAACAGTTTAGGGATCTATGATTTAATTGGTAACGTACAAGAATATGTACTCGATTGTGATAACGCCAACTATAACGATGCTCCAACTGATGGTAGCGCCTGGTTGTCAGGAAGTTGTGATAAAAATGGCTTGCGTGGTGGCGCTTGGCACTGGTACGAGTTCTCGCCAACACAAAGATCTTCAATTCCTTCAGATTTTACTGGTGTGCTTGAGGGATTTAGATTGGCTCTAGATATCGAATCAAATCACGATAACGCAGAGATTATTTCAGCCGTCTCATTTGAAAAGTCATTAAAGCAAGCACAAAGAACTGAAAGAAAAGTTCGGCTAAATTTGCTTCCTTACCCTCGTAAACCAAAAGCACTCAGTCTAAAAATAAATGAGGTTAATGATGAGGTCAGTTTGTCTTGGGCAAATAACACTGATGGATATACTGAAAGCTATAACGTCTACAGTACACAAGCTTTTGGAGGGCAGTATAGAAAAATCGCTTCAGATATTAAAACTCCTCATTACATAGTATCAAAGCCATTCCCTCGTAAACATAGTTACACTGTTGCCGCTGCCAATAGCGATAGGTTCAGTGAATACAGCGAACCGGTAACAACTGAAGATACGATATGGCCCATTCCAGGTAAAATTCAAGCAGAAGATTACAACTCAATGTCAGGCATGCTTGTCGAGAAAACCAAAGATACGGCAGGCGGGCTACTTCTTACAGGATGGGGCTTCATTAGGCAGGGGAATTGGGCACTATACCAAGTAAATATTAAAGAAGACGGCCTTTATCGTTTAACCTATAGAGTAGCGAGTTCAGTCAATAGTGCTGGATTTGACATGTCTATAAATGGTCAAACTTCGGCAAGCTTTAAGGTGCCAGATACCGGAGGTTTAGGCCTGTGGCAATCAGTAAAAGGCAAAGAGATTTTTCTGCAAAAAGGTACCCATTCATTAAGAATTACCGCATTAGCAGATCAATGGAAGCTTAATTGGCTATCTTTTAATTAGCATACTTCCCGCAATTGAGCAGCATATCCACGCTGCTCCTATATTATTCAAAAGGTGATCCGATTAGAAAGTCCAGCTTGAGACAATGCGTCACGGTTTATTTCTGCCCACAATTTCGTTGATTTGTCGGAAATATATTTTCTATATCGAGCTTGCTCCAATTGGTTGCCCATCTCGCTATGAACTGTAAAGAGCAATAATGCAGCATTGAGAGATGCTAGTTGGTCCCCTGCCATGGTTGATTTTTCAAAGGATTGGGCAGCATAAATCGCGGCTTGAGACATCCGTTCTTGAGCTAGGAGGATCGTTGCGACTAAATAGCTTTCGGTAATGGTGAATGAATCATGATCAATAAAAAGGCTATTTGCTTCTTGCCAACGTTGTTGTTCGATTAGGAGTTCGACTAGCAGTGTTTGTGCAGAACTTACTAACCAATTTTCTTGTTTCGGGCTGTATAGCGCTAAAAGTTCACGAGAATATTGTTCTTTATCATTAACATTGTCTGCGCTTATAGCTTTATGTAGGTATATCTGAGAATAATGCACTTGAGGTAAACCTGAGCCGTACAATATCAACTCAGCCTCTTCTAGCAATGACAAGGCTTTGGTTTTATTCCCTAATTTGTAGTTGAATATATATAAATAATTTAATGCTGAGAGCTCTCGAACAGGATCTTCAGCCTTACGGGCAAAGTACATCGCACGTCGCAAATATTTTGATATCGCGTGATAGTTTTGTCGGTTACGGCCAACTAAAGATAGTGACTTCGCGATGTCACTTTGTAATTGGAAATGGCCGAGTTGTGCAGATAAACTTTGCGCTGCAGATAAGTGAAGCTCAGCGCTATCCGATAAGCCCTGTTCAACTAAAATATTGCCAAGAAGTAGCTCTGCTCTAGCATGATGCAAAAGGTCATTCCGGGTCAAACTTTTAAGCTTTTCTGCCAGTATTAGCGCCTTATTTAAATTCCCACTGTTTTGAAGTGAAACAATAAAACGTTCAAAGATAATCACATCGGCAGGGAATCGACGGTGTAACAACTCAAGTTCCAAATGATTTACATCATGGCGCTTATCATTAACCAATAGTGAAGGAGTACTAGCCACACGTTCCAGATGAATGGCCAATTGCTGTAAGACACCTTCAATACTAGGGGATTGAAACTCTCCCGACCATTTATCACTTATCCCATGCAACTCATAACGTAAGAAATAGGCCTCACCACGCTTACTTATATTGGAAGAGAGGACCAAAGTCGTATTACCCTTCCCCACTAATTGGCTGAAGTACTGATCAGGTGTATTGGTATAATCCATAAATAAAACATCAACAGCAGCTAACGTCACTTCAATGTACCGACTAGATGAAAGTATGCTTTTAAGCTGAAAAGCTAGTTCATCATTTATAACCACTGCTGATTGAGAATCACTTTCTAGCGAAAAAGGAAGTAACTTGATATCGACGCCTAACTGCTCATTATCAAGGTGCTCTACGTTGTTAATGATAAAGAGTGACACAAGCAATGAAATAAAAATACCACCGAGTACAGCTACCACAGCCTGTCTTTTGCGAAATGTAGTATTCACCTGACGCAAGTCACCACACTTCACATTTTTAGATGCAGTTTCAGTTTGTGCAGTTAATTGCCATTGATAACCTTTACCTGAAAATGTTTTGATTGCATGCTCACCAAAGATTACACGTAAGCTGCTAATGTTCTGAAATACAGCTTGTTCGGAGACAACCTTGCCTGACCATACTGTATCCAAAATCTTTGTCTTCGAAACTATTTCACCTGTAGAGCTGAGCAACAACGAGAGTAACCGAGCCTCATTACTCCGAATCTGGATAGATACTTTGTCTTTATATAAACAAAGATTAGTACTATTAAACTTATAATTACTAAAATAATAGTTCATTATGTTTTAACCTTCATAAGCGTGTTCAACAAGCGTACTCTCTTAGTGCAACTCTATTTACAAATTGCCATAAAGCTGTAAATAAAAGATACCTAGTTGCTGAATTAGTTAATGTTTTCACTAAAAACGTAACTATAACAAAAGATGAACAACAATTATTAAATGAGTAGGAGCCCGAGCAGAATTAAACCTTAGATCCCAAGGATAACCGACACACTTTGGCAGAGATAATAGTGGATAAAGGGGGGCGGAGCGAATAAGGTAAAACTACCTCAAGTTTCACTCGTAATTAACACGCTTTGGGCTAAATAAGTTACAGCATGCTAGCAATTAAGCTCAAATTGAAGAGACCCCACTCTTGTAGAACGGCCAGTGTAGATGCAGCTGCGAGCTTCCAAAACAGGGAAGTTTTGGTAGAGCCCACAGGGACTGTGCTTGCGGCGTTTCGCAGCAGTATCTGCACATGCCTCGCAGGCCAGACGAAAGATAACTATGAAGGAACGATCTTCAAACACACTCTCCAATATCAACTCAGCCAGAAGCTAAATCAGAAAATGTAATCAGTCTTCATTCGAAGGCTATCAAGGTTTGGGGCAAAAGAGAGTTGCTTTAAGCAAAAGAGGTTCCAATTACCTGAATCAAGCGTTTGTGTAAATACAGTTGAAACTCGCTAGAAGTAAATCTCGCCACTCATTGTTAAAAACCGCAACAATTAAACTATCCCGCTACATTGTTTATCAAAACCACCAACAAACCAAACCGCGCTCAACCTAAGTCATTGTATATAAACAGATACTACTATTGGCACACATAATGCTTATTAAGCGTTAATGAAATAACTTAAATGGGTTTATCGACATGGAAGCACTCAACAACAAGAAAATCATCCTACCTATACTACTTGTAGCGCTATTAAGCGCCTGTGGCGCAGAAGAAGAGGTTAAAGAGGAGGAGAAATATGCCGTCCCAGTGGAGACAACCACGGTGATCCAAGGTGATGTATCCTCATTTTATAGCACCACCGCTACTCTCGAAGCGCCAGAGGAAGCGAAAGTGGTTACCCGTGTTGCCGGACTTATCCAATCAATCAATGTTGAAGAGGGTGATCGCGTCACTAAAGGTCAGCTCCTTGCCATCATCGATTCAAAACGACAGAAATTTGATTTAGACCGTTCACAAGCTGAAGTCGAGATTATTCAGCAAGAGCTTAATCGTCTGAAAAAGATCAACAACAAGCAGTTTTTTAGTGCCGATTCAATGGCTAAACTCGAATATAACCTGCAAGCAGCAATGGCTAAGCGTGACTTAGCTGCACTATATGTACAAGAGAGCATGATCCGCTCACCGATTGAAGGCGTTGTCGCAACTCGTTTTGTTAAGTCAGGCAACATGGCGAAAGAGTTCGACGAACTGTTTTATATCGTTAATCAAGACGAACTCTACGGCATAGTCCACCTCCCAGAGCAGCAGCTACAACATCTTCGCTTAGGACAAGATGCGCAGATTTTTGCCAATAAGCATACTCAAAATACCACTCACGCGACGGTGTTACGGATAAGCCCTATTGTTGATGCTCAAAGCGGTACCTTTAAAGTGACACTGTCAGTGCCAAACCAAAAGGCCACCTTAAAAGCAGGTATGTTTACCCGAGTAGAGCTTAGATACGACACCCATAATGATGTCATCACTGTTCCTTATAACGCTCTGGTTAATCAAGATAATGAATTTGCCCTGTATGTCATTGATGGAACCAAGGCTAATCGCCGCACAGTAACACTGGGTTATCGCGAAGCAGACACGGTAGAAGTCGTTGCTGGTATCGAGTCTGGCGAGCAAATCGTTATTCGCGGTCATCAAAATCTAAAAGACCAATCACTCGTTGAAGTGATTAGCTCTTTAGATATTGCATCAGCCAAGTAGACCGGGAGCAAGCACTATGTCAATAATAAAAACCTCGGTAAACCGACCCGTTACAGTGTGGATGTTCATGTTTGCCGTCATCCTTTTCGGCATGGTTGGATTTTCACGCTTAGCAGTAAAACTACTGCCAGATTTAAGCTATCCAACCATTACCATACGCACCCAATATGTCGGCGCGGCACCAGTTGAAGTTGAGCAACTGGTATCAAAACCGATTGAAGAAGCCGCTGGTATTGTTAAGGGCTTACGTAAAATTAATTCGATTTCTCGTTCAGGAATGTCAGATGTGGTCCTCGAGTTTGAATGGGGTACCGATATGGATATGGCCAGCCTTGATGTACGAGAAAAACTCGACACCATTGAATTGCCATTGGATGTGAAAAAGCCCTTACTGCTGCGGTTTAATCCAAATTTAGACCCTATAGTTCGTCTCGCGTTATCGATTCCAAGTACCAGCGCTGATGTGGCGAGTTCTGCAAGCGAAAATGATCTCAAGCAGATGCGAACTTATGCAGAAGAGGAGTTGAAGCGCCAACTTGAATCATTGTCGGGCGTCGCGGCGGTTCGTCTTTCAGGCGGGCTACAGCAGGAGGTGCATATTGAACTCAATCAACAAATGCTCACTCAGCTGAATCTCAGCGCCGACCTTATTCGGGCACGTATAAGCGAAGAGAACATTAACCTCTCCGCCGGTAAAGTCATTCAGGGCGACAAAGAGTATTTAGTGAGAACGCTGAACCAGTTCAGCTCACTTGAAGAACTCGGCCAAATTGTTATCTACCGAGATGGACAAACTTTAGTCAGATTATTTGAAGTTGCTAATATTGTTGATGCCCATAAAGAGCGTAACGATATCACTCGTATCGGCGATAGAGAGTCTATTGAGCTCGCCATTTATAAAGAGGGTGATGCCAATACTGTCGCTGTGGCGCGTAAAGTCACAGCTGAGATTAATAATCTTAATAAAAACAGCCCAAAAGCTGAACTAAAAGTGATTTATGACCAGTCAGAGTTTATCGAAAGTGCGGTTAATGAAGTCACATCAGCCGCATTAATCGGTAGTTTATTGTCAATGTTGGTTATCTATCTCTTTCTAAGAGACATTATTCCAACACTAATTATCTCAATCTCAATCCCCTTCTCTGTTATCGCCACTTTCAACATGATGTATTTTGCCGGCATTAGCCTCAACATCATGTCACTGGGGGGTATAGCATTAGCCGTAGGCCTACTCGTTGATAACGCGATTGTGGTGCTGGAAAATATCGACCGCTGTAAATCACTCGGCATGAGTAAACTAGAGGCTGCAGTGACGGGAACTAAAGAGGTTTCAGGCGCAATTTTTGCTTCAACGCTAACGACACTCGCGGTATTTGTGCCGCTAGTATTTGTTGATGGTGTTGCAGGTGCGCTATTTTCGGACCAAGCACTTACCGTTGCTTTTGCACTGCTGGCATCGCTATTTGTGGCTCTTACCACCATTCCGATGTTGGCTTCACGTGAGGGTTTCAAAACACTGCCGCCACTATTAGCTAAGACTGAGAAAGCAAAACCAGCAACAAAACTCGGAAAACTTAAGCACTACAGCGCGACGGTATTTTCTTTTCCTTTCGTACTGTTATTCAACTACATACCCAGTGCGTTATTGGCATTTACGTTAATTTTAGGTCGCACACTTTCGTGGGTCGTTGGCCTGGTTATGCGCCCTTTAAGTGCTGCATTTAACTGGATATATAGTTTGCTTGAACGTGGCTACCATCGCCTATTGGCTGCCGCATTAAAATTTAAGGTATTAACGTTATCGATAGCAATTGCTATTACCGCGGGCGCTGCCCTGCTGGTGCCAAGCCTAGGAATGGAGCTTATTCCGCCAATGAACCAAGGTGAGTTCTACGTTGAAGTACTACTTCCGCCAGGAACGGAAGTCTCAGAAACTGACAGAGTACTGCGCACTCTCGCACTCTCGATTAAAGATAGAGCGGATGTTAAGCACGCTTACAGTCAGGCGGGTAGCGGCGGCTTAATGACGTCTGATACGTCCCGCGGTGGAGAAAATTGGGGACGCTTACAAGTGGTACTTAGCGACCATGATGCTTTTGCTGCCGTGACCCAAAAATTACGTACCACAGCAATGAGGATCCCAGAGCTTGAAGCCAAGATCCAGCACCCAGAACTGTTCAGTTTTAAAACACCGCTTGAAATTGAGTTAGTCGGTTATGATCTAGCCCAACTTAAAACCACTGCCGATAACTTAGTTGACGCATTATCTGATTCAGACCGCTTTGCCGACATCAATACTAGCCTCCGTGATGGCCAGCCAGAATTAAGCATTCGCTTTGATCATCAACGTCTTGCTGCCTTAGGTATGGATGCACCGTCGGTTGCCAACCGAATTGCTCAACGTATTGGCGGCACTGTTGCCAGCCAATATACGGTGCGCGATCGTAAGATTGATATTTTGGTTCGCAGCGAGCTTGATGAACGTAATCAAATTAGTGATATCGATTCGATGATCATCAATCCTAACAGTAGCCACCCAATATCCTTAAGCGCGGTAGCAGATGTCACACTCGAGCTTGGCCCTTCGGCAATTAACAGAATAAGCCAACAGCGGGTGGCTATCGTCTCGGCAAACTTAGCCTATGGTGACCTTAATGATGCCGTGTTAACCGCGCGAGAAATTTTAGCCAATCAAACACTACCTACCTCAATTCAGGCGCGTTTTGGCGGCCAAAATGAAGAGATGGAACACTCATTCCAGTCATTACAGATTGCATTGGTATTAGCGGTATTCTTGGTTTACCTGGTGATGGCAAGTCAGTTTGAGTCACTACTGCACCCTTTACTCATTCTTATCGCAGTGCCTATGGCAGTCGGTGGCAGTATTTTGGGGCTTTATGTCACCCAAACGCACTTAAGCGTGGTGGTGTTTATCGGTCTGATCATGCTTGCCGGCATTGTGGTCAATAACGCCATTGTACTGGTTGATCGAATTAACCAACTACGTCAATCAGGCCAAGATAAGATCACCGCCATAACCAATGCTGCGCAGTCGCGTCTTCGCCCTATCATCATGACAACCATGACAACGGCGCTAGGTCTATCCCCCATGGCCTTAGGCTTGGGTGATGGCAGCGAAGTCCGTGCGCCCATGGCGATTACCGTGATATTTGGTCTTTCACTTTCCACATTGCTGACACTCGTGGTCATCCCTGCCCTTTATGCACTCTTTGACCGCAAGGACTATACAAAAGATGCTTTGGTAACTGAAGGAGCTAAAGCATGAATATCACCCGCTTAGCGATTAAAAGACCGGTAACAACGGCGATGTTCTTTGTCGCCATTTTACTCTTCGGCCTCGCCTCGAGCAGATTACTACCACTGGAGATGTTT
Organism: Shewanella abyssi; assembly: GCF_023284025.1. Lineage (GTDB taxonomy): Bacteria > Pseudomonadota > Gammaproteobacteria > Enterobacterales > Shewanellaceae > Shewanella > Shewanella abyssi. The sequence continues at coordinate 49,164 of NZ_JAKIKR010000009.1, read as the reverse complement.
CCTGGCATTGATATTCCCCAGGTCATTGTTGAAGTGCCCTATAAGGGCTCGACACCGTCTGAAGTTGAGCGAGACATCACCAGTATCTTAGAGGAAACACTGGCGACTATGGGCGGCATAGAGGAGCTTCGCTCAAGTTCATCACAAAACGGGGCTGTAATTGAACTCAGAATGAAGTGGGGAGAAAACGTCGCCACTAAAAGCTTAGAAGCACGAGAAAAAGTAGACTCTGTACGTCATCTACTGCCAAAAGATGTAGAGCGTGTTTTTATCAGGCAGTTTAGTACCGCCGATATGCCGGTACTCAATTTACGAATATCCAGTGACAGAGAGCTGTCTGGCGCATTTGATCTGTTAGATAAACAACTCAAAAGACCGCTTGAACGGGTTGAAGGCGTTTCGCAAGTCACGCTATATGGCGTTGAGCAAAAGCAGATAGAAATTAGAATCAATGCAGATAAGCTTGCCGCCAGCAACATCTCCATTAAGGCACTAACCCGTCGCTTGCAGCAAGAGAACTTTGTGATTAGCGCTGGCGTACTAAAAACCGATTCACGGGTCTATCAAGTGTCTCCTAAGGGTGAATTTAGAAATCTTGATGAGATCAACTCACTCGTGCTGACCCCAGGGATCACTTTAGGTGATATCGCGGCGGTCAGATTTGCCCTGCCTGAGCGTTTAGACGGTCGTCATCTGGACAAAAATTATGCCGTCGGTTTAGATGTGTTTAAAGAATCGGGAGCGAACTTAGTCGACGTATCAGCCCGGGTGATGAAAGTCATCGAAAAAGCTAAGCAAGATCCGCAGTTTCAAGGGATTAAGCTCTTTGTAATGGAAGATCAAGCATATGGCGTGACATCATCACTAAAAGACTTATTAACTGCAGGCTCGATTGGTGCGCTACTCTCTTTTTTGGTGCTGTATCTGTTTTTACGTAACCTCAAAATGACCCTAGTGATTGTGTCGTCTGTGCCTATCGCTATTTGTATGACGCTGGCTGCAATGTATTTACTCGGTTACAGTCTCAATATCCTCTCGATGATGGGGCTACTACTCGCCGTTGGTATGCTCATTGATAACGCGGTGGTGGTAACAGAAAGCGTGTTACAAGAAAAACAGCTACAAAAGTCACAAGCTCAATCACATGAAAATACAGCAGTAAGCGACAATAACTCAGTACTCAATGGCGTCGATAAAGTATCGCTAGCTGTACTTGCCGGTACCCTAACCACCGCCATTGTATTTCTGCCTAATATTGTGGGTGTTAAAGTCGAGCTGACGATTTTTCTCGAACATGTGGCGATCGCTATCTGTATTTCGCTAGCGGCATCGCTTTTGGTTGCCAAGACCCTGTTGCCTTTGATGCTAAGTAAAATGGAGTTTAATCTCCCTGAAAAAGTACGGCAGAGTAAATTACAGCTAGGCTACCTAAAAAGCCTCAATTGGATCTTAGCTAGACCACGTATATCGGGCGTGATAGCACTGTTGTTATTGGCTTCAACAGCCTTGCCACTATCGATGGTAAAACAAGATCAATCCGATGGTGAAGGCAATAATCGACTCTATATTAACTATCAAGTTGAGGGACGTCATAGTCTAGCGGTTACCGAAGCCATGATAGATAAAATGGAAGACTACCTTTACGCCAATCAAGAAAAATTCAATATCGATTCTGTTTATAGCTACTTTTCAGCCGACAGAGGTCAGTCGACTTTACTGCTAAAAGAAGATATTGAAGTGGATATGAAAGCCCTTAAAAAGATGATCCGCGAAGGGTTTCCAAAGTTTTCCATTGCCACACCGCAATTTGGCTGGGGTGGAGAAAATAACGGCATAAGGGTGTCACTTACGGGCCGCTCAACCACTGAGCTTATCCACATCAGCGAACAGGTCATTCCGCTACTTAGCGCCATTGAAGGCTTAACCGATGTACGTTCAGAATTGAGTGGTGCTCAACAAGAGGTCGTGATCCGCATTGACCGTGAAATGGCCGCCAGGCTTGATCTTAAATTAAATGAAATCGCATCGAGTATCTCAATGGCCCTGCGCGGAACTCAGTTACGTTCATTCCGCCATGATCCAAACGGCGAGCTACGTATAGAGATGGCCTATGAGCAACAATGGCGTTTATCACTGGAAAAGCTTAAACAGCTGCCTATCATTCGTATCGACAACCGGGTGTATACCTTAGATAGCCTAGCAAAAATCGAAATTTTGCCCAGGTTCGACACCATTCGTCATTACGACAGACAAACGGCGCTCTCGATTGGTGCAAACTTAGACGAACTGACCACCGAAGAGGCCCAAGAAAAGATAACCCAAGTGATGGAAGCGATAAACTTCCCTGCGGGTTATGGCTACTCACTGCGTGGCGGTTTTCAAAAGCAGGATGAAGACGAAGCGATAATGGCAACCAATATGATCTTGGCCATCGCGATGATCTATATTGTCATGGCTGCCTTATTTGAATCCTTACTGCTACCTACCGCCATTATCACCTCCATCCTATTTTCGATTACTGGCGTATTCTGGGCACTGCTGTTTACAGGTACGCCGATGTCGATTATGGCGATGATCGGTATTTTGATTTTAATGGGGATTGTGGTCAACAATGGCATTGTATTGGTCGATCAGATTAACCAGCTCAAACCTGATCTCGATAAACTGTCGGATACTATCAGCCAAGTATGTCATACCCGCTTGCGTCCGGTGTTGATGACAGTAGGTACCACCGTATTAGGCTTAGTTCCTTTAGCAATGGGCGATACCCAGCTTGGCGGCGGCGGTCCATCATACTCACCGATGGCGATTGCAATTATTGGTGGACTGACTTTTTCTACCGTGACCAGTCTATATTTGGTGCCATTATGCTATCAGGCTCTCTATAGAATGCGTTATCAATCTGCCATTCGCCTTGGTCAAGCCGATCGTTTCTCACGAAAAATACTACCTTGGATGAGTTAACACCATGATGTATATCTAAGACACAGGCTGCTATTGCAGCCTTTCTTTTGGCCAATTTGCCATACTCATCGCGAAATAATCATGCTGCTGTCACTGATTGCTTTACATTGTGCCAGTTCGGCGACAGAGATAATTAGTGCAAACATATTAACTTATCGGTAACATCGAAATCACAAGCTGCCGCATCACTAAAGGTTTCTACCATGATAACACCAGCGCAAATAGTTAAATCAGCCCTCGTCGGTACTTTATTTGCCATGGCATTCGGCAGTATGGCGACCGCCGAGGATAGATTCAAAGATGTAGAAATAACACCGATAAAACTCAGTGAAACGACCTATATGTTTGTCGGTTCTGGCGGCAATATCGGTGTTTCAGCTGGTGAGGATGGTCTGCTTATTATCGATGACCAGTTTGCCCCCCTTGCCAACAAAATATCCTTGGCATTGAGCCAAATCCAACCTGGTACCCCCAAATTCATAATCAACACCCACTACCATGGTGATCATACGGGTGCCAATGCCCACTTCGGTAAAATGGGCACCATTATGGCTCACCATAATGTACTGAAACGCTTAGCATCAGACAATAAAACTGCACCGGAGGCATTACCCGTTATAACTTATGATCAAGGTATTACGGTGCATTTCAACGGAGATGCACTTAAGGTTCGTCATATGGGACCCGGTCATACAGATGGTGACAGCGTGGTGTTTTGGAGTAACGAAAAAATAGTCCATATGGGCGACCTATTCTTTAAAGACAAGTTCCCCTATATCGATTTGAAAGCCGGTGGCTCAGTTGAAGGCTATCGAAATAATGTCTCGGCGGTATTGCATGAGCTAGACGAGCAGGCAAAAGTCATTCCTGGCCATGGTGCTCTCGCCAATAAAAGTGATTTAACTCGCTTTAAGCACATGCTTGATGCATCGATTAATTGGATGAAAGATCAAAAACAGTCTGGTTTATCACTAGCAGAGTTGAAAGCGGCTGGCATGCCTGAAAAATGGAAAGCTTGGAGCTGGCAGTTTATTTCTGAAGAACAGTGGATAGAGACCTTATACAAGGGCCTCTAATTGGAATTCATCTATTTCGGTGCCGTTTGTGGCACCTCTATTAAAGTGACATCGATTTTAACGCCGTTACTCTTCAAACACATTATTGATTGAAAACCCAACTCTCTTAGTCACAAGGAACTGTGCAACATGCTAAGAATAAGCGCGATTAAAAAGCTAATTTCTGTTACTTGTCTAACATTCATCGTTAATGTTCAAGCAGCGGAACCAGAGGAGACCCGTATAGTTGATTATAAACCTAACTGTATCGTGGAAATCTTAGCGCCAATAACGCTCAATATGACGGCACTAGAATACCAATATTTAGGACATGTAGAAGAAAGTCCAGCTTTCGCATTAGCACTTCAACAATTGCGCCATGATGCAACAGCAATAGGTGCTGACGTCATGTTATTAACTCAGGTTAGAAACAATAAAGTATCCGTAGAAGGCAGGACTAGACGTAAGACTGGAGCTAAGGTTAGAACAGAGACTAGCTTAAATACACACTTCGAAGCACAGCCATACACTCTCTGTAAAGATGACCGATCTTTTAGTAATGAGCGGGCAGCTTATCGCGCTGATGGTTACAAAACACACACAGTAGAAATACAGTTTGAGTATATATTCGACCCAGATGTAATTAAGCGAACGACGCCGATAGCAATTGCCAAAAATATAGAGTTGCCTCCAGCCAATATCTCCCTTGCAACAGGTGTATACGGCATAATTGTGGGCGCAAGCACAGCACAAACAGCCAAAAAACTTGGCCCACCAAGCATCGTACTCACACTTGAAAATAACGAAAAAATATGGGGTTACGGACGTCATCTTTGGTTTACCTATGCAGCTGATAAACTCAAATCGGTTAGCTCAGAGCTCGCACTATTAAATGGTACAGGTCAAAATAGTATCGCCTTCAGAGATGGGTTTGATGACACTCGATGGCGAATAGAGGGAAAAGTGGCGCAAAAAAGTCCCATTGAACAAGTGAGACAATCGTTGTCTCTGCACGATATTAAAGAGACCTCTGAACAAATTATTATGACTCAAAAGCAACAACGTCTTATATTACAGTTTGATAAATTCCACCCTAGAGCAAAAGATAACCCTGTGACTCTGTTGACTAACTTCACCTATACCAGTGATATGAGTGAGCCAGAAAAGCAAACCCTGCCTCAATTAACCGCGGCACAAGAGCAATGGTTATATAAGCACTTACAGCCCGATAATGTTGAGTTACTTACCTTACCTAACTTACTTAAGCAGATCCCGCAAACTAACAAAATTAATATCGCCAATGATGAAAAGCAGTGGTGGCTTGTTGGTAATAATGTACTACTGCAATTTCATGATATAGAGCTTAATCAAGCTCATATTACCGAGTCCTTTTTTACAGACAATAACAGAGATGCTTTTTTTCAGTCAGTGAAGTCACTACAACTGCCACAAGATAAACAAGGCCTGCTAGCCTTTTATAAAGACGCCAACGACAACTATGATGAAGTTGATATAACACGAGAGCACTTTAATCTCATCGCAAAATTTGAATCAGAGGAAGATGATGCGGTAGTTTATGATTTAGTGTTCAGCTATTTTTAATCGCCAAAAAAACCTTATTGAAGATGACTCTATAACCTTTGCATACTGTTTTACATTGAAAGTTCGCCATCTGGGGCCTGGCCACACAGATGGAGACAGCGTTGTGATTTGGAGTAACGAAAAAGTAGTGATTTAACTCGCTTTAAGCACATGCTTGATGCTTCTATTAATTAGATGAAAGATCAAAAAAAGTCTGGTTTATCACTAACAGAATTGAAAGCCGCTGGCATACCTTAAAAATGGAAAGATTGGAGTTGGCAGTTTATTTCTGTAGAACAATGGCTAGAGACCTTTTACAGAGCTCTCTAGCCTCTAAATCCATAATGGCAATTTAACCTACAAAGAGAATGACAACACAATATAAGGGTGCCGACATGACTGGCAGCGTCAAAAAGCCGTCAAACGCCAATTATATGGCACAATATTTCGCTACCACCTTGCGATCCCTGCAATCCTTTCTAAAATTTAACCATTAATCATTCGCGACTACAGTACTGACTAAGCATCCCTCTAGGGAATATCGTGAACAAACTCCAGCATGAAATAGATATCATTTATCGAGATATTTTAATACTCGATCTCACAAGTGAAAGGATTTGCTGTGGAGAAGAACTCAAACAATTTCATTGGCGCTGTTTCCACGCCAATACGCTTTCGGCTGCCATAAAATTGTTGCAAAAATATAATTTTCATGTCGCTATTGCGCTGATCTCAACGACTCAGCTGCAGCGAGTATTGCATACCATCAACGCGCTTAATGAGGCTCAAGACAGCCTTATTTGGGTGGCTATATCGGTGGACAGCGCGCTTGATAACGATCAATTAGCATCGTGCCTACCCCGTTACTTCAGCGACTATCATCATCTACCTATCAACTGGAAACAGCTCAACCACACATTAGGTCATGCCTATGGTATGGCGCGGTTAAAGAAACGAAGTCAGCCGCCGGTTAATCACCCTAACCATGAAAACCAGCTATTGGGTAACTCAAACCTGATCAATACACTCAGATCAAATATCGCTAAAGTCGCTAAGGTCGATGAAGCTGTTTTAATCAGTGGAGAAACAGGCACGGGTAAAGGCCTGTGCGCACATTTAATTCATAGCCAATCAAAACGTGGTAATGGTCCATTCATTACCATTAATTGTGGGGCTTTACCTGCAAGCTTGATCCATTCAGAGCTGTTTGGCCACGAAAAAGGCGCCTTCACGGGTGCCGACAAACAATATATTGGTCATATAGAACGAGCTAACGATGGCACTCTGTTTCTCGATGAAATCGGTGATCTCTCATTAGAGTCACAGGTGAATCTGTTACAGTTTTTAGAAGACCACATCATCGAGCGTTTAGGCGGCAGTATAGATATAACGATTGATTGCCGGATTATATTCGCCTCACATATCAATTTAGAAACCGCTGTTGAAGAGGGACGATTCCGAGAAGATCTCTATTACCGGATCAATATACTACATCTTCATGCCCCTAGCCTTAGAGAGCATAAAGAGGATATTACACTACTCGTTGACGAATACCTCAAACAATATAGTCCAAGCGAACACTTGTATACGCTGACGCCTAAAGCACTAAAAACAATGTATGAATATCAGTGGCCTGGCAATATCAGAGAGCTCAAAAACCGTATCAACCGTGCCATTATTATGGCCAACAATAATCAATTAACTGCAACAGACTTAGGCATAAAAATCGTAAACCTTCAGTCCGATAGAGAGGATGTTATCAACCTCGCTCAACATAGAGTGGAGATAGATACTGAACTGCTACTCGATGCTATTAAACGCAATAATCACAACATCTCTGCAGCCGCAAGAGAGCTTAAAATCTCTCGGACAACCTTTTACCGTTTAATTAAAAAATGCAAGATCAAACTCTAGAGATACAAACCCCAAATCCACTTAAACACTGAGGATCGCGGCAATGTTAAGATATAAACAACAATCTATTGTGTTAATGCTGACATCGCTATTTATTGTGGCTTGTCAGCCACAAGGTGATGCAAACTTAAAAGAACAGATAACCTCACTCAAGCAAGACGTTAGCCTATTGAAAAAAGATATCAGTCGTATAGGCAGTCAGGTTAGCGATATTCATACCATCGCCATGAGCTCGCAAAAGCCCCAATACAAAACCTTACCCACGCAAACGAACTTCAATGCAAACGGCAGTCTTCCATTACTGGGCAGCGCAGCTTCACAACTGGCAATCATTGAATTTTCTGATTACCAATGCCCTTACTGCAAGCGCTTCATCGATCAAACATTCACTAAAATAAAGTCCAATTATATTGATACGGGCAAAGTCCAATACCTGACTCGTGATTTCCCGCTTAAGTTTCACCCAAAAGCCGAGGGTGCCGCCATTGCCGCTAAATGTGGCCTTAAACAAGATGCATATTGGCCAATGCGCGACTCACTATTCAAAAATATGCAACAGCTCAATGATGCACTATACCAACAGGCTGCCGCAGACTTATCTTTAGATCTCACTCAATTTACCGACTGCCTCGCAGATGAAGCTATTTCGAGTAAAGTACAACGAGATGTCGCCTACGGCTCCTCTCTGGGGATAAGAGGTACGCCCAGCTTTATCATTGGTAGAATCGAAGGCAATCAATTGATAAGTCCAAAGCTTGTCGTTGGCGCGCAAAGCTATGAGACTTTCGCTGTTCTACTCGATGAACTGCTCGCCAAACCGGTAAAAAGTGATTAATTGCCACAGGTATGAGGACACTAGCGATTAATCTGCTGCAATATTGAATCCCACAATGCCAGTACAGTTCATACAGTCTCTTACTGGCAATTTTCCTATCAATAACTCCACTTCAACGCTGTATCAGTTTGAGTCGGTCGCCAAGATGCGATACTGAAAATCATCAATATATCTCCAATTGAACTGTTAGTCATATTCTGCCAGAGACAACAGTTGAGCCAGTCTGTTTACTCTGCACTGCAACAGTAACTGTAACAGGCGTTACAGCGCCAATGTGAACAGTTTTACAATCAAATCACCTACAAACAACCACTTAAGATAAATCATCATTAGCCGCTGTTACATCAGTGATACAGAGCGGCACTAAAACCCCAACCTTAAAAGATGTTTAATCAACATATTCAACAACTTACTAAAGCGGCCTAACGCTTGCTTACTCTTCAAGCATAAGTTTGAAATTTACCTCACTGTAACCCAGTAACAAACGCTTGTTTCAGCCAGGTAATCAGTCTTATCGGCAATATGCCAACCATGGCGCACCATGCTTTTACGCCAAATATTGAAACACCTCAAGCAACAACTTATTGAAAGTTGTTAATAACTAACAAGTAATTAGCACGTTTTATCCGTATTCACTTACAGGATGGTAAATATTATGAAACGATTTAAATGCAAACGGCTTATCGGAGCGCTAGGTATTGCGCTGATAAGCACAACAGCCCTTTATGGAGTGACCAGTCTGACGCCGGTCAACGCTGGCACTTACGACTGGCTCAATCTGACGCCGCCGCAACAGGATGAAAAGTTCTGTATGGCAGATGCCTACTTGCTCAAATCGGGCAACAAGCTCGCTCAGGACAAACTCAATTGTACCGCTAATGACGTCGAAATCACCAGAGTGACACCGAACGACCCTAGCGCCGAGTGTAACCTCGGGCAAGTGTTTACTTTCGATGCCGATGTAACGGTGCGAACTAACGCTAACGCGCGCTGGGACACCACCTTCTATCTACCTTTGACAGAAGCGAGCCCCCAAGTCGTCCATGGCCCAGGTCTTCGCGACTGTAGTATGATCTTACCGATCCCTGGCGACAGCGGCGAGATCGCTGATGTTCAGTTAGACGGCGATCAGTGTGGTGACATTACCAAGGCTAATGGCCCAGATGAATACGTACTGCTGGGTGAGTCTATCACCATGCTGTGTGCGGATATAGATCAGGATAATCGTGCCGACTTCACCTACTGTGCCGCCTGGGATAACATAGAACGTAGCAACTGTACGACTGACGAAGATCCTTACGCCGGTCAGATCCCCAACAATAAATCCAAGTGTAATTGTGACACCTTTAATATTGATGTCTTTATCAAACCAGCCCCACCAACGGTGCTTAAAACGCTAACCAGCGCACTATCATCGAGAAGTGAACCGGGCGGAACATTTAGCTATTCGGTCAGCTTCACTAACCCTAATGCGCAGACTTCACTGTTTATCACATCATTAAGTGATGAGATTGATATTGGCGGCGAAGGAACCTTCGACAGATCAATTGATCTATGGAACGGCCTAGATACTGTCTTGCCTACGGTAGACGGCGTATATCTGACTGCGACTAACTGTTCACAGCCTGCTAACGGCGGGGAAATATTGCCTAGCGGTTCATACAGTTGTGCCTTCACGGTGCATATTGTTGACCGACTCTTGCCCAACGATCAGAGTCCGCAGTTCTATGACGACTTAGTGATACTGGCGTTGGAAGATAAGAACGGTGATCCCGTCACTGACGGTGATAGCTGTGCAGCCATTCCTAGTAGCATTGATGGCGATCATTGTAGTAACGAAATCACGGTGCAGATCACCAATCTACCACCGGCGATTACTGTCACTAAGACGGCCAACCCTACAGAAGTGTTGGAACCGGGTGCTGATGTTCTGTTTACCATTACGGTCGACAATGATGCGGCGTTCTGGGATTCTCCACTGACGCTAACCGTGCTAAATGACACCGATTTTGGTGATCTTCTCGCCGATGAGTGTTCAGCGGTGTCCACCAGTATCGCCTTAGGCGGTACTTACACTTGTACCTTCACTAAGTTCATTGGCGGCGATGCTGGCGAGCAACACTCCAATGTAGTGTCAGCTACCGCGGTAGATGATGAGCTTGATCAAGCAACGGGTAATGACTCAGCAATGGTTGATATCCGCGATGTGCCATCGTCTATCACCCTGGTTAAAACAGCGACACCAATCGAGGTACTAGAAACCGGTGACGATCCCGACAATTACAGCGATGTTAGCTATAACTTTACCTTTACCGTTAACGCTGCGGGTGTGGATGACGTGACCTTCAGCAGTCTTGTCGACGTGCCATTCGGTATTCTAACCGGTGACTGTATGGTCGACAGTGTGAATGGCATTCCTATCGCTGACACAGCCCTTAGTGGCTTTGTACTAGAACCTGGCGATTATGCAAGTTGTGATATCACCAAGAGTCTGCAAGGTAACGCCGGTGAAACCCATCACAATACGGCCACCATCAGAGGTGTCGATGAAGACGGCCAAGATGTGGACGCATCGGATGACGCTCTTGTGACCTTTACACCACTGGCTCCAGATACTGATATGGCGTTTGCCACCAGTATGCTAGTAGTGCTAGAGCTATCTAATGGCGGTTTCGAAAATGTGACCTTAACAGATCTTACTGTTATGGGCGTTGACGTTGTCGATGGTGCTGTCGGTGCTACCGCTCTAGGTGATGACTTTATTATCCGTAACGCAATAGGCGGTGAACATGCCTTAGTTTCCTATTCAGCTTGTGCCATAGGAACTGTGCTTGGTTACAGTGGCTCGGGTACGGATACCTATAGTTGTGCCTTTACCTTAGAATTAAGGCCTGGAATCGAGAATACTGGTGCTATCAGTTTCTTAGCAGGAGGTGTTAACGGCGTAGTTGCAATCGTAGCAGACGATGAAGGCACGGAAGTAATCAACGGCGTTTCCGTTGAAGTTAATACTATCGAGTAACAGATAGCACTCAAAAGTTAACTAAGCTACAAGCTTGATATAGCAAAGAGGGCGACGGTATATACCGCCGCCCTCTTTATATCGCAATCGATAAAAATTGCCTCAAGAGAAAAAATGATAGCACTAACTATTTTTTACCATTGCCATGACCATTGCCATTACCGTTGCCACCGCTCGAACCGCTCAGGCTAAGACTGACCGAAGCCGTTGCCGTCTTATCACCATCGCTGATGGTATAGCTAAAGCTATCGCTGCTCTTAAAGCTCTTTGCCGGTGTATATAACAGCTGACCACTGCTAGTGATTTGTACACTGCCCTTGGCGCCTTGGCTCACAGAGACAATAATAAGCTCATCACCTTCCGCATCAAAGTCATTGGCTAGCACATCGATGACAACCGATGATTTAGAGGCCATAGTCACACTGTCATTAACCGCGACAGGCGCGGTATTAGCAATCGATTTAACCGTATAACTGACACTATCACTGCCTAAGTAGCTTTTTTCATTGGTATTTTGTGCATTAACAGTAATAGTAAATGATCCTGCAGCCGTTGCCGCGTCAGAAGTGATGCTAATATTTACCACAGCACTGCCACCCGGTGCTAGGTTCACCTTGGTATTATTCGCGCTCCAGCCAGTAGGGGCATCGGCAAACACCTCAAAACTGGCCTCTAAACAGGCCTCGCTATCTCGACTGGTTACAGTCGCACTGTAACTGACCTGAGTCCCGGCGATGACTTCCGCTCCCTGAGGATTCGACACCACAATAGCAGGCGCTGCTAGCGTACACGTCGCTAGCGGCTTAGATACCGTATAACTGGCTATATCATTGCCAGTATAGCGATTGTCTAGGCGATTTTGAGCACTTAAATCGAAATCATAAGTGCCATCTTGCGCCACTGTGGATGACTCCACATTTAAGCTAATATTACGGCTCTCACCCGGCGCCAAACTCACACCTAGGGTATCAGCACTCCAGCCCGCAGGCACATTAGCGGCCACATCGAAATTACTGCTAGCGCAGCTGCTGCTATCTAGACTGGTTATAGTGCCGCGGTAGGTCGCAACTGCACCCGGCGCCAGCTCACCACTGTTGTCAACTGACAAGATAAATCTTGGGCTCGCCATGATGCAGGTCGCGACAGGAGACTCCACCACATAACTCACCATTCCAGTCTGAGCATAATCGCTATTACTGCGGTCTGCGGCACTGATTTCAATGTCGTAAAAACCATCGGCGGCGGTATCTAATGAGCTTACATTCAGCGTCACCGTGCCACTCATCCCGGGCGCTAAGCTGAGACTCTTCTCTGTCGCCGTCCAGCCACTGGGCACCAGCCCAGACACATCATAATCAGCGGGTGCACAGCCGACACTATCATTGTTAGTCACCGATGCGCTATAGGCCACAAGCGTTCCCGCCTCTACCCAAGCACTTTCATTGGGTAGCAATGACAAACTTGGATTAGCCTTAACACAGCTCAAACCCGAATAGCTTACATTAACACTGGCACCCGAGGCGTCGGCCCACTCAGTGGTAATGGTAACCCCTGCATCAAGGTCTTGGTAACTGGTACCAGCCAATAATGCAGCATCATCAAAATCATTAAGGCCGCTGTTGGGTGTCATATCGAGTAACAAGTTACTCTGCAGGTCGTTCTCAGTCGCCAGATGCAATACCACACCATCTGTTATACCGCTTTTGCCTTCGAGGAAACTATCGAAACCAATTGCCTGACGATACTCGAGGTAATACCACAGCGGCAGCCCGGTATCAGCATCAATGCCGCGTCGTACTCTAAGTCCCTTGGCTTTACCTGCTGGCGCCGTTTCATAGGGTTCAAGTTGATAGCTACCATCACTTTCGGCAGTGATAACTTCACTCGCTGAAGATGTGATCCAACCGAGCTGTTGCTTACTAAAAGCATTGAAATGGCCTGTTACTTCAGATTTGCCCATGATGTCCATGGTATCGCCATATTCAAATGACAAACAACGACCAGCCAATACCCCATCAGAACAATCAAGATCTTTAGCATGGTGCAATCCAAGGTTGTGACCCAATTCATGTCCAACAGTGCGCAGTGTCATTGAACCATTGATGAACGCACGTGAAGGGCTTCCACCAATTGTCCCCTGCCCCGTCCAGCCACAATCGCTGTTCTCGGGATAGATATACACCCAGCGATCGTAATTTTCAACATCGATACCACTTTCAACAACCGCTTGACGTCCGTAATTGTCGATTGCGTTAGTACTACAAGTCGCATCAATTGGCAGGGTGAAGTAGCCTTGTACATCGCCGCTTAACCAAGTCTGACCATAAGACGCTTCCTGGTAATAGTCGTTCACAGAACCAAAAACCAATTCCTGCGCCTGTTCAACAGTCCAGGGCTGGCTGGTATTATTTTGAAAGTTGACCAGAAGAACCAAGGTGCGTTGTTCGCCTAGTGTATTGGATAAACTTGACTCGGCAATTGTGGTCGTAGTCATCGCAGTGCCGCTATCAGCTAGAAGCGCCAAGCTATCCAGCTCATCATTGAGAACTAACGCACTTGAGTCCATCTCGTCCGAATTATTGCCGGTAAACATCCAGCCTTTAGCGTTAACTTGAGTACCGGATTTCAGTGCATCAGACTTGTTATTTTTAGACAGATACAACTCAATTGGTCCACTATCTGTCATTAACGAATGACGTAGGTGACTCTTACCGCTATCGTCATAATCGACGTATAACACTTGCAGCTCACCTTTAAGCTCACGCTTTTGCGTCAGCATAGCCAGCACGTCCTCCGGCATACCAGCTCTGGAAGATTCTGGCAACACGGCACGCACCGCCGCTGCGGGATCAATTTTGACTAAGTCGATTAGCAGTGCCTGACGAGCCTGAGCGTAGGCAATCAACTCTTGCTTGAGCTGCTTCTTATTTGATTTACTCGCCTGGCGATACTCAGCCATACGGTTAGCCAGTATCAAGGTCTGCTGTTCTGCTTGTTTTTTCTGAGCGTGTTTGTCTTTAGTTTGGGTCTTGCTTTGGGCTGAGGATCTCTCCTGAGCTGTTGCACTGGCATGTGCTTCTGCGTTTGCAGATACGGCAAACGAAGATGTGGAAAAAGTGATGGCTGAAAAAACCAGCAATGCCGTGGCTGGGAGCTTTAAAAAATTGGCAGCCGAGTTCGATGCCACTATGACATTTTCTTTGTTCAAAAATCATTTCCCCTAAGAGTCAAACTTACTTAATTAAACCGATCTAATGACAGATTTCTTATTTTGAATTTTCTGGTACAAAGATTATTAGATAATCGCCAGCAGAGAGTCGCAGCGCATACTAGCTCTGGGCTGACCAGTTAAACCAGCCGGCATATTAGCAAAGGGTGCGGTGAATTTACAAACAGTAATTGATCGTTTTTTGATCGATCGCTCATTTTTTAATCACGAGAGAAGCTAAGTAATTGAAAAGGAATGATGGCTAAATCCATTCTATTTTTGAGCTGTCATGGTGGACGTTGTTATCAGAAGGTAAGGCGAGCGACATCAGCAAGTATCAACTTATACTGACGGATTTTAACCAATGGAGATATTAACTCTAGAAATAAGGAGTTATGCAAACCAGCTATAAATAATGATCCACTACTCATACCATTTTATATAAGTATCTGATCAGTTCAGAGCCGAGAATAACGATTAGCTTCAAACATCGGCTAGCCACATGGATGTGGTGAATGTCTGTATTGCAGGAGCAAATACAGCCCTTGCCTACAGGACTTTGAACTCTTGTTGCATGTGCCGCTACAGACTAAGAATGGGACAGTCCCATTGGGCGAGAGGACAGTAAAAAAGCGCTCAAAAGCGCTTTTTTAAAGACATCAATTCAGAGGTTAATTCAATCTCTGCTTAGCGGGTCTAAACAACCCTTTCAACAGGGTTAACCTTCGATTAGCGGCTCTGCTTTATTCTCAAGTAACACCGGGATCCCTTCATTTATCGGGTAGGCAATCTTATCAAATTTGCAAATAAGCTTTTGATCTTCTTTGCTGTACTCTAGCTTTCCTTTGCAAACTGGACACGCCACAATCTCGAGTAATTTTTTATCAAATGCCATGCTGTTACCTTTGTTTCTCTATGGCCAGTTGTTTAATGCGGGCCAAAAGTTGTTGATCAAATGAAGGTGGTAGCTTCGCATCTACCGCTAAATACCACCAGTTATCTTTTGCAAATTCGCGACATTTCACCGCATCTTTTTCTGTCATCAGTAAGGGACGTTCGCCAGCAAGTGCTGTTAGTTCCGCTTCTGAATAAGCGCTGTGATCATCAAATGCATGTACTTTATCGAGCTGAAATCCCAGACCTGATAACGTATCAAAAAAGCGTGTTGGATTACCAATGCCTGCAATTGCCACAACAGCTTGCTCCGGTGTAGGTGCTGCATGCTCAGCGGCATTGGCTGATACTGGCAACCACTGCATCGGCTGCAGCTGCATCTGCTGTTCCGCTGCCTGCGCTGCCCCGCCATTAATGATGACATGGTCAACGTTCGCCATGCGCCACTTGCCCTCTCTTAATGGGCCAGCAGGTAATAGCATGCCGTTGCCGAGACGCCTTTCACCGTCGAGAATGATCAGTTCGATATCGCGTCCAAGGGCATAATGCTGCAGACCATCATCACTGATGATCACATCAACGTTAAAACGTTTGAGCAGCTCATTTGCGGCAGCTATTCTTTTAGCGCCAACGACCATAGGAACCGCTGTTCTTGCCACCAGCATTGCAGGTTCATCACCCACCTTTGCAGCTGTATCACCCGGTAAAACGGCGCGAACACCGTCAATGTCGACGCCATAACCACGACTTATTACACCGGGGTGGTAACCGTGCTTGCGCAATAGTTCAATCAGGTAAATAACCGTAGGCGTTTTACCGCTGCCACCCACAGTAATGTTGCCCACGATAATAACCGGCACTGGTAGTGCCGTTTGCTTAGCGATCCCTAAAGCAAATAAGGTTCGTCTAAGGCAGGTAATTACGCCAAATAATACCGATAACGGCCACAAAAAAAATCTAAGTGGGTGATCTTGATACCATAACTTGTTTATCCAAGACTGCATTTAGCTGCCAAACTGCATCTGATACAGGTTGTAGTATACGCCCTGCTTTGCGAGTAAAGAGGTATGGGTGCCGCGCTCAACAATCTGTCCTTGGTCAACCACAAGTATTTGATCTGCACTTTCAATGGTTGATAATCGGTGGGCAATCACAATCGAAGTACGGTTTTGTCTTAGGTTATCGAGGCCTTCCTGAATCGCTTTTTCCGATTCAGTATCTAACGCCGATGTTGCTTCATCCAAAATCAATACTGGCGAGTCACGTAATATCGCTCTCGCTATGGCGATACGCTGTCTTTGACCACCGGATAGCATGACACCGTTTTCACCAATTTGAGTATCAAGTCCCAGCGGCATCGGTTCGATAAACTCCATTGCATGCGCTAGTGTTGCAGCGTGAATAATCTGCTCGCGCGTGGCTTCACCTGGGTAGGCATAAGCAATGTTATTAGCAATTGAGTCATTAAATAGGGTGACCTGTTGCGAGACCAAGGCTATTTGGCTGCGTAGTGAGCTGAGTTTGTAATCATCTATATTGATGCCATCGAGGGTAATTTCGCCCGACTTGAGGCCAGTATAAAAACGGGTAATTAAACTCGCAATGGTCGATTTACCAGAACCTGAACGGCCAACTAACGCTAACGTTTGACCTTGTTCAACTTTAAAGTCGATACCATTTAGTGCGAGTTTTTCATGGCCAGAATAACTAAAATCGACATTACTAAATGCGAGTTCACCAAAAACACGGTCGACTTCAAGCTTGCCGCTATCACGTTCAGGTTCGGTATCTAGCAATTCAAATACGGTAGTACACGCTGCAATACCACGTTGGAACTCTGCATTAACGCGAGTCAGGTTTTTTATCGGTTGTAACATCGCTAGCATGGCACCCAATATGGTCGCAAAGGTACCCGCTGTTAGCTCAGCTTTCATGCTATCGATGCTTGCTGCATATAGGATAAACGCGATAGCAAACGAGCCAATAATCATCACCAGTGGTTGACTAATCGCTTGAGCTGTCGCGAGTTTCATTGTCTGATAGCGGTTTTGATCGTTTACTTTAGCAAAGCGCTGCGCTTCTGTTTTTTGGCCACCAAAAGACAGTACATTCTTATGGCCTTTGAGCATCTGCTCTGTTGCTGCGGTAACGCCGCCCATTGCGGCTTGTATATTCTTCGATACCTTTCTAAAACGGCGACTAACAACCGTAATGACCAATCCGATAATGGGACCGACTACCAAAATAACCAGTGATAATTTCCATGAAAAATAGAACATAATACTTATCATGCCGATGACGGTAATACTGTCACGCACTATGGTGATTAGCGCACTACCGGACGCACGGGCTATTTGTTCCGTATCGTAAGTCACGCGGGAGATAAGATTACCAGTGTTTTCATTATCCATATAACTCACAGGCAGAGTTAAATAATGTTCAAACACCTCTTGGCGCATATCCATTATGACTCGAGCACTCATATAAGAAATACAGTAAGTAGACAAAAAATTTGCTAGGCCGCGCAGACTAAAGAGCACTATCACCACAAAAGGTGCAATGAGTAATACGTCGCTGTTAGAGCTAAAACCATCACTGGTGCCAAGATCGAGGTTAGTTAAGCCGCCAGCAGCTGAAGCTGCTTGACCGCCAAAGCCTTCATCAATGAAAGGTTTTATGACCGCAATAAATGTCGCATCAACTAATGCGTACATCGTTAAGCCAATAACGGCAAAAAACAGTATTTTTTTAAGCGGTTTCAAATAGCCGAGAAGGCGCTTAAAGACTGTCCAGACTTCATTTTTAGGAGATGTTGTCATTGAGAGAATTTACGTATTGGCAAAAGAGATATTCTACTCTGAATTTTTGTTCTCACCAAACCTAAACACTTGGTTATACCAAAACGGCGCAAAATCTGAGCGATATGTATAAATATTAATACTATTTGACTGAAAAACAACACTGACTTGCCCCTGCTCTCCGCTGATCAAGGTATCGATCCCAAAATCATGGTAACGCCTCAAAATATCCTTTTTAGGAAAACCATAGCGATTATTAAACCCAGCAGGAAACAACACCAATTGCGGTGATACTGCATTAATAAAACCGTCACTAGAGGAGGTTCTGCTGCCGTGATGTGGCGCTGTCATCACATCACTCTCTATCCCTTTATGATGTATCAGCTTTTGCTCAGCTTCATGCTCAATATCTCCGGTTAACAACAGACTGTTATCGCCGTTAGCAAAACGAATCACACATGAACCATTATTACCTTTGGCGGGTATTAAAGGGCCAATGATCTCGAGGTTGATTGCTTGCCACAGCAGGTTTTTAGGTCGGCAATTAACCATACCCCATCTCTTATCATCGGATATGACAATAGCCTCAGGGAAAGCCTCCATAATGACTGATGCACCACCAGCATGGTCATTATCTGCATGGCTAATCACTAAGAAGTCTACTTTCGTAATACCTTTACTGTTTAAAAATGGCAAAATGATACGTTCGGCATAACTAAAGTTTGCACCAAAACTGGCTCCGGTATCATAAATAATGGCGCGGCCATTACGCTCAATAACGGCCGACAAACCTTGGCCTACATCCAATAGATGTACTTTCCACTGCTGCTGTTGAATACCAAATATCGCTTGAAAAGCCAATATCACCGCAGGAAGCGTCATGACACTAAATGCTAAGCGCCAACGCAGGGTGCGAAACTGACAACAGAGCCAAACACCTAGTACAGCGCAAATAACGACCGCTATCCACTGCATTGATAAACCAAGCCAAGCAAATGGAATACGACTGCCTATGTCTAATAACATGAGAACGGGCTCCATCGTTAATTGGCTCAACCAGAAAAAATTAACTAATTCAGCATCAACACCAACCAATATCGCCATGATAAAGATCAACAGGGACAACAGCGAAATCGGCAAAACAATAAAACTGAACCAAGGCACCAAAATAAGGTTTACTGCGATGCTAATTACTGAGGTGCCTGCAAAAAATATTGCTTGTACTCCGCCCAATACCAGTGCCAATCGCCACTGTATAGCCCAAAATGCTACGACCCATTGCAAAGTGGCTCTGAAGCCAATCATTGCTTGTTTAAGTAATACTTGGGGAATTGAAATCACCGCAGGCTGGCGTGATTCTACTTTGGTTGCAACTGCTTCAAACCGTTGCGGTTCAAACTTCCCTACGGTGACCAAGATCACTATTAGTGCTGTAAAGGACAACCAAAAACTTGCACTTAGCGGGCTCAACGGATCCAGTAATAGCACCATGAACAGCGCATATAGCAATCTTTCCCAGCTAGTTGAAAAACGGCTAAATAGCCATGACGAAATATAGGTTAACAGCATGATGAGGGCGCGCTGAGTCGACACCGAAAAGCCGGCTAGATAGGCGTAAGCAATGGCAGTAACGGCACAGAGCACCATAGCGACAACACTGTTTCGTCGCCCTTGAGTCGGTAAAAGGTTAAACAGTAATGTTTTACTAACCAGATATATCCACAAGCAAGCAACCGATAGATGTAACCCTGATATCGCGAACAAATGACCCGTACCCGTGTTTCGCAACTGCTGCCAACGATCTGATGTCATCAAGCTTCGCTCGCCGACCAGCAGTGCAAGCAACAAGTCTTGCGCGGCGTAGCCAGCCAATGCGGGTTTCAACTGTTCAATGAGTTTATCTCTAACGCCTTTGTTGTCACTTAACAGCCGCCCCGCTGTGACTTTACCTTTAGCAAAAATATGTTTACTCAGTAAGTATTTCTGCTGATTAAACCCTCCTTGGTTTAGCGGGCCTGTAATCGGCTTGGGCTTAATGGTGAATAACCACTGCTGGCCAACCCTTACCGTTGGCGGCTTTGACCACGATAATCTAAGCTTTCTTGTTAGCTTGTGGGGCAAAATTGAATCAACCAGCATAATATCCATACTAATCCAGTCGCCGTTTGCATGAACTAGTGATATGATTTCGCCCTTAATATGGATAGTATCGACATTTTCAGTCGTGTCCCAGTCCATTAATAACGCATAGAACATCGTTATCCAGCTGAGTGCGAATAAGCAACCAGCTAACATTGGGATACGCCGGATCAAGATCAGCGCCATTAAAATACACAGCGGCAATAGAGACAGCTGAGGGAGCGATGGCCAGACCATTGCTGATAATATAGTGGCGCAAAAGCCACACATGAATCCATTCATAATGAAGTAAGTTAAGACAGCAAATTCGAGTTATGCCAAAAAAATTTATAGAAAGATTTATGCCCAAGCCTGAAACACTGCGTAATCATAAGAATCTACGCATGTTCGGCGACCTGTTACTAAAGCCCAATTTATGGGCGCTCAATAGACGTTCTGCGCCGGGGGCATTCGCTGTAGGACTATTTGTAGCGTGGATGCCGATGCCATTTCAGATGGTGCTGGCTGCGGCGCTAGCTATTTTGTTTAACGTCAACTTACCGGTTGCTGTGGCACTTGTATGGATCACAAACCCGGTAACGATGCCGTTTATGTTCTATATGGCCTATATGCTAGGGGCAAAAATACTGGGGCATCAGCCGCAAGCGTTTGCTTTTGAAGCTAGCTGGCAGTGGGTTGAGTCGTCAATCGAAACCATTGGCCCCTCTTTTTTAATAGGTTGCTTGGTTTTTGGCTTACTGTTTTCTGTTACGTCCTTCTTCTTAATAAAAACCTTATGGAAGTATTCAGTCCTGTTTAAGTGGAGAAACCGCAACAAGTGATAGCACTATCACTTCAGCATGGTAGACAGCAGGCGTTGATAGCTTAAAAAGTCCTAATAACAAAAAAGCAGCTTAATTGCTGCTTTTTTTATTGGCTATGGAGATGCAGCCTTTAGTTCGCTGCTTGCTTTTCCAGTACGCTCTTCATCGAAGGGACTATGGTGGTTGGGTCGAGCCGCATCTGATACCAATTAACTCGCCAATCAAGATGTGGTCCTGTGGCGCGGCCTGTGGCGCCGACTTCAGCGACCTTATCGCCCTGCTTAACCTCTTGACCCTCTTTAACGTACAACTTACTCAAATGCAAAAAGCTTGAACTGACACCGTAGCCATGGTCAATAATCATCGTCCCGCCTGAGTAAAACATATCTGAAACAGAAAGCGATATAATACCATCAGCAGGCGCAACCACTATCGTCCCCGTTTTAGCGGCAACATCTACCCCATAATGTGGCGTACCAGGTTTACCGTTATACACACGTTGACTGCCATATACACCTGAAATACGACCAGTGAGTGGCCAGATAAACGTTTGGCTAAACGCGTTACTTTCAGTAAATTGTGTCCGCGCCGCCTTAACCTGCTTACTGTCTTGTGCCGAACGACTCAGGGCCGTGGGATCAGGCTTCATGATTTTCTTGCTGATCCCATTCACCTTTTGGATCTTGTACTCTCGCTTAGCTAAGTTAAGTGGCTTAAGCTCAGTTAAGCCGTCAGGATATACCAGTTTCAGCAACTGCTCGAGCTCGGCTTCTCTTGCAAAACCAAACGCAAATTGCCCCTCAGCATTAACATCAATCGGTGCATCGTTTAAATACACCAAAGTACCCGGTTGAACCTTGGCGCGAATTAACGAACCTTGGGTAAAGTTACCCTTTAATTCAACTTGAGCACTTGCCTGAAAAGACAACATACTGGCGATACTTGCTATGACAATGGGGATTACTTTACTCAAAGTGACTCCTAAAAATATTAGCTATTTGCGCTGCGGCTGGCTATTGCACCCTTGCCAACCCCTTCAAAGGCGATCACTTTAAAATCACTGCTAGGGACTTTTGCTGACAAGGTTTGCACCATATAGTCGGCTAACAACTCCACTGTTGTATCGTGTGGTAACACATCACAACACGCTTTTGGCATGGCAAGCTGGAAGTCGCCTTGGGGCGCTTGATAATGAAAACCTAAATGAGTGCTGTCGCTTACCTTTGTTTGTGGTGACAGCGTTAAGGTGTCCACCGATACACTATCTTCTTCGCTACCAAGGTAGATATCGTGCCAGCGTTTAGCCCAGTACTCCTCCCACTTAGGGGCAGCTATGCCGTTTTCGAATACGGTAACCGGGCTTCTGTGCCCATGAGCAATACGTTGGCAGTTGCCATCGTGCTTCTTCAAGCCATGGGTATAATGGTAAAATGGAGCGTCATGGATCTCATTTCTTAAGGTCAAAGAGATCCCTTCTACGTTCGCAGGCAAGACCTCTTTTAGCGCTTTTTGCAGAAAGCTATTAACGCTTTCAAAGTCGATAATTTCACTGGGTATTAAGGCGAATGCTTCTGCAGGACAGGCTAAATGCATGTCGCCTTGCTGACTGTTAAAATCCATCCATACTCTGTCGCCTTGCTGCTGCCAGCGAGCCTCACTACAAGCGGTTGGAACCAACAGACGATGATCAGCGATATCATCAATAGTACTCTTAATGGTGCGCTTCACTTTGGCAAAATCGAGCACCATGTTTTGCTCGTCTAATCCACCGTCGAGCAAAACATCGACAATCCAACTTTCACCCACCATGCCACGTATAGGGCATAGATAAGAAAAATCGATAACAGTTAAATCTTTAACGAACAGTTGCATTTAAGCTCCTAGGTAGAAAAACAGTCTACCTTGCACAGTCCAGGCAGCGATGGCTGCAGGATGTAAAAACAGGTAAAAAGCCGCTTTTTAGCGGCCCTTTTCATAATTTCTGTAGCTTACAATGATAAGCATTATTATTCGACCATTTTAAGCCTAATCATTGGTATTATTGAGCTGCAGAGATAAAAAAGCCGAGTGACAAAACACTCGGCTTAAACTCAATAGCGTTGGATGACTAGTTACTATTCGCTTTTTAAACGGCGATCCAGTTGATCTTTAAGGTTTGCAGGCACGCCTTTGATGATAATACTGTCTGACACCGGGTCATAAATCACCCTTTCACCAAGGTGTTGACCATCAAAACTTAAGGTTACGCCGCCGCCGGTACCAGAGAACTTCTTCAACTGACGCAGTGTTGGCTTGTCTCCAGGGAACTCCTCTTCAAGCTCATAGCTGCCACCTTGAGCAAAGTCATAGAATGAATCCATGCCTTGGTCTGCTAACTCGTCGGCGAGATCTTTAATGTGAATGTCGGCCCCTTCGTCACAACGTTCGGTACAGTAATCAAACACGCGTTCACGCGCTACTTGGCGCTCATCTTTGCTCAATTCACTGCCGCCAACAAAATCTTCAACAGCATTTAATAATGATTTATTTTGCGCCTTGGTATTGATCCCTTCTACGCAGCCCATGAAATCGAGGAAAAAATCAGCCACTTTACGGCCCGCTCGTCCACGTACGAAAGAGATGTATTTTTTTGAGTCGGGATCGGCTTGCCATTCCGTTAAATCAATACGTGCAGCAAGTTGCACATTGTTGAGATCAAGATGGGTATTTTGGGTTAACTCCATATCATCTAAAACTGTCATCGATGATTTAGCATTGAGCAGCGACACAAAAAGGTACTCACTGGTCATATAGGTATAACATGACAGTAATAGAAACCCGCCGGTACTAAAGTCATACTTGGCTAACTCTTCTTGCAATAATTTACCTGCTATACCCGAAAACTCAACAAAGCCCAGTTCGTTACTACGATACTGAGTTAGTGCATTTTCAAACTGGGTGTTAGCTTCACCATCTTCACCGTTTATGCCAAAGTGGCCAAAGCCTTTACCAGGCTTGCTTGTGTAGGTGTGATGGAGTTCATCTAGCATGGTCTCAACGGCTTGACTGTTTAGCAGCGGTTGTGGGCGTAAGCGACAGCTGAGCTGGCCTTCTCCATCTTGAGAAATGGCATGGATAATTGCTTGTTCGACGTTAATACTCATTGAGCCTCGATAGAAAGTTGCTTAAGAGCCATAGCCTAGTCGTCAGCTCTGAAGATAAATAGTTTGCCACCACAGCGATGATAAATCATCGAGTGTGCTGCAAACGTAATGGCAGATATCATAGCAGACAAAAACCATAAATTCATACGAAAAATGGTGGCTAAGACTGTAACCTTTCGCGATAAAACAGCAGGGTAATTAAAGACAATAAAAGAGGCTTACCGATGCGGTTGAGAACAATACTCTTTACCTATGACGCTGTTAACCGTTATGTTGAGAATAATCTGCAAGCACGACTTTACTCACGTCATCGATGTGATAAATGATAAAAGCACTCGCCCAACGCTAAAAAGTGCAGAGCTTATTGAAAAAATCCGTTATTATATGCCGTTAATCAGGATTTAAAGTGAACGGTTTCAATTATGGCTATCAAATCAAAATATTCAAACACACAAGTTGAATCTATCATTGCTGAACTTTTAGCAGTATTAGAGAAGCATCAATCACCAACAGACTTAAGTCTGATGGTGTTAGGCAATTGCGTTACACATTTGTTGCAAAACAAAGTACCCGCTGAATCGCGCACCGTTGTGACTGAGCAGTTTGCCAAAGCATTATCGCAGTCAGTGAAAAATAGCTAAGATAAGTGTAAGAACCACATTGAGTAAGGGTTTAACCATAGTGATTAAACCCATTAACCGCATGTAAGAGAATAATGGGTCAACATGGTTGAGCGACAAAAACAGATAGGACGAGATCGAGTTTCACGCTTAGTAAGTTGGGGGCATTGGTTTGCTTTCATTAATGGCTTACTCGCCATTATCGTTGGTTATCGGTATCTCGACACTGTCGGTTTTCCCGAATCGATTATTGGCTCCGTTTATCTAGCATTGAGTACCATTGGTCACTTTAGCTTTCTCGCTTTCATGGTCTACCTGGTGCTCATTTTCCCTGTCACCTTGTTGCTACCTTATTCTAAGATCCTCAGGGGCTATGCCGCTGTTGTCGCGACATTAAGCTTATGCGCTCTGCTTTACGACACCATTATTTATGACGATTACGGACTGCACCTCAGTCCTTTCGTATTTGACTTAGCCTGGACTGACCTCAACGGACTACTGCAAGGCACCTCCTATATTATTACCCCTATTGGTATTTTAGCGCTTGAGCTCACTCTCGCTAATTATTTATGGAAGCGAATCGAGAAAATTCGTAAACGTAACTACGGCAATAAAGTTGTCGTGGTCGTAGGCTTATGCTTTGTTGCCAGCCATCTTATCCATATTTGGGGAGATGCGAATGAGGTGACTGAAATAACGCAGTTTGATGATGCATATCCGTTATCCTACCCTGCTACAGCAAGAAGCTTTATGGAAAGTTATGGCATCGATAACACTCAAGTCCATCAAGCGCAAACTAGGCCTAAAGCCAGCCTTAAATATCCGCTATCGCCAATGCAGTGCTTGGCAGATGATAAGCCTAATATTTTAGTTATTGCCATTGACAGCTTGCAAGCCAAGCTAGTTGATAACTCAACCATGCCGGTGTTGACGGCCTATGCAGCTCAAAATCAATCTTTTCAGCAGCACTTCAGCGGCGGAAATCAGTTTAGCAGCGGTATGTTTAGCTTACTCTATGGCTTACAAGGCAGCTATATGAATGCGATAGACCTGCACTATGAAAGCCCGGTATTAACCCAAGAGCTCATCGCCGACGGTTATCAATTAGGTTTGTTTACCACTGTCGATACTATTGCTCGTCCTCAAGCCATTTTTAATGACTTTGAACGTATTAATGCCCCAGAACAAGATAGCTACGCCCGCTCAGACCTAAGCTCAATTGACCGTTGGCATCAATGGACTCAGGCATCAACAAAGCCTTGGTTTACGTTATTAAACCTAAAATCACCAGATAGCTACGACACCCCTATCGGTTTCTTAGGGATTAAAACGGTAAAAGCTGACAAGGCACTTAAGCCGGCTCAAAAAGTATTGTTCAATCAATACCGTCAATCTTTGAACTTTATCGATACCCAGCTAGGAAAAATATTAACCGACCTACCTGAAAATACCTTAGTTGTCATTACCGGGGTAAGCGGCAAAATGTTTACCAGTAATCCGACTGAAGCCAGAGTCAATATGTCGCCCGACAGTGTTCAAGTGCCCATGGTTATTCATTGGCCAAACCAGCGGGCTGCTAGGCGTATCAATTACCGAACGACTCACAATGCCCTTGTGCCGACGTTAATGACCCAAGCAATGGGTTGTACTAACCCTGCCGCTGATTTTAGTGCAGGTAGCAGTCTTATGCAGCCTAGCGATACATCATGGATCTATACTGGCGATCACCGTATTTTTGCCATTTACCAAGAATCTGAAATAACGACCATTGATCGTCACGGTAAATATCGAATTTACGATATTGAATATAATAAACGTCTTAGAAAGAAAATGAGCGCACCAGAGTTAATTGAAGTGATGCGCGAAGGAAGACGCTTTTATATTCATTAACAAAGCTAAAGAGAGCATAAACTAGCCAAACAAAACAATGACTCGGCGGAAGCGCTTGCACTCACTATTATGACTTGATACAGTGCTTGCTCTTCAGAACTCCCCCTGTTTACAATGGGTTCTGCAGAGTAATTCGGGATATGGCCTAGTTCGGTAGGGCGCTTGTCTGGGGGACAAGAGATCACAGGTTCAAATCCTGTTATCCCGACCAAATACTCATAAAAAAGCCAGCTGAAAAGCTGGCTTTTTTATTAGGTGCTCAACAGGTACTATGCCATTAGTCGTGACAATCAGCACACTCTTGAATTGTTAAATCGACAGTGTGGAGCTCAGTATCTAACTCATGCGCACTGGCCATATCATGACAATCGTTGCAAGTATTGATTGTCGCTTCCATTTCAGTGTGAGCAGCGACATCAATTGTTTCGTGGCAATCGCTGCAATCTACAGCCATAGCTGAAGCAGAAAAAGCCAGCACTGCGAACATCGATAAATATTTCATAACGGTTCCTTGATCACGGAGTTGTTGCACTTAAATTCTGTCTATTACACTCAATTTAAGATGCATGTAAAAAATCCCACCAGCTAAAGTCCATTGAAAGATAAAGACTAAAACTACCTAAATCTATAGTTAACATCATATGAATTAACATTAACTGAGTCTTAAAAAACACCTTTTTCATGAATAGATGAATGACTAGATATCGATGCTGTGAACTAGATCTTGTATACACAGGTCAAACATTAGGCAATGCTAAAGTCAACTGATTGACAATTCAAATATCCTAAATTTTAAAAGACCCATATTTATCGCACAACAAATACATCATAATCATGTTAAGTGAGTTCTTAATAGTTGCTATCCATGAGAAAAGTTAATAGATTGTAAATGTCAGCGCTAATAATAAAATAACCAGCTTGCAGCTCTCGTTTTGTTAAATCAAAGGTTTCGCTTTTGGACATAATCAAACAGAAAAAAATCCTCATCGCATCCATATTGGGATTAGTTGGCCTAATAATTAACCTCGATCCATCGCCTTTATTCGCCAATATACAACTTATTCTGGGTAACGCCTGTTACGTGATCTGTGCCATCTTATTTGGCCCATGGTATGCGCTCTATACAGCGATGATCACCGTGTCAGGGTTATTTATAGCGTGGGATAGTTCGCATGTTTATTTACTGTTTCCAATTGAAGCAATATTCCTAGGCTTAGCAAGACGAAAAGGTATTTACTCACTCTACGCAAGTATTGTTTTTTGGATCACTATTGGGATGCCACTGTTTTACCTGTATGTAATACTCAATACCAATTTACCCAGTAGTCACCTGCCGTTCATCATCCTGAAACAAGCCATTAATGGTGTCTTTTATGCTGGAATAGCGTCCTTACTGGTTATCTTAACCCCCTCATTTTGGAGTTTTCAACCAAAAGCAAAGAACAAGCAACGACGCACGTTTAGTGCGCAGCTAACCTACGCATTTACTCTGGTCATCTCCTTAGCGCTGCTTTTAGCTGCACTACTGTTTAATAATCAGTTTATTCATCGCTATCAAGCCTTATTAAGCGAAAATATAAAAGAATCGGCACAGCAGCTGGGCACATTGGCTCAAGCCTATATCGATACTCATGTTCAAGCCTTAAGCACTGCTGCGAGTGGCTTAAGTTTAAGAGAGGCTACTTTAGCTCAGCAGCAACTATCGCTGTCGAAATTGCACCAGATGTACCCGGGCTTTATCACTATGCTAATAGCCAACGAACAAGGTAATATCAAAGGAGCCAGCCCAGTTTCACGATTAAGTGGCCGTAGCGATAATGAGGCTACGCTCAGTATTATTGATAGGGATTACTTTATTGAAGCTTTTGTAAACCAACAAAATTTCATATCGCCGGTCTTTTTAGGTCGAGGTTTTGGTAACGATCCTATTGTTGCTATCAGTGCCCCTATTTATGCCGCTGATAATGCATACCATCCTGTCGGAATTATTGAAGGTTCACTTGATCTAAGTAAGTTCAAAGAGATAGACAAAACTAATAAAGTCTTTAAAAATCAATCTATCGTACTGGTTGACAGCAAAAATAGGGTTATATTTGCTTCACCAGAACTGAGTATCGCTCCACTGTCAGAATTTAGCTATTCACAAAACAGTCCTGATTATACGAGTCCGTTGCCGATGCTAAACATTCTTGATCAGGAGAACATGGCGCCTGAATATGTATTTGCATCCTTCAAGCTTGAGAACAATTGGAAACTGTACGTGCTAAACCCTTTTAGGCCTTTAGTGTTGTTAGTCGAAAACATGTATATCGCAACCTTTGCCATACTGATCATCTCGCTGCTAATTACCTTTCTTATTACTCGGGTTATCAGCGCCAGATTAACCCGGCCTCTAGAGGAAATAGCCAACAAATTCAGTACCTCAAATAAAAATAGCAATAATGACTATGGCATTGATGACGACTCGCCGAAAGAGATCTACTCTCTCTATATGCGTCTTAAGCAAAGTAAAAAGCAGCTCATAGGCTACCAATTAGCCTTAGAAGAAAAAGTAGCGTTAAGAACATTTGAATTAGAGCAAGCGAATATTCAGTTAAAGACACTTGCTGAAAAAGACTCACTCACCGGGCTTTATAACCGCCGTTATGCTGAAGATAAATTTTCAGTCATCCAAGAAAGCTGTCAAAGAACAGATGAAGTCATTGCGATTGCCATATTAGATCTCGACAGGTTTAAGCACATTAATGATACTTATGGACATTTGAGTGGCGATGCGACGCTTAAGACCGTTGCTAAACTACTAAAAGATGATTTTAAAAGGGATGGAGATATTATCGTCCGTTACGGTGGTGAGGAGTTCCTCGTCATTATGCCCCTGTGTAACGCATTAAAAATAGAATCTCATCTTGAGAATTTCAAACTAAGACTCGCCAACACCGTCATTGAAAGTACTGATAAAACAGCCCATTTCAATGTAACGACAAGTATTGGAGCCGTTATCGCTAATGGTACTTACAGTGATGCACTTGAAGACTGGATAAAGCAAGCTGATATCAATTTGTACAGCGCTAAACATGAAGGCCGAAACCAATTAGTGTTTACCACCTTGTTAGACAAGGCAACTAAGAACGAGTTTAATCAGTGATAACACCATCCATTTTATCCAACATATAACCAAAAAATGGATTCCACTTTTGTCGAAGAACTTCGCTTGGGGGAACGCTAAGCACGCCTCGCTCTCCCTTCGAAGCTCCGGCGCCTATTTGGACTCTATTGCCATTGTGTATTCTATGCGGACCATAGAGTTCATCGGCTTCAGGAAATGGCAGGGCAACATGAGACAATGAATAAACCTGTTTAGGCCAATGTTGTGCGATAGTTTCAATATCTGTTCCATTGGTAAGATTTCTTGCCTGTACCGCTCCCCTTTCCTCGCCGGTGTTTTCAATTAACGTAAAATCAAAGTTAAATTCAGTCGTGTCAACTAAATCGAAATAGGGTAACAAAGGGTCTGTTGGCATTAGGCTTAAATTGACTTGAGTGCGATTAATATCGAACATCACTAATTCATGATTATTATCAGGTAATTGTAGATATAAATCACACAGTACTGCCATCGTATCAACAGTGTCATCGGTCAAAGATTGAAAGGTTAACATTGGCGCTAATTGAGCTAATGACTGACTATCCAGTTGATTTAGTAACTCAACATTTCGACTAGCAAGCTGATAGACAACATCCCCTGCATTAACCGCAAATGAACTGTATTTAAAAGGATCGTATTCGGTTTGAATACTATTCCAGCTCAACTTATCTAGCCCTAAAAAATGGCCTAGCCGTGCCTGCCACTTTGCACCCGCAGCAACGGGCGGTAGCCCTATTGCTGGAGAGACAAACACCAATCCTGAAAAGTCACTAGCATCGCCTTGCATTAGGTTCTCTAACTCATGATTAAGTGCCAACGCGGCACCGGTTGAAAAGCCCACTACATAGAGTGGTTTATCCTGCATAACCTGTTGCATATGCCGTACAGCAATCGAAACTGCAGCGGCCATGTCTTGCCATTTTATATCGGTGAGCCCCGAGGGCAATGTGCCATGGCCTGGTAATCTAAGTCCTAACACATGAGCCGATGCTTTATAATGTTTTGCAAAATATTGCATCGCATAAGGTGAATCTGACATTCCATGCAGCAATAAAATGCCGTATTTTGCATGCTCATTTTTCCATTCGAAACTTCTATTCCAGTTTCGCTGCCACTTATTAGGATCGGAATAACTGCCAGATACGTAACGATTCACCACAGATAGAGAATCTGAAGTTGTCTTACTGCTGACCTTGCGCTCAACCTCTGCGAATAGTTTATCCTCCAAGCGTAAGTAGTCTTTAAAGCTGACGACACTCGGCTGTTGCCGATATTGCGCCTCAAGTTCGGTGGTATGCCAAAGATCCAATGCGGGTCGTGAGTTTAAATACCAAACGGCAGCCACGATTAAGGCGATACAGGTGCCGATTGAGGAATAAAACAGGGCAAATGCTAAATGCTTAGTTGAACCAATAATAATGGATTTCATCATCAAACAAACTCACGTATTTAAGTTATTGGTATTAGTAAATAAATCGACATAGAATACCCACTCGATAAAGCTAACTTACACTGTTTTTAACGCGAAACAAATAGATAACATGATGATTGGAACTGAACGGGCTGGTAGCTGCTTTTATCTCCCGAACCCTCCGAAGCTGCCCAATAATTGGGGCTGTCGGGATATAGATGCAATTCAATCACTCATTGAATTGAATGGTAACCATTGGCGAAAGATCCTGACTATCATGGCAAAGATAATGGTTAGTGACCAAGATTGGCGGCAGTATCGTGATATTCAGTTATTAAAGCATGAAGAGTCTATTGCTTTTGCAGCTTCATCTTTGCATGCTGAGTCAGAGGTTCACATTATATGTGGCCACGAAAGCGCACAGGGTTTGCAGTTAAATATAGAAGAGTTTATCGTTATCAGCGCAGAATGTGACACCTTATTAAAACACTCACAGCAAGCCATTTATCTTTGTCCGTATTTGGATTATCGACAATTTCCCAACAAACAGATAAACCAGTTAAGACAAGAGCTGGGGTTGCAGCGACTTAATTAACTGGAATAAAAGGAAAAGCGTTAATTTTAGCGAAGCAAAAACAAAAAGAGCACCATTGGCGCTCTTTTTATTTGATTAAATATCAATCGTAAATTGTAGGAATGGGCTCACGCTTATGCTGCGTGGCGCGGTAAATTCCAGTTAATTTGTTATTGACCAATTCGCTAACCTCTTTACCTTCGAGAAAGTCATCGATCTGATCATATGTCAGCCCTAAGGCAATTTCGTCTTCTAATTGAGGCTGTCCCTCTTCAAGATCAGCAGTAGGTGCCTTATGAACCAAGATGTCAGGAGCACCTAGAAAGTGTGCTACTTGTCGTATTTGACGTTTATTCAAGCCAAATAGTGGCGCTAAATCGCATGCACCATCACCCCACTTTGTATAGAAACCGGTAATATTTTCGGCACTGTGATCGGTTCCAACCACTAAACCAGCGACTAAACCTGCTATTTCGTATTGCGCAACCATACGCATTCGAGCCTTAACATTGCCTTTTACAAAATCAACTTTAGCAGGATCTGGCAGCATAATAGCCACAGATTCAATCGCATTCATAGTTTCACTATGAATACCGTCAACGCCTTGTTTAACATTCACTGTGACTTGTTTAGACGGGTTAATAAATTGACAAGCCAACTGAGCTTCATCTTCATCTTTTTGTATATCGTAAGGTAGGCGGACGGCGATGAATTGATAACGAGTTACAGCAGTGTCAGCATTCAGTTCTTCGATAGCCAGTTGGCACAAACGCCCAGCTAAAGAGGAGTCTACGCCGCCACTAATGCCTAATACCAATGATTGAGTATTAGATTGCTTAAGCTTAGCTTTAATAAATGCGACTCGTCTTTGTACTTCAAAAGCAGGATCAATGGCTTTAAGTACTTTCATTTCCCTTAAAATCTGTCCTTTCACGTAATAAACTCCAATGGCATCAGTTGTTAACTAAAAACCCAACCATTATGGTCCAATTGCAATCACAATACACGGCTATATCGTCCTCAATAGCCGTAATCGCAGCATATGCTTGCAATAATTAACTAGCTGTCATAATCACTGCTGCGTTAGACTAATTTTGAGAGCAATATTCAGTAAAGCTCAAGACACTCGATATATACATTTCAATATTAAGACTCACCTTTACGACAGAGATACTAACCCTCTTATGGACTTACAATTATTACTATCACTTGCAGTCATTCACACCATTGCCTTAGCAAGCCCAGGGCCCGATTTTGCCTTAGTGCTAAAGTTGTCTACCCAAGAAAATAGAACGGTAGCACTAGCATCGGCTCTAGGGATCTCCGTTGCCATCTTAGGCCACACTCTACTGAGCCTGACAGGCTTAAGTTTTATCATTCATAGCTCAGAGCAGTTGTTTATGTTGGTTCAGCTCGCTGGCGCCAGTTACTTAGCATGGATGGGAATAGGCGCTATGCGCGCTGCACTTGCTCATTGGCGTGACCCAGTAGCCTTAGATAAAATGCAAAAAAGTGAAGGGTTAAGCATTAAAAATGGGTTTTTACAGGGCCTTTATACCAATCTATTAAACCCCAAGGCTTTAGTGTTTTTTATTACCCTGTTTTCAACTCTTATCACCCCGCAAGTGTCCTTGATGACTAAGAGTACAGCTGCGGTGTTACTTTTTACTCTGTCGCTGATATGGTTTAGTTTTATTGCCATGGTACTGACCAAACCAAAGGTGCAGATTAAGTTAAAAAAGGCCAGTCCTGTCATTAACTTAATCACTGGACTGGTATTTATCAGTGTATCGCTAGTGATTATTTCTGGCGTGCTTTTATAGCAATGTAGCTAAAATAGAACAGTGCGTAAGCTTGTTTAGCTTACGCACTATTAAAAAGTACATTTCATTAGTATCTGAATATCAATCAGATAATTTGATGTTTTTCCAGACGGTACAAAAAAGCTTTATAAGAAAGACCTAACTGCTTAGCCGCCCGAGTACGGTTACCGTCATGGCGTTGCATTGCCTGCTGCAGACAGTCCTTTTCAAATACTTCCCACTCAAAGCCCGTTTCAGGTACGGTAAATAACGTGGTATCAACAGAGCCCGGGCGCAGTGCTAACTCTTCGACTAACTCATCTTCATCTCCGAGTAATACAAAACGTTCGATACGATTCGACAGCTCACGGACATTGCCTGGCCATGGATAATCTAACAAGGCTTTTATCGTTACAGCACTTAAATTCACGGTTTCAACACCGTATTGCCCCCCATGAATCTTCAAAAAATGTTCAATTAATCGACCGATATCCTCTTTACGCTCTCGCAGTGGTGGCATCTCGATTGGAACCACGTTTAAGCGGTAGAAAAGATCTTCTCTAAATCGCCCTTCGGCCACCTCGATGCGTAAGTCCCTATGAGTTGCCGCGATAACTCTGACATCAAGCTTGATCTCGCCATTTTGTCCTAGCCGAGAAATAACTCCTTCTTGTAAAAAGCGAAGTAATTTGGTTTGCTGTAACAAGGGTAAATCACCAATTTCATCCAAGAAAATGGTGCCGCCATTGGCAGCTTCAAGTTTACCGATTTTTTGACTAGTGGCTCCCGTAAACGCCCCTTTCTCTGCACCAAATAACTCAGACTCCGCTAAACTTTCCGGGATAGCACCGCAATTGATGGCAACGAAAGGTTTATGGTGTCTTTGCGACAGTTGATACAAGGCTCTTGCGGCAAGCTCTTTACCGGTGCCGCTTTCACCACCGATCAATACTGTGGCATCGGTTGCACTAACGCGTTGCACTCGCGTATAAACCTTTTGCATGCAAGGCGCTTTACCGACTAAGCCCACCAGCTCCTGTTGCTGTGAAAGCTCCGATGCTAAGCGTCTATTGTGCTGTTTTAGCTTAAGGGACTTAGCCACTTTCTCAATCGCCATGAACAATGATTGGCGTTGATAAGGTTTGGACAGGTAATCATCTGCACCAGCCTGCATAGCGTCTACTGCATGGGTGATGGTTCCGTAGGCTGTGGCGATGATAAATCCTAAATCTGCATGCTCTCGTCTTACATATGTTAGCAGATCCATCCCCGTCAACTGTCCAAGCTTCCAATCTGAAAATATCAGATCCGGTACGCTCTTTTTCAGTAACACAATGGCCTGCTCAACACTGTCGGCTTCACTAACAAGGTAGTTATTTGCTGTCAGCATTTGGCAGATGAGCGAGCGCTGATCGGGCTCATCTTCTACGACAAGAATATGTAAAGGTTGCTGACTCATCAATTATTTTCCTTCTGTTCACACTGCTCTTCGACAAAGGTAATGGTTGCTATGGTGCCGCCTTCCGGATTGTCTTCATAGTAGATGTCGCCATTGTAGTGACTCTCAATAAGACGTTTTGCGATGTAAATCCCCATGCCTGAGCCTGCTGATTTTGTGGTGATATGCGGTTTAAACATTTGGCTTTTAATCAAAGGATCTATTCCTTTGCCCCAATCTGTTATCACTACGGATTTTTCCTTCTTAGATTGGTTGAGTTCAATTTTAATCTTTTTACCATCAGCTTCAACGGCATTGACCAATACCGCATGCACAATACTTCTTAACTCCGATTCTGCACCGTAAACTGCTATTAGGTTATTTGCATCAAAAATCACTTCGGGCTTGAGGCCTGAGATAGACAGCTCTAACAGAATGTCTTGTACAATGGCATTGAGTGGCACCTGTTTGTCTCTTGATACCTCATGACTTGAAAGCGTCAGCAACGATTGAATACTCTTATCCATTAAAGCAATCTTCTTTTGCATCTTTTGGTTTATCGCTTCACGCTCGCTTTGAGAGTCGGTATAGATACTTTGCTCTGACAACAATCCAAGTGTATGCAGTGGGTTTCTTAAGCTGTGAGCGATACCTCGGGTAATTTGACCGAGATCAGCAAGATGTTGCTGCTGAGACATCTGTTGCTCTTTTTTATTCCAGCTTTCCAATGCTAGGCTCATGCGGTTAAAGCCATTCATTATCTGTTTAAGCTCTTTAACGCCTTGCTCTTTTAACTGAGTACCAAATTTACCTTCAGCCAATTTTTGATGACCCTGAGCTAATTCACTTAAAGGCTCGGTAACATGATGACTTAGCCAATATGCGAGGATAAGCGCCATCACACTCGTCAGCAATATCACAAATAATACTGACTCGCTAAAGCGCTCAAGCAGATGATTCGCGCCTTGACTCGGCAACTCAATGCTGCGCTCTTCGCGTATAAGCATGCCGTCTTCTTTGTCACCAGCAACGATCAAAACCCGACCGGCTTGTAGCCAATCATCAGTATGGATCTCAAAGCTTTCAAGACTCTGCTCTACTCTTAACTGATACTCTTTAGCCGCCTCTTGTTTGAGTTGCTGTAAGTTCTCTCGCTCGCCTTCCATATGACGGCGCTCTTTCTCCAGCAGCGCTTGAACCTTCTCTTGTAACGCCAATTGATGCTGTTGGTAGTCATCGCCTCCCAGTGCCAATGCCCCTTTATCTGCACTAATCTCTACTAGCGATTGGGCAAGGTTATCTATCTCTTGTTCTAGATCCGCGATATCCTCATCGAGCTCTAATACAAACTCTTCATTCTCTTCAATATTTGTCAGAAATTCATTTTCTTCCGGTAGCGCAAACTCCCACCGCTCAATATCAGACGCCCTTTGGATCACGACACTCACTAAGCTTTTAGACAATGATTTTGAGCTTTGCTCTAACTCTTGCTGAAGTTGAGTTTTAAAATACTGAGCCACAAAAAGTTGGCTTATCGCCAACATAAGAATGAGTGCTCCGAACAACAGAAAGACATAACGTTTAATAGACATAATCGACTCTTTTATGAAACCCAAAATATTTGAGATTGAGGCTTTTCTTATTCGTTTCACTAGCTATACAAGATTAATACCAGCTTGAAAGTATTGCTACCGCAGCAGTAACATACTCTGCAAGGTCGGTATTGACCTAGATAGTTGATTTAAACCCTAGCACGTTTAAACACAACATCCTCATTTGAGGAAGTCATATGCTCAAATAGGGTTACTTTGTTGTTCTTTAATGCGTTAACCGTTTATTCACGCCCTGAACCCCACTAAAAATGCATTGCTATGAGTTGGCACGATACTGGCAGCACCTAGTGAGAATTAGTGAGAATTACTGAGAATGAGCGAACGTGCAACTCAGTGGCTGCGTTAGCTCAAAATACATCAATGCCTGATGACAACAGAGAAGATATTATGAAAAATAACATATTAGTATGCGCACTATTAACCTGCGGTTTAGCCTTGCCAACTTGCTTAATTGCTGCACCGACGCAAATTGCAGTCGTCGACAGTAAGCACAAAGAATTTACCACCCAAATAGAAACCGATGAGAATGACATTACCCATATAACGGTTAACACAGACGGTAAGCAACATGACTTAGCTTTTACCGCCCAAGAGCTGCAAGATAAGGATGTGATTAGCGCTAAATTAACCGAGTTACCCAAAGAGACTCAAGTGCTGCTGACTCGTATGCTGTCGCGTATGCAACTGCACCCAAAGAACAATATGATTGTGATTGATGCTAAGCATGACAAGGCTATTAAAATTAAATTGGAGAAACTGTATAAAGCACTTGATGGTAAAGAAGCGCAAATAGAAGCTCATGTGATGAAAATCGAGTTAAAATCTGGTGAACTTGAGGCGAAAGCCCTAGAACTAGAAAAACTGTTTGAACGAAATGAAGGTGAGTTTGAAATTCACATTGAATCTCTTGCAGATGATATAGAGATTATTGCTGAACAGATCACCGAACTTGAAGTCATGCGATTCGGCGATAGTGATGAACATAGAGGTTTTGTTATCTTTGGTGATGACGATGAAGCAAGTGCTGAACATATTCTTAGCTTAATTAATCACGCAAAGCTCAGTGAAGAGGATAAACAAAAGCTTAAATCAGCGCTAGATAACATCAAAGAGCATTGATGAACGGGTTGGGAAAGTTGCAGAACCACCTGGGAAACTTACAATTGCCTGCCATCAACAAAGACAGAGTTGTGCCTTAGCGCACATAACCGCCCATGGATATCGATGCCGACGGGCATTAGTCTTATATTTGTGAAGCCACCTATAGAATACTAGTTTGATTTTACCGTATCCTTGCTCGGTATTTAAAGGTCAATAAGGTAAAACTCTATGTGGTGGCGTATTCTATTTATCAGTCTTGCGTATTTATTACTCGGCGCGCATTTCCTTCGTTTTGGTCAAAATGAAGCCTGCATCGCCTATGCTTTGGCACCAGCATTACTCTTTATTCGATCAACGTGGATGACTCGACTTTTACAGTTAGCCCTTATCGTATCTGCCTTTCTAGTTTGGGGAGTGAGCGGGTTTGATTATGTACAGGCACGCATTCTTGCTGAAGCACCTTGGTATCGTTTGAGCATCATCATGTCGAGCGTTGTCATGTTTACATTATTTGCAGCCTGGTGTGGCAACGGCATCATTTATAGAAGAAGCCAACGTAGATTATTTAGCTAACTCTTTATCGAGCACTGGCTTACATTCTCTCACTATCAACTTTCAACTTTCAACTTTCACCGTATATGAATTCGCTCTATACGGTGATTTAACAAGGCTTATGTGAGAGAGACGCATTTACCAGCAGCCTACGACTCGCAATATCGATTAATATATTGAGTAAAGCGGTCGCCCCTATCAGCACTAACGCGCCATTAAAGCGTATCTCAGAAAAGTTGCTATCGATATAAAAGCCTAACGTGGCAACGCCTAACATCCCCAAAATAGCCGTTTCTCGTAGAATAACTTCAAACCGATAAAACAGTAACGCCATCATATTGGGGTATATTCTCGGCAATATGTCATAGGCATAACCATCAATTTTGCCATTAAAATGACGGCTAAACGAGGTGGTAGTGCTTTGTCTACCGGTTAAATAGGCGACTAAAGCACCATTATGAATCGCTAACGCTATGATTGCAGGCAACATCGAGGGTCCCAACAACAGCATAAAGATATAGGCAAATATGTACTCAGGCACCGATCTTAAAATCAGTAAGATAAAATTGTTTATTCGAGCGATAAACGTACCCGTTAATGGCTTAAAACTGAATGTGGTCATCAGTAACGCTAGCAGGTAGCTAAAGCCCAAAGCCGCGACGGCGAGCAATACCGTCGCCAACATACCAGGAAGAGCCTGCTCAGTGACGATATTATAAAACCATTTTGCAAATAACTGCCATCGGTCATCGAGTAACAGATCCATGCTATGGCTTTGAAACATCGGCGGTAAAATATCGTCACTTAAAAAACGCCAAACAAGTGATCCATCAATGGTGGTGAGCTCTGGTAATAACCATAACGCGGCAATAAAATACAGGGGTAGCAATTTAGCTCTACACCAGAAAGGGATGCTGCCGATCATGATAATAAACAGGATGAGTAGCGCTGCGCCTTGATGATAATGCCCTTGTCTAAAAGCCGACTCTAAATAGAACCCGAGTGTAGGCATCCCTACAAAGCCAAGTATCGCACTACTTCTTAAGGCACACTCAAAACGGTAGCGCACGTAAGCTTTGATTTCATTCATCACATGAGCAAAACGGCCGTAAATATAGCGACTGACTTTATCGGTATTCGCCGGTATATTTTGCAAGGTGTAGATAGGGGCTTGCTGTAAAATATCACTAAAGACTCGAGCAAATGTCGCGCCATAGGGTAAGGCAATAGCAAGCACACCCGTTAAGGGTGATAAACCGAACACTTGCAGAAACAGTAGTGCCCAAAACAGTTCATGAATAGAGCGAATAAAGGCACAAGCTGCTGCAACAACAGGTTTATTATAAAAAAGTGCCACTGGCGCGCCAAATAACAATCCTGCAGCCACTCCCAATAAAGCAAAGCTGACGGTTTGCCACACCGCTTCCAATAAGTATTCTGTCGCTAAAAAATCTGGAGCAAGAAATCCCAAACCTATGCGTTGCAACTCACTCCACGGTTCCAATGCAATAATCTCTGTATCAGCCCAGTAAAAGCATGCCATCGTGACGCAAAGCAAAATCAGCGTGACTTTCTGCCAATAACCGAAAAAAGCCTGCCGTGGAGTTGAACTCATGTTGACAAGATCAGGCAATTTCTGCGGGCTCAATAGACGCACCAATAAAGTGTGTTGAGTCTTCATAGAATGCTTGCAACATCTCTGCACTTAGCGCAGCGGCATCGGTATCTATGCACTTTCTACCATCACGCAAACCAATGACTCTATCAAAATATTGCAGGGCCATATCCATATCATGCAATACCATAATGACGGTTTGGTGCTGCTGTAATACCAAATTAATCAGCCGCTTACCCATAACAGGATCTAATGCAGAAAAAGGCTCATCGCCAATAAACATCGGCATGTCTTGATATAACGCCCGACCAACTGCTGTTCGTTGACGTTGTCCACCAGATAACTGTGAAACGGCTTGGGATATTGGGCAGTCGAGCTCTAAGGAATTAGCGATTGCAGTCACTTCTAGAAGTGGCTTTTTAAAGGGAAATGCTAGATTAAAAAGATTATATACCGCAGAGTTTCTGCCCAGAGCACCCATATAGATATTATGAAATACACTTAAGCTCTCAACTAAGCCCTGCTGTTGGGAGCAATAGGCAGCGCTCCCCTGCAGCTGATCATAGATATAACTGATCAGCGTAGACTTTCCTGAACCAGAACTGCCAATGATAGCAATCTTTTCGCCTGACGTAATAGAAAGGCTAATGGAGTCCAGTGCTTGTTTATCACCAAAGCTTAAAGATAAATCACTAATATCTAACATTGATTAATCTATTAGCCCAATCGTTTTAGCCACATTCTCGATCGGTTGATAATCTTGATTTTCAGCTGCCACAAATGATTTCCGTGGAAAGCTCTTAAGCAGTTCGGCATCATTCATACTCAACAACGCAGCTTCCACCTGCGCTTTAAAGCCTGTCCCAAAGGTCTCATCAACACCCGCTCTTACCGTCCATTGGTAATCTGGATATGTTGGGCTTGCCCAAATAACGTCAACTTTGTTCAAGTCAACTTTACCCGCCGCAACGGCCGACTCCCACACTTTATAGTTGACGGCTCCAACTTGATAAACACCCGCTTGAACTTGCGCTATCGTTCGACTGTGATCGCCTGAAAACCCGATGCGTTTAAATATATCTTCTGGCCGTTTACCTAAATTACGTTCGATAAAAAACTGTGGCATTAAGCGGCCGGATGTAGAATCTTTTGAACCAAACGTAAAGGTGTAACCATTGAGATTAGGGAAGTTATCACTCGCCATTATCTCAGTTGAATGGTGGGCAATAAAATAGCTTTTAAAGAATTGATCTTCATACCCTTGTGCTATTGCGTCAGAACCTGGCACTAAACGCCTTGCTTGTACCCCCGAAAGACCACCAAACCATGCGAGTTGCACTTGGTTGTTTCTAAATGCTGTTACCGCTGCGGAATATGACTTAACCGGTACGTATTTAACCTCGACACCGAGCTTTTCTTCCAAATAAGCAGCGACTTTATCGAAACGTGTTCGAAGTTGGCTTTCATCCTCGTCAGGAATAGCAGTAAAAGTAAAAGTAGCCGCCAAGAGACTCGGTGTGAACAGCAGCACCAACATGCTAAGAAGTGGCTTGATTGCAAACATAATGAACTTAATCCGACAAGAAATTTACCAGATTTTAACTAAATTCCGCCAACAAACCCAGAATAAACACTATAAAGCACTAGATAATTACCGATTAAGCGATAACACTGTTAAAACTGATGTTAAAACTGATGTTAAAACATCCAATTAAATGCTTTGTTGATGCAGACCTCAACATAATTCAGCCAAGGTTAAGTAATCGAGGCGTAAACTCCTACGTCATTAGAAACACTTAGTTGGCAGTATGCATAAATCTGCGTAAACTAATCTTTATCGCATTCAAGGATATTTGACTATGAGAATATTGGTTGTTGAAGATGATCCTATTTTATCTCACCACCTTAAAGTGCAGCTTAGTGAGCTAGGAAATCAGCTTCAAGTTGCATTAACAGCGAAAGAGGGATTTTACCAAGCGACAAACTATCCTATCGATGTTGCCATTGTCGATCTGGGCTTGCCAGACCAAGATGGTATTAGCTTAATTAAAAGTATGCGCGATAACGGCGTTAAAGCTCCCATTTTAATTTTGACAGCCCGCGTTAACTGGCAAGACAAAGTGGAAGGTCTAAATGCCGGTGCAGATGACTACCTGGTTAAACCGTTCCAGAAAGAGGAACTCGTGGCTAGACTTGATGCATTGGTGCGGCGTAGTGCTGGTTTTGTAAAACCAATAATCACCAGCGGCGCATTGGAGATAGATTTGGCAGCCAAACAAGTCACGCTCAATGAAGTGCCAATGGATATCACCGCCTTTGAATATCTAATCCTTGAGTACTTAATGCGACATTGCCATGAAGTTGTTGCTAAACAACGCCTGCTCGATGTTATCTATGGTGACAAAGAGGGTGACCCTAATACGATTGAAGTCATGGTCAGTCGATTACGAAAAAAACTCACTAAAGATGGAATTGAAAACCCAATCGCGACGATCCGTGGTCAAGGTTATAAATTTAATCTGCCATGCAGTTAAGCTTTAAACCTAAGAAACGTCTGCTGACGCGGATGTTTCTGACCTCGCTATCAATCATAGCTTTAGTGGGCTTTGGTTTAGCGTGGATGGTTAATATTCTTCACGTTCAGAATCGCTATAACGAAGAAACTTCACAGCTAATAGCTGAAATCCCCAAAGTTGCCGCCGAGCTTAGAGAGCATGATCTACTACCCGATAAGAGTGATGAATGGCTAGCAGAAAATAGCACCTCA
The DNA here is from genome assembly GCF_023284025.1 of Shewanella abyssi. Taxonomy (GTDB): domain Bacteria; phylum Pseudomonadota; class Gammaproteobacteria; order Enterobacterales; family Shewanellaceae; genus Shewanella; species Shewanella abyssi. The sequence goes on along the minus strand of NZ_JAKIKR010000009.1, from coordinate 6,280 downwards.
CAGCGTTACATTATTGCCAGTTGTGATAGTGGCTTTAACCAGGTTTGGACATCCTCTTTAGCTGTTGATCGCGGGTTATTCGATACCTGTGAGCGTTTTAACGAGATCCGCAATAGCACTCCCCCCTATTATCTCTCCTTAGCCGATACTCGTGGCTACTTTGTGTATCTACTCTCATTAGATATTGCTGGCAGTGAATACAATCTGCTGGTATTAAAAGATGCCGAGAAATTAGAAGAGGAATACAGTAAATTCAGTCGACGCACTTATATGCGACTCGGATTTGTGTTGGCATTGGCATTGGTATTACTCATTAGTGCAGCATACTGGGGAATGCGGCCATTAGTGCAATTACGAAATGAACTCCAATCGGTGAATAGCGGAAAATCGACGACCCTTTCAGAAGGTTACCCTGTGGAGCTGGAAGGCGTAACACAAGCGCTAAACCAATTGTTAGTGCAATCAAGTGCACAACAGCAGCGTTACCAAAATGCAATGAACGACTTAGCCCATAGTTTAAAAACACGCTTAGCCGCCGTACACGCTATTACTGATGATGCCAGATTAAATAAAGAAGAATCCAGCGAAAAGATAATGGAGCAAGTAAGCCAGATGGATCAATTGGTCAAATACCAATTGAAGCGGGCAATGTTAGGCCGTAAAGGCTTGAAACAGGAACAAACTCAAATACTGCCACTCGTTGACCAGCTGGCGCAAATGTTATTTAAGGTATACCGCGACAAACAAGTACAATTTGAAGCCGTTATCGAGCAAGAACACGTTTTCCCCGGTGACAAAGGCGACTTAATGGAACTGTGTGGCAATTTAATGGAAAACGCCTTTAAGCTATGTATTACCACGGTAAGGGTCTCGTCCTATTACAATGATGCGGGAGAGTTTGAGCTTTTGGTAGAAGATGACGGCCCAGGCGTAGAAGAGAGTATCAGACAAAATATTATTCAACGTGGTGTTCGTGCTGACACTCAAAAAGCCGGCCAAGGTATTGGACTGGCCGTATGTAATGAGATCGTCATTAGTTATGGCGGACGTCTCAGCATTGAGACATCCGAGTTAGAAGGTGCATGTTTTAGAATATCCATTCCAATCTAACGCGCGTACAACTGCTCCGCTCTATTAAACATTATCCAAGAGGTCGCGATATATTTGTCGCTACTCTTGGGCGTGTTGCCTCTATGGGAGTGAGTAAAACCTGCTGGCGCGATCACCATGGTGCCTTTCTTGGGTTTAATGACCTTGTCTTGATAATAAAACTCTGTCTCTCCGCCCTCCTCGACATCATTTAGATAAAACATGTACAGCACCACTCGATGTAAGGCTTCGTTATGGCCTAGCTGTGGAAATTGCTCTGAATGCCAATGGGGGTAACCGCCTTTATTCTTATCATATTTTTGAATATTAATCGTGCCACTACGATATAGATATTTAACTAAGGCTTCTGCTCTTGGCTCCCCAAATACAGCGTAATTGTCTGGGGTTAACGTCATGGTTTCACCTTCGTGATTAGACACCCCAACCGATACCGCTCCCATCAGCGCCATCGAGTACTTATTAAAGTACACGGCAGTATGGGATAAGGTATATTGCAGCAAAGCATTTTTAAGCGATGCTAAATCATCAAAAGAATCCAACATCAAATCATGGCTCACTTTTTTTTCAGTGTCTACGCCGCCACCCGTGCTCCCCGCTAACACGCCAGGGTGTTGCTCAAAGGCATGTACCAGCTGATCACAAAGATCGTCGGGAAGTGCATTCGGGTATATTTCAATAAAATCCATTAGATACTCTCAACCTGCTTGCCTTCGCAAGAATTGTAAACATATGCGTTAAGCAATTGTAAATAATATAAGTTGCGTTAAAATAGCAAATTAAGGAAGACTCACACAAATACATATGCCAAATAGTTGTAAAGTTGCAGTAAAACAACTGCAGGTAGGTAATTTCATTCGATTACCTATTTCATGGAAAGATCACCCTTTTCTATTCAGTAGCTTTAAAATAAGACAACAAGCCCAAATTGAGTTAATCAAGAACCTGGGGATTGAGCATGTCTTTGTCATACTGGATCGTAGTGATACTGCGGTGCTGACACTTGAAGATGCCAGAACGAAAAAGCAGCCCATTGTTGATAGTAATTTAGGTCAACTACATGAGGAGCTCAGTCAGCAAAAAGCGGATAGCATAGAAGCCCATAAAAGCCTCAGGCGTCAGCTGCAGAAGACTGAACAGCACTTCGATCGTTCTATAGCGATGATCCGCAGCCTGATGGGTAAATTGCGTAATCGCCCTTTAAATGCTGTGAGTGATGCAAAGGAGCTTATCCATAATCTCTGCGAGCAGTTATTAACCTCAGATAAGTTAGTCTTGCACTTGATGACTGATACTAAAGATGATGCAGGGATCTATTTCCACTCTCTCAATGTCTCCATTTTATCGATGCTAATCGCAAAAGAGCTAAACTGGAGCCGCAATGAAATAGAATTAGTCGGCATTGGTGCACTGTTTCATGACATAGGTAAGCTTAAAGTACCCTCGCAGATATTGAGAAAGACGTCACCGCTATCGTCGGCTGAACAAAACTTTGTCAATCAACACCCAATGATGGGCGTTGATTTGCTAAAGCTTGCTGATAATTTCCCATCAGAAGCACTGCCAATTATCTTAAAGCATCATGAGTTCCTCGATGGAACCGGCACTCCAAAAGGCTTGAAAGAACCGCAAATCGATAAATTAAGCCAATTGGTTGCAGCGGTAAATACCTATGATAACCTCTGCCATTCAGACCGAAGTAGAAAAGCCCGCACCCCGTTTTCAGCGTTAGGTTACCTTTATAAGCATTATAAAACGCAGTTAAACCCGCAAATTGTCAGCAGAATGGTAAAGATGTTAGGGATCTATCCGCCCGGTAGCATTGTAGAGTTATCCTCTGGCCAATACGGTATGGTGATGTCGGTGAACATGAGTCAGCTACTGTTACCTAGGATCCTTGTTTACGATGCATTAGTGCCAAAAGAACAAGCGCCTATCGTTGAGCTGGCACAAGAAGAGATGACTATTGTTAGGTGTTTACCCCCAGCGGCTCTGCCAGAAAAGGTCTTTAAATATCTCAACCCGAGAGAAAGAGTTAGCTATTATTTTGGTACCGATAGCTAAAAAAACATGATAAAACGGTCTACTTCTTGCTCTATTTCGTTCCTGTTACTAAATTTAATCTATCAGAAAACGTTTTAGAGTGAGTTTTTATGACTAAGCTTCCCGGTTTTGACAGGTTACTTTGGCTAGCAGAAAACGAACCTAGCAAATTAAATGCTTTGCAAAAAAAGTTAAACAAAGAAGTTATTGATGAGAGTTCTGCAGCAAGTAAGCCAAAGTTGATATCACTGCTGAGCCACCTCAACAAGAAATTGTCTCTATGCAAAACACCCTACCAACGCTACCAAATAGTCAGCAGCATGATGTACCAAAAACTCTCGAGTCTTAACAATGTTCTTAATCATCCCGATGAGTTTTATCAACATAAAGCTAAGGTACTTTCTTTTGCAAACAACATCCCACAAACAGACGCAAAAAACACTCGCTAAATGCGAGCATGACACCTGAGCCAAGTGGAAAAATCAATAACGTAAAATACTGAAACGACCGTTTCAAAGTCGTTTCAGTATTTTAATTATATCTTACCGTTTTATAGCCAGCCTTTACGCTTGAAAAAGAAGTAGGTCCCCGCTGCGCTGCCGAACATCATCAAAATAGCCATCGGATAACCCAACTTCCAATCCAGTTCAGGCATATTGGTAAAGTTCATACCATAGCTACTAGCAATCACTGTCGGCGGTAAAAACACCACTGCCGCAACCGAAAATATTTTAATAATCTTGTTTTGCTGCAGTCCACTAAAGCCCATTGCAGCATCAAGTAAGAAATTCAATTTATCAAAGATAAACTGACTATGTGGCATCAGCGATTCAATATCCAATAGCATCTCTCTAAGATCTTTTATCTCACCATCTGAGAGTTGACCACGATAGTGCTTTTGCATGTAACGCAATGAACGCTGTGTATCAAGTAAACTTAACCGAATCTTACCGTTTGAGTCTTCTTGTCGGGTAATGAGCTTGAAGACATCATCGAGCTCTTCATTCTTAAAAACTTCCTCACTCACGTTATCAAGCACGCTGTAAACGTCTTCAATTAAATCTGACAGGTAATCTACTTTTAGATTGAACAATTCAAGTAGCAATGCTTGTGGTGACGTAGCTTCAATTCTACCTAGACGTAGATAGTTTCTAAGTAGTCTTATTAAACCAACGTCCTCTTCTCTAATCGTCAACAGAAAGTTTTGGCGGATATTGAATGAAACGTTTACACCCTTAACGTCTTGCCCTGCTCTTTGGGGAAACAAAGAGTTAATGTGCAAGCCGTCTTTATTCTGATAAAAACGTGCTGAAGCTTCAATCTCATTGATATCTTCCTCTTCAGGAACATTTTCAACTGAAAACTGACTTAACCACTCACGTTCCTGATCATCAGGCTTATAAAGATCTAACCAAGTCGTGCCGGGAGGGATAGTATCCTTGATGCTCAATTCGCTAATCGTTAGGTTACGATTCTCGTAGGCATAGGCTGTTATCATAGCTCCTCCTTCTTACATTTAATCAACTGATAGGGGTAAAAAAAACGAGGCTATTCTAACCCAAAAAGAGAGAGTACAAAGCGCTAACTAAACGAAAAACCACAAATATTACTCTTGAACTGCATTTGCGATGGTTATTCGCTCTTGATTAGACAATCTGACTCTTATTCCATCTATCGTTATTATTTCGTTGTTAGCAATATGCTTCTTTCTTACTTGATAAACAACAGTATCATTACTCACCGGCGACACTATCGTTACACTAACAACCTTATTACCATCCTGCCAATCCCAATACCAATAGCCTGCGCTTGCCAATAATGAAATACTTAAAGTGATATAAAGAGAGAAGCGAATAATCATCCCCTTACCCATATCTTGAGTTCGTTCTTTTGTTCGGCTTACTTTAGATTGACGAATATAAAAAATGGCACCCGCTATGACTAACAAAGTCACAAGAATTTTCGTTAACACCCGCTTTCTCCACAACCGTAATGAAACCACATTATAACTAACATCTTAAAGCTAAACTGTTAATAATATCCAAGCATTCGCATTGAATCGCTCAGTTACTTCAGATGAACCTGCAAAAAAATAATCGTTCTGCTATAAAGTAGGTATCAATTTTAATAGAGGTTTTCTATGAAAATATACCCGTGTATCTTGGCCACTGCATTACTTTGCGTTCACTCTATCGCAATTGCCAATGTAGAACTAACACTTCCATCCAACTCTGAACTTGTCCTTATCAATGGTAAAGAGGCTGATGGCAATAAAGAGCTTTCACTCAATAATGGTGAGAATCAAATAGCCCTGAGGTATATAGGCCGTTACCAACAACAGGGGTCACAAACCCAATTTAGCTCTGACGTAATTATTGTGACGTTTACAGCCAAAGACAAGCAATTAACGATCAGTTTTCCAAGAATACGGTCAAATAGAGACGCTGATGCATTCAACAGCAACCCTCAGATCACCGTCAAAGATTCATCAGGTACAAGTATCGATTTTAAACAGGGATTATTAATAAAAGAGGGTCTACAGCTAGGTCGTGATTACGAAGAGGAGATCAGTATTTACAATAGTAGCAATCAGGTTGCTGCAATCGCTGCATTAGCTGCGCCCGTCATTTTAGCTAGCCCGCCTATTAATGCTCAAGTCGTTGCGGCACTCCCTGCGCAGGGTTCCAACGCTAAATCAGACCAGATTAATGTGGGTCAAATGCTCGACTTTTGGTATGAGCAAGCCGATGAAGAAACCAAAAAAGCTTTTAAATTAAAGATTAACGCTAAATAGCTAATCTTGATGATCCATGACGCTACTGAGTTTGAGTGTCATGGAATATTTCGCTCATGTCATCTGCAAATTACCTTACTATTTTTACCCTCAGTCGGTTAACCTACTCTTTATTATCCTCGAAGCGGGCATATCGGCCACACCGCTAAGCACAACATGACTCAAAACCACAAATCGCAGACGTAAAAAAGCCCGTTGCGTTAGCAACGGGCTATTCACTCTCTTTCGTGAGCGTCCGACGAACTACGCCTTGCTTAGATTGACGTGCCAGGGTAAGAGCCTGCTGAGATCGCAGTGAGGTGAAGATAGCTGCTCTAAGCAGTGTTCGATGTAATC
>NZ_JAKIKR010000008.1 GCF_023284025.1 Shewanella abyssi | reverse complement strand
GCATATTGACAATGTTTTAAAAGAAACATAATATTCATTCGAAAGCTAATGAGTGTCTTCTTACATGGATGAGGAAATAATGAAACTACCTAAGCTGTTTTCTGCACTCGCCAATACTGCAGTTCAATGTCCAGAAAAAATCGCGGTGATAGCCGATAAAGATGAATGGAGGTATCGCCAACTTTGGGATTTAGTCAATAAAACCAATAAGGAGCTAGCTAGGTTTTCTCTTCCATCAAATGCCCCCATAGCCGTGACAGCGTACAAAACCGTCCCCACTCTTGCGCTAATGTTGGCGCTAGGACTACGGGATCTCATCGGAGGGGAGGTATTTCTCCATTGGTACAACGAAGTGAATATCGATGGTACTTGGCTACAGGTGTCGCCGGTATTCAATAAATTATTGTGTCAACTTTACGGTTTTGAACCTCTAGAATTCGATGGCTATACCAACGCAATATCCCAGCCTTATAGTGATAAAAGAGTAATGAATTATCTTGATACCCCCGAAACGTTCACTACTCCAGGTTTTTCGCAAATCATTAATCTCGTCAATACCTATCATTCCAAAATGGTGACCGAGGCAGGAAGAGTCCCTCGGATCCTCAAAGAAAGAGACCTCGCTTAACAGCATGTTTACTGGAGATAACGATGAATAAGACAATAACAATCTACACGGATTACGTCTGCCCTTACTGCCTATTGGCAGAGCATGTAATCGCAGAGGTCATCAAGGATAAGGAGATAACGATCCGCTGGCGACCGTTTGAACTACGCCCTCACCCAGTGCCCACCCTCCGCATGGAAGACTCATATCTACCTGATATTTGGCAAAGCTCGGTATACCCGATGGCAGCAAGACTAGGGGTGCCGATTAAGTTGCCCAACATATCTCCTCAGCCTAGAACTGACAAGGCTTTTCAGGTATTTGCTATGGCTGAAGAACAGGGGCTAGGACATGCTTTTACGATGAGTGTAATGAAGGCATTTTTCCAAAAAGAAAAGGACATTGGTGATCCTGAAATATTGGCGGATTTAGCTGCTGACATTGGCCTTGAACGAAATGCCGTTCTAAGCGCGCTAGAAGAGGGGATCTATAGCGCTTCTCATCTTAAAGCCCAACGCCATGCTGTTGAAGATGCACAAATCTCGTCAGTACCGACAATTGTTGTCGGTCAGAAAACCTTTACTGGCGTGCCTACTCCGTCTGAACTGTTAAACGCCATCGACGCACTTGAGCAAACAGAAAGTAATACCAAACGCAATAATTTCTTGTTGAAGAAAGAAGGGCAAAAAATCACACCCTGATCACCCTGATCAGATAATCAATCATAAAAAATTAATTGGAGTAATACATATGCTTAGCTGGATATACCTTAGCATCGCAGTAGTTTTCGAAGTGACAGTTGCTATTTCTGCAGGAAATGCGAAAGGGTTTACCCGACCAGGGTGGACTGCCGCCACATTATTGAGTGGTGCAATAGCGACCTATTTCTTAAGTCTCGCTCTGCTCACGTTTGACGTCGGTGTGGGCTATTCGATCTGGACCTCCGCTGCCGGGGTAGGGATCGTCATTATGGGAGTCGTGTTTTTTGGGGAGAAACTAAATTGGAAAAAGTTCTCTGGAATAGCACTTGTTATTGGGGGCGTTATCGGCCTCAGGCTCAGCGGTGCAGCCTAGCTAGCCACTGAAGCATATCTCATTAAAGATTTAAATATAAACATAAAGGAAAAGTAATGATGAATGAATTAGAAAGAGTTAAGAGCACAAGGAATGCATGGGTAATGTTGTTACTCGCAGGTGTTTTTGAAATTGGTTATGCGCTCAGTGTGGCAGGTAGTGAGGCGTTTAGCGTTCTCAGTTGGTCAGTCTCAGCCATTGTGTTCTTTCTACTCACTTTGTATGCCCTCAGCGTCGCGCTGAAAACAATCAATGTCGGAATAGGTTATGCCGTATGGGCAGGGATAGGCGCCATTGGCTCAGCTGCATTTGGCAGCATCATTTTTGAGCAGACTTTAACCCTGCTGCAGGTCTTTTGGTTGGGAGTCATCATTGTCGGGGTGATCTGGTTAAAGCTGGCGAGTATCGAGAATATACCAACGAGCGAACAGGGCTTAACATCAAGCTAAACCTATAGAACTAAGCAGATAACAATAGCAAGCGGCTAGTGTCTAACGCCACTTATAAGTGGCGTTAGACACTGGCCAAAATAGAAACTTTAGGAGGGACTTATGCCCACCAATATCGAACAACTCATGCAAGAAGTGGTGACCTATTCTACAGAGCACGTTCACCAAGGAGGCATACCATTTACCTCTTTCGTCGTCGATGATAAGGGTCATATCCTAGGTCGAGGTGTCAACCGCGTTATGGAAAATAATGATCCAACAGCGCATGCGGAGGTTGAGGCGATACGAGATGCATGTCGTAATGTTAACTCCTCTAACCTCCGTGGAATGACACTTCTAGCCTCGGGAGAGCCCTGCGGCATGTGCTACCTCAATGCGCTATATGCTGGTATCACCGAAGTCGTGTTTGCTGCCGATAGTAACGAAGCTGCAGAATCAGGATTCGACTACCGTGCAACCTACAAAATGTTGGCTGGATTTCCACAGCAGTGGCCAATGCATATGAGTAAATTTGCTACCGCAGGGGCACTTGAACCCTTCAAACTATTCCAAAGAAAAAGGAACTTCTAATGAATGAGTTAATGAGTATGCCCAGCTGTTCAAAAAATGTGAAAAATCTTTTTAAGCCTGATGGTTGGAGCAGGGCCATACGTTTAGGGGTTGTTGTACCACATGCTGACGTTGGCCCTAAAGCCGAGTTAGCAGCGATGGCTATGGACAAGATATCCATTCACGGTAATCGCACCTTTTTCTCTGCTATGCGTGGCGGTGGAGAAATGGACGAGAAAATCCTCCCACGATAGATAATTTGTCATACTCATGGCGAACAACGATAAGAATGTCACCATCGAAGATCCCAGCACCGCTCTACCTCTTGCCGCCATACAGACCTGTGCGGATATGGGAGGTAGAGTGGTGTTGGGCATATGGGAACCAATTTTATAATGAAGGAATACTTGCTCCAACGATTATCCCGTTAACGGCGTCACTTGTCCCACTAGCAAGACACTGATAAATATTAACAAAACCACCTCTAAGCATGTGTCCATCAGAAGACTTACTTTCTGAACCATTAGTGAATAAAACAATCCAGGAACTAGAACCACCCCATATTGCCTGCACATACCCAGATATTTTGACATCACCCTTTGCTGTACCACCACTTATTGAAACGGGATCCTCACTGTCTTTTGTGATCCCGATAGTAATACTGTCGCTTTTCCTTCCTGATCCAGAAACATCTTCATCTACCCCAAAATTGACCTCAACCTTGAGGGAACCATCGGTTTTCGTAGACACATTCCACATAAAAGATGTATTAGGTTTTGACTGTGAATCTTGCGTTGCGCTAAATGCTAGGGATCTTGTGTGTGTTAAAGACATATGAATTGTTCTCCTTGATTGTATTCACTAATGTTTGTCTAAGTGCGATACATTGCATAGATTGCTGCATCTTCTCAGTCACTAGAGAAAGCTTCGTCTATTCCTTTAAACTCGCAGAGTCAGTTTAGATTAGCGCCTCGATATCACAACTAAAATGATCAATTAATTAAATACAGGGTCTGCTGCCGCGCAAACAAGTAGCATCTGTTAGATGCTGTTAATGGGATTTATTCACAACGAATATTTTAGTCTGCTGATGTTTAATGGCAGAAAATGATTAAGTGCTTTCCCCCTTGGCTCTACTCTTGATTACAAGAATGGGCGAAGCACCACGACTTTGACTTTGACTTCGATTTGGATTTGGAAAAACAATAGCTGATAGAGCTAAACCGTTTTGGGGCAGATGTGAGCTATCTTCAGCCAGAAGTGGTTCCAATGACCTGCGGTCGACGTATGTGCAGATACGTCCGTGACACGCTGCAAGTCCGTCTGACCTCCAAGGACGGAGGAAATGCCAAATTCTGTATGGAACAGAATTGGTCCTGGAAGCTCGACCATGACAAATTGCATCCATGCTAAAAAGCCAGTTCGGCATCCATGCCTCTCGCTCGTAAGCTTGATAACGTTGTTATCTATCACCAGATCATGGATGGCCACGGACGCACCTACACTGGGTTATAAAAGCGCAAACTCTCAGCATTTGAGTTACCAATAAGAGCTTTTAAATTAGATAAGCCTCTACTCTTGATTACAAGAATGGGCGAAGCACCACAACCTTTCTTTTTATAAATAAGAATGCTCAGCTTGATAGCTTCAATATGTAGACTAAATAGGAATGGGCATAAGCGAGTTAACTTCAGATAAAAGTCGTGGTAACTATCTGCGGTGAATATAATTACACTGAGTTATAACAGGCTTGGAGTTAAGTATTTGATTTACAGACTTGAAATGCAAGGCTAAGTTTCCGCCCCTTCAAAATCTGGTTAACTGAAAATAAAAAACGCCCTTGATTCAATAAAGAAACAACGGCGTTTTTGCGGAACCTAGAACCTAAGTCCGATACAAAATCTTAGTTTTATTTCACGTTTAATAAAATCAAATGCGAACCAACTCGTTGTTTTTCAAGTAAGCACTTGATGTTGATACTCCTTGACCATACATTAAGTATAGCTTTCAATGGAGTATCACATGCCACTAGATGTAAAAGACCAACGAGTAATAGAAACATATTTCGAAATGGATACAGGTTATGTGCTCCATTATAGTAATCGTACTTTTGCTGATTTCTTTGAACAATTTGATATTGATATTGAAATTTACAATGACAAGTATAGTGATATGGGCGGCTCAAAAGCAAAGAGGCTTCGTTCTCTATTTAATCAGCAGGATGATGAGTTCATTGGTCAAGTGATACTTGGACTAATTGATGAAAATGATACTGATCTTGAAATACGCAATTGTTCACATAAAGCAGGCGAAAAACTTTATAATTTACGCCTAAGTGCGCTTGAAGTAGCGAGCAGGCTCATTAATTCAACGGGGGTTGCTGTACCTCCCCAAACTCAACAATCTGTGAACCCTTTCAATAGAGGGCAAAAAGGGGTATATATAGCCCCAAGACAAGCACAGACTGCACAATCAAGAACGTTATATACACCAACAAAACAGGCACAGCCTTCAGCGACGGAAACACCATCGGCTTGGGATCTACATAAACGAACAGCTACTACAACACAAAACCAGCCCATGACAAATACTTCAGCACCAAGCAAAGAAAAGGTCTTTATCGTTCATGGTCATGATGAACACTTATTGTCTGAAACAGAGAACTTAATCCGTAGACTCGATTTAGATCCTATTATTCTTAAAGATCAACATAGTGGTGGCAAAACGATTATTGAAAAGCTAGAACAAAATAGCAAAGTTAAATATGCCATTATTCTGTATACAGCTTGTGATGAAGGACGCAAAAGTGGCACTGGTGAACTAAATAAAAGAGCAAGACAAAATGTAGTTTTTGAACATGGTTATTTCATTGGTTTGCTAGGTCGTGAGAACGTTGCAGCTTTAGTTAAAGATGATGTTGAGATTCAGGGTGATATTGGTGGTGTTGTCTATATCCCTTATGCTGGAGCTTGGAGATTCGATTTAGCTAAAGAAATGAAACAAGCTGGCTTGAAAGTCGATTTAAACCACTTATAACTCCACTTCAAGGTGCTCAAATCGAGACTTCTGATGACAGATTTTAATGATAAATGATACATTTTTTCTTGTAGAAAGTTTATTCGCCCTTTCATCAAAGTTAGAATGAGAGGGCGTGTTCATTATGTCCTGTAAAGCACCTTAATCACATGCCAGCCGAATTTAGTTTTCACTAGATGCGGGGTGATCAATTCGCCGCTGAAGCAGACTTTATCGAATTGCGGCACCATTTGACCTCTTTTAAACTCGCCTAAACTACCGCCTTTTTTGCCCGACGGACAGCTTGAGTGCTTCTTAGCAAGCACGTCAAATTTAACGCCTTTGTTCAATTGCTTAATAATATCTTCAGCAAGCTCTTTGTGCTTAACCAAAATGTGCAGTGCAGCTGCCGTTTTTGCCATGTTTAGGCCTATGTCATGATGAAATTAATAGGCTGATTATAACGTTTAATCTAAAGGCTAGGCTAGGGCGGATGATAAGTTGATACATAATTGGTATAGGCACGGCGATATCGTTTTATACTAGACGTTGAATTTAGAGCGCCTGTTAAAAAGTAGAGATTATTAGTGTTAAAAAGCCGCAATTACAGCCGCATTGGTCCAGATTACCGTTTTGACGAGCAAGTCAGTTTTGTTGATGTCAAAGAGGTGTTTGGCTTAGGGCATATCCGCTTAGGTAAGTGGGTCGAAAATGCTGAGCGAGATAAAGCGGCCAACTTGATTTTTGACTCTCTTGCAGATCTGGCTTTTATCTTAAAGCTGCCACCTAAAGCACTGGGGCTTAGACAGACACTCAATTTGGCATTTGGTAGTGGTGGACAAAAAGGAGTGCAGGCGCATTATGCGCCAGATAGACGCGAACTGGCATTGGCTAAAAATGCGGGAGCAGGGGCGCTTGCCCATGAGTTTTGGCACGCATTTGATCACTATATCGCCCCAAAATCGTTTCATACTTCACCGAACAGGATCTCTTTTGCCAGCCATAGTTGGATAGCAGACGTTAAACCTATTGCTCATCCGCTAAACCTGCGCCTAGAGCGCGTGTTTGAAGTGAGTATGCTCAGTGATAATGGTGAAGATGGACATGAGTATGTTAGCCGCGCTATTGCGCTCGATAAGCAACATGGTACGCAATATTTTTCCAAGCCGACCGAATTAATGGCGCGCGCTTTCGAGTCTTGTATCGAATCCTATGACGATATTAGTAACCCGTATCTGGTGGATGAAACATTAAAGTCAGCACTTTTTGATGCGGGTGGTTACCCAAGCATTGAGCATCGACAGCACATTTTTAAAGCCTTGATAGAGTATTTTGAACCGCTGGGTGAGGCATTGGCGAAAGAGTAGCATTGAAGTATGAGAGGCGCTAAAGGCCGTAACAGCCTTTAGCAAAAATGTAGTTAAAACGTGACAGAATAGTTGTTATCAGCTGTCCTCTTTGATGCTATGGCTTGTTCTAGATTGATAGCGCTAGTGTAGCGCGCAATTTTATTAGCTACTTTTGTTGAACCTTGTGCCAATGCAAAATCATGAAATTGTTGGCCATTACAAACTAAATTTGGGAAGACATTTTTTTTATTGATTCTGTATTCTTTTATGGTGCGATTAAACTTATACAAGTTATCTTGTGTTGCTGCTTTACAGACTGCAATAAGACTGTTTTCCATCGTCGGGTGCATGGCTGCCGATGCACCAAACACTAATGAGGATAAGCACAGCCCTACTAGTACGATTCCCTTGTTCATGTTTTCTCCTGAAATTTAAGTGACCTAATGACGCAAACCAAACGTGTGCGGTTTGCAATCTCGGGATTAAAACCGATACCAAGGAGTGAGGCTGTACGCCAATAGTATTAATCTGTCTTTAGCTGAGTATGTTTCACTGATGTTGTCGCGGAGTATGACTTTTGACTGAACATAAAAAAGCCCGCAATCAGCGGGCTTTTCATATTAACTCTTTGGAGGTTAGACTGTTTTTACTTTCCAGTTGATCTCTTCGCCGGCGAAGAAAGGTACGATTGGATTACCGTTTGGCAGGACTATCTCTGAGGGTACTGTCCAAGTTTCTTTTACCAGCGTCACGGTACTGCTGTTGCGCGGCAGACCGTAAAAATCTGGGCCATGGATACTGGCAAACCCCTCTAGCTTATCGAGTACACCTAGGTCGTCAAACACCTGAGCGTATAGCTCCAATGCACTCCAAGCGCTATAGCAACCAGCGCAACCACATGCTGATTCTTTGCGGTACTTTTCGTGTGGCGCCGAGTCTGTACCCAAGAAGAACTTACTTGAGCCCGTAGCAACCGCTGCGCGTAGCGCCTCTTGGTGAGTGCTGCGTTTCAGTACCGGTAGACAGAAGTTGTGCGGACGGATACCACCAACTAGCAGATCATTACGGTTAAGCAATAAATGCTGTGGGGTAATGGTGGCAGCAACGTTATCTGCCGCAGACATCACAAAGTCAGCAGCCTCTTTAGTGGTGATATGTTCAAACACCACTTTTAAACTTGGGAAGGCAGCAACAATACGTGATAAGTAGCGCTCAATGAAGAGTGCTTCACGGTCGAAAATATCGATATGTGATTCGGTCACTTCACCATGGACCAGCAGCAATAGGCCATGTTTTTCCATGGCTTCAAAAATTGGGAATAGTGAATCTAATGCTTTTACCGCTGCCTCGGAGTTGGTCGTCGCGCCAGCTGGGTATAACTTTGCAGCAACAACACCCGCCGCTTTAGCATCGATGATGTCTTGTTCTGTCGTATTGTTGGTTAGGAAAATCGTCATTAATGGTTCAAAATTTGAACCTGCTGGGCGAGCAGCTAAAATACGCTCTCGATATGCAATGGCAAGCTTTGCATCTGTGATCGGAGGTAAAAGATTTGGCATCACGATAGCGCGATTAAATAATCTTGCTGTTGCAGGTACGGTTTCTAGCAACATGTCTCCATCACGGAAATGAAGGTGCCAATCGTCTGGTGTCAGTAGGGTAAGCTGCGTCATGTAGAGTTCCTAAGCGTTTACGACAATGTATTAGGTGTTTTCTTATATGCTATTTTTGCGAGCTATATTGTGCCTGAAATCGCCCCTGCTTAATAGCTGCAGAGTAAAGATAACCTCGTGCTAAGCTGTTATTACGGCCTATTCGAAATCAGTTTTACAGTTACTTATTTTACTGATGACTGTTAGTCTCCTATTTCATTTATAAAGAAGAATTTTTATCTGTATGCGTCTTGATAAGTTTTTGTGTAAAAGTACTGAACTAACTCGTGCAGCTGCCACTGAGTGTATAGAGCTAGGCGCGGTAAGCGTTAATGAACAGACCATTACCGAATCTAGATTTCAAGTGCATGAAAACAACAGCGTTGTCTGGCAGGGAGAGCGATTAGTCGCACGGCCATCACGCTATATTATGCTGCATAAGCCACTCAATACCTTGAGCTCAAATGTCGATGGCGACTACCCCAGTCTGTTTCATTGCATTGATATAGAGAGAGCGGAAGATCTGCATATTGTCGGCCGCTTAGACGCTGACACTTCAGGCTTAGTGCTACTGACCGATGACGGTCGTTGGTCATTTGAGATCATTAGACCTGAAAAACAATGTCCAAAAACCTATAGGGTAACTTTACGCGATCCTATTGACGATGATGTCGCCGCTAAGTTTTTAGCCGGTGTTCAACTGCAAAATGAATCACAACTGACCGC
Organism: Shewanella abyssi; assembly: GCF_023284025.1. Classification (GTDB taxonomy): domain Bacteria; phylum Pseudomonadota; class Gammaproteobacteria; order Enterobacterales; family Shewanellaceae; genus Shewanella; species Shewanella abyssi. Next base: position 110,012 of record NZ_JAKIKR010000008.1, on the reverse strand, counting down.
TCCCGCACAGCTTAAACTGGTGACTAAAAATGAAGTATTGCTGACAATCACCGAAGGCAGGTATCACCAAGTTAAGCGCATGTTTGCCGCCGTTGGCAACCGAGTCAATGGCCTGCATCGAGAACAAATCGGCAGCTTAACGTTGGATGTTGAACTTGGACTGTGGCGCTACCTTACGCCCCAAGAAGTGGCCGATTTTCTGTAATAGCCTATAACGTTATAGTAAGCCTCTGCGCTATTAATGAATTGAGGTCGTAGATTGAAAAGGCATATGAAAAATACCGTTTTGGAAAGCTTTTCTCTATAGGCATAAGCGTTTTGAGGTTATTCCACCCAGTGCAGTACATCGCGAATAATCGTTCAGCGAGGTTTTTTTTTCTGCCTGAAGAAGTCTTTATAACCGTCTATTTTGACAAAGTTAATATTTGTCGCTTGTAAACGTGCATCTTCAACGACGTCACTGTGCTCTACATAAACAATCGTTACAGCGCTCATTGCTAATATTTTTTTAGCATGGGCTTAGTCCAATTATTATTTTAGTTCTATATTAGCGAACACTCAGTCCTGCTAGCGACTTCAAGGTTTTGTGAGCTAACAAACATTATCGCCGCTTGGTTTTAGCGGTGTGGTTCATTCGCTGCTGATGATCTGTTGAGGAGCTGCTAAAGAGGAGTGAATCATTGCTGGCTGATCCAGCATTTATCATCACTAAAACCAGCGTTAACCTCGAATTAGTCGGTCCAGATCTCGCAAATTGAGTAATAGTTGCTAGGCTTTATGCGTGATTATGTTGGCATACTACTAACGTACTATTCTCTCCAGTGTATTTTCTCTAGCTTTAATGTTGACGTGATTGCGACTCACTCACTGAAAGGATTATTGAAATGAAAAAAAATCTATTCAAAACATTCACATACAGCTGTATTTTGATGCTGGCCTTATTGAACGTGGCTAATGCTGCTCATCATAAGCCAGACTCACTCGCGGATGTTTGGGTTATGGTGCCTAATGCAGGCCAACAAGCTGCATTTGAAACAGCGTTTATAAAACACATTCAGTTTCGTGCTAGTAAAGGTGATCCAAGAGCATGGAAAGTCTATCGACCTGCGATAGGCACTGGCATGGATCGTTACATTATTCGTTACTGCTGCACGAAATGGAAAGACGTTGATGGCTATTTACAATGGCAGGCCGATAACAAGATACTGGATGATTGGTATGCAAACGTAGCGCAATATCTTGGCCATTATGAGCACTTTTATAGCCGTATCGATGCGAAAAACAGCCATTGGCCGGATGACACTAAAGACTTTAAATATTTTGCCGTGACAAATTATAAAGCGAAAATGGGCAGTGTTAAATCGATAGCAGAGGGTAAGAAGCTACTAAGTGATAACGCTAAAGCGATGAAGTGGCCTTTCTTTTGGTCATGGGCGGACTCCATTGGTGGTAAAGGTGGCCTTAGCTTAGTGATCCCTTATAAGAATTACGCTGAGATGACGCCTCCTGACAAGTCATTCTCCCAAGCATTAGCAGCCCATATGGGTGATGACGCTAAAGCGGGCGCTGCATTAAAAGCCTGGTCTGAGAATTTTCATTCGACGACTTATACAGTATATCGGTTAGTGGAAGAGCTATCGATTCAAGATAAATGATTCAGATAAATACTAGCAAGATAGTTAGTTGATAAAGCCGCTTATGCGGCTTTATTTTTGTAACTGTAACTGTAACTTGGCTTTAGGCTGGCCCTAGCCCTAGCCCAAGCGCTCGGCGGCAAGATCGATAAAGGCTCTTACCTTTGGCGACAGGTGTTTTCTACTGGGATAGATCACAAATACATCAACGTTGACGGCTGGGAAGTTATCAAACAGCACTTCTAGTTGATTGTTTTGCAGCTCTGCTTGCATATAAAAGCTGGGTAACCTTGCCACGCCATGACCTTCTAGTACCAGTGCAATTTGCATCTGGCCATTGTTACAGAGGATCTTGGGACGTACATCAACAAAGAAGGATTTACCCTCGTTATCAACATAGTCCCAGCGGCTAGGCATTTTCATATTGGAATAACAGATGCCATTATGATTGGTTAATTCGCGCGGATGGTAAGGTTTTCCATGACGTGAAATATACTCTTTTGAGGCCACGGTATAGGCTTTACAGCTATAAATCTTACGACAAATAAGGCTAGATTCATCAAGCTGTGACGATGCGCGAATCGCAAGGTCGTAACCATCGGCAATGACATCAGTACGCTTATCGCTTAAATCTAGCTCTAAGCTCACGTTAGGGTAGCGCTGTAGATATTCAGAAATAATAGGCTTAAGGTGATTTTGCGCAAAGCCAACAGGGCAGCTTAGTTTCAATACTCCTCTAGGGCTGACATCATGTTGAGTGATTAAGCCTACTGCCAGTTCTGCATCGCTGATTAATTGCTGACATTGTTGATAATAAGCGTCTCCCTCGGGGGTCAAACCGATAGAGCGAGTGGTTCGGTTGAGCAGTCTAACGCCGAGGCGAGCCTCTAGCTTATTAACCTCTTTACTTATATAGGAGGTTGAGTGGCCCATGGCTTCGGCCGCCGCTGAGAAGCCGCCACTCTTGACGACTTGAGCAAATACCACAACGCCATCAAATAGCTTATTAATAGTCATATGGAAATAGTTTTTATCTTTTGAGGTTATTAATTACATTTGAGTTCTAATATACACTTATCTCTATCGGGTTGTCGCTCAGAACTTAGCCTTGTTGCTAATCAATTCTCCGACAATTTACAGCAACATCTGCTGCAGGCTTAACTGCAGAGTTAACAAAATAGAGAGTCAGAATATGAAACTATTAGCCTTCGCAGCCAGTAACAGCAGTAAGTCAATTAACAAGCAGCTTGCCACTTATGCCGCCTCTTTAGTCGAAGGGGCAGAGGTTGAAATATTGGATATTAATGATTATGAAATGCCTATTTTCAGCCAAGATAGGGAGGAGCTGTTAGGTCAGCCAGCGCTTGCACAACAGTTTTTTGCTAAGTTAGGTGAAGCCGACGCCATTATTATCTCTTTTGCTGAACATAACGGTTCATACACAGCAGCATATAAGAACCTGTTCGACTGGACTTCACGCATAGACATGAAGGTGTTCCAGAATACTCCTATGGTATTGCTTGCGGCCTCACCTGGACCTGGCGGGGCATCGACAGTGCTGGCAGCAGCCTCTGGCTCGGCGCCGTATTTTGCTGCCGATGTGAAAGGCTCGCTTTCTATCCCAAGCTTTTTTGATAACTTTGATATGGAAAAGCAGGAACTGAGAAATCCACAGCTAAAAACAGCATTAGTGGCTGCATTAGCAGGGCTTACAGACGATATGCTTGCAGATGTCGGTTAAAGTTAATGGAGTTAAATAAAGCCTGATTTGAACGTCAGGCTTTTTTGTCGTTGCTCTTATGGCTGATACTGCAACGTTTTCTATAATACTCATTGATAAATAAAAAACCTTAGCGTCACATTACAATGTGACGAAGCGCTCGGTATTGGTCTTATTGAGGTGTTAAAAGGGTTGTTGCAATTCATATATTGGTTTTGACTACAGATGACTTGTATCGAAAATACCCAATGGCAAAGGGTTTGCGTTTCTATAGCAATCGTTAGCAAAAGGACAGATTAATGTTGAAACCAGTCAGTCGGCTTGATTATTTCACTTTGCAGGTATTTATCGGTTTAGTAGAGCTAAAAAATGGCAGTGCTGTCGCCGAAAAGCTAACAACGACCCAATCAAAGGTGAGTCGTGCGCTAACAACCTTGCGAGACGTCTTGGGGGATGAGCTGTTTATAAGGCAGAAATACGGCTTTGAACCGAATCAGGTCGCCTTGAAAATAACCCCAATGGTACAAACAATATTGCAGCAGTTTGATAAGATTATCGACACGACATTAGTCAAGAAAGAGGCCGCCTATGAGTTAACGTTTGCGGCAAATGAGCATTGGTCATTAATGGTGCTTAATTGTATTCAGCAATCATGTCGCTGTGTGGGTGGTGGAGTTTATGTCAATGTGCAGCCCTGGTCTGAAACCGTCAGTCAGCGCTTATGCCAAGGCAAAATAGATTGCTCTATCTCTATTGAGCCCGTTAACCACGCTATGGTGAATGACAGCAAGATTGGCGATATAACTCACTTCTTCATTGTTGCCAGAACTGGTCACCCAATCCTCAAATCTTCGCAACCTCTTACCGATCTCTTGGATTATAAAATTGCGCTGGTAAACTCTAACCTGCAGGGCCATCAGATGCACCGTATTGAGGAGTATGCGCAAGCTAAGGATGTCGATATTAAAGTCGCGCTTAAGTGTCCGAGCGTTCGTATGGTTGTTGATCATGTCAGCATGACGGATGACGTGGGGGTTTTGGTATCTGCCATGTCTTACTATTATTTTGAAAACAGGAAGGATGTTGATTTTATCGATATTTCAGATGACTGGCGTAATACACCTGAATTAACCAGCGACAGTTATTATCTGCACTGCCATCAAAGTGTACTCCCTTCGATGGTTAACTGTTTAAGAAATTTATTAGGTGACAAATTAGTGGAGATGCAACGTCATTACGAAAACATCACCACCTCAATCAGCCCTCCAGAACCTATCACCACATGTTGTACTCATAAATCGTGTACCGCACTTGAGTGCGATCCTGACTGTCAGCAGCGAACGTGTATAGTGGCCAGTGAATGCACTGCCTAATCTCCCTTCCTGAATAACTTGCCAGAATAGAAAGCTATTCTGGCTAAGTCATATTAATGCATGCTACGGGTCACGATTTGACTAAGAGCCTGGGTTAGGCGATTAAAATTGTCTGAATGGCTGCCTTTCGCTCTCACGAGATAGAGTGTTGGACGAGACTGCGATAAATAGAGTCGGTTGGTTTCCATCTCTGATAGACAGCAAACGTGTAGCCCAGGTAGTAAGTTACTTTGCTCATATATTTTACTGTAAGGCAGTAGCGCGAGGCTGTCGCTATCTGCCAGCAGTGAGTATAAGTCATGGAAACCAGCACCGACCTTAACGTTATCTATATCAGCAAGTCGGCAGTGGATATGATGCTGCTGGCAGTAGAATATGAAGGGATCAACTGAGGTGGGGGTTGCTAGGTTATACGCAGTAACGTAGGGGTAGCTCGCTATGGTATCGATATCCAACTCTTGTTTTAAAATGGGATGGTGTAGATCGCATACGAGATAGATATGGTTGAGTTTTTGCAACGGTACGATATCCAAGGCATCAGCATAAAACTGCAATAACTGCTGATTTGATTCCGTGAGTATGGCGACATCAATGACGCCACTTTTGATATCATTACAAACATTAATCGATTGAGTGTGCAGCTTATAGCTTATCGGTAGATCTGACTGATTGATCGCACTGCTTAACTGTTGTGGAAGGTGTTGTATTAGCATATCACTGGCATAGATATTAATTTCACTACTGCTCAAGTTATTGCTGCGCACGGATAGTTGCTGCAGATGTTCGGAGCACTGCAGTAGTTCTTTAGCGATGGGATAGAGCTGCTGGGTAAATTCATTGGGGATTAAACCATGCTTCTTTCGAATAAAAAGCGGGTTATTAAATATTGCTCTCGCATTTTGTAAGCATCGGCTTACTTTCGGTGCTGGTATATTCATCTTTTTTGCAACAAAAGTTGCAGAGTGCTCTTCGTATAAGTTGACTAATATGTTAATGCTGAGCATGTCTAGATTATCAAGAGTTATATTTTTCATGTTGAATACCCCTGCAAATTCTAATCTTCAAAATAACAGTATATTAAATATTGCTTGCGGTAAAACAATAATTGAAGTAAATATATTAAACTTTTTCACAGCTTGCGTCTATATTTTGAAATAACTAGCAAGTATAGAATGTCGCTTTGTAAGTCATTGTTGTTATTCTGTTTATTGGTTTGCTTGTAAATATCATTTATAGGTTTCTATATTTCGATAACCTAATATCTATTTTCTGATTATCTGTAATTGTTAACGTCGGTAATTGATGTTGTGACTCTGCTTTAAATTATATAAATTGATTTTTATATCTATTGCTAAGTGTTGTTTAGCAGAGTAATAATTATATCGAAGGTTAAATAAGTAAAGTAAAACCATTGGAGGTTTATCATGAACGCCACCGTAATATTTAGTTATGCTTTTATGTACTTCGTTTTATTCCTGATTGTTCCTCTTGTCATCGTGACTTTTGTGATGACCTGTATTAAGTTTTTTAAATCAAGTGAAGTGGAGATGGTCGGGGCTGAAATTAGCATTAAACCACACCTACTCGATAAAGAGTCTATGCACTTTTTAAAAAGTCTTAAAGTGATTGCGAGCACGCGTTACGATGTCCTATATGGTGCGTCATTAGTCAATGTAGTTGATATTGACGACTCGGTTAGGGATCACGAAGAGGTTCAAGATTTCATGGAGCATTGTCACCTTGATTATGTTGTTGTCGACAATGAATCCTCTTCTGTAAAGTTGGTGATTAGCAATACCGATGAAAGCTCGCCTGAGCAGGTTAAATTTGTCGAGAAGTGTTTAGACTATATTGGTGTGCAATTCATCAAGTTAGATAAGAATAAGCGCTGCGATGAAGCGTTGATAAAGATGGCTCTCGCCGCATAACATAGCCCAACTGAATCCAGCCTAGCGCCAAATATGCAGTTTGGCGCTCACTCTCCTAAATGCTTTTGTATTCACCTGTCGGTGTAAGGTTTTGTGATGTCGATTACTAACCGTTACGGCGTTGTTTTGCTCTATATTGTTTGGTTTGTTTTACTGTGGGTGAGTTTTCCAAGTCACTCTTTTGCCAAAGAGACAAAGACAATAGCCGATAGTGCTTGTTTAAAGTGCCATAAACGCAATGGGCAAATGTTGGGGTTGCATGCCAATGAGGGGCTGGCGCTAACCTGTGAAGATTGCCATGGTGAAAAAGGTAAACACCCTCGAAAAGGCACTGCAATTATTACCTTTGGTGCTAAGAGTGACACCCCTGTCAAAACACAGGCAGAGCAATGCTTAGCTTGTCATGATCATCAACTACTCGCAGTGGCTAACTGGACGCATAATGTGCATGCCAAAGGTGTTTCTTGCGGCCAATGTCATCAGTTACATCCTGAAATGGATCCGGCATTGCTACTGTTAGGCTCGGAGCTGAGCCAGTCATGCGCAAAATGTCATCTAACTGATATATAAGGAGATGTACTGTGGACAATTCAAAGAGACGTTTTCTTAAAGGCTGTGGTGGTGTTATTGCTGGGATGTCGGTCTATACGGTGACCCAGCCCCCACAGGCTAATACTGCCGAGCAGGTCAGTGAACTCAAGTATGCCATGGTGCATGATGAAAACCTTTGTATAGGGTGTAATGCCTGTGAAGACGCTTGCCGTAAAGTGAATAATGTTCCTGATGGAGTGACTCGGGTCAACATTGAGCGCAGCGGACCCTTTGGTGAATATCCCAATCAAAGTTATCGCTTTAGTAGGCACTCTTGCCAACACTGCGAAGCGGCACCTTGTGTCAAGGTATGCCCGACTGGCGCGGCTTATATTGATGAAGAAACGGGTATTGTTGCAGTTAATGAAGATCGCTGTGTGGGCTGCCAATACTGTATTGCCGCTTGTCCATATCAAATACGCTTTATCAACCCTGAGACCAGAGTGGCCGATAAATGCGATTTCTGTCAACAAACTCAATTAAGTGAAGGTTTGCTGCCCGCTTGCGTGTTGGCATGCCCAACAAATGCACTGGTGTTTGGAAACTTAAAAGATCCAGCTTCTGCATTAGTGAAAACACTCAAATCTAAACCCACTTATCGAGATAAAGTAGATTTAGGGACTCGACCAAAGCTATTCCATGTGCGAACGATTGATGGGGAGATAGTGCTATGAGTGCATTTCATTTTGATGGATTAGTTTGGCATTGGCCAATCGCTATTTACCTGTTTTTAGCAGGCTTATCGGCAGGCGCGGTATTTTTTGCCATTATGCTTAAGCACTTTAAGTTAGCGGATAAAGCCTATTTGTCGCCTTTTGTGCAGGCTGCAGCTGTGATTGCGCCTATAGCAGTATGTGCGGGTTTAGGGATCTTGGTTATTGACCTAACTAAGCCATTAGCGTTCTGGAAGATCTTGGTGTTTTATAACACCTCATCAGTGATGTCGATGGGTGTGCTGGTGCTACTGGTATATCAAGTGATGCTATTCGCCTGGCTTGGTAGCGTGTTTAGTACCCCCATACAGCAGTGGTTAAAACAGCGATTGCCATTACTAAGCAAACTATTGGCACAGTTGGCTCGACATGAAGATGTGATCACCGGTGTACTGGTCATTTTGTCGTTATCACTGGGTGCTTATACTGGGTTCTTACTGTCGGCACTGATTGGTTTCCCGCTGTTGAATAATCCTGTGTTACCACTGTTATTCCTCATTTCAGGTTTATCTTCTGGTGCGGCGGCGACATTACTTGGCGGCGTATTAATGCGTGGTAATCCCAACGGCGTTGAGGTGCGGTTCATACATCGCATTGAGATCCCGATGATCTTAGTCGAGATCGCGTTATTGTTTACTTTTTTTGCTGGGCTTATTTTATCCGGTGGTCAAAGCCAGGTTGCTGCCATGAAGGCAATTGGAGAGGGCTTTTGGGGCTGGATTTTCTGGGCTGGGGTGGTTGGAGTTGGATTAACCCTGCCATTGGCGTTTAATTTGTGGATGAAAGTGTCGTCGGACAGAAAATTTGCCTATGTTGCCGTAACGGCAAGCTTCAGTTTGATAGGGGTATTGCTACTGCGAAACTTCATTCTCTACACTGGGCAGATGACCGCAGTCTAGTGATAACATGATAATAATGTAAGACTAGAAGGCTTATGTTAAAAATATAGCGATAAAAAAGGCTGTTCACTTCATGTGAGCAGCCTTAATGTATGTATTATAAATCTATGTACTATAAAAGCTTAATCAGTAACAAATTTAATTATTGTTGATTTTGCTTTATAAGATACTCATTTGCTTTGGCTAAACTGCCAAAGGAAGCAATAAGGTTGCTTTGACCTTTTTCTTGGATTTCAGGGGTTTCAGATTGGGTCATCATCCATATCCATGTTTGGATGAGTGGTAAAGGTGGATATTTTTGATTGGATGAATCCAACATTTTTGCATCCTTTGATAGTTGACTTGAATCGAGCATTTATGACGCCCTTGATCCCGTTCACTCTTAAAATTGCATAAAAGAGAGTAGCAAATTCTTTACTCTGGAGTAACAGGATTTGCACTGTTTTATGCAAGACTATGAGAAAATATACGGGCAAATACCTTATGCGACCAAAGATATCACCTACGTAGGTCTAAAGTAGTACTTTTTGTCAGTATGTTTCAAGGGTGATTTTACATTTTTTTTACAAATGTGGCTGAGTTTATCGCTTTTATGTCGGGATGAAATCGCGTTACCTCTCACCTGTTTTAGCGTTTTTTAATTTTTGGAAGTGATCATGCGCCCCTCTCTATATTTCGACGGTCCTATCGGTAAGCTCAACTGGCATGTCATCAAACTGCTATGGCCATATTTGCTTGAATTTAAGCAACGGGTTGGCATAGCGCTGCTGTGTTTAGTGGTGGCAAAAGCGGCGAGTGTTAGTTTGCCCTTTGTCCTTAAAGCATTAGTCGATGGCTTAACATTAAAAGGGGGGGCGGAGTTACTCGCCGTGCCGATTGGATTGGTTGTTGCTTATGGTTGTCTGCGATTACTCAATACCATTATCTCCGAGGTTCGAGATACTCTGTTTGGGCGAGTCACCGAACGTGCCATTCGGCGGTTAGGCATTGCGGTGTTTGAGCACCTACATCGACTCGATATGGCATTTCATTTGGAAAGGCGCACCGGTGGCCTGTCACGAGACATCGAGCGAGGCACTAGCGGTGTTAGTTTTTTAATGCGCTTTATGGTGTTTAATATCGTGCCAACATTATTGGAAATCGTGCTGGTGGTCGGCATCCTTTTCTACAACTATGGTATTGGCTATGCGGCCGTCACGCTACTGTCGGTCATCGCTTATGGTGCCTATTCTGTGGTGGCAACAGAGTGGCGTACTGGCTATGTTAGAGATGCGGCTAAAGCGGATTCGGTTTCGAGTACGCGCGCCGTCGATAGCTTATTGAATTATGAAACGGTGAAGTATTTTAATAATGAGCAGTATGAAGCTAATCGTTATGACAGTGCACTGGCAGACTGGGAAGAGGCGAAACGAAAGAATCGTTTGTCGTTATTTGCGCTGAACGCAGGGCAGGCTTGTATCATCTCTATTGCGATGACATTTATGCTGGCAATGGCGGCGACGGATGTGGCGCAAGGTGCAATGAGCATTGGTGACTTTGTACTGATTAATGCCTTTATGATGCAGCTCTTTATACCGCTTAATTTTTTAGGTTTTGTTTACCGAGAGATCCGCGGTGCATTTGCGAATATTGAGCGCATGTTTAGTTTGCTAGACAAAGAGCCAATGATTGAAGACATCGACAATGCCAACACTGAGCAACTGACTCAGGGGGTGGTTTCATTTGAGAATGTCAGTTTTAGTTACGATAGCCGTAATATTCTCGATGATGTTAGCTTTGCAATAAAGTCAGGGCAAAAAGTCGCGATAGTGGGCGATAGCGGCGCGGGTAAATCGACCATCGTTAAGCTGTTGTTTAGGTTTTATGATGTGGTTTCTGGTTGTATTCGCATTGATGGGCAAGACATTCGTCAATTGAGCCAAGATACTCTGCGGCAAGCCATTGCAATCGTGCCACAAGACACCGTGCTGTTTAATGATACTTTGATTGAAAACGTACGCTATGGTCGCCCATCAGCAACTGATGAAGAGATTGCGACTGCAATTAAAATGGCGCACTTAAGTGATTTTATTAACAGTCTACCCGAAGGCGGTGATACGCGTGTGGGTGAACGAGGTTTGAAACTATCGGGTGGAGAAAAACAGCGAGTCGCGATAGCGAGAGCGATTTTGAAGCGTTCACCGATCATCGTGTTTGATGAAGCGACCTCTTCATTGGATAGCCACTCAGAGCAAGCCATTTTAACGGCATTGAAAGAGGTGGCTAAAGGCCATACTAGTTTAGTGATAGCACACCGCTTATCGACCGTTGTGGATGCTGACCAAATATTGGTGTTGAGTAAAGGTCGAGTGGTGGAAACGGGGACTCATAGCAGTTTATTGCAAGCGGGTGGTTTGTACTCCAAACTGTGGCGCATTCAACAAGAGTAACTGCAATTTATATCAGTTTTCACTGTGTAATTGATTGGTATCGATGATGTCACTGTTTTGGAAAGTGATTTCAAGCAAAGACTGTATAAAATTCAGCCTAGGTTCAGACTTGTATGACTATAATCACTGCATATTAACATCATGATTACGCTGAGAAGGCCACTATGAAGAACATACCTCTACTGGTACACATCGAAGGGCAAGACAGTAAGGTTAACACTGACTGGCTTGCCATTATGGCGACGCTCAAAAAGCGTGGCCTAGACAAAGATGAGCTTGAAGTGGTTTATTTTGAATTGTGTGCCGGTATGCGAGTCACTACTCGAAGTTTGAGTCTTGCAAAAGCGAGTCCGGTAGATCCTCTTAAAGGACTGCTATATGAGCCGAAATTTTCTGCTCGTGACTATGCTGGTATGCTAACAGCCTAGTAGTTGAGCTTACCAATTTTCCAGCCATCACAAAGTAAATTCTTCTGAGACGGTGTTTTCATCGGTTGTAAGCTGATGATCTCGCCCTCTCTAAAGCAGACATACTCACCTTCAATGACTGTCATTCGTTGACAGCTATTGCAACTTATCGATAATCCCTTGTTTTCTGAAGGGGTATTTTTGTCATCCATTGCTCTGCCCCATAGGTAAAAGATTATTATTTAGTTTAACGCTGCGTAGAGTTACATCCTACCTGAGCTAATACTTATTTACTAAATATTCTGCAAATCTAGCTTAATCATCCAGGAAATAGGCATAAATCTAGCAGCTTTGTTCAGAGTGGGTTATCGCTCAAACTCATTGACCAAAGTGAGATACCTGAAATTCAACCTCAGCGGATGGGGTGATTGTTAATTGATAGAGCCCGCCATAACTTGACTCATCTAAGGCGTCAATTTGCGGCCCTCCTAAGGCTTTTATGATCAATGGCACAGTATTGGAGTGACCTGCAATAACGCTATTGCCGCTCACGCTATCAACCAGTGCCACAATTTCAGCAATATGGGTTTCAATGCCATCTTTAGTGCTAGCAATAGTGACCTCAATATTTTGAGTCGCTGCGAGTGGTTTAAGTGTCAACTGGGTTCTTTGGTAGTTACTGGCAATGGCTTGGGAGACGGTTAATGCCGATAGGGCTTCAGCAAGAGTTTGCGCCTGCTGGTAACCGATGTTGCTAAGCACTGGATCACGTGTGCCGTCATTGAGTTTTTCAGCATGTCGAACGACGATGATAGTCTTGCTGTCTGCTACACCCGTTATGGTTGATTCATGTGCCAAGACACTATTGTTCAAAAGAAAAGTTAATACGATAAAGGCGATAGTAGACTTCAATACGCTTGGCATTAGGGCGTCCTTAATTGTTTTTCTTGGAGATGAACATCATCACTAACATTAGCTTTTTATAAAGCCTTCATGGCTAAAGTTACTCACTAAATATTGAGATTAGATTAATCTTTCTGAATATGAAATAAAAGCTTATGCTGAAACCACTACTCAATTTTGGAGCAAGCTATGTGGATTGAAGGTAAGGTCATTGAGCGGAATGACTGGAGTGACAAGTTATTCTCATTAAAGATCAAAGTTGATATCGGCAGTTTTATTGCAGGCCAATTTATTAAGTTAAGCCGCGTTGTTGACGATAAGCGCATAGGCCGCGCTTATTCATTGGTTAATCCACCGGGGACCGACTACATTGAGGTTCTCGCCGTTGCTGTTGATGACGGGCTGTTATCTCCTAACCTGCAAGCGTTAGCTAGCGGTGATGTCATTGATGTTGCAACAAAAGCAAGCGGCTTTATGACCCTTGATGAATTACCTAAAGATGACCATAAAGGTAAGCACCTGTGGTTTCTCGCGACAGGCACAGCAGTGGGTCCCTTTATTTCGATGATGGCAACAGCAGAGCCATGGAAAAACTACCAGAAAGTCATCTTAGTCTATGGTGTTCGTGAGGCGCAGGATTTGGCCTATTTAGAACAACTTAGAGCGTTCGAAGTTCAATATCCTTCCCAGTTTGAGTTAGTACTGTTAGTGACAAGGGAGTCTGTCGATGGGGCGTTAAGTTGCCGGATCCCTGATGGTCTTTTAAGTGGTGAGATAGAAGCGTTAGCGGGGATCAATATTTCAGCCAAGGGATCTCAAGTGATGATTTGTGGCAATCCAGCAATGATCACCGATGCACAGCAAGTACTAAAAGATAGAGGCCTTGCTAAGAACTTACGCCGCGCACCTGGGCAAATAACGGTCGAAAAATATTGGTAAGGAAGCCACGATGAAACTGTATTACTCTGATGCTTCACCCTATGCCCGTTGTGTGCGTGTTTTTATTTGTTACCACAACATAAAAGGGGTCGAAGAGATCATTGCCAACCCTTTTGATAACTCTCCAGAGCTGCTTAGAGTAAACCCATTAGCGAAGATCCCCTGTTTGCAGCTTAATGATGGCTCAGCGTTGTTTGATAGCGAAGTGATTATGCGCTACTTAGATGCTGAATTTGGTCAGTCTCAGCTATTTGGCACCATGGTCAATAACTGGTCGAAGCAATGTCACTTTTCATTACTGAAAGGCATCTTTGATAGTGCTGTCTCACTTAGGCAGGAGCAGCTTCGAGAAGATGAGGGGCTACGATCTGCATTTTGGACATCGCGATTTGAGCAAGCTTTATTAAGAGGCTTAAAAGAGGTTGAAACAATAGGAGTCATTGCTTCAGCAGAGTTAACGGCGCTACAGATCATGTTAGTGTGCCTATTGGAGTACATTGATTTTAGGCATCCAGATCTGCCTTGGCGAAAGGTAACCTCTGCACTCAGCCTGTGGTTAAAGGATGCACAACAAGCTGATGTCTTTGTCGCTACCCGCCCTGCGTAACTTCCTGCTCAGCGTACCTACCCGGTGTTGATTGTTGATAATACTAGTAAATAGATGTTAATTAAGAGTTTGCTAAGGTAGCTTGGATGTATTTTCGTTGTCGAAAGTATCACTAAAGCTTGCTGTTCCAGCCTTGATTGATTACCCTCTTTGCAATTGAGAATTATTATCACTAGTGTGGTAGTTAAAGGTACATTGATAAAGGAGTAGAGTAATGAGAATGATCAACAGTCTAATGATGGTTGGGCTTTTATGCAGTGCAACTGTGGTTAGTGCCGCAGAAAGGTTAACGCTCTACTCTTATCGACAAGCTTTTCTTATTGACCCTATTTTGACTGACTTTACCAAGCAAACGGGCATTGAAGTTGATGTGGTTTTTTCCAAGAAAGGCATAGCTGAGCGGATGATGCGCGAAGGGCGTTTATCTAAAGCCGATATTGTACTCACATCAGATTTCTACCGTCTAATGGAGTTGGTTGAAAAAGAGCTGGTGATCCCAGCAAGCAGCGAAACCCTAAAGCAAAATATTCCGCAAAAATACCGTTCACCAGATGACATGTGGTACGCATTAACCATGCGTGTCCGTAACGTTTATAGCTCAAAAGAAAGACTGGGTAAGTTGGATATAAACTATGAGGAACTAGCGGATCCTAAGTATCTCGGTAAAATCTGCAGCCGCAGTGGTAAGCATCCATACAATGTTTCTTTAGTCGCATCGATGATTGCGCACCATGGCGAGCAAGAAGCCAAAACATGGCTACAAGGTTTAAAAACCAATCTTGCTCGTAAACCTCAAGGTAATGATAGAGCTCAAGTAAAAGCGGTGAGTGAAGGCTTGTGTGATATCGCCATAGGCAACAGCTATTACTTAGGCAAAATGCTACAAGACCCTAAACAGAAGCCTTGGGCTGACGGGGTTGAGATTAACTTCCCTAACCAAGATAACCGTGGTTCACATATCAACGTATCTGGTATGGCGCTAGCTAAGCACACAAAGAATAGTGATGCTGCTATTGAGCTGATGGAGTTTTTATCGAGTGATGCAGCTCAGCAGACCTATGCTGATGTGAACATGGAATATCCGGTTAAAGCTGACGTTAAACCATCAAAATTAGTCGCTTCTTGGGGACAGTTTAAAGCTGATGAGTTGCCTATCTATAAGCTTGCCGAGTACCATAGCGCTGCAATTAAGCTACTGGATGAAGTGAAGTTTGATCTTTAAAACAAGCTAGGTTTTAAGGTTGGGCTAACGCAATCGCGGTATAGTGTAGTAACGCGAATGCTTCGTGGTTGTATTTACAGAACCTGTCATTATGATAGGTTCTGTTTTTTATTTTCATGGATCTGTTTTCATGGGTATGGGTATCTAACATCATGATATTAGGCTTAGCTAGACGCTGGTCTGTTGCGAGCTACATATTGGCACTGCTGATTGTTATGCCGCTTATCGCGCTTATTCTGCAATCACTAATGCCAGATGAAGCTGTTTTTGGTCATCTTATGGATACCGTATTACCGACCTATATAAGCAACAGTTTACAGCTGATGTTTTGGGTGGTTATAGGTACTCTTTTCCTCGCAATACCCGCAGCCTGGCTGGTGGCCAAATGTCGCTTCCCTGGGCAAAACATATTTCAATGGGCATTGCTGTTGCCGCTGGCCATGCCGGCCTATGTTGTCGCTTATGTATACACGGATCTATTTGATTATGCAGGCCCGGTGCAACGGAGCTTACGCGGCCTATTTGGTTGGCAAACTCCCCATGATTACTACTTTCCGGAAGTTCGCTCTTTAGGCGGCGCAGCAATCATGCTGTCGTTAGTGCTTTTTCCCTATATTTATCTGCTAGCTCGCACTGCATTTATGGAGCAGTCAGCCAGCTTAGGACACGCAGCCCGAGTTATGGGATGTAGTCCTTGGAAAAGTTTCTGGCGACTCAGCCTACCGATGGCGAGACCCGCTTTAGCGGTCGGGGCCACGCTGGTTGCTATGGAAACCGCGGCTGACTTTGCTACTGTGAGCTATTTTGCGGTCCCCACATTAACGACTGCTGTTTATGATACTTGGTTTGAGTATGGCAGCTTAACCGCAGCAGCTAAGATCTCGACCATTATGCTGTTAGTGGTCTTCGCTATGATTGGTTTTGAGCGATTTGCGCGGCGAAAACAACAGCTTTTTCAAAAGCAATCAACGTCTGGAGAGTTAGACAGTTACTCATTGAGTGGTGTAAGGGCGTTTGCGGCAACGGCCTACTGTTTTGCTTTATTAACCCTAGCATTTTTGCTGCCATTCGTTATTTTGCTGCAATACGCTTGGGGCTATTTTGCCGAGAGCTGGAATGCCAAATTTTTTGAGTACAGTTTTAACAGTTTATGGATTTCACTGCTGGTCAGCGTCATCTGTGTGTGTATCGGGATCCTGCTAATGTTTGTCAGAAGAGCTAGCCCTAGGCGAGCAGATATGTTGCCTTCGAGATTAGCGTCAACTGGATATGCTTTACCTGGTACTGTGTTAGCCATTGGAATTCTTGTACCCTTTACATTGCTTGATTTTGCGATTAACGATGTCGCTGAATATTTTGGTTTTGAGGAGCCGGGCCTAATATTAACTGGCAGTGCCTTCATCCTTGTCTGTGCTTTTTGCATTCGTTTTGCTGCTATTGCCATTGGCAGTATTGAAACTAGCTATAAACGTATTTCACCCTCTTTAGATATGGCGAGTGTTACCTTAGGTTTAACCCCAAAATCCTTGCTCACTAGGGTTCATATTCCGTTACTACGGAAGGGGGTTTTTGCCGGATTACTATTGGTCTTTATTGAGTGTATGAAAGAGTTACCTGCGGCTTTGCTACTCAGGCCGATTGGCTTTGAAAACTTGGCCACTTATGTATTTCAGTTTGTCTCAGATGAGCAGCTAGAGCACGGCGCTTTGGCCGCGATTGTTATCGTGTTGGTGGGTTTAGTCCCGTTGATATACCTCAACCGTTCTTTGGAGCAAGAAAAGTAATATGGCAACGTTACAAGTAAGCAATGTTCATAGCCGTTATCAGAAGCAGCTTGTGCTTAAAGGTGTCGATTTAACGGTAGAGAAAGGCGAAATAGTGGCCTTACTGGGACCCAGTGGTTGCGGTAAAACGACCTTGCTACGGGCGATAGCGGGTCTGCAAAACATTACCGAAGGTGAGATCGTAATCAATGGTAAAACGGTGGTTTCTGACAAGAAATTTATCGCTAGCGAGAAGCGGGGCATCGGGATGATCTTTCAGGATTACGCTTTGTTTCCTCATCTTACCGTGGCTGAAAATATCCTCTTTGGTGTGAAACTAGCCAATAAAGAGCAGAGACTGGCACGGCTAGAAAAGATGCTCTCTCTGGTCAAGTTAGATGGATTAGCAGAGCGTTACCCACACGAACTCTCTGGTGGTCAGCAGCAAAGGGTATCCATCGCTCGAGCACTGGCCTATGAGCCAGAAGTGCTGCTACTCGATGAGCCCTTTTCAAATATTGATGCCAAGGTTCGTCGTGAGATGATGCTAGAGATCCGCAACATTCTAAAGCAACATGATATTAGCGCCGTGTTCGTGACTCACAGTAAAGACGAAGCGTTTGTTTTCGCCGATAAGCTCGCGTTGTTTAACCACGGTAAAATAGTTCAATGTGGTGATGCTGAGGGGTTGTATTTGCGACCACAAGACAAGTATGTTGCTGACTTTTTAGGGGCTAGCAATTATTTACCCGCAAAAGTGATTGCGGAAAAAACAGTGTCTACCCTTATTGGTGATATTAACAGTGATCGTCCGCTTAACGCTGCGCTACATGAGGAAACGGAACTTTTACTACGGCCACAGCACTTGCAGATATCCAAGAGTGAGCAGGGAATAGGTACCGTTACAGAGCGACGTTTTCTTGGCAATGTCTGCCAGTATTTGGTCCAATTTGATGATATGACACTTGATGTTCATAGTGAAAATTTAGCTATCGAGATAGGTGAAAAAGTGGCGATTAGTGCAACAGCCCATCATTTGATATTACTGTAACGGTTAGTAGAACGACTGCATTACCCGACATATTTAACCACCTGACAAAGCGTTGAATGAACAACTATTTGATGGAATGGGTATCATTCGTTATTTTATGGTCATTTATTGACTACTTTAGTAAGCTAGTGTCTACAACGTTTAACATGTCATTGGTTTAACGTTATTACAGCTTACTCGTGCTCATTACATACGGTAAAATCAATGTGGCACAAGCATAGCACTTCGCAAGTAGGTTAAATATAAGTCTTTATTCTGGTTAATGTGCGTTAGGTATAATTATTAAATGCTAAAGTTGTAGATAATAATGCCGAAGATTAATGATGAATAAGGGTTACATATAAAAATGGATAATCAGGTTATGCCTCGTGAACAACTGGGAGTTTGTGCTGAAGGGAATTTGCACAGTGTCTATTTAATGTTTAATGCCAATGAGGGTATCGATTCGCAAATGCGCCCATGTGTCGTCAATGTGGCCCAATATATTCACGATCTTGCAGACCAATTTACCGATAGCGCATTTAATGGATTTGTCGCTATTGGGGCAAACTATTGGGATGCACTTTACTCAGCTGCTCGACCACAGCAACTAAAGCCCTTTCCGGCGATGAACCAAGACAACAGAGATGCGCCTGCTATCGAGTATGATCTATTTGTGCACCTGCGTTGTGATCGCTTCGATATTCTCCATTTGGTAGCCAATGAAGTGTGTCAGATGTTTGATGGACTTGTAGAGTTGGTCGATGAAGAGCGTGGTTTCCGTTTTATGGACAGTCGTGATTTAACCGGCTTTGTTGATGGCACTGAAAACCCTAAAGGGCGCAGTCGCCAAAGTGTGGCACTGGTTGGTGATGAAGATAGCGAATTCAAAAATGGCAGCTATGTGCATGTACAGAAATTTGCTCATAATTTGAGTAAATGGAATCGACTGCCAGAAAAGAAACAAGAAGATATTATTGGCCGCACCAAAGTTGATAATATTGAATATGAATCTGCAGATAAACCGTTAACCAGCCACATTAAGCGAGTTAACCTTAAGGATGCTGATGGTAACTCGATGGAAATACTACGGCAAAGCATGCCTTACGGCTCGGTTAAAGAGCAAGGCCTGATGTTTATTTCTACCTGTAGTAATTCGGTCAATTTTGAGAAAATGCTCGAGAGTATGATCTATGGTGACAAAGAGGGGAATCATGATCATCTTATGCACTTTACCCAAGCGCTAACGGGATCATCATTTTTTGCACCTTCGCTAGATTTTCTAGAACGCTCAGCAAGCTGCTAGCAACTTAAAGTAATTTTGGTTTTTAGACAAAACGCACCATAATAGGTGCGTTTTTTCTACTCGGAATGCTAGTGGCTATTTGCCTGTATCAGGATCCCAGTAGTTGGTTGGTCTTTTGGCATAGATCTCGTCAATGGCTCTAACTAGCACTTTATTATTTTCAGGATAGACAACAACATCGTGTTTATCCCTGTTTCCCACGACTAAGAAGAGGAACTCTTTATCTGAGTCGTTTCTCAGTGTGTGTGCTATTGCTGTGGCCGCGTTGAAACAGATGTAGTCGCCTTTTACAAACGGATGCTCTTCACCATCAATGAGTAGTGTGACTTCCCCTTCAAGAGCGTATAGATGTTCCTCTTCCTTGGTATGATAATGAGCTACAGTTGAAAATTTACCAGGGGCAAGTCTCTCCATGGTGACACCAATCTTTTCACCACCAGCAGCATCTCCAATATGTCTTTGCTGACTGGTATATTTTTCCGAATGCTGCCAAGACTCCCAGCAAACATCGTCGACTTTAATTATTTTTGTAGTCATTATATGTCCTTAACCCGAAGGTACTGCGTTTGTAATGCACAATCTCGCATGAATCTGGCTGTGATTCAATATGGAACTGATAAATAACGGGCGAAAAAGAGGCGCTGAAAAGACTATTCTAAATAATGAATAATAGCGGGCTGTTAATGAATTGGTTAATACGGCTTTATGGCGTCGAGCTGCCATTCCAAATTCATTTGGAAATACGGGGTTGCGGGAGGCAATGCACTTTGGGTTAGGTCCGTAGTGGCTCCCAAGGATCATCGACATCCATGTCATCCATCTAAAACGGTTGCGCGCAAGTCTACTAGAAGGGGAAGCGCTACAGCAGTACCCCCTTAATAGGACTCACACAAAGTCTTTCAAGCGAGTATTTTCACATCATTTGAAGACAGATCAATCCTTAATCAGTGTAATTGAACAACGACTTTACCGTCTCTAATGTATCTTCAACCCTGTCAATATTTGATGGGCTGATAAAGATGGTGTCATCGCCCGCTATCGTACCGAGAATGCCTTCTGGCTTACCTATTGAATCGAGTAATCTGGCAATTAACTGTGCTGCACCGGGGCTAGTGCGAACCACTATCATTGATTGGTTATGATCTACATCTAATACCAGATTCTTGAGTGGACTACCTGCGGTAGGCACGCCAAGTTCTGCGGGTAAGCAATAAACCATCTGCTGTTTAGCATTTCGGGTTCGAACCGCGCCAAATTTACTTAGCATGCGCGAAACTTTTGATTGGTTAATATTGCTAAAGCCCTCAGCTTGAAGTGCTGTTACAATTTCACTCTGGGAGCCAAAACGCTCCTCTTTTAAGATTAACTTAAAGGTTCTTACTAAATCGTCCTGATTTTTGCTTGCTTGCATATTTTATTATTCTTTATTCAAAAAATTCGCTTCTATGATGATTATATTCGGCTTTTATGTCAAATTTCATTCGTTTTGTTGAATAATAATTCACACTGAGTTGCTTTATTGATTTGAACAGTGCTGAGTAGAGTATTAATTCTAATTTTTTTTATGCTGCTCTTTTACAAGATCCTTTTGTGTAAAGCCAGCTAGGCTGGGCTTTAGTGCGACTGCAAACTGCAATGTAAATTTAGAATATAACAAACACGACTAAGGGATAATTGAATTTTAGTTGTGAATCCAGTACTGTTGCGCCATCAGAAAAACGGATCTAAATCACAAAAATCCGAGAATTGACGGAGATAACTATGAAAGTTGCTGTACTTGGTGCTGCTGGCGGTATTGGCCAGGCGCTTGCCCTACTATTAAAAACTCAATTACCTGCGGGTTCTAAATTGTCGCTTTATGATATTGCACCTGTAACACCGGGTGTTGCCGTTGATTTAAGCCACATCCCAACAGCGGTTGAAGTAAAAGGATTTGCGGGTGCAGACCCATCAGCAGCGTTAGACGGTGCCGATGTCGTTCTTATTTCTGCTGGCGTTGCACGTAAGCCTGGTATGGATCGCTCTGATCTATTCAACATCAACGCAGGGATCGTCAGAAACCTCGTTGAAAAATGTGCTGCGACTTGCCCTACTGCGCTTATAGGTATTATCACTAACCCAGTGAATACGACTGTTGCTATTGCCGCAGAAGTATTAAAGAAAGCCGGTGTTTATGATAAAAATCGTTTGTTTGGTATCACGACGCTTGATGTTATCCGTTCTGAAACTTTTGTTGCTGAAGCAAAAGGCTTAAACGTTGCTGACGTT
This sequence comes from Shewanella abyssi, assembly GCF_023284025.1. Lineage (GTDB taxonomy): Bacteria > Pseudomonadota > Gammaproteobacteria > Enterobacterales > Shewanellaceae > Shewanella > Shewanella abyssi. Next base: position 88,280 of record NZ_JAKIKR010000008.1, on the reverse strand, counting down.
AAAGTGAATGTCATCGGTGGCCACAGTGGCGTGACGATTCTTCCACTTCTTTCACAGGTTAAAGGCGTAAGCTTTACTGACGAAGAAGTCGCAGCGCTAACAACGCGGATCCAGAACGCCGGTACTGAAGTTGTTGAAGCTAAAGCGGGTGGCGGTAGTGCGACACTTTCTATGGGACAAGCAGCTTGCCGTTTCGGTCTTTCTCTTGTTCGCGGCCTGCAAGGCGAAGCAAATATTGTTGAATGTGCTTACATCGATGGCGGCAGTGAACATGCTGAATTCTTCGCTCAACCTATTGTTCTTGGCAAGAATGGTATTGAAGAAGTACTAGCATATGGTGACGTTAGCACATTTGAAGCTAACGCTCGTGATGCAATGCTTGATACGCTGAAAGCTGATATAACGCTAGGTATCGAATTTGTTAAGTAAGCTTAACGTTTAAAAATTTAACACCTTAACGAAAAACGGAGCCAATCGGCTCCGTTTTTATTGGGTCAATCGAATTAGTGATTGCGTTGTACGGCTATCCTAGCCAGCGAAATGAGCGCTGTTTTATATTCTGACTCTGGCAGTATGGCTAACGCGGCGATGGCTTTATCAGATTCTTCCTGAGCTCGCTGTTCAGTATATTCAAGTGCGCCACAACGCTTTAGTGCGCTTAAAATCACTCCAATATTCTCGGTACCATCACCTTTCTCAATCGCGTCTCTAATGAGCGCTTTCTCAGTATCGTTACCTTTGGCCATAGCAAAAATTAACGGTAATGTGGGCTTGCCTTCAGCCAAATCATCACCAATGTTCTTACCAAGCTCTTCTGTTTCTGCCGTGTAATCAAGTAGGTCATCGGTTAATTGAAAGGCGGTCCCCAAAAACTTACCATACTCAGCAAGTGCTGTTTGGATCTCTTCGGGACTTTGGGCCAACAAACCTGCTAAGCGTGTCGCAGCTTCAAACAATTTTGCAGTCTTACAATAGATGACACGCATGTAGCTTGCTTCAGTGGTGTCTGGGTCGTTGCAATTCATCAACTGCAGGACTTCACCTTCGGCAAGTACGTTGGTCGCGTCAGCGAGTATCTCAAGTACTTGTAAGCTTTTCAGCTCCGTCATCATTTGGAATGAACGGGTATAAAGGAAGTCACCTACTAATACACTGGCACTATTACCAAACAGTGCATTTGCCGTTTCTCTGCCGCGACGGAGCATTGATTCATCAACCACATCATCATGGAGTAGCGAAGCGGTATGTATAAATTCGATGATCGCCGCCAACTTGAGATGAGAATCACCTTTATAGTCGATCGCCCGAGCCGCTAAAATGGACAATAATGGTCTTAAGCGCTTACCGCCACCGTTAATAATGTAAAAGCCTAATTGATTAATTAGGGCGACATCTGACTCTAGTTGCTTATAGATCAGTTGGTTGACAGCTTGCATATCACTATCAGCCAATTGACGAATGGCGTTTAAATCCATAAATAGACTCTGATTTGTTGGCTGCCTGACAATATGCAGCTCATTTAAGACGTTAATGTTATAATAGTAAGATTCTACCTAAATTTACGCCGCAAGACAGTAGTTGTCGCCGATAGTGAGAGATATTTGGGTCTTTTTTTATTCTTAGTCAATTAGCACTTGTCAGATGCCGGTTCTTAGCGTAAACTCCGCGACCATTGTCATTAAAGCTTTTATAGCACCCCTGCATCAATCTATAATGTTTGAGCGGCGTGTTAGAATATCGGAGTAAAATAGCTATGTACGCTGTTTTTCAAAGTGGCGGCAAGCAACATCGCGTTGAAGCCGGTCATACAGTTCGTTTAGAAAAATTAGAAGTCGCTACAGGCGAAACTATCGAGTTCGACCAAGTTCTTTTGGTTGCAGATGGTGAGACTGTACACGTAGGTGCACCTTTAGTTGAAGGTGGTAAGGTTGTTGCTGAAGTTGTCAGCCATGGCCGTGCAGACAAGGTAACTATTATCAAGTTCCGTCGTCGTAAGCACCACGATAAGAAAATGGGCCATCGTCAATGGTTCACCGAAGTTAAAATTACAGCTATTAACGCTTAATTAGGAGTCTAACTCATGGCACATAAAAAAGCTGGCGGTTCTACTCGTAACGGCCGCGATTCAGAAAGTAAACGTCTTGGTGTAAAGCGCTTTGGCGGCGAATCAGTTCTAGCTGGTAACATCATCGTTCGTCAACGTGGTACTAAATTCCACGCTGGTGTTAATGTTGGTATCGGTCGTGACCACACTTTATTCGCACTTACCGCTGGTAAAGTGAAGTTTGAAGTTAAAGGTCCACAGAACCGCAAGTTCATCAGCATTGAAGATTAATCTTTAGCTTTACGCTAAGATTGATACTAAGCCCCGCCATTGGTGGGGCTTTGTTTTTTTTAATATTAAGTAAATTGTTTTTTGGCGACTAGAATCGTTGAGAGTATAATTCTTTCATTCTGTGGTGCCAGGAGTTTGTATGAAGTTTGTCGATGAAGCGATTATCCGTGTTGAAGCGGGCAATGGTGGCAGTGGTTGCGTCAGTTTTAGACGTGAAAAATATGTTCCTGATGGCGGTCCTGATGGCGGTGATGGTGGTGACGGCGGTAGTGTTTATCTGCAGGCTGACGAAAACCTTAACACGTTAATTACCTTTCAGTTTGAACGCTTTCATAATGCTGAGCGCGGTAAGAACGGTCGTGGTCGTGACAGTACCGGTCATGGCGGCGCAGATCTCGTGCTTAAAGTGCCTGTTGGTACCCGAGCAATAGATGCCGAGACAGAAGAAGCTCTTGGTGATTTAACCACACATGGCCAAAAAATGCTTGTGGCTAAAGGTGGTTTCCATGGTCTAGGTAATACTCGCTTCAAAAGCAGTACTAACCGTGCACCTAGGCAGAAAACCCTAGGTACAGATGGCGATGTGCGCAGCTTGAGACTCGAGCTGATGCTGCTTGCTGATGTTGGTCTACTTGGCATGCCGAATGCCGGTAAGTCGACGTTTATTCGCTCAGTATCGAAAGCAAAGCCAAAAGTAGCGGATTATCCGTTTACTACCTTGGTGCCTAACCTTGGTGTGGTTAACCCAAGACCTGGTCAAAGCTTTGTGATTGCGGATATTCCCGGTCTAATCGAAGGTGCTGCAGATGGAGCCGGGCTTGGTGTTCAATTCTTGAAGCACTTAGAACGTTGCCGCGTACTGTTACACATTTTGGATGTTGAACCTATCGATGGTAGCAGCCCTGCAGAATCTGCACGTGCTATCGTTGCTGAGCTAGAGAAACATTCGCCTAAGCTTGCTGGCAAGCCACGTTGGTTAGTGATTAACAAAGCCGATTTGATGCTCGAAGACGAGCTGCAACAAAAAATCGACAAGATTGTTAAAGAACTAGAGTGGGATGGCGAAGTATTTACTATTTCAGCTTATAACCGCGAAGGTACAGCTGAATTAGCACTTAAGCTTTTGGACTACATTGCGTCGTTACCTCCAGAAGAGGAAGTTGACGTGGAAGCCGAAGTTGAGTTTAAGTGGGATAATTACCATCAAAATGCTAACGAGTCCGTCAACGAAAATTACGAAGGTGATTCTGATGACGACGATTTCGATGATGATGATTATGATGTTGAGGTTATCTATCAACGATAGGTAGTTTCAATAGAGGACGTTGAGAATTGTACGCTGACACGCAAAATGATATTACACGTCAAGTTGTTAGGGTTGCTCAACTTCTTCTCGCTTATGGCGCTGACTCTGAACTTGTTGAAGAGATTAGTCAGCGCTTAGGCTACGCCCTGGGTTTAGCCAGTGTCGAAATATCGATCTCCTCCAACTGCCTCGTTTTAACTAGCCTTGTTCATGGGCGCTGCATTACCACAACCAGACGAACGCGTGAGCATGGCATTAATATGACCATCGTATGCGAACTTCAGCGTATCTGCCTGTTGACGGAAAAGGGCATATACGGCCTGCATGAAGTGCGTAAACGTGTCGCCCGCATCGAACCTAAGACTTATCCAGCAAAATATGTCGTGCCGATGATAGGGTTATCTTGTGCCAGCTTTTGCCATCTATTCGGTGGCGATATTGCTGCTTGTATGATTACGTTTTTAGCCTCTGCTATCGGCATGTTCGTGCGTCTTTCCATCGCCAAGCGCCATTTTAACTTACTGCTCAATTTCAGCGTAACTGCCTTTGTCACTACCATCATTTCGCAAACTGGCTTTCAATTTGATCTCACTGACACACCTAAGTTACCCATGGCTGCAAGTGTATTGATGCTGGTGCCAGGCTTTCCAATGATTAATGCAATATCTGATATGGTAAAGGGGCACTTGAACGTCGGTATATCACGCTGGGGCCATGCTACTTTGCTGACGCTGTCATCTGTGATTGGGATTACCATGGCGATGCAGATCGGTGGATTGTTTTTATGATATCGCTTATTTTAGCCATGCTAAACGATGCTGTTTTTTCTGCTATTCCTGCGGTTGGGTTTGCTATGGTGTTTAATGTACCCCGTCGTTTCTTGCCTTATTGTGCTTTAGCGGGAGCGATGGGCCATGGTAGTCGTACCTTGTGGTTAAGCTTAGGTTTGCCAATCGAATGGGCTACATTCTTGGCTGCTGCGCTAGTGGGCATAGTGACCATTGGCTTTGCTAAACGTCACCTCGCACCGCCTTTGATGTATGCGGTTGCAGCAATCATCCCGATGATCCCTGGTACGTATGCGTTTAATACTGTAATAGCATTAGTTCAGTTAACGGCACAGTCTCATGTTAGTCCAGAGCTCACATCTGAAGTCATCAGTAATGGTCTCAAAACTGTATTTATTCTCGGCGCACTTTCAGTGGGTCTTGCTATGCCAGGCCTGCTTTATTTTCGCTCGCGTCCAGTCATCTAACAAAATTAAAAGGAACTATTTTGAAAATTGCTATGATTGCCGCTATGGCGAATAACCGCGTAATTGGTAAAGACAACAAAATGCCATGGCACCTGCCTGAAGATCTACGCCATTTTAAGGCCATCACTTTAGGTAAGCCGGTGGTGATGGGACGAAAGACCTATGAATCAATTGGCCGTCCACTGCCGGGGCGGCATAATATTGTGATTAGCCGTCAAGCTGACCTTGTTATAGAGGGCGTAACAACAGTCACTAGTTTTGAAGATGCCAAGCTCGCCGCAGGCGACTGTGAAGAGCTGATTATCATGGGAGGAGGGCAGCTTTATGCTAGTTTGCTATCCGTAGCAGATATTTTATATTTGACTGAAATTTCATTAGAAGTTGAAGGTGATACCTATTTCCCCCAGTGGGATGATGGTACTTGGCTAGAAATGTCGCGTGATGTAGCAATAAGTGACAAGCAACTGGAATATTGCTTTATCAAAATGGGTAGAAAATGTTAAGTTAGACGGGTTGTTTAGTACCCTGTAACGATGATAAAAAAGCATATATATTAATAAGTGCTTTTTTAATAATAATAAATAAAAACTAAAAGAATAAGGAGTGTCTGATGCGCTTGCTATCCATGAGCATCGCTGCACTGATTGTGGCATCTTCAATATCAATACCAACCCCAACATTAGCGAATCAAGATCAATTAGCTGCCAATATTTGTAACTATGTGGCCAGTGATGATAAAAACCGTTTGCGTAAGAAGCTAAAAGAAAGCCGGGTTAAATTACGTAATATATATAATGGTGTTTCTTGCAATGGTGATAGTTTACTGAGGTTTGCCATGAAGAATGGTGCCAATGCAGTAGGTACCTTTGTTGCTAAGAGGCTGCCAGCATCTCATCTAGGAAAAACTGAAAGTGATGGTCTCACCGTTGCCGCATGGGCTGCAAGTAATGGCCATTCGGCGAGTGAAATCACGATAGCGATTAATGACCGTTTAGCTGGCGGTTAATTTTACCTCTTGATTCACTATCAAATTTTAAAGAGCCGGGTTTTCCCGGTTTTTTTATATCTCTCATCTAGCACTAATAACGATTGCTTAATTTAAATCGTAGCGATTTATATTAGGGTATCTAAGCCAATGGTGCTGACTTACTTCAATGCTTCCCTCAAAAAAGATATTTGTTGATGTTATGAACGCCAGGGGAAGTATTTGTTCACCATTTAAGACAATAGTGCAAAAAGAAAGGAGAGCTGCAAAGCAGTTCTCCTTTCTATTGTTAAAGCTATTAAACCTAAACTTAAACCTTAAACTCTTTCACCGAAGCTTGCAGCTCTTCTGCAAGCTGTGCAACTTGATGGCTAGACTGTGCGGTTTGATCTGCACCCGTTGAGGTCTCTTCTGAGATTGCAGCTATGTGTTCAAGTTTTTCTGAAACTTGCTGGCTGACCAAGTTTTGTTCTTGTGCTGCGTGTGCAATATGGGTTCCTGAATCGTGGGCACGATGCACTGCATCACTAATGCTTTCAAGCGCAATATTTGCTTGTTCGGTTTTTTCAACACAGGAGTTTGCTTGTAAACGTCCTAGCTCCATGACAGCAACAGCCTCTTGAGTTCCTTGTTGCAGCACTTCAATCATCTGCTGGATCTCTTGAGTTGAATCTTGGGTTCTAGACGCTAGACTGCGCACTTCATCAGCGACGACGGCGAAGCCTCGCCCCTGCTCTCCGGCTCGCGCAGCTTCAATGGCAGCATTGAGCGCGAGTAAGTTGGTTTGTTCTGCAATAGCCCTAATCACATCCAATATCGAGCCAATGGAAGCACTATCGGCATGAACCTTGTTAATCACCACCCCTGCTTTTGATACTTCATCAGCGAGTGCCAGTATTGTGCTCTTATTTTCATCAGCGATAAGACGCATATGTCGGCTTTCATCATCAGCCGCTTTTATCTGGCTTAAGGCTTCATCTGCGCTCGCTGTCACCTGCTGCGCACTAGAGCTTAGCTGAGTGGTTGCCGTAGCGACTTGATCCACCTGACTCTTCTGCTCTTGGATACCGACCGTTGTTTGGGCGGTAATGGCTGATGTTTCTTCTGCTGCCGCAGCAAGTTGGTCAGAGCGGTTAAGTATCCCTTGAATTAGGACACGTAAGCTGTCGACGAGTTTGTTGCAGTTGGCTGACAATTTAGCAAATTCATCATGGCCTGTATCATCAAGCTTATGGGTTAAATCACCTGATGCCAGCACATTTAGGGCGTGATTAATTTTATCCAATGAACGGGTAAGAGGTCGAACAACAGCGATACTGACCACAATGGCCACCACAATGGCAATGAGTACCAGGATCAGTGTTTGTATGCTGGCATTATCGATATCTTTTATTGCGTTTTCACTGACTTCTTTGGAGATAGACTCTATTGTTGAGGTGAGGCTTGCCATCTGTTTGTTGACGTTATTAGCTTCCTTCTCGACAGAGTTGAGTAGGAGAGACGCTTTGTTATTGAGATCGATCTCTTTAGCCTTTAAGCCAATTAACGAGTTACTGCCGTTAATCAGTGTAAATACTTTTGCAGCTTCAAGATTAATCTCATCAATGAGCGCCGCTTCAACAACACCATCCCAATGATTAGTGACATATTGCAGTCTACTTTTGGTATCACTGACGATGTAATCAAGTTCTTTAGAGATGGTATTGAATTTTAATCTGTTAGTGGTGCCAATTAAGTCAAAGCTGGTACTCACAATACTGCTTAAGCTAGAATCTAGTGCCGCTGCTGTGGCCGCTATCTCTTGATCGATGAGATCTTCACTTAGCTCCAAATCGATAAGATCAAGTAAAAGCGAAGCGCTATCATCTACCGCCATTTCAGCGTCATCGTATTTAGTGTTAATCATGGCTTGCGTTAACAATGCATTTTCATGGGCGGCGATCATGCTTTGGCTTTCATTTTCAAACTTACTATAACCACTTTTTAGCTTTCTGATGACTTGGCTGAAATCACTTCTGTCATTGACCAAAGTCGTCAGCTGGCTTAGCTCCCTGCTGAAGGTTTTACTGGCCGATTGAAATTTCGACTTGATTGCAGGAACCGCTTTGCTATCTGCACTATGGTAGGCCATCATTAACAGCTTTTCTTGCTGGGAGAGGGTTTTAGATAGAAGGTTACTTGACTCCAAAGCTGGAAGACTAAGCTCTTGTAATAATGTTGTACTGGTTTTTAGCTTACTATAGGTAAACCATGATGCAGCGCCCAATACGACGAGCAGGAAGGTGACAACTGTGAACCCTCCAATCACTCTAGTGGCAACATTTAATTTCATAGAAGCTCCGTTTATTATTATATTATTATTCCAGATGGCGACATCACATTGGAAGGCACGCTGTTATGTTATATCGACCGAGTGCGCGCTTAGTTTAACTCTTTTTTAACTTATTTTGAGTGATTTTTTGGTCTGACTCTAGGTGCCATAGTGTTAGATGTTCTCCCCAACAGCAGCCAGTGTCGAGCGCATGTAGTGCTGGGGAGTTAACTTCGCCCATAATGGCAGCCCAATGGCCAAAAACGAGAGTGTGTTCCGGACGAAGTAGGGCGTTATGGATGTACCAAGGAGACAATTGCGGATTATCACATTGTTCTATCGGTAATTTGCAATCAAAGTCTAGACGACCGTCGGGGTATAAATAACGCATGCGTGTAAGCGCATTAATGGTATAGATTTTTTTCTCAAGTTCAGTTAAATCATCACGCCATTTATCAACTGAATTAGTGTACATTTTTGCAATCAAAGCGCTTAAGTAATCGGGTTGTTGCAGTGCGTCTGCGACAATATCCGCTTGATGTCTTAGTATTTTCAGATCCCACTGTGGTGGAATACCCGCATGGGTCATTAGAATATTCTGCTCAGGATATTCTTGATAAAGTGGCTGAAGACGTAACCAATCCACTAATACTCCAATATCTGTAGAGGTTAACAGCTCGGTTAAATGGTCTTTGGGGTTAACGCGCTTTAATTTTCCGTGGACAGCAAGTAAGTGCAGATCGTGGTTGCCGAGTACCACCTTGGCCGAGCCTTCTAATGACTTAAAATATTGTAGGGTTTGCAGCGAACCATCGCCACGGGCGACTAAGTCTCCGACGGCCCAGAGACAATCTGTTGAAGGGTTAAATGCCACTTTACTCAGTACTAATTTCAGCTCATGGAAACAACCTTGAATGTCCCCTACAAAATAATTCGCCATGTAACGATATAACCTTTAATGAAGCAAGCCTGGAACGGCAAGACTGAATGCTGATATAGGCGCTTTAAACTCTTCACCATTGCTTTTTTGCATGGTGTAGCTACCTTCCATTACGCCAAATGGGGTTTCTAAAACGGTACCGCTGGTATATTGATACGCAGTGTTTGGCTTTATCGTTGGCGTTTCACCAACGACGCCAGCGCCTTGGACTTCGCTCTTACGTCCATTAGCATCGGTGATGCACCAATGGCGGCTTTTTAACGTCACATCTTGGTCGCCCAGATTAATAATGGTGATGGTATAACTGAATAGAAACTTCTCTTCATCTGGAGTTGACTGGGCTTCAATATATTCCGTTTTAACTTCAACTTTTATGGATGTCGTACTTTGGGTCATGTTTAGCCTTAAGTATGAATATCTAGCATGAGTTAACATTATAATAATGGCACTGGTACGGAATAGATAGAAAATGTGCTTTGAATCGCAGAAAATAAAAAAGGGCAAATTAATGCCCTTTCCAAATGTTTAAGCCATTATGGTGCTTTAAGCTTGCTTGTCGATGTACAAGTTTGCCATGGCAACATATTGCTCGACACTTATTTGTTCTGGTCGCAATGTGGGGTCGATATTAAGCTGCGAGAACTCATCATCGCTTATCATGTGTTTGAGGTTATTCCTCAATGTCTTACGGCGCATATTAAATGCAGTTGTTGTTAAATGCCTTAACATTTCCACATCTTTACAAGGGAAAGGTTTGGTTTTAAAAGGCACTAACCGTACTACCGCCGAGTCTACTTTTGGTGCTGGAGTAAAAGACTCTGGTGGAACTTCCAACACTGGCATGATTTGGCAATGATATTGTGCCATCACGGTAAGGCGGCCGTAGGCTTTAGTCCCTGGGCTTGCTGACAATCTCAACACCACTTCTTTTTGGAGCATGAAGTGCATATTTTCGATGTACTGTGCAAACTCAAATAGATGAAACATCAGCGGCGTAGAGATGTTATATGGCAGATTACCAAACACTTTCATCTGCATATCTTCACGTACTAATTGTTTAAAATCAAAATCAAGCGCATCACCTTGGTGGATCTCAAGCTTGTCTTTCAGCGTCGGATGTTTTTTTAGACGCTCAACTAAATCTTTGTCTAACTCGACGACGGTTAACTTGTCGATACCGCTAGCAACGGGCTCAGTCAGCGCTGCTAAGCCGGGGCCGATTTCAACCATAACGTGATCGTTATCTGGCGAAATAGCACCGACGATTCGATTGATCACATTCTGATCGGTCAAGAAGTTCTGACCGAAGCGTTTTCTAGCCGTATGGCCTAAATGTACTTTATTACTCATGGGTTAACTTTTTCACTAATTCTTTGCAGCCAAATCAATGGCTCTATTCAATGCACAGACAAAACTACCAATATCAGCAGAACCAGTGCCTGCAAGTTCTAAGGCCGTACCGTGGTCGACCGATGTTCTTATGTAGGGTAATCCTAGAGTAATATTGACTGAACTGCCAAAACCTCTAGCTTTTAGTACTGGAAGGCCTTGATCGTGGTACATGGCGAGCACCACATCAGCATCTTCTAAGTATTTGGGTTGAAACAGTGTATCTGCAGGCAGTGGACCAACGATATTCATACCTAACGCTCTTAATTCCTCAAGAGCAGGTATGATGATATCGATCTCTTCTCTACCTAAATGCCCGTCTTCGCCCGCATGGGGGTTTAGGCCACAGACATAGATCTTCGGCGCTGGGATAGCAAATTTTTCCACAAGATCTTTATGGAGAATTTTTACTATCTGATGCAATCGGTCGCGAGTGATTGCCTTTGCTACATACGCCAGTGGAATATGTGTCGTGACAAGTGCGACCTGTAATCCAGGAGCGGCAAGCATCATGACCACATCTTGGCAATTTGCCTGATTGGCAAAAAACTCAGTATGACCACTGAATGGGATCCCAGCTTGATTAATGATCCCTTTATGCACAGGGCCAGTCACCACAGCATCAAACTCACCCACCATGTTCTTCTCACCAGCAAAACGCAGTGTATCGATAACATAGTGACTGTTTTGCTCATCGAGTTTGCCACATACCGCTTCGCTCTCCAAAGTAAAAGGAACAATGGTGAGCGTACCCGCTTCTTGAGCTTTAGCTGCTTGGTTTGGCTGGTATGGTCGCAGTTGAACTGCTAACCCTAACTTTTTGGCTCGAGATTGTAATAGTTGCGGATCAGCACAAACAACTAACTCAGCAGGCCAAGCCTGCTGAGCTAGTTGTATTACTAAATCGGGGCCTATACCCGCCGGTTCACCCGGCGTGATAGCGATTCGTTTAGTCGACAATATGATTAACCTCGATTCGGTTCCGGCTCGAAAATATCGATAAATGCCTCAGTGCGCATTTCATCTAACCAGTTCTGTAACTCTTCGTTAAATTTACGACGATATATCAACTGATGAGCTCGGTTGGTATTAAATTTATCGGTTGCATCGGTCGTGCGCTTCCCTTCAAGTTGAACAATGTGCCAGCCGTGAGTTGAACGGAATGGCTCACTTATCTCACCCTCATTGAGGGTGTTCAATGTTTGTTTAAATGCAGGGACCCAGACGTTAGGATCTGCCCAGCCCAAATCACCGCCTTTGACTGCAGAACCTGGGTCTTCTGAATATTGGCGCGCCAAATCTTCAAACTTAGCTTCACCAGAGCGGATTTGCGCTAAGAATCTGTCCATCATACTTTTGGCTCGCTCTTCTGAAAGAATAGGAGACGGCTTTAATAGTATGTGGCGTGATTTAACCTCTTCAACCTCTTGGGTTTGCAAGCCTCGTGCATCCATGACTTTTAGGATGTGCAGGCCTGCGCCACTTTTGATTGGACCTATGATATCACCAATCTTGGCGTCGCTAACCACTTCAGCAAAAAGTGTTGGCATTTCGTTGATGTTCATATAATCCCAAATACCACCTTCAAGTGCTTTGGGGCCGGCAGAGGCTGCAATGGCGATACTTCTAAAGTCATCACCATCGTTTAGGCGTTTTAATACTATATCGGCTCTTTTACTTGAGGCTTCAAGCTGAGCGCTGGTTGCATCACTGGCGACGTCGATCAGAATGTGGCCAATCTGGAATTCAACATCTTTCAAGCCTTGCTCGTTTATCAAGTTGACCAGATTGTTGATCTCTTGCGGAGAAACTTGGATGCGTCGTTGAACTTGAATACGTTGGATTTCACCCAGAGTCACTTCTTCACGTAGCTGCTCACGATATTGTGCAAAGGAGGTACCATCAAGTTCGATCTGCGTTTTCATCTGTTCGACAGTTATATTTTGTTCTTTGGCAATGTTTTCAATGGTCTGATCTAACTGAAGATCACCAATATTCAAGCCAATGCGATCGGCCATCTGCATCTGTAAGCGCGTTAAAATAAGACGTTCAATAACCTGTGTTCGCAATGCATTATCTGATGGTAGCTTTTGCCCTGCTGTGGCAGCATTGGCTTTAATGGTTGCGACCATGCCTACCACTTCACTTTCTAAAATGATACCTTCATTTATTTGCACTGTGACTCGGTCTAATGGTTCAACCGCAGCGTGAGCAATTTGGCTCATTGCTAATGTTAGTAAAGCAAAAATCAATCGATTACAGCGTTTCATCCACAAAAATCCTTGGCATTTATGAGTGTCATTTACGCTATTTTCATAGCGTGTTAATGATTCTTTTGTCCTGCTTTGACTGCTTGTCTTCAGCTAGGTTCAGCATTTTAGCTGATTTTGTTAATTTAGTTCTTTAAATAAAGCGGTTTTCGATAGTTAAATAGACCGTCATCAAGCATATCTGAGACCCCTAAAGGACCCGAACCGCCTAAACCTTTGATTACAAAATTCAGGTAAACGCCGCTTTCAAATAGTTCTCGAGTATCATTGACTGGGTTGTCTTCGTCAATGTAATTGGTCTTAATGCGGTAATGATAACTCAAACGTAGTGCCCAGCAACATGATTCATATTGAAATCCTGTATAGGTTTCGACGCTACGACTTTCATTGAGGTCATAATACCAGTTCCCAACGAGATATAAGCTGTCACTAATTGGCCATGCACCTCTAAAGCCAACTTGTTTGATATCAACTGATTCGTTGGTATTAGTATTGAGCAGATCAGGAACGTATCGATAACTTGCTTGCAGCAGTTTATTCTTGCCTGGGCGGTAATCAACGGTGAGCTCGCTCTTCTTATTTTCGCTCTCTTTAACATCGTATTGAATCGAGCCACTTAAGAACCAATCAGCATAAAGCTGGGTACTTAGTTCTGCTGCAAGCGCCGAGTTAGAGGTGTTCTCTTGGACAAAGGTATCTGAACTGCCATTAACGTCATTAAGGCCAACACGGCTGTCTTCCAAGTACATTATTTGTCCCAAGCTAAACTTGAATATTTCCTTATTCTGCTCATCAAATAACTTGGTCGTTAAACCTAACGTGAACTGATTGGCGTCCGCTATGCGATCTAAGCCTGAAAAGCGGCGATCACGAAACAGTCCGTTATAGTCGTCTTGTAATTGAGCGGTATCGTAAATACCGATGTTAGATTGATCTTCATATCCAACATAAAGGTATTGGAATTGCGGTTCCAATGTTTGACGGTAGTTAGTATCGAAGTAGTCGGTGAAACGCTCAAAATTGATCTGGCCGTGAATTCGCACTTGCGGCAAGGTTCTACTAACGGTGTCATCAAGTGTCGAGTTAGATAGACCGGAGTTGTCATCTTGCCAATAGTTGGTTTGCAGTAGTTTGACTTCACTGGTTAATGAGCCTGCTGGACCATGAATTGGATAAGAGATACTGGGTTCAATATGTACACGTGTAGCGGTAGAGTATTCACTGTCTTGATGGGAGAAATTGGTGACTTCGCTCATCAAGTTAACATCAAAGCCGTTCCAATATTCAGGTGCTCGGTAATTAAAGGTGAACTGCGGCATCACTTGGTAAGGTTTCTCCTCCTCTCCAAGTACCTTGATGTCTTGTACGCGACCACTAATGTCCCAGTTTTCTTCAAAATAACTAATTTCACCGATACGAGTTAATTGATTATCGGTAGCGCGCTGCACATCTGAATTAAGGTCGTTGAAATAGTTGTTGTCTGACACGTCGGTATAGTTGGCCAATACGCGCCAGTTTTTGCCGATCGCACCATTATGTTCCCAATGGTAAAGGTAACGGTTAGGGCTATTAGCTAATTTGTCATCGTCGGGCAGAAATTCAAAGTTCAATTGACCTTGTTGTTTGTCGCCGGCGAGATATCTAAATTCGGTTTTAGTGTATAGACCGCGAGCAGACATATAGTTCGGGGTAAACGTGAGATCGAACTCTGGAGCAATATTCCAATAATAGGGTGTCGCTACTTCAACACCATTAGTGGTACTGGTACTAAAGGAGGGGAATAAAAATCCAGATTTACGTTTATCCGAGACTGGAATGGTCATATAAGGGATATACATAATGGGAACGCCGCCAATGATTAGTTTGGCATCCCAAATTTCTCCCCACTCTTCTTTGCTATCAATTTTTATTCTATCCGCTTCTAACAACCATGAGGGTGAGTCTGGTGGGCAGGTAGTAAAATTGGTTTTTGACAGCAATAAATTGTTATCTTTGGTGATCTCTAATTCATTGGCATCGCCATGGATCTGTTGGCCATGAAGCCAATACTTGGCGCCGAGTAAGGTTGCGCTATTGCTACGCATTTTTGCCACTAGTGAATCGGCAGTGACGGTAAAGAGTTCATCTTGAAATACTAGGTTACCGTTGGCGGTTAATTCTTCAGCTTCTTGATCCAGTATTGCTTCATCTGCGGAGATGTTTCTTCCCCCTTGACTGAAGCTAACATCACCATTGAATTTGGCTTGTTTGCCCATTTGCGCTTCAGAGCGGTCAGAAATAATGGAAATACGTTCAAGATCTGCAGGATTATCTAAATCATACAGAGGAATATACGGCTTAACAGGAGGCTCTATAATACACTGCGAACTTTCAACAGTTACAGTATCGGCGTCATTTGCCAAGACTAATTGGGGAAGCAGGCTCAAGGCCAGAAAATAACGGATCTGCATCTTAGGTCAATTAATTATGATTTCTTAGTCTGGACTATTGAAGAGGAGAAAAGTTGCACCCTTTCTTGGGCAACGCAGCCAAATAATTTGTTTCAATCGCTTAGCTGTTTCCATTTTGTCGTTATAATAAAGCAATTTCTCCTTAAGAGCCATGAGGTGCCCTTGTCAGATCCTAGATTTCTTCAGTTAAATGCATGGCTAAACCAGTATTTTAGCGTAAACGTATCACCAATACTCATTTCGGGAGACGCCAGTTTTAGACGTTACTTTCGCGTTACCCTTGACTCAGTTTCCTATATTGTAGTTGATTCACCACCAAAACTGGTGCCAATAACGCCGTTTATACAGATTGCAGCAAGTTATTCAAGATGCGACATACCCGTGCCGAAAGTGATCAGTGGCGATGCTGAACAGGGGTTTATGCTGCTAAGCGATCTCGGTGATGTGCAGTTGTTATCGGTATTGAACCCAAGCAATCTAAAGCAGTATTATCAACAAGCACTATTGCTGTTAAACAATATTGCTAAAGTCACAGCGACGGATCAAGCAGCCTTGCCTATTTATGACGATGAGTTTGTGTTGCGGGAATTGAACATATTTACCCAATGGCTTGCAGTGCACCATCTTGGATTATCGATTGATGAAGTGCGTGTTCAGACCGATAAGGTCTTTCAAATCCTAACCGATAACGTCAAGCAGCAGCCTCAAGTGGGTATGCATCGAGATTACCATAGCCGCAATATCATGCTACAAGACGATGAATTGAAGGTGATCGACTTTCAAGATGCTGTTATTGGTCCAGTGACTTATGATGCGGTTTCATTATTAAGAGACTGCTATATTCGTTGGCCTGAAGAGCAAGTCAACGAGCTCATGCTTATCCACTACGAGCAAGCGATAGCAGCGCAGCTACTGCCTGCAGACATTAGCTTTGCCCAGTATCAACGCTGGTTTGATTTAATGGGATTGCAACGACATATAAAAGCCGCCGGCATTTTTGCTAGATTGAACTACCGTGACGGCAAGCCCGCTTATATGGCTGATATTCCGTTAACATTGGAATATATTCGAGATATAGCGAGGCGTTATCCAGAGCTGAGTGTGTTTAGCCAATGGATTGCAAGCGTGGTCATTCCTGCTGTTAAGGCCAAAAAATGAAAGCGATGATTTTAGCTGCTGGACGTGGGGAGAGACTACGTCCGTTAACCGATAGTCTGCCAAAGCCTTTGGTTGAGGTCGCCAACAAACCACTGATTGTATACCACTTAGAAAAGTTAGCCTTAGCGGGTTTTACAGAGGTGATTATCAACCATGCGTGGCTCGGTCATAAACTGCTATCAGCATTAGGTGACGGTGCTAGGTGGGGGCTGAAGATCCTCTACAGTGAAGAAACACAAGCACTAGAGACTGGAGGCGGCATTAAGAAAGCACTAACATTACTCGGTGATGAACCCTTTTTTGTCATTAATGGTGACATCTTCATTGATGCACTGCCTAAAATGGAGCGCTTGGCTGCGGGACAACTTGCCCATTTGTGGTTAGTCGACAATCCGGCTCAACATCCTAATGGCGACTTCGCGCTATTGGATGGCAAGGTATCGATGGTAGGGGATAACAAACTTACGTTCTCGGGAATGGGTATTTATCAGCCGAATATGTTTGCGCAAATCTCGGAGCAGAGGTTTGCGCTCGCGCCCTTGCTTCGTGATGCAATGATTAAAGAGCAAGTAACAGGTAGTTATTTTGGCAAGTATTGGTGCGATGTCGGCACTGTAGCGCGTTTGGCACAAATTGAAGTACGTGAAACACAAAAGGGTAAGTAATGCGAATTTGGGGTAAAGTTTTCGGTTTTATTATCGGGTTTATGTTTGGCCGTATTGGTGGCGGAATTTTCGGGCTGTGGCTTGGGCATATGTTTGATCGTCGTCAGAGTCTCCGAGCTGGGATCGGTAATAGCAGTAAGCGACAGGCGCTATTTTTCAATACTACTTTTGCTGTTATGGGGCATGTGGCGAAAGCATCGGGCCAGGTGACCGAAGTTGATATTCGTATTGCCAACGCGCTCATGGATCAAATGCGTTTAAGTGGTGAAGCAAGAGCAGATGCTCAAGCTGCCTTTATAGAGGGCAAGGAAAGCGACTTTGATATCCATGCTTGCCTGAAAACTTTTAGATTGATCTCAATGGGGCGCAAAGAGCTATTGCAGATGTTCTTAGAGATCCAAATTCAAACGGCGTTATCAGATGCCACTTTGGACCCTAAAGAGCATTCAATTCTATCGACGATTGCTAAAGAGTTAGGTTTTAGCCAGAAGCAATTGGACGATTTACTTACACGTTGGCAGGCAGAGTTTAACTTTCACCAGAAGGGTGGTGGTAATCATACTTCCGTTGAAGATGCTTATGATGTTTTGGGGATGGAGGAGTCAATGTCTGACCAAGAGATTAAAAGAGCCTATCGCAAGCTAATGAACGAGCATCATCCTGACAAGTTAGTCGCCAAAGGTTTACCACCTGAAATGATGCAGCTGGCGAAAACAAAAGCGCAAGATATTCAAGCTGCTTATGATAGGGTTAAGGGTGATAGAGGTATGCGCTAATCCTATATAACTATAATAATGTTAAACGAGAAGGATCTGTCATGAAAAAAAGCCTAGCACTTATATTGACCGCGTTTTGCTCTTTGCCTGCTGCGGCTGAAGTCTATGTCGCCCCCTTTGGTGGTTACAGTTTCGGCGCGAGCGACTTCGATATTTACAGCACCCAAGGTGAAGACAGTGGCACGCTAAAAGTGTCCGAGTCTGAAAACTATGGGGTGATGCTCGGTTTTACCACTAAAGATCCAGGCAATGTTTACCTGCTTTATAGCCATCAATCGACTGACTTACGTGCCAGTGGCAATTTCAGCCCAGATGTCATCACTAAAATGGATGTCGACTACTTTCATATTGGCGGCAGCTTGTATTTCCCTATGCAAGACGTAAAGCCCTATGTCACCACCAGTCTGGGTTTAACTCAGATGAGACCAAGCGGAGATTATTCGAATGAAACCCGCTTTTCTGTGGCATTAGGTGCCGGCATAGAGTACCAAGCGACCAGTGCATTTTCGTTGTTCGCAGAGGTTAAGGGTTATGCGACCTTTGTAAATGCAGACAATGAGTTATTTTGCAGTGGCCAGGGTTGTATTTGGAATATTCAAACAGACATCATGTGGCAAGGCCAAGCCAATATTGGTGCTAGCCTTAAGTTCTAAGGCTGACGGCCAAAATGCATTTTATAGCCGAAATTCGTTGTGAGAGAAACAGATGCAAATAGTTGTTTTAGACGGGTACACGCTAAATCCTGGCGATCTAAGTTGGCAGCCTCTCGTTTCAATGGGTGAGCTGGGCTGTTTTGAACGGACCATGCCACAAGACGTATTAGCCCGCAGCAAAAATGCTGCAGTGCTGCTAACCAATAAAACCCTGCTCGATGCCGTGACCCTAAAACAATTACCTAAACTTAAATATATCGGTGTGCTGGCAACTGGGACCAATGTTGTTGATATCAAAGCCGCCACGGATCTTGGTGTTGTTGTCACCAATGTGCCGGGTTATGGACCTGATGCCGTTGCGCAAATGGTATTTGCACATATCTTACATGCGACTCAGCAGGTTGCTCGCCACTCAGACGCTGTCATGCAAGGGCTGTGGTCTGAGAGTGAAGATTTCTGTTTTACCTTATCGCCTCTGCAGTCGCTCAAAGGTAAAACATTGGGCTTAGTAGGATTTGGTGACATTGGTCAAACCGTTGCCCAAATCGCCTTGGCATTCGGTATGGGAGTGATAGTGAATACTCGCAACGCTAAGGTCGAACTTCCTAATGGCTGCACTTGGGTGACATTGGACAGTTTGTTTCGCGACTCCGACATAGTCTCCTTGCATTGCCCTTTAACGGCAAGTACCAATAAACTCATTAATCGCAGTGTTTTAAAGAAGATGAAATCGACAGCAATGTTAATTAATACAGCCCGCGGCGGCTTGGTTGATGAGTTCGCGCTGGCTGATGCATTAGCACAGGGTGAAATTGCTTTTAGCGGCGTAGATGTATTGTCGAGTGAACCCCCTCAAGCTAACAACCCTCTGTTAAAGGCGCCTAATATCAGCATCTCTCCGCACAATGCATGGGCTACTATCGAGGCTAGGCAAAACTTGCTGGATATTGCGGTTAATAATCTGAGTGGCTTTTTAAAAGGCGCGAGCGTCAATCAAGTTAATTAGTACTTTTGCAGTCAAAATATAGAGCCCTTTATATCATGTTACATAAAGGGCTTTCTGCTAAAGAGTTTTTAGCTAAAAAATCACCTTCACTTTATTGGCTGAGGCGAGAGCTTTCTCCACTGCCAACTCAATCGTAGTGTCTCTGGCTAATGTCACGCCCAAGCGTCTCGAGCCATCAATCTCCGGTTTGCCAAACAGTCTAAGTTGAGTATCAGGCTCAATTAATGCCTCGGCGATGCCTGAAAACTGAATGTTAGCTGAGTGACCTTCTGCTAGGATCACTGCCGATGCACTGGGTCCATGTTGCACAATATTGCTGATGGGTAAGCCCAATATTGCCCGAACGTGCAGCGCAAATTCAGATAAGTCTTGGCTGATCATGGTGACCATACCGGTATCATGTGGTCTTGGTGATACTTCAGAGAAATACACTTCATCACCCTTTATAAACAGTTCGACGCCAAACAAGCCTAAGCCACCTAGCGCTTGCACCACCTTCTTGCCTATTGCCTGGGCTTTAGCTGTTACTACAGCAGACATCATCTGTGGTTGCCATGACTCTCGGTAGTCACCGTCTTCTTGGCGATGGCCAATCGCATCACAGAAATGAATACCATTAACTGCGCTGATAGTCAGTAGCGTGATCTCATAATCAAAGGCGATAAAGCCTTCTACAATCACTCGACCACCATCGGCTCTTCCGCCTTCTTGAGCATAATGCCAAGCCGCATCGATTTGTGACTCGTTGCGAATAACACTTTGCCCTTTACCTGACGAACTCATCACGGGCTTAACCACACAAGGTAAACCAATAGCCGTGATGGCTTGCTTGAATTCAGTTTTGGTATTGCAGAAGAAGTATGGAGAGGTGGGAATGGCCAATGTTTCTGCAGCGAGACAGCGAATACCTTCTCTATCCATGGTTAACTGGGTCGCTTTGGCAGTTGGGATGATGTTTACCCCTTTCGCTTCTAACTCAACCAGTACGTGCGTGGCAATCGCTTCAAGCTCAGGGATCACTAAGTCTGGCTTTTCAAGTGTAATGACCCGCTCCAGTGCGCTCGCATCAAGCATGTTGATGACGTGGCTGCGATGAGCTACCTGCATTGCAGGCGCATTGGAGTAGCGGTCTACAGCAATCACTTCAATACCAAAGCGCTGCAGTTCAATGGCGACCTCCTTGCCTAATTCACCCGATCCAAGCAACATCGCGCGTTTTGCGCCCGTACTTAACGCTGTACCTATCATTGTTTATACCTTTATTAGTCGTGTAGGGGCTTACTCTCAAGCCAGGTCACACTCGTGGTTGAGGTAAGGTTTATTATATTTTTTAGTCTACCCTGAGGTTAATCCTTCTAAGGTAAAATGGGTCATAAATGCGTAGCAGATCACGTATTTCTATAGCAGTAGCCTACGCTAATATGAAGTTTAAAATCAAAAAACATGGCTTTGTAGGGGTTTTGTTGCCAATATGTTTTTACGACTGTGGGGGTAGTTATCTATCTCAAGTAACACACTAAAAAGGAGTGGGTTGTGTTTTTAGATTACTTTGCATTAGGAATTATTTTTTTCGTTGCGATTTTCATTTTTTACGGGGTGATCGCGATTCATGACATCCCTTATGAAATTGCCAAGGATCGCAATCATCCTCAGCAAGACGCTATCCATGTTGCTGGTTGGGTTAGCCTTTTCACGCTACACGCTATTTGGCCATTTTTATGGATTTGGGCCACGCTCTACCGCGAGGACCGTGGTTGGGGATTCAATCAAGTAGTAGAGAAAGAGCTACTGTTAGAAAGCGAGGTAAAAAGCTTGACTGAAACCGTTAGAAAACTAGAACAAAGGTTAACTGCTATTGAAGGCGATAACGTGACAGTTGAGCAATTTGAGCCTGTGGTGGCAGAGACTAGCGGAACACTAGAGGGGAAGGTGTAATATGGACTTACTACTTGTTTTAACCTATACCGCCATCTGTATTGCTATCTTTAAAATATTTAAGATCCCTCTAACAAAGTGGACGGTACCAACCGCTATTTTGGGTGGCATTTTTATCGTTGGTGCATTGATTTTATTAATGAACTACAACCATCCTTACACACCTTTTGGTAAAGAGATATTCGTTACAACGCCGATCAACCCGCTAGTGCGAGGCGTGGTCGTCTCTGTGGACGTTGAACCAAATACACCGATCAAAAAAGGCGATGTGTTATTTAAGCTCGATCCCACGGGATATGCAGCCATTGTAAAACAAAAACGCGCCGCATTAGTGGCGGCTGAACTCGAAGTGCCACAACTGGAAGCGTCTTGGGAAATGGCTAAGGCCGCAGTGGTGAGAGCAACTGCCGATAAAGATAGAACCAAATCAGCTTATGCTCGTTATGAAAAAGGGCGTAAAAGAGGCGGTGCGAACTCACCTTTTACAGAGCTAGAGCTTGATAATAGACGTCAGCTCTATTTAGCATCAGAAGCACAATTGACCGCGGCCAATGCCGAAGAGTTAAGAGTGCGCTTAGCATTTGAGTCAAATGTCGATGGCGTCAATACTAAAGTTGCTGGGATCCAGGGTGAGCTTGAAAAAGCGCAATTTGACCTAAAGCAAACTGTCGTTAGGGCACCTGCTGATGGAATGGTGACACAATTGGCGCTACGTCCAGGGATCGTCGCTGTGCCCATGCCGCTGCGGTCACTACTGAGTTATATTCCTGATGATGACCGTATTTTCGCGGGTTCATTTTGGCAAAATTCGCTACTCAGGCTTCAGGAAGGTGACGACGCTGAGGTCATTTTGGACGGTGCACCCGGTGTGGTATTTAAGGGGAAAGTTGCGCAGATAATACCCGCTATGGCTGAAGGTGAAATTCAGTCTGGTGGTCGTCTTATTAGTTCTAATCTTATGATGGTACGTGGTAGGGCTATTGTTGTGATTGAGCTAGAAGATCAGGATGAAGTTATAAAACGCTTCCCTGCCGGTGTTTCTGGCCATATCGCGATTTATACCGATCATTTTGCCCATGTCGCGATTATGCGAAAAGTATTGTTAAGAATGCAAGGCTGGCTGAACTACCTATTTCATTAGTGGCAATCAATGCAAACATCAAGGATGTGTGAATGTTAGTTTTGCACGACTATATGGATATAGGAGGTAGAGTAACGCAGGAGCTGTTACCGAGGAGCAATAACTGACCTTGATTAAAGCCCATTAAACTGCCACTGAATCCTGCATCTTCAGGTAGGATGGGTATATAAGACAAGTAATCGTAACAATAGGTAAAGAATTAAATGAGCTTTAGTACATGGTTAGGTTTGCTGGCGATCTGTTGTTTGGGAGCGATGTCTCCAGGGCCTAGCTTAGCAATGGTGGTTAGGCACACGCTTGGTGGCGGCAGAACTAAGGGGATTATCTGCGCATGGGCTCACTCTATCGGTATTGGCGTGTATGCACTGGTGACTTTGCTGGGGCTTGCCGTAATACTGAAAAAAGCACCAATGGTATTCAATGCTATTGCCATCATAGGTGCATTGTATTTAGCTTATATGGGCGTACAAGCGCTGCGTTCTAAAGGGGGCATGTCCGACAAACTCGCAGCAGGTAAGTCGACAGATGCGTTAACGGCGGCGAGGGATGGTTTAGCGATTTCATTATTTAATCCTAAGATTATGCTGTTCTTTTTAGCACTATTCAGTCAATTTGTCGCTGTGGCTGACAATATGGCCGCCAAGGGGCTGATTGTATTCACGCCTCTGATTGTTGATGGGCTTTGGTATACCTTGATTGCGTTACTCTTATCCCATTCAGCTGTGTTGCCAAAATTACGCCAAAAAGCCGCGCTTATCGATAAATTGTCAGGCATCGTATTGATTTTGTTAGCGGTGAGAGTCGTCGTGATGGTATAAATACAGTGCTACTAATTTTAGTTCAGTAACAAAAGCGCCATCATAAATGATGGCGTTTTTGTTTGTTTCACTGGGTATTAATTAAGAGTTGAATACTTGCACTGAATCATCTTTTGCAGGCTCTTCTGTTTTTGCCCCTGATGAGTTCTTAATATGATCTTCAAGATTGTCTTTCAACATGTCTTTGTATTCGTTGCTAAACCATTCTAATGCATTATCTTTCTCAGCAGCTAGATCAGCTGACTTTAGCGATGCTTCAAATGCATTGAAACGAGCTGCAGCGAAACGCATTCCAGTGCCGACTTTTCCTACATCTTTCTCTTTCGCTGAAATTTCGTTGGCCAATGCAATGAATTGATCGGCTATTTCAAAAATGGTGGTTTCTTTTTTAGCTTCTGACATTGTGCTTATGCTCTTAATGAATGAGATCTTAGCCACTGATTCTATCGTAAATTAGCGCTTAAGAGATCATTGTTATTAACTATTGGGATCTGAATCAGTAATAACATTGCCATCGCGAGAGTCATAGTCGATGGTTCAGGAAGGAAGTAAAAGTAACATTGATCGGACCGCTTGATAGATTCTATTTGCCGAAGTAGTAACCATCGCTGCATCTTCTAATACGGTACGCCAAACAGACATGCAGTCATTGGTGTTAACTACTAGAGTCTGAGTCTACGGTCACTGAACCTAAATTAGAATCGTACTGAATAGAGAGATTAGTATTGTCTCTATAGTAGTATGTACAAGTGTTGGTTGCGCTGTATGTTGCCTTATAATGGCTTTCATCTGTGTTGGCGCTATCAGATACACTTGGCTCGTCACCTTGATATAGAACCTCCCACACTGAGATACAGTCTTTGACATTATCAAGTTGAGGCGATGCCTCATTGCCTAGAGTATAGTGCTGTGCTGGCCAGCCGTTAGCGTTAAAGTCTACTTCACCTTCCTGGCTTGTACCGAACACTGGTAAGTCTTCAACGGGGCCACTGCCGACTTTTACAGCCCACACGGCGCGTGCTAGATCAAGCCCTGACTTGAATGCTCCGCCAGTGGCCTTAACTGTTGATACCTGTGCATCTTCAGATATATTGATAAACTTTGGCATAGCAACCACTGCCAATATGCCCAGAATAATAATGACCACAACAAGTTCGATTAAAGTGAAACCAGATTGGGGTTTGGAAGCTGACAGATGCAACATTGAATTGGCCGTCCTGGGCAAAATTTGAGCGGGCATTTTAACACCTAAAACATGTAATACCAATAAGTTAACTATGAATTTAAGTTTTGATGGTCGTGACAGAGCCTCGGCAGGTGTTTCATTACTATGTTGCTCCTATTGAGTCATAAATGATTTAACAGATTGCACGCACTAATGTGAACTCTTACTATAAATAAAACATTTTAGTGAGCATCAGCAATGGCTATTGATTTAAGCTGGAAAGAATTTATTCAGCAACAGCAGCAACAAGACTACTTTACCGCACTAGAAGCCTTTGTTGAGGCAGAGAGAACCGCAGGTAAAGTGATTTTCCCGCCTAAGGAGCAGGTACTATCAGCATTTGAATATACGCCGCTAAATGAGGTTCGTGTGGTACTGATAGGGCAAGATCCCTACCACGGACCGGATCAGGCCCATGGGTTATGTTTCTCGGTGCAAAAAGGGGTAAAAGTGCCCCCCTCTTTGGTGAACATGTATAAAGAATTGTCTTGTGATATTGAGGGTTTTACCATTCCTGAACATGGCAACTTATTAAGTTGGGCGCAGCAAGGGGTGTTAATGCTCAATACCGTGCTGACCGTCGAGCAAGGAAAAGCCCACTCTCATGCTAAGTCGGGCTGGGAAATATTTACTCAGAATGTGTTGCTGCACCTTAATGAGCAGCCGCAACCGATCATATTTGTGTTGTGGGGCGCTCATGCCAAGAAGAAAGGCAAAGTCATAACTGCCGAGCATCACCAGATTGTCTCTGGCCCTCATCCTTCACCATTATCTGCCTATCGAGGCTTTTTCGGTTGTAAGCATTTCTCTCATGTAAACCAGCTACTGAAGCAGCAAGGCAGCGCCGCTATTGATTGGCAGGTCTAGCGCTAATGAGTGCAGCACATGCCACTGAGAGCGAAGGGCGGAGCTGCACTCAGCCATACTCATTAAGCCTTAAAATGAGTAGTCTTGCGACGGGGTGATGATATATGGCAGTGGCACATCCCAATGTTCGCTAGGGAGCTTGCTGACTTGCTGACAATCATGAGCATAGCCAATGGGGAAAGGTTTGCCGATGGTTTGCCAGTTGGCTAACGCTCTGTCGTAATAGCCGCCGCCCATACCCATTCTATTGCCTTTGATGTCAAAGGCGACCAGTGGGGTAATTACTACATCTAGCTGATGCGGTAATATCATTTGGCTGACATTTAAACGTGGTTCCCAAATACCTAAGCTATTTCTCTCAAGCACCGTATTTTGGTTATAGCGTAGAAAGATAAGATTGCCAGCGGCAAAGGGGTGCAGTCTGGGCAAGTACACCTGCACGCCGTGCTGCCAAAGCATCTTGATCAATGCTTGAGTATCCAGCTCGCCATCGTTGGTTAGGTAAAGTGCGACTTTTCTAGCGCTAAGCTGCTTGAGCTTTTGCAGGGCTTTGACCGCAGCAGTATTGGCGGCAACAGACTGTTGATCATTGCTTAAACCTCGGCGAGCAGCACGTACCGCGAGTCGAATGATTTTTGGCGAGCTGGCTTCAAGAGTATTGGTAATGCTTGGCTGCTGCATAGGTGTGACTTATCTATTTATGTTTATTTATCATGCATGCAGTCTATCGGCTGTTTGTTGGCATCGCAATTATGATTTTGAATCGTGGTTTTGAATAGTGAGTCTAATACTGGGCGAGGAAGCGCGACTATCGCTGCTGGTTACTGTTCATATGGCGGTAACAATAAAAAAGCCACAATAGCAATAATGTATTGTGGCTAGATTAGACTCACAACATAGCGCTTAACAGCTATGATAATGTGTTGCTAATTTACTTGACGGTTTTAACACCTTCAGGCGTTCCTACTAGCAGCACATCAGCGCCGCGCATGGCGAATAAGCCATTGGTCACAACGCCCACGATGGCATTAATTTTCTCTTCAAGCTCTTTCGGGTTCATAATCTTCATATTGTAGACATCTAAGATAATGTTGCCGTTATCTGTTAGTACGCCTTCACGGTAAACGGGATCGCCACCAAGTTTAACAAGTTGACGTGCCACATATGAGCGCGCCATTGGGATAACCTCAACAGGCAGCGGGAATTCACCTAAGATATCGACTTGTTTAGTATTATCGACAATGCAGATGAATTTTTCAGCCACTGCAGCGACGATTTTTTCGCGAGTTAATGCTGCGCCACCGCCTTTAATCATGTCCATATGGCCGTTGATTTCATCAGCGCCGTCGACATATACGGATAGGTCATTAACACTATTAAGATCATAAACTGGAATGCCAAGTGCTTTCATCTTCTCGGTAGAAGCTTCAGAACTTGAAACCGCGCCCTCGATCTCTGCTTTCATTGTCGCAAGCGCGTCAATAAAATGATTTACAGTAGAGCCTGTTCCGACACCAACAATGCTATCTTTCTCTACATATTGAAGTGCAGCCCAACCGGCGGCTTTTTTCATTTCATCTTGAGTCATAACGACATCCTTTTTAAAGGCGAAGGTTAAAAAATATTGGCGATAGTATACGCTTTAAACGACTAAAGCGTGCCTGAAATTTTCTTTTAAAGTGACAAGGTTGCTATATCGTGATTAGCTTGAGTTTATAGATAAAAGGTTTGTATAAATAGTCGCTAGGGATAGTTTATCTAGCGCGGGTAAATAACGGTATTAAGCGCTAACCAAGATGGACTTTACGTAAGTAGCGCAATTAAAGGGAGTCTGTATGGCTGGGGCAAGTTTATTAACCTTGTTAGATGATATCGCCACTATTTTGGATGATGTTGCCGTAATGAGTAAAGTGGCTGCGCGTAAAACGGCGGGGGTGTTGGGTGATGATTTAGCCTTAAACGCCCAGCAAGTTAGTGGAGTTTCTGCAGATAGAGAGCTACCAGTAGTATGGGCAGTCGCCGTTGGCTCGTTTAAGAATAAATGCATCCTAGTGCCTGCAGCAATGCTGATCAGTGCCTTTATCCCTTGGGCCGTTACACCCTTATTAATGTTCGGTGGATTGTTTTTATGTTTTGAAGGGTTTGAGAAAATTTACCATAGCGACCAAGCTAACAAACACCCTCAAGTCGTGAGTGAACAACCACAAGAGGTGATTGGCGATCTCAAAGAGTATGAAAAGAAGAAGGTTAAAGGGGCTATTAGAACCGACTTTGTACTTTCTGCTGAGATTATCGCCATCACTCTAGGCATTGTCGCTGAGAAAAGCTTAACGACTCAATTTTTCACCCTGAGTTTTATCGCGATTGTGATGACCATAGGTGTCTATGGCTTAGTGGCGGGTATTGTCAAAATTGATGATGCGGGCTTGTACTTAAGTCAGCGCCAAGGGGAGAGCATCGCGGCTCGATTTAAGCGCCGTTTGGGCTATATGTTGCTGAGCTTTGCCCCTTACCTAATGAAAACCCTATCAGTCGTTGGAACCATTGCCATGTTTATGGTCGGTGGCGGTATATTAACTCACGGGTTGCACTGGGTGAGCGTGCAAATAAGCCTGGCGGCGACCTGGGTTGAGGGCTTGTCTGTTGTCGGGCCGGTATTATCCTTTATCACGCCAAGTATTTTAAATTCAATTTTTGGTGTGGTTGCAGGTGCTATCGCCGTTTTGTTGATGCAACTATTCCTCAAATTTAAAGGCGACAAGGTCGTTAGTCACTAGCGCTATATTTTAAGGAATGATCTCGTTGAAAACAAACATTGAACAAGTAGAGCTAACGCCCTTAACAGTAAAGGTCGCCAGCTTTAATTTGTTTAACTACCTTGAACCGCCACTGGCCTACTATGATTTTGAAAACATCTATAGTGGTGAACAGTGGGCAAAGAAGCAGCGTTGGCTGAATGAATTTTTAACCGAGCATCAACCGGACATCATAGCTTTTCAAGAGGTCTTTTCAGCACCAGCATTGGCCGATCAAGTTCGCGATGCTGGCTTAAACCATTTTGCAGTAGTGGATGAGCCTAGTGTTGTTGATGATTTTATTTGTCGGGATCCCGTAGTCGCTATCGCCTCTAAATTTGCTTTTGAAGAGGTGGTTTCAATTGATGTTGATAAACCTTACGCAGCAGCGCTCGGGCTTGAACGTCATTTTAACTACAGCCGTAAACCACTGCGGGTGACTGTGGTGCTGCCTGATATCGGTCATTGCGATATCTACGTGGTGCATTTTAAATCTAAGCGGCCATCAATGGATGAGTTACCACCGCCTACCACTGCTGTTGCACGAAATGCCAATTATGGCGAGTTACTAGGGCGTAATGTTCTGGGCCAGTGGGCGTCGAGCATTCAAAGAGGCAGTGAAGCGGCATTACTATTTCATAGCATGATGCAGCGTCGTGTAAAAACCCAAAATGCGATGATGTTAATCGGCGACTTTAATGATGATCTTAACAGTCAGGTGCTTTCTTTTTTAACCACTAAAGAGTTGAGATTCGATAAGAATGGTTTGGGTGAGCTTGCAAGTTATCCACTTACAGATGCCTACCAACTGTATTGTCAAAGTGTATCCGCCGCTAGCGATAAGCAAACCTCAGATGGGGAGGTGATTCGCTCCCACAGGCAAGCGACACACTATTACGCTGCTCAAGGCCATGTACTGGATTACATCTTGCTGTCACAAGACTTCAACCCCGCTTTTCACACCAGTACTGCAGAGGTGAGCCATTATCATACTGAAGACCGCCATCTAATTAATCCTCAGTTTGATCGTGATAGTCACAGTACCGATCATGCTCCCATAGTGTGTACTATCTGTTCCCGCCGCTAATCTCACTGCAAAGCGAGTAAATTTATTGTGCCAGGCACTTCTTGTCTGGCTATTGATTTGCTCGTTAACCCCTTACTGACTTCTTCTCACTAACCCACTGGTACTTTGTAAAGCGGCTGAGGCTGCTAATAATCTAACGGGTTATTAATATTCCACTTTCGTATATCTTATATTGTATAATATTCGTTGGTATCTTGTATCTACTGTGGTATTTTTTGTTTAAATACGGTGTTTTGGCGGTAAGGAATCACCAATGAAAATAAATATTATCAATAAGGAGTTTGATTATGTCCCTTAGATTATCAGGATTGACTATTTCGCTATGCTTAGCTTTGGCAGCTTGTGGTGGAGGCGGAGATGATGATACACCGGCGCCAGTTACTCCCCCGGCACCCGTTATCCCGGATCCTGTAGTACCTGAACCTGTCGCTCCTGAAGGCGGACTAATCACACTTAATTCATCGATAGAGCATATTTCAATCACTGAACCACTAGCGTTTTATGTGGATGTCACGGAAGCAGCACCGACCTTGATAGTTGGTTTAATGGCGACCGTGGATGGTAATAATATTGGCGATCCTGATCTGTATGTAAGAGCCGGTGAAGAAGCAACGGCAGGTGAAACCGGTGAGTTCGATTGTGTTTCATATTACGGTGAAAATGAATATGAATACTGCATTCTCGATAATGTAGAGCCTGGCAGGTACCATATTCTAGTCGATGCGAGCGCTTCGAATGCCGCTGTTGATGCCACGCTTTATACCAGTACAACTTTGTTTAACAGTAGCCAGCGATGCGAAGAGGTCGATGTTCAGGTGCGAGGCCAAGATTTGACGGCTGCACAAACGGATGAAGTGTGTGTCGCTTTGAAGAACACTAAAGGCCGTTTTGATGCCACCTTGAGCGCGGCTATCTCGCCTGCATTTGGTGATAGTGTTGCAGGTGATAGAAATGAGGTTGCTAATGTTAATATTTTTTCAAGTAAAAGAAACCATGAACTTTGGATGATGCACCTTTTTTATAACGACAATGATACCGGTATTTATTTCGAATTCGAATCAACAGATTGGTCTCATCGCTCTGATGTGTTTACCTTTAATGCCCTCGAATGGAATGGCGGTAGATATACCATTCGCTCACTTAAGCATGAGTACACCCATTCATTAGATGCTCGATTTAACAAACAAGGCGAATATAATGAATCTAAAGGCTTTAAATGGTGGGGTGAAGGCTTAGCTGAATACATAGGTGTTCATTATAACAACCCTTACCAAAATATGACCACCGCTAGCGAGTCGACTAAATACAGTTTAGAGCAGATCTTTAATGGCGATGAACCTTACAGTTGGGGCCAGTTGGCCGTTACATTTTTATTAGAACAAAAACCGACAATAGTGACGCAGATCCTGACGCATATGCGTGCTGGTGATTGGACCGAGTTAACCACGCTGCTCGAACAAGTTGCAATTGATAACCAAGCTGAATTCGGGACTTGGTATGCTGGTCAATTGCGATCTGATTATGTTGCTAGTGCAACGGCAATGACCGTAGGTCAATATACACAACTCAGTGGACGTAGCGGCCGTTTGTATTCTATTGATGTACCTGCTGGAACAGACTCGATTACCGTCACCACCTCCGGTGGTTCAGCTGATATCGATTTGTGGGTGAACCAAGGTGCAGCTTACCACCCTAGTAACGTAGTGCCTGCTACTGCTCAGTCTGTCACTGAGGATAGCAATGAAGAAACTGTGACTATTACTACGCCGACTGCTGGCAAGTATTACATCGTCGCAGGAGATAGCTTTGCTGGTGCGGATATCGTTGATGTTTATCTGTCGGTGTGTTCTGGCGCAGATTGCACGGTTGCATTGCCAGATCCAATGGATATAACCGCAGAGATTGAGCCCTATATGCCTTATTGGCCAGCAAAAGGCACAATTGGAAGCTGTAACCTAATGGAGAAATACACCACATCAACCAAGAATGCCGAAGATTTAACGGTAACTAATAACACCGATACTGAAGTTGAATTGTATTGGGTCAGTAAAACCTCGGGTACCAAGTACGCTGGTAAGTATGCTTCATTAACAAAAGATGAGTCATATTCAGAGACATTTTGGAAGTTGGGTGATCGGTTAATGATCACCGACACTTCAGGTAAATGCTTAGGTGTTGCTCTGCTGAACGACACCAACAATGCTTTTGTCATTGAAGACGCGCTTACAGGTGGTGAATAGTTAAAAAGGCTTAGCCAGTAGGGAAAGGCTCACCTTTTTAGGTGGGCTTTTTTTATGCAGTGTGACAGAGCATTTTGACATTCTGTGGACTCATGAAACTAACACAAATCGAACCTTATCAATATTATAGTGTGTATCTGTTACCGACATTTCCTCTTTAAGTTTACTGTTTCATTTGAAACAACAGCCATTAAGACACTTTTACAATCGGCATTAACAAATACTTTACCAAAATGTCACATATGTGTAATAGTGGCCGTTTACCATCTCAACTCATTAGACCTCGTACCACTAAAGTAGAGCAATATTAAGGGAATAATAATAATGAAACGACCTTTTTCACGAAGAGATTTTTTAGCCATGTCTGCCAAGGGCGTTGGCGCAGCAGTAGTTTCATATGGCCTCATGGGCTGTAGCAGTGACGATGACGAAAATGTGATTGCAGCAGAGTTCTTACACGGTGTCGCCAGTGGAGATCCAAGCCATGATGCTGTCATTTTATGGAGCCGTGTGACACCTAAGTCTGCCGGAGACATTAAGGTGACTTGGGAAGTGGCGACCGATAGTGCATTTAGTCAAGTTATCACCAACGGTGAAATGATCACTAATAGTGATAGAGACCACACCGTAAAAATCGATGCCACTGGGCTTGAGGCGGGCACCCAATATTACTATCGCTTCAAGGCCGGCAAAAATATGTCACCTCCAGGCATGGCTAAAACCTTGCCACAAGGCGCATTAGCCCAAGCAAAATTTGCCGTGGTGTCTTGTGCTAACTTCCCTGCGGGTTATTTCAATGTCTATGAGATGGCGTCGAGAATGGATGACTTGGATGCGGTTATTCATCTCGGTGATTATATTTATGAATACGCTCGTGGTGAGTATGCCAGTGAACGTGCAGCAGAACTCGGGCGCGAGGTATTACCGGAAGGCGAACTCTTTAGCTTATCCGATTACCGTACTCGTTATAGCCAGTATCGTGGTGATTTGAGTTTGCAAAAGTTGCATGCCAAAACGGCCTTTATTACGGTTTGGGATGACCATGAAGTTGCCAATGATAGCTGGCGCGAAGGTGCAGAAAATCATAACGACAACGAAGGCGATTTTGACGCCCGCAAAGAGGGAGCGTTGCAGGCCTACTTTGAATGGCTACCCATTCGTCCTTGGCGAGAGGGCAATCATGAAGAGATCTACCGCAGTTTTCAGTTTGGTGACCTTGTAGACTTACACATGTTAGATACGCGACTACTGGGCCGAGATAAGCCGCTTGAATACCCTGATTATATGGATCCTGCCACTGGTGGGCTGGACGGCGGCCGCTTTATGGCTGACGTCACCGACGTTAACCGCACGATGTTGGGACAGGAGCAGCTGACGTGGTTGCAATCAACACTGCTAACCTCAACTGCCAAGTGGCAAGTGCTTGGCCAGCAGGTGTTAATGGGGCAGATGATGCTGCCAGCGGCGATTGCCACTCAACAATTGTCTATCCCGGAGTTTGGACAACTGGCCGCGCTGGCAGGATTTGCTGCAAGAGCGCAAGCCGGCGATCCGACGTTAACTGCTGATGAGCTTAAATATCTGCAGTTCTATGGTCACAAGTTGACGCCAGAGGCGATGGCGCTGCTACAACTGCCATCTATTCCTTACAACTTAGATTCATGGGATGGCTATGCCTATGAGCGAGAAGTGATTCTTGCGACCGCAAAGTCGTTGTCGAAAAACCTCGTTGTGATCGCAGGTGATACTCATAATGCTTGGGCGAATGAGCTTAAAGATGCTGCAGGCGATGCGGTCGGTGTTGAGTTTGCCACCAGCTCGGTATCATCACCAGGACTTGAGTATTACTTAGGCATCGAGGCTAAGGATATTCCTGCGACAGAAGAGGCCATCATCGGCTTGGTTGATAACTTAAAATATGCCAATTTAATGAATCGTGGCTTGTTGACGTTGACCTTCACTCACGAAGAGGTGCGCAGTGATTGGCGCTATGTCGATACCATTACGACTCGCGGTTTTGTCGAAGACACTGAGCGGAACCACGCTATGGTTACCAAAGCTGGAATACCCAGTTTAGCAGCGCTTTAGTGCTTTCTAAGCAAGCTTTCAAATAGGCTTAATTTAACGGCTACCCATAGGTAGCCGTTTTTGTTTTTTGTGTTCAAGCCACAAGTTTGCTGCTTTTTTACAGCATTAGTGCTGTTTTTAGTATAAAATTCGCCTCCAAAATCGGGTGGATGCCTACACTTTAAACAGTTGAGCGGCGAGATCGCTAGCAAGGTCCTATTTCAGAGTTTGGAATAGTTGCCATCAACTGCATTTTGAGACCCAAATAAGATAACTATACCAAGATGGGGACGGTCAGATGTCAGAGAAATGCTTTATTACGGCGCAAGAATTACTAGAGGATTCTTTTCGTTTAGCGGCACAAGTTTATGAAAGTGGCTTTCGTCCGCAGTTTATTGTGGGTATTTGGCGTGGTGGTGCACCAATCGGTATCGCCGTGCAGGAGTATTTTGACTTCAAGAAAGTAGAAACAGATCATATCGCAGTACGTACTTCCTCTTACTATGGGATTAATCAACAAAGTAAGCAGATTAAAGTACATGGTTTGCACTATATTGTTGAAAATGCCAATGCGGGTGACGGTCTATTGATTGTTGATGACGTATTTGATTCTGGCCGCAGTGTCCATGCCCTTAAAGATAAGTTAAGTGAATTGATGCGTTTAAACATGCCTAAAGATGTGCGTATTGCTTGTCCTTATTACAAGCCTAAAAACACCACAGTGCCATTAAAGCCTGATTACTATATTCATGAATCTGAAGAGTGGTTAGTGTTCCCCCATGAAGTCTCAGGCCTTTCTGTTGAAGAGCTAGCGCAAGGTAAGAGCGATTTAAAGAACATTAAACATTTGTTCGTTTAAGTCTTTAATGGCTGTACAGATTGAATCGATTTACCCATAGAATCAATTCAATAGGGTTATGTGATTTTATTAAATGTAAAAGCCACCGCGAAGGTGGCTTTTTTTATGGATAGCCCAAACTTATGTTTTGCTATCGGTTCATTTTAGATTGAATCAGCAGGCATTTTTGCTGCTGCTGAATCGCTTCTTTTAGCGCCCGAGTTGTGCCGTCAGACAACTGTTTATTGTTAGCCTGCAAGTTTTGTAATGCACTGACATTGCCATAACTGCAATCTGTTGGGATTAAGTATTTTGCGTAACTGCGCATAAATACCGGACCTTTCTCTTTGTCGAGCAACGCGAGTGTCGTGAGTCGCTGCTCCGCGGTTACTGCGCTCAGGGACTTTTGCTCACTGGGATAAAGGTTCGCCATTATGGTGCGTTGTTTGGAGAACGGCAGATTTGTTTGCTGCTGAATGCGGGTTAACCACTGACGCTTCTTCAATGCGTCTGGACGAGAGACTTCCGCGGCAAGTGCAGATTTCTGCCCAGCATCACTCGTGTCGACCTCACGCTCTTTACGCAGCCAATACATGGCACTTGGATGATCATAGCGGTTTAAGTGGCTAATCATGGCCCAGCGAAGATCTTGATCCAACACTAAGCCTTTAATACTCGCTTTATCGCTAAGCATGGCATCGATGTTATCTAGTGCATCTTGACTGCGCGCAAAGGCGATATAGTTGCTAAACCAACGTCGCTGAAAATCACGGTCATTGCTATTTATCATCACCTTTCTAAGGCTCATCTGCTCAATGGCGCGAATGGCCTTTTTGGCATAACGCTGGTTGATGGGAGCCATCTTATCAAGATAAACACGTGTTTTAGATAAGCTAGCAAGCACTTGCCCTACAATGGTGTAATCAGCTTCTCCTGGCAAATTAACCAGTACCGTGCCGATGTAGTCGTTCAGTGAAAGATTGCCCTCTTCAACGCTATCCCACAAGCTTTGCCACAACATTGAGCGTAATAGCGGGTCTTTTACCAAGCGCAAA
The DNA here is from genome assembly GCF_023284025.1 of Shewanella abyssi. GTDB lineage: Bacteria > Pseudomonadota > Gammaproteobacteria > Enterobacterales > Shewanellaceae > Shewanella > Shewanella abyssi. The sequence goes on along the minus strand of NZ_JAKIKR010000008.1, from coordinate 52,713 downwards.
CTTTGTTTTGCAGTCTTAAATGAAACAGGATCTAAATTCACTTTTACAAAGCCCCAATCTTGATAATTGGGATAGACGAGATCGGGGCAATGCATCCCCACAAGACTGGTGACATTGGTGGTGCTGCCGCTATAAGTCACCGGCATACTGATATTGTGATGCAGTCGCTTACGCCCTTTAGTAAACAGACCTATTTGAACATGCTGTTCACGCAAGGTGGGTAGCACATCACTCGCTGCAGACTGCTTAAGGCTAAATTGTGTGACTCGACCTTTTTCACAAATAAAGCTGGCTTGAATACTGTTAACGCCAGCTTCATAAAGCCACTGCTGACTCCAGCTGGTGAGGTTTCTATTGGCAGCCTTTGCTAGGCTTTTAATAAAGTCGTTTAACTCAGCATTTTGATAACTGTATTGAGTCAGATAATTCTGCACTCCAGTTTGAAACGCCTTTTCACCTAAAAGATGGTTAAGTTGGTTTAGGGTCGATGCCCCTTTAGAGTAGGTAATTGCGTCGATATTATCGAAGGCATTCTGTGTCGTGGCGACGGGGACTTCAATAGGGTGAGTGCTGGCTTGGCTGTCTAAGTGGTAAGCACTTTGCTTATTGTTGGCGTAAAAGGTTCGCCAAGCATGGGTAAACTCGGTGGCTTCCGCGGTAGCAAGTGTGCCCATAAATGAAGCAAAACTTTCATTTAGCCACAAACCATTCCACCATTTCATCGTCACTAGGTTACCAAACCATTGATGCGCCATCTCATGCATGATCACGCCCGCTAGGCGTTGTTTTTGGGTGGCGGTCATATCGCTATTAAACAGGAAGCGACTTTCGCTGAAGGTGATAGCCGCTGCATTCTCCATGGCACCATAAAGAAAGTCTGGCACCAGCACTTGGTCATACTTTTTAAATGGGTAGGGGATGCCAAAGTAATCATCGAAAAACGTAAGCCCCTGCTGAGTATAGGTAAACCAATCTTGTGGCGTGACTTGGTCTGCAACAGATTGCCGCGCAAATAGGCGCAGTGGATATTGGCCGCTACTATCGGTCCACTGATGATAGGGACCTGCATGCATCGAGAAGTTATAGGGGCTCAACTTAGGCGATTGCGGAAACAGCCACCGACGAGTATCGCCAAGCGGTGTTGTTGATGTTTCTCGCATCGCACTGATAACGGTCCACTCTTTTGGCGCCGTAACCGACAAGGTGTAGGTCGCTTTAAGATCTGGCTGGTCAAAAACAGCGAACATCTGCTGAGCCGCAGCGGGTTCGAAGTGAGAATAAAGGTAAACTTTATCGTCAACCGGATCGACAAAACGATGTAGCCCTTCACCGTTGGTGCTATGGGCGCGAGTGAACTGCACTTCAACCGTGTTGCTACCACTCACTAACAAGCCTGGATTGAGGGTTATATAGCTGTTGTTATAGTTTGGGTAAACCTTTTTGCCATTAATACTAAAGTGGCTGATCGTCGCTTGATTGAGATCGAGTGTCAGCGCTTTACTGGTATCACTAAGGTTAAAGTCGACCTTAGTCGTGGCTGAAAACCTTGCTGCACCTGTTAAGGTAAAGTCTAAGTCATAATGTACATCAGAGATCCTAGCTGAGCGCATTGCCGCTGACTGCTGGCTAATGTAGGGGGAGGCATCTCGTGATGACAGGGGCTCACGAGGTGTTGAATTACAGGCAGCAAGTACAACTGAGAACACAATAACTAAAGCAGTATGAAGCAGGTTCAAAACAGCATCCTTTTAATAAGCGATTTAGTGCTAAAGATCGAGCTAGGTACGGTACCTTATTTCAGCGTTGCGCAGAAGTTAAAATCGGCTTCTTGGATCAATAAAAAAGCCAGCGAGATGCTGGCTTTAATGGTCGTTAGCACTAACTTAGCATTATAGGCCTAGGAAAGACTTCGACTTAACTTTGCGGATCTCTTTTTCATCAGACCATTCAATAAGGCCAGTTTCCAAATCCATCAAACGCATCGTCATCTTGTAGTAAACGTCTTTAGTGCTGCCATCTTGTTTAACGATGCTCGATAGGTTGCCATAAAGCATGTACTGGGCGCCAATTTGACGGCCGAAGCTAATCGCCGTTGATGGATCAACCATGCCAGAATTATTCTGGTAATCCAGTTGTTTACGGACAGAGTCAACTTTAGTCATATCGATAAAGCGGAACTTGCCTGAGCGTAATAATTTATTACTGATGGAGTCGGTCACCGATTCCGTATCGATATGCTCAGATGTTTTGTTCTTCACTTTATCAACAAACATAATAGGACGATCGTTAGCGGTAAGCGCGACAACCGGTGGGAAAGTCAGCATGCTATCGACCATCTTAGCCGCAATCGCCTGCAGATCGGTTGAGCCAAAGTTCTCATTGACGGTTTCCACTTCCGTGGCATCACCGTATTCAACTTTTGATTGGCACGCTGACAAGCCAATGACTGCCGCGAGAATAAAAATAACGTTTAAATGTTTCATAGTGAGTTCCATACAAGTGATTGCTAAATGATTATTGAATAAAAACGGGTGTAATTACCGGTATCAATGAGCCAAATAAGTGTGGTTCGGCCACTTTTTACCTCAATCGAGTTCGGTGCTGCATTATCGAGCTTAACGGAGTAGTTACCTGCCTTTACATAAGTGCGGGCAATTTGTGCTTGTTGTGGCAAGGTTAGCCAGCTACGTCTGTCGGCTTGCTCGGTGATGACGTTAAATATCTGCATTGCAATGGCGGCATAATCGGTTTGATTGCTGCGGCGCTTACTGTCACTTTCCACGCTTCGTGCCATCTCTGATTTTGCATATACCCGGGCAGCTTGCCTTAGCAGTGCGGCGGGGAGATCTTCTTTTAGCGCAGTAATCGCTAATGCATCAATGTTGGCTATGGGCGCCGCAACTAACACTGTGCCGAGTCCTTGTATGCGTCCGGCTCTCACTGTTTGCTTAGTGGGAAAGTAAGTCGCCAGTGACGCTGTTTGCCAGTTACCATGAATGGTAAAAGGCACGGTCAGACTTTTCTTTTCAGGTACAAAGCCACGCTCTAGCATAACGATAACTTGGCCCTCTTCCTTTTGCGGCAATATGGCCTCGCCCCAGCGTTTTTTAAATTCGTCATACTGTGGCATCGATAATTGCTTGGCCAGTCTGACTAAATCCTGCTGTAAGTATGGGTTATTTGGCGATATTTGCGCTGCTTTGCGATAGTCGATATAGGCATCATTAGCTTCACCTAAAATTTCATGCAACATACCAGTGGTGTAGTAGCTATAGGCATTTAAAAATGAACTGGTGGTACTTCCTGCGGCTTTACCGAGTTTATTGACCTCGGCGTCAATGGTGCCGTTTGCCATGGCTTGCACAGACTTATTAGACTTTTGATAGCGCGCTTGCTCTGAACTTTGTAGTTCATTACTGCGACGAACTTCCACTAACGCACCTTCCGCATCACCACTAAAAAGGTAGTTAAGCGCTTGATATTGATGGAGCATCACTCGCTCGTAACCAGGGCCGCGGTAGGGGATTACATTGTCATTGATGAACAGACTGGTGGCAGTCGCTCCGGCATCACTTAAACTGAGTTTGGCCTTATCGTCAAACACCCGATAGGCATTGGCAGCTTGTTGATAGAATATTTTACTGCCATCAAAATCCCCCGCGATTTGTGCCGAACGTCCAGCTTCCTGAGCGTACAGCAGGCCATCAGCACTGGTCACTTCAGCTGCTACAATGTTGGCCGCTTGCTGGGGCGTTGCTGAATTGAGCTGCGCTTTTACCGGCGCAATCTGCGAAGGGTAATTAATGAATACGCTGTTAAATGCACACCCAGTTAAACTTATCATCATGGACGCCAGCAATAAGACACTTCTCATGTAAACGTCTCGGTAATGTGTGCTAGTTGCATTGGCTTCCTTGTTAGCTCAGGGGAGTGGTTAGAGCACTAAAACGCATTATAAATGATAAAAATAATCAGCGATGAGAATTTATATAAACTTACAAATTTCATCGATACCAGTGTATTTTTAACATATCAAATCTGAACGTAACATGAATGCACAATAACTATTACTATTTTAAATATAGCAAGATTTTAAGCTATTAATCTAGCCACTATAGGTATCCATTGGAAGTTAAAAGTGTGGCGGCGGTGTTTCATCCGCTTGGGATGCCATATTACTCGGTTCAGCTGACTGCAGTTTATTGAGCAATAACCGTATCTGCTCCTGTTGTATTGCCACCACCTCATTTAGCTTGATGACTTGTTGGTTGAGTTCTTCGATCGTACCGTCTTGGAACGCCATCTTCATCTCTAACTCTTCAACTCTGTATTCTATATTATCCACGTTTACCTCTGATGGATTGGCAAATGCTCATTGCAGCTACCTTTGATTATCGCTCGAGTATACAACGGCTCGGTATATTTTGGGATAGTCGCTTTAAGGACATATCCAACAATATCGGCTATTAGCTCAATTCTTATGGCGCAGTAAGGGTTAAACGTAAAAAAGAGCGTTAATTAGCCAGGTTAATAGATATGCTATGAACTTGTTCAATTTAATGTTGTCTTTTAAATGAATCATTGTTTATACAAGCGCAATAGTCGTTCAGGCTAATGACAGGCTATGTATGTAATATATTCATCCGTATTGAAAAAGTGCGTTGAATCACGGTGGTGTTGCTTTTGTCTATTCAGATTGGAATAACCTATTTAACTAGTATAAAGTGGTTCGCCTAATAAAAGTAAAGGTTATAGTAACCACCTGTAGATGCTGAGGAAGCTTTAAATGAAATCGATTTATAAATATTCACTAGTGGCTTTGGCCGTTGTTGGTCTTAGTGCTTGTAATCAAGAGCAAGAAGCCGTCGCCGCTCCTGTTGAATTGAACACTGAAGCGCAAAAAGAAGCCTACAGCGTTGGCGCGTCGATTGGTACTTATATGGCTGGCCATATCAAGGAGCAAGAGGAACTCGGTTTTGCTGTAGACAGAAACCTAATCGTGACTGGTTTCAGCGAAGGCTTGAACAGCGAGCTAAAGCTTACTCAAGAAGAGATGCAAGCAGTATTGCAAACTCTTGATGAGAAGCTTAACGAAAAGCGCCAAACAAAGGCGGCTGCACTAGCAGAGAAGAGTTTGGCTGATAGCGCTGCATACCTTGAAACAAACAAAGCTAAAGACGGTGTTGTAACGACTGAATCTGGCTTGCAGTACCTAGTATTAACTGCAGGTACTGGCGAGCAGCCTGTCGCTGCTGATACCGTTAAAGTTCACTATGTTGGTACACTAACGGATGGTACTGAATTTGACAGCTCAGTTGCTCGTGGCGAGCCTGCTACGTTCGGACTGAACCGCGTTATTCCTGGTTGGACTGAAGGCGTTCAGCTAATGTCTGTGGGCTCTAAGTTTAAGTTTGTTATCCCTGCAGAATTAGCCTATGGCGATCGTGATACAGCCACTATTCCAGCTAACTCTACGTTAGTATTTGAAGTTGAGTTGTTAGATATTCAAAAAGCGGATGCTCCAGCTGCAGAAGCAAGTGCTGCACACGCACACTAATCCCGAATAATATTGGGGACAAAAAAGGACGCAATGCGTCCTTTTTTAATGTCTTAAATTTGATGACTTTTAAGGCTTTTTCTGGGGCGGGAATTGCGCCAATATTTTAACGACGGTGATGTTGGTTTCTTGTGCCTTTTCTTCGCCGCCATCATCAAAAGAAAACGTGTCACTGCCGCGCCAAATCAGTTTCTGTGTTTGCGGGTCAATAACATCGATTTGTATGGTCTGGATTTTAGCAGTATCGCTACCGACAGGGACATCAACACTGGTGCCGATTGATGCGCCACTAGAACTCCCCCATGAGCCAACACCTAGTCCAATAGAAAAGCCTGAATCTTTCGGTTTATCATCTACTCTAAAGCCATAAGTCACTATAAAGTCAGCGGCTTCATCTTGCTGGATAAACCCTTGAGTGGTCAGTGCGGCAGCAATAGATTGCTGAATTCTTGCTGCGCTGAGCGGATCGGTCGTTTGCACCTGTGCTACTTGTGAGAAGGTCTTTAACTGAGAGAAGTCGACATTAAGATCGTAATCATTCTTTGGGGTTGAACTGCAGCCCACTAGAGTGAGTAGCGCTAGTGATAAAATGCAAGTTAATAAGGTTCGTTTTACTGTGTTCATTATCTAGCCTCTCTAGTTTAAGGCATTAGCCCCATTATGTTGTTTGATCACGATCTGTTTTTAGCTAAACACGTTCATTTAGTATGCTGCTTTATTGAGTATTTTGATAGCTAGCCTAGCGAATGCAATTGGTTTATACCAATTGCATTAAGTATCTGTTCATTCAGTGGGAATTCAAAGCGATGAAGGCAAGCCGGGAACTTGAAGCTAATAGTTATTCTATATCAAGAGTTTTCGGCGTAGCATGCAGCGCTTTGAAACCCACCCTACGGGAAGCGCTCACGCATTCCACTTCTGCTTTGCATTGGCTCATAAGGGAATAACCATTCTGTCGTCAATGCGCCTTGAATTGAAAAGCTTGAGCGCTTCTGAATTGATTAAATACCTAATGCAATTGGTATTACTCTTTCCATAGTATATGTTTAGAGTATGGAGCAATTAGAGTTTTTTGAGATCCCCAGTCCATGCATTGGTGTATGCCAAAGTGATGTGAGGGGATATTGCAAAGGGTGTTTACGTAATCGAGACGAACGTTTCAAGTGGCTCGAGTTTTCTGATGCGCAAAAATTTGATGTTATCAGGCTTTGTAAGCAGCGTAAGCGTCGTCGCCAACTGGCGATGCTAAAGGCAAGGAAAACACAGCTGATAGAGGAGAGAGCGAGAGCCAATCCTAGTTTAGATTTTAACCAACAAACCGCCGAACCCGCTGATGTGAGTGATTTTAAATTAGACTAAACAGGTTTGAATTAGTGCCGAAGTCAATTATGGCTTAGGCCATCTTAAGGTGAATTGAGTAAAACCTGGATGGCTTTTTAGCGATACATCCCCTTGATGACGTTCCATAATTCGCTTGATGATGGCCAAGCCTAAACCATGGCCTTTATTGCCATTATAACGGGTATCACAGCGATAAAAGGGTTCAAATATCTTTAGCTGATCTTGCGCTAATATCCCTTCACCATCATCAGCCACACTCAGTAATATCTGCTTACCTTGAGTGCTAATTTCGACGGTGATCTTCTCTACACTGAAACGTTGAGCATTGGTGATTAAGTTCTGTAGGGCCCGTTCAATTAACGACGGTTCGGCCTTCAGTTGCACCGTTTGTTGATGCTCAACTAACTCAATAGGCGTCGAGTGCTGTGACTGTAAACGTTTAATGGTTTGCTTTGTTAAGCTGTTTAAGTCGCAGAGTTCAAATTGCAGCCCTTCTCGTTGAGTTTCTAAACTGGCATAGGTCAACAGCTCTTGTAGTAAGTTTTCCATCTCCTTTATATCGAGCTGCATCTCTTCGAGAAACGCTTGGCGGCGCAGCTCATCAGACTCAGGCAAACAATATTGCGGGATTAACGCGAGTGCAAATTTGAGCCGTGCTAGCGGGGTTCTTATCTCATGGGAGACTGCATTTGAAAGGTGTTTTTGGTTTTCGATGAGCGCACTAATGTGGGCTGCCATATCATTAAAAGTGGTGGCTAATGGTAGTACTTGTGAGCCTTTCGTGAGCTGAATGCGGGTATTCCACTTTGCTTGGCCAAACTCTTTTGTTGCGTTTCTCAGGGTTTTTAAGTCTTTAGACAGTGGCCACACCCAAATCAGTGCCACAAAAGCTAATGAGAGGTAAAAGAAGACATTATAAAGACCACGCAGGCTGGCGTCGGGATCAAGCTCTATGGGGCCAGCCATTAAGATTTGTTTGCCGACGGCAATGAATTGCAGTTCATGATTGCGATCATATGGCGTGGCGATAACGGCGTCACTATGGACTATCTGCTCGTCTGAAAAGGCCACCTGGTCAGCATCGAGCAATGTTAACGGAAAGTCAGGATTACGACTGATGCTGTCGAGCATCTCTTGTCGCTCTTGCGCGGGCAGTTTTGTTAACACCTGCGCCAAAGCCACTAAAGGTGCATCGAGTGCACCTTCTTGGTCGACATTGTTTTTCCACAGACTGTCGAGCGTCCAACCTATACCGAGAAAGCCAAGGCTTAACAGTAAATATAAGCTTAAAAATAGACGCTTCATTTTTGACTCGTGTGGAGGTTAGCTATTCCATGCTTCTGGCGCGAATAGATATCCCTGTCCCCAGACTGTTTTAATCCTAAAAGGTGTTTCAATATTGTCACCCAGTTTCTTTCTAAGGCGTGAAATACGCACATCAATTTTTCTGTCTTTACCGTCAAAGTCAATATTCAGTAAATATTGATAAATATATTGGCGGCTCATGACTTGCCCTGCCTGAGAGGCGAGTAACCATAACAGTTCAAACTCATGGCTAGTGAGGTCAATCTCTATTTCACCCAAACGAATGGCTTGAGTGTGAGGATCGATACTTAACTTACCAAAGCTTAGGCAGTGAGACTCTACCTGTGGCGGCTTTGCCTGACGGCGCAGTAAGTTATTAATTCTTGCGACTAATAGCGCGGGTTCGACAGGCTTAACCACATAATCATCGGCGCCAAGCTCTAAGCCCTTAATTTGATCTTCATTTGAGCCTAATGCGCTCATTAATAAGATTGGCCCAGCAAAGTAGTCTGGTAGCTTCTCACATAAGGTAAGACCGTCCATGCCTGGTAGCATAATATCCAGTAAAATGATGTCAGGTTTATAGTTGATCAGGCGGGTTAATACGGTATCTCCGCGACGCTCGACTTCGACGTGCATGCCATGCGATTTTAAGTAATCTACGATCAAGTTGGCCAGACGAATGTCATCTTCTACGAGTAGGACTCTATGCGTAGATTGAGAGTTGGTCATTAGAATAAACTCCATGGGTTGCGGTAGCGACGCCTGACTTGAGGCGAAGAAGCTTGAGTAACTTTTAATTTTACACCTGCGAGTGTCTCGTGGGTATCTTTGTCTATCATGACAAACTGAATATCTTTGTCTGCACTGATATTGACCGCTAAAGAGTTAATGCCTGGTGAACTGTTGCACCATTTTTTTAGTTCTTTGTAATCGGAAAGGATGCATATTGAGCGCTCTTGCAACAATCGCCACTCTAGTACAACTTCGACGTTACAGATCTCTTCATCTTTACTGGTGATACAAATTTTGGGTGATAGGCTAAGGCTTGTTGCAAGCAGTTCAATATCTTCAGCGACAGTATAGCCACTCAAAGATGAGCAAAAAAGCAGACACAATGATATTTTCTTAGTCATCGATAACACTGGCGTTAAAACCTATATGCTGCGCCTACAAAATAGGTAGTTGTGTAATCGGTATCGAGCAGAGGGCTATCGACAATTTCATCGGCAATATCGGTATAACGCGCAACGAGCAAAAGATTCCAATTTTCAGTTAGCACATATTGTCCTGTGAATTCGATACTTTGATTCAAAGCTGACTCCGCTTGGTACTTCTCGCTCCAATAGGGGCTCTCACTTGGTCTAATACCATAGTAATAGTCAACGACTTGTTCGCTTTTCCAGTCTAACACAGCTGCGAACTCAAAATTCCAACTATCAAGTGGGATATTGTACAACCATCTCAGCTGTGCTTCAGTTCCGTTGTGTACATTAAAAAGATCATGTGTAACAGAGGCTTTGACTATACCAAACCTTGTGTAAAGAAATGCTTCGACTCCGCCAAGATAGGTAAAGTTTCTATTTTTTAATTCATTGGAATCGATCACCGGCTCAGCAGGGGTGTCCATGATTGACATACCTGTAGATCGCTCAACACCGTTACCACTGAGAAGGAAAATATTAGACGGATCCCAGCGATAGAAAAAAGCACGATCAGTACTAAAAGTGCTGACTATGTTGACAGTGTAATTTTCACCTTCAGTGACGGTGTAACCAATATTACCGTTATCAAAAAACCAACGGTCACCATAGTAGGCAATAGTTGGAACAGCATAGAGGGGGATATCATCAAAATCTTTAAGTGGATTAGATTTAGTGCCATAGCCAAGTGCAATACCAATATCCCAACGGCCAATTTCAATACAGTCGGTGTTATTGTCGCAAGCATCGTCGCTAGCGTGCGCAGTGGCTGCAAAAGAGCTAATGGTAAGGATTAGCGCCAACAAATAATGCATAGAGTGATATCGACTTATGATTACAAAATTAACAAAAGAGAATATAGAGTATCACTAATCGCTAATGGCATCATGGGGGGGAGTCAATTTGTTGCAAAGTGATACAGTTCACAAATTAGTCTGTTTGAATCATTGGCTCGAGCTTGGTGTCATAGTTGATTCGATCCTCCAGCATTAATTACTGCTTTAGCTCTATACTTAGAACGCTGAATAGTCGAAGGTTTCTGTGCTGCAGTAAGTATAAGTACTGAAGGTGATATCTTTGTATTCCCTCTTTAATAGAGATTAAGCTTCTAGCCTGTACACGTCGCATTAATGATTAACAATTTTGCCGAGTAAATTAATTGTTACATTTTGTTCAACTATCTCGACATTGTTCACATTTTTTGACTGAACGATGTTAGTGATTCGTTCAGCCAAAAATGACTCTATATGAGGCTATTCATCTTAAGTGCCACTCGGTTTAATATTGCGCCATTTTACCACAGACGAACCTAATGGCCTCTTCATCTAGGCTACGTTTGGACAGATAACTAACGGTTTTCGTTTGTTTGATTAAAAAGCCCTGTTTTGTTTCAGAGATAGACACAACGTCCTGCCACAGAATGGTCCCTTTAACATAAAACGAATCATTGGAGATCCCGTTTTCATCGATTGTGAGCGTCACTTCATTGCTGGCCGCTTTACTCATCATTTGGCGCATAAGCCACCAAGGCTTTTTGTAACGAATGTTCAATGCTTCTAATACGCCTAAGCCGATTAAAAACCAAGAAGCGTAGGCATTAATCCCGGTCAGCAATAGCAAAATACCCATAAGCGTAAAAATGATAGCCTTTCGATAAGCACGTATTGAAGTATCGATAACAACTGACTCATCGAAGCACTCGCTAAAGTGACTTTTATCTAGTGTATATTGGGTGGTATAGCGGTATTCAGATTTCATAGTGGCTCATTAATTCTACGCATCGGCTGATGCTTTGGATACTAATACGCTTAAGTGTGCAGATAGTTGATTAACTCAGGCTTAATCAAGCTATATTGAAGCAAAGCGTGGTAATGATAAAGGGATTAAAAGACATTATGGCAACGATACCAACAGATTTTGTAAATTATAAATCAACATCATTGTTTGATAAGGACACAGTGCCTAAGATGTTCTTGCATCTGCACAACACAAAAGCGGGTGTATTTGGTCAAATTCACGTTTTAAAGGGCACGCTAAAATTTTATGGCTTTAAAGATAGGCGGGCAGAGGTAGAGCAAGAGATCGTGATAGAGGTTGGGCAGACCGCTATATCCCCGCCGCAATATTGGCATAAAGTAGAATTGCTCAGCGACGACACCAAATTTAGAGTCGATTTTTGGGCGCAAGCGGGCTCAGAGATAGTGACAGAAAACCAAAGTGAAAGAGACGCCAGTTAAAATATCATAGCGTCATTGAATACTGTTTAATGGCGGCAAGATTAAAGAGATACAGCGTTCTAGTGGTGTACTGGCTTAATCGCTAATATGTCGCATTTCAATTGATCAATAATCACCGATGAAGTGTGGCCCTTTAACTCGCTCATAAAGCCATGATGTTCGCCTGCGCCAATGACCAGCAGGTTAGCATTACATTTATGGGCAATTTCGGGAATAACATGATCCGGTAGTCCCTGTTCAAGGTGGAGGTGGTCATCATCCAGTTGGTAGGGTTTCGCCGAGTCTAAGAGGTGATTCCAGTGTAGGCTTCTTTGCTCCGCGTCAGTGAACAATGTCTGGTCTCGATTGACCGACATACTCCAATTTTTCAATTGATAGCAGTTAAGCAGGTGGATGTCATTTTCCAGCAAACTGGCTAATTGCTGAGTATCATCTAGCAAATTTTGATTTAACGCTTTATGAGCAATATTTGATTCAGCCGTTTCTAGTGCGGTTAAAATATGCCCTTGTCGTTGCCAACCTTTATTACCAACAATCAAAATGGGTAGTTGACTCTCTCGCAGTAGGTGCGCCTCACAGCTGGAAATAAATTCCCTGACAATGCTATTGTGGTGCTGATTATTGATGACGACCAAGTCGTAATCACCGCTGTTTGTTTCTTCGAGGATCGCCACATGGTCTTTGACATTTTTGATCACTTTTACTTCTATATTGACGCCTAGATGTTGAAATTTACTCAGTAGTTTATTGACAAAAAGCATTGGATCCAGCGCATTGTTTGGGATCAAACCTAAGCGACTGAGAATGTTATTGTAAGGCCTCTCAACCTTTAGGGCCGTGACTTTGGCTTTGGTCTTATAGGCGAGTTGTAGCGCTTTGTTTAGGGCAAACTGCGCTGGCGAATGGTTGTCTACTAGTGCTAACGTATGCTGGTACGAGATCATAGTGAAGTACTCCGTTTTCCTTTCACTCCATTCTGAACAACTGTAGACGAAAACCCCATGAACACACCGTTTTATTGATAACGAATAGCGCTTAAAATCCGCTTCTACAGTGCTATTCAATATACTCAATATTAACTAACTGATTTGTTTCAGAAGCCTTATGGCATCCGTTGTAAAATTCACATACTTTCAAGCATTAGTCGGTGCCAATGTTGATGTGTATTCATGTTAATAATGTTTAACATGACACTGTTTTATCAGTTTGTTAATATAATGTTACTAGGTGTGAGCTGTAATTTTAGCTGTAATTTACGCCCTGTTTTAGGAATGGTTCAAAGCTATTAATGGCTATAACTCGCTAAGGAAAGGCTATGTTTTTATTTGCAATGGAATGGGTATTTTGGTTGCTTTGGGACTTTGTGTTGTCAGCTGTATTTTGCCTCACAGGCGCATTAGTAATCCGTATCTTTACCTTTGGGAAAACCCGCCACCCGTTAACACCCCTTAGTTATTTCCGCCGTCGCAAGTACCAAGAGAAAGACCCATTCAATACAACATTTATCGTAGGGGTTTCGTTCTACCTTTGTTTGCTGATGATAGCTATCTGGCTCGGTTAACTGAGCTTTATACTTTTAACACCGCTGCATTTATATTGCTTTAACGAGTTCAAACGGCTGTTTACTTTTCATCCAATCAACATTAGCTTAGCTAGAAATAACACTAACATTAGCAAATCATATGACAGTAAGAAAAACGATTCTGATCACCGGTGCCAGTTCAGGGCTTGGCCGTGGAATGGCATTGGAGTTCGCCAAGATGGGACGAGATCTAGCGCTGTGCGCACGGCGTATAGATAGGTTAGAAGCCCTAAAGCGTGAGCTTGAACAGCTTAACCCCAGTATTGGCGTCTCCATTAAATCTTTAGATGTCACTGAGCATCAGCAAGTTTTCGATGTGTTTGATGAGTTTAATCAAGAGTTAGGCAGTATTGACCGAGTCATTATTAATGCCGGTATGGGCAAGGGAGCCTCTATTGGTACAGGGCATTTTGAGGCAAACAAGCAAACAGCAGAAACTAATTTTATTGGTTTGCTCGCTCAAGCTGAAGCTGCAATGCTGATTTTTAGAAAGCAAAATTCGGGTCACCTAGTCACCATATCATCGGTTAGTGCGGTGCGTGGTTTCAGGCGAGCCATGACAGTATACGCGGCAACAAAGGCGGCAGTGACCTCTCTGAGCGAAGGGATCCGTATTGATGTGATGCACACCCCTATCAGTGTTAGCTGTATTCATCCTGGATTTATTCGCAGTGAAATTAATGAGCAGGTCGAAAAAGTGCCTTTTATTGTCGACACCGATGTAGGTTGCCGCGCCATGGTCAAAGCCATTGAAGCTGAAAAAGCCAATAGTTTTGTCCCCAGTTGGCCATGGTCGTTATTGCATTGGGTGTTGCGCGTGCTCCCCGATGCTTGGCTACGAAAAATGAGTTGATCAGACTCATCGTTACTGACTATGACTTGTCATTACTGATTATGACTTGCCGTTACTGACCATAGTGACTTATCCGTTGTGCTATCAATAACGATTACGTTCATTTGGAATATCGCTAAGGTATTGGACAAATTCAACCTCGTAACCGTCGGGGTCAATGTAATATGCATTGCGTCGATAAGGGTCTTCTGCCCCCGCTTTATCGACAGGATGTCCTATCGCCGCGAGGCGTTCTATTATGCCGTCTAAGTCATCGACGACAAAAGCAAAGTGAGCCAAGCCGACTTGATGACCGCTCAAATCGCGGTTATTACCAACGCCGTCATCGTTAAACGTCAGGTATTGGTAATCATCACCAAAATGGATCCAGTTGCGATCAACACCATACCATTGACTCACTCCACCACCGCGGGTTTTCCAGTGGGGAAAAATTGCTCGGTAAAAAACCAGTGTGGTCGATATGTCCTTTACCACTAAATTTAAATGTTCTAAATGCATCATGGGTTGCTCCTTGCTTGGTTAATTGCTTGCTGTGTTACCTGGTTAATTGGTTACCTGGTTAATTGGTTAATTGGTTAATTGGTTAATTGGTTAATTGGTTAATTGGTTAATTGGTTAATTGGTTAATAGTAAATAAGCTGTATTTTTTACATGCCATAACTGTACTCTTGCTGCTTAGAGTAGGGCATGGCTTCATGATTGCTACGTATCGTCGTCAATGCATCGCTGTACTGCGACAACATATGCAAGCAGTAACTTATGCGCTCACGTAAGTGTTGGTCGCGCTCATTTACTGGCTGTTGTTGGTTTAGCACCTCTGCAACATTGCGAATAATAAGGTGGTCAGGTGTCGCCACCAGTTTATTGTTCTTTAAGGCATTCATCCTTAGCTCTGCGATCGGGTAAGCGCCGCTCATCCCACTGACAACCGACACTAATAACGCCGGCTTATGGGCTGTTTCTTGGTTGTCGCACATCAACAAAAAATTCTTAATCAATGGTGAAGCCATGCCGCCCCACTCTGGTGTTATCAATACTAGCGCATCTGCACGTTTAATCTGTTGCGCGATAAAAGGCCAGCGACTCCCGTCGACATTTTTGCTCTGGGGATCGCCGTCCCAAAAAGGCAGTTGATACTGGCAAAGCTCAATGTGTTTTACATTATGAGTCGCTAGCATTTGTTGCATTAAGTATTGAGCAACTTTTGCAGTTTGCGAATCCTTGCGTTGGCTTCCGCTGACAATGACTAATTCCATTTAAGTAAACCTTTTTATTTATTACTTTATTAAGTAAAGTAAACGCCTTACTTAATAAAGTAAAGAAAAAAGTTTACATAAGAGCTGATTCAGTAATAATGTGCAATAAGCGTAAAAGAGGTATTTATGAAAACCAGCGATAAAATTTTGCAGATGTTAAAGACCCAAGGCGAGCTGACAGCCAAAGTCATAGCGACAGAACTTGAGTTAACCACCATGGGTGTACGTCAGCATCTACAAAGCCTCGAAGAGAGTCGCGATGTTATTTTTGAAGATAGAAAAGCGACTCGTGGCCGGCCGACGCGATACTGGTCGTTAACCGCAAAAAGTAACAGTCACTTTTCAGATCGCCATGAAGAGCTGACAGTACAACTGATTGATTCTGTGAAAACTATTTTTGGTGATCAAGGCTTAGAGCAGCTGATCACTCATCGTGAACAGGCATCTTTTAAGCAATACCAAGCCGCCTTCGCCGATGCCGCTGATCTGCCAGCCAAGTTAGCAGTGTTGGCTAAACTGCGAACGGAAGAGGGTTATATGGCCACCGTTGACATGAGCGACAATGTTTATTGGCTGCTAGAGAACCATTGTCCAATATGCGCCGCGGCTTCCTCGTGCCTCAATTTTTGCCGCTCTGAACTGCAGCTGTTTCAGTCGCTGCTGAAAGAAGATGCCAGCGTGAGCCGTGAAGAGCATATTATTGAAGGAGCCCGTCGCTGCGCTTATAAGATTGTGCCGCTTGACGATTGACGATTGACGATTGACGATTGACGATTGACGGTAGACGGTAGACGGATGACAGATGACAGATGACAGATGACAGATGACAGATGACAGATGACAGATGATAGATGATAGATGATAGATGACAGATGATAGGAGAGAAGGTGGGATCTAAACGAGCGCGGCTAGACCGGTTTATTAGTGCTAAAACCAACATCAATCGCAAGCATGTAAGACTGCTGCTGGCGCAAGGGCTGGTTGAAGTTGACGGCCAAGTGGCGCGAGATATTGATCAAATCATCGATGAGTTCTCCCATATCAGCTTAGAGGGGAAAGTGCTGCAAGCCAACGCGCCAAGCTATGTAATGCTACACAAGCCAGTGGGGATTGTCAGCGCGACTGTTGATGATAAACATAAGACGGTCATCGATCTGCTAACCCGAGCAGACAAGCTGCAACTGCATATTGTCGGACGCTTAGATCTCAACACCTCAGGATTATTGCTGTTAACTAACGACGGGCGCTGGTCGAAGCGGTTAATGTCTCCGGAGCACAAAGTAGCAAAACTTTACCGGGTGACACTAGAGAACCCTATCGATGTGTCATACATTAAAGCGTTCTTCGATGGCATGTACTTTGAGTTTGAAGATATCACCACCGCCCCCGTCAAACTGGAAATTGTTGATAGTCACACGGCATTAGTCACCTTGATGGAGGGGCGTTATCATCAAATAAAACGCATGTTCGGCCGTTTTCGTAACCCCGTCATTGGCCTGCACCGTATTTCCGTCGGCACTATTGTGCTCGACCCTCACTTAGCGTTAGGGCAAAGTCGCGAATTAACAGCTGTAGAAATAGCAACATAGCCTCATTAGCCTCTAGCTGTGATAACTCATAACTCATAACTCATAATTCAAACTTAGGCTTAAGGCTCTGCTTTAAGTTGATTTCGCTTGCGGTTCTTCGTCAGACTTAAGTAATCGACTTTTTATCTTATCCTGGATGGCTTTGGACGCTATTAAAAGCTAAAAGGATAGCGTTTTAGGTGGTTAAGTCGCTGTGATGTAGTGCTAATATTTCTGTATTGGCTATTGGTTAACTGCGTTGGTCACGCTTTGATATTGACCTATATGCTATACCTATAATTAAGTATTCAACAGGTCTCCAAATAATGCTTAATGAATCTTTAAAGAAAATAACTGAGTTAGATGTTTTTTGCCTGGTGGTATTTAAAACACTTTACGAGAATGGTCACGCCAACACTACCGCCATAGAGCTGCAAGTATCGGCACCGAAAATTAGCCGTTGCCTTACCGCGCTGAGAATAGCTTTTAACGATGAGCTATTTTATCGCCGTCAGCATGGGCTTAAACCCACCCCTTTGGCTGAACAGTTATATGAACCTGTTTGCCGGTTCTATCAGTCGATAGCTCATATTGAACAGGTCGCATCGGAGGTGGCCGACCCCACGCTACTGCCCACCATAGATATCGCAGTGACCCAAAATATAATGAATAGCTTCGCGGTAGCAATAAGCCAGCATTCAGATAAAGGCGCGATAGGCAATATTCGTCTACATTGCTGGGATCCATCATCGGCTGAATTGATCCACAATGGTGAGTTAGACCTTGGGATCTCTTTTGACACCTCATATAGCGTCGAGCTGAAAAACGAGCTCATAGGTTCACTTGATTCTGTTTACCTTGCTGGACGCAGAGAGCACCCCATCTGGCAAAGCCTACCCGATATCACCTTGGAACATATTGCTGTATATCCATTCTTATACCTCGAAAGTAAGGGCTTTAACGATAAGATCGACCCCTTAGAACTCTACTGTCGTAATGCTAGAATTCCACTGGATAACATCGACAAGGTAAGCACCAGAGAGGAGTGGTTTTGTCATCTACTGACGATGGGGAGCTTGGCTTTTACACCTGCGATAGAGGTTGATATTAGCAATGAAATTTCAGCGTTAAGGACAGAAGTTTTACCCTGCGAACAGACACGGCTACTACATGGGCAAATGATGGCTCCACAATATTATCTAATTGAAAAAAATGAAAAAAATAGACGCTACACCCCGGCTAGAAAGGCGTTGTTACTGGGAATTGTTTCAGAGCTATTAGTCGCTAAGAGCCCAAAATAGTTACTTTATGGAGGTTGATTTCAATAATCGATATTGCCAATTACATTTATCGCAATTTCATTAACTGAATCTCTAAATTGTTGTCACATCATTCATACAAATAAGTTTCGTATATTTGAGTTTGTTTTATATTTAACTCACTGCGTATGCAGAACTAAAATACCTATAAAGGGATATGATGATGAGAACACATAAGAAGTCTTTATTGGCGGTGGCATTAATTGCTGCTATCGGTTTAGCCGGTTGTAGTGATGGTGACGATGGTCAAGATGGCGCACCAGGTGCTCCTGGAACACCAGGTACTCCTGGAACACCGGGTACACCTGCTGGTATCACGGTTGACACGGTAAGCAGTGCTGCTGATTTCGTACTAACAATGGCACCTGCAGATATCGTCGTGGTGGGTACTGATGCCTTTACGATTAAATTTACCGTAACAGGCAAGGACAGTAAGGGCGAAGCAATGCCTTTTACTGGGTTAGAAAAAGTAGCGCTATATGTGATGAACCAAGCCGCAAACGCTACCGATACCGGCGCGCCAGTATTGTGGCAAAACAATGCACTGGCTAACGAGTTTGGCTCAAGCATGTATTGTACGCCAACGGGTATGGCCACTGCTCGAGGCGGCGCAGAGGTTGAAGCTTGTACCTTAGTTGAAGATGAAGCCAACCCTGGCACTTACACCGGTACTTGGGAGCATGATGGTAATGCACCAGTGGTACTCGCCGAAGGCGATGCCAACAACCTGTTCCGCGTGATGGTACGTACTTATAATGTCGTCGATAGTTCAGGCGCCGGCATCTCTGACAAGCTACTCTCTACTCCTGTCGACTTTATTCCTGCTACCGGTGAGCTTGCGGTATCGGTAAAAGATTCAGTGTCTAATGCCGCGTGTATCAAGTGTCATAGTAGCCTAGAAGGTTACGCGGTTACTGACATCCGCATCGCCAATATAGGTGCTCATCATAACTATCAAAAAGTAGAAAATTGCGTTGCTTGTCATAACCCAGCATATGCGGGCGGTGAAGCAGATCCAGAAAAAGGCTGGAATGCAAACTGGAACGCAATGATCCATACATTGCACAGCGGTCATAAAAGTTTTGTTCCATTAACGGGTGAAGCTGAAGAAGAATTTGGTGAGATAGGCTTCCCTGCAGAGCTAAACGATTGTACTACTTGTCATGATAATGGCACCCAGTGGAACGACAATGTCTATGCTGAAGCCTGTGTCTCTTGTCATATGGACATTAACTTTGAAACCGGTGATGGTCACGCTGGCATAGTGCCTGGAAGTGATGCTGCTTGTTCTGGCTGTCACGGTGCGGGTATTTTAAGCCCTGTGCAAGCCCATAGTGTGGGTGCCCGTGCAATCGCAACAGACTCAATTGAGATAGCTGTCAGTTCAGTCTCTTATACTGAAAGTACCACAATTGATGCAGATGAAATCGTAATAACATTTGACGTCATGATTGATGGTGCTCCCGTTGCTGATGGTTTCGAATTCACCAACTATACCAAGTATGACGAAATGAAGACAGGTTGGGTAAATGCTGACGGTACTTATTACGGCAGCTCGTCAGTCAATCTTAACGGTGTTGTAGCAGCAGGTGGCAAGTTAGTTGTTACCCAACTAGCTAACTATGACCTCGACGGCAAGAGCATTGCGATTACGCCGAGATTCTCAGTCTGTGCCGACTCAGAAGGCGCGCTAATCGAATGCTTAGATGCAAATGGTGAAGCACAATACGATGTTGGTTATGTTGCTATCACCATGGCTCCAACATATTGGAATCTTGCCAATGCTGATGGCAGCGGTGCAAATATCTCTCGTTTCAGTGACCCTCTACGCGTTACCGCGGACGAAGCCAAGTGTAATACTTGTCATACTTCGCTAGGTATCGCAAAGCATTATGGTAATGAGCGTTTTGACCAATGTGTTGGTTGTCATAATGATACTTGGGGTGGTTCATACCATGTTCAACCTGAGTACAAGACAGACGAAGTTGATGCTGATGGCCATCCAGTCTTCGAAGCGATTGAAGGGCTAAACTACAGCACTCGCGACCTCTTTGCGGTAGCTCACCGTTTCCATAGTGGCTTATGGGATGACAACCGTGGCTTCCCTGCAATTCACTTAAATTCTGATATGGAAACTCAAGGTTATCCTGCAGTGGCAACTCAGTGTACAGCTTGTCATAAAGACGGTGTGAACTTGTTCGCCGCCGATGGTGGCCTAACTTCTGGTAAGCGAAATATTGCTGTTGATGCTGGAGCAACTACGTTCATTAGCCCTGTTGCTGAAGCATGTCGTACTTGTCACGCTCACTCAGGTGCAGCTGCTAAGGCGCATTTCGAGAGCAACGGCGCAATAGTTGACGGTATTACTCTAATGGATGGTGAAGACCTTCCAGTTGAGTCTTGTGCAACCTGTCACGCCGAAGGTAAGACCTATGGTATCGACAAGATGCATATGGGAGGCGCTCACTAACTTAAAACTATAAAAGTTTCACCCGCGATGAGATCCCTGCTTCTCATCGCCTTTGAACCTCTTGGGAGCCTTCGGGCTCCCCTTTTTTTGCCACTATCTTGGAGCTTCGGCGCGGAGCATAGCTTCAGAAAAACGCCTTGTCGTTATTATTTCGGCTCTTTTGTTGACCTCGCTTTAGATCATGGCGTTGCATGAGTCAGCGCAGCCGTTATTTTTAATAAAAATGAACCGATATTCAAATTTGTGATCCAGTGCAATTAATCAGCAGTAAACCGCTGCCGTTTTAGCAATTGCTAAAGTGGTAATGGTAGATAAGTGTGATCATGATCGGCTAATGCTGCAAAGTGAGATCTTGGTGTGGGTTGGTGCGAGGGTTTACCTTGACCCGGTTGTGTTTGTCTTAAGTTACTGATAATAACTTAAATTAGTGTTTTTTTGTTCAATTCACCATCAGCTGTTTTACCTAGTGCGCATTTGCTTGCGGTGACAGCTTTCACTAAAATCCGCGGCGCTAAGATTAACTAACATTCATCAACGACAGCTAATCTAGTGCGGTTGAGCGCAACCGCTAAACATCTTATTGCTTATTGATCACTTCCTGTAGGGGAACTCAATGTCTACACAGCTTACAAACTCTCTCGCAAATCCAGCTCCACTTGGCTTAATGGGATTCGGTATGACCACCGTTTTACTTAATATTCATAACGCAGGCTTTTTTCCGATGGATTCAATGATCCTCGCGATGGGCATATTTTATGGTGGTATTGGTCAAGTATTAGTCGGCATGATGTGTTTCAAGCGTGGTGACACTTTTGGTACCACTGCATTTACCTCTTACGGTTTGTTCTGGTTGACGTTAGTCGGGCTTATCGTGATGCCTAAAATGGGCTTAGCAGCCAGTCCTGCAGGATTTATGGGATGGTATCTGTCGCTGTGGGGCATCTTCACCGGCTTTATGTTCATCGGCTCAATGCGCTATCCGTTAGCGAAACAGATTGTATTTGGTTCACTGACGATACTGTTCTTCCTATTGGCCGCCCGTGACTTTACTGGCAGCGAACTTATCGGCACGATTGCGGGATTTGAAGGGATCTTCTGTGGACTAAGCGCGATGTACTTTGCCATGGCTCAAGTGCTTAACGCTGAATATGGCCGAGTTATTCTGCCGGTAGGTAAAGCGCGCTTTGCTGCGACACCTGCGGTAGTTGCAGTGAACAGCCCACTAAAAGCGGCATAAACCTGCTGTGTTTTAGCTGGTTTTAATAACAAAAAAGCTGACATTGATGTCAGCTTTTTTTTGGTTCCAATTTTTTATTCTAGCTTTTTATTCTAAGTATGCACTTAGCGTTGCTGGAGCTTAAACAACCACTTGCCGTAGAGGAAGATCCCAATAGCAGAAATTGAACCGATTGCCGCAATGATATACCACGCCATACCGATATTATGAGTGTTATAAAGCAATGTGGTTAGCGCTTGAGCAGGTTCACCAGTATAAGCGACTAAGGTTGTAAACGCCTCACCTAAAGGTATGGCGCTAATATCACTGGCACTCATGCCACGATCTGCCAATAACTCCCGCGAGAAGATCTCTTTCGAGGCATACGCTTCATAGAGCTTAGGGCCAAAGAAACCTTCAAGCGTCCAGCCAATGCCCTGGGGTAGCATCACAAAACCAAGATACATGGCTTTTTTGCCTTCAGGGGCAATGTTACCCATAAACTCGTTTTTCTTCGGGCTAATCATCATCTCACCGAAGGAGAACATCGCAATAGCGAGTACTATCATCCAAGCAGCGTTCGTCGCGCCAATGAGCACAAAAGCCAAAATACTCAGTAAGCAGCCGGCTAACATCGCATTGGTGATACGGTACTTTGCGGTTAATGCTGCTACTAAGAAACAGGTGGTCATGATCATACCCGCGTTAAGGTTAAGCATGCCTTCAGGCATCACCTTAGTACCGGTATTATCGAGTCCTAGCCAGAACTGGAAGAAACCATTGGTGGTCCCTTCAGGTCCAAATAGTGAGGTCACAATCACACTAGTATCAACCCACTCAGCGATGTGGATAGGTAATACATCGAACAGTGAGTTAAACAGGAACCAGAAAGCTGCAAACACAAGCATGTAGTAGATTACGATCGGTTTTTTCAGCTCGTGCAATGCATCACGCCACAGTGCCACTTGCTTAATTTCGCCTGACTTAATCTTACGATTACGCTCCAAACGCTCCTCTTTACCGGGCTCTTTATAGGCCAGTAAAAATAGAAAGTTAAAGGAGATAATCGCGGCGCAGGCAAAGAATACATAGTCCCAAGAGAGTTGGCGCATATGCACGGCAACGAGTGGGCCTAAGAAACCACCAATATTAACCACTTGGTAGAAGATCCCCCAAGCCATCGAGGTGTTCTGTCGCCCGGTGGAGAGGACTAGTGTGCCTTGAATACCGGGCTTAAATACCCCGGTGCCTGCGGCAAGAAGAATAGCGCCAAAAAGGAAGCCATAGAAACTCGGGAAAAACGCCATCACCAAGTAGCCGGAGATTTTGATTAGCGTTGAAGCGAAGATAGTCTCTTTATAACCAACACGGTCTGAAATGCCACCCGTAAATACCGGAACGAAGGTCTGCATCAATGCCCAGAGACCGATAATAATACCGTAGTCACTTAAGCTAATGCCAAGACCACCTTCAGATAGCGGCGCTTTAGCGTAAAGGCCTGCACTGGCTTTAACACCGTAATAGGCGATGCGCTCGACCAGCTCCATGCCGCCGACAATCCAAAAAATATAGCTTAAGCTGGCAATCGAGGCCCACATTCCCAGCTGTTTGACTTCCCGTAGGTCGTTATCTGCGTAAGCATCATTTGACTCGCTCATAACTTTCCTCTAATTGTTTTAATTATTTATATTTATAATTGCTTTCGTATTTAAGAAGCATTTTTATGTTGGTTTTGGGTGAGATGAAGGTAATGTTCTTTGCCAAAACGCTGCAAGCTTGTAATTGCAGTCGACACTTTACCTAATTTGATGACAAACACCAATGCGTTAATGGCAGTTTGAGAGGAACTCATGATATAGAAGCTGAGGTGAATAGCGGGGAGCTGGGATCAAGGTTATTTATTCAGTCTTTGATAACGATGTATTTGGTTGTGGATTTTAAAAATGCGGGTTGAAGCTAGTTAACGATATATGCAAACACTGGCGCCATAATCACCATCGCAATACCGGTAAAAATCATGGTTAAACTGGCGATGACTCCCTCTTGTCTGCCTATCTCACTGGCTTTAGCGGCGCCAACCCCATGAGCCGATGCGCCAAGGGCGACGCCTTTTGCTACCGAGCTGCGGATCTTGGCTACCTTAAACAGAGGTTCGCAGATAAGCATCCCCATCACGCCTGTAATAAGCACCAGCATGGCTGTCAGCTCAGGTACCCCGCCAAAGGCGCTAGTGGCTTCCAAGGCAAAAGGCGTTGAAACCGAGCGCACCATCAAGCTGTTGGATAGCTCTGCGGGCAGGGTGGTGAAGTAGCCAACTAACCAAGAGGAGCCAATACCCAGTAGCAAGCCGACCATTACGCCAACACTCAAGGTGATTGGATATTGCTTTATCAATGCCCGTTCACGGTATATGGGCACCGCAAAGGCAATAGTCGCCGGCGCTAATAATGCGGCTAACCAATGGGTGTATTTAAAATAGTCAGCCAGTGGAATGTTTAAGGTGACCACCACCAACAAGATCATCAGCGGTGCGATAACAATGGGCGCAAACCAAATCTTTTGCTGACGGCGATAAAGCGCCTTACTACTGTAGTAGCCCATTAAGGTGAGTGCTAAGCAAAATCCGCCCCATAGCGATAGGCTCATTAGTTTGCCCCTTGAGTGAGTTGCAGTTTTAATCTGTGTTTACGTTCCAGCTTAAACAATCTATCAACGGTAAAGGCAGTGCCAAGCAAAACAATCGTGCTGGCGACTAACATAGAACTGACTAACACTAGGCCAAAATCCTTGAGCAATGCTTGATATTTAATGACCGCGACCACAGGCGGAATAAAAAACAGTAGCAGATCACCAATTAACCAAGCGGCCCCGCTACTTACCGTTTGCTCGGGCACCCATTTTAGCGACAGTAGTGCTAACAACAGTCCAAGCCCGATGACGCTACCTGGAAGTGGAGAGTTAATCTCAGTGGCAATAACTTGGCAGGCCCAAGCAAAAGCGCAAAATAACGCCACCTGCAACATACGTTGTAAGTGGAATTGTGTTTTTGGGCTTAGATTACTGGGTATCATTAACGCCATAGAACTTTGCTTCGCAGCCATGTGGATCCCTAATCTCGAATGCCGAATGCCGAATGCCGAATTATAGAAAATCGAATAGCGGCCTTAGTTGATAACGTTAGTTTACGCTTGCTTATTCAATAGAAAAAATGAATATTATGCATAGACTCTATAACTATTGGTTATCTAAATGGATCTGAAAACGCTGCACTACTTTGTTGAGGTGGTCAATGCGGGTGGTTTTTCAAAGGCCAGTAAAACGGTATTTCTAACCCAACCTGCACTTTCCAAGGCAATTAGGTTGCTCGAAGAGGAGCTGCAAATGGTGTTGTTGGAGCGAGGTAAGCGCGGCACGCAAGTTAAGCTTACCGCTGCCGGAAAAGTGGTTTACCGCCATGCAGAGCAGCTTATCAATGGTCGCCAACGAATGCTGGCGGAGCTCGATGGCTTACGTAATCTGACCGGAGGCACATTAAGGTTAGGGTTAGCGCCCTTGGGTAGCGCAGAGCTATTTGCACCAGCGATAGCCAAATTTAGACAACAGTATCCCAAAATTGAGATGCAGTTGCTGGTTCGCGGCGGGATAGAGCAAACCGCGGCACTCAAAAAAGATGACATTGAGCTAGCAACGGGGATTATTGATTTTGATGATGAGTTTGATGGCCTGCGAATTCGCAATGAGCCAATGGTGGTCGTGGTACCAAAGAGCCACCCTTTGGCTTCATATAAACAGCTTCAGCTTAATGATCTGCGCCAGCAAGCCCAAGTGATGTTCGAGCGTGAATACACACTTTACGAATTGGTTTTGAGTGCTTGCGAAAAAGCCGGCTTTGCCCCGACTGAAATTACTCGCGTCAGTCATGCTGATTTCGGTATCGCGCTGGTGGCTGCAGGGACTGGGGTGATGTTGTTGCCACAGATTATTGCTGAGCGTTATCGAGTGGATGCGGTGGTTAACGTGCCGCTAGCCAGTCGTGATCTGCGCTGGGAGCTATCTCTGTTCTGGAGAAAACAGCAGACGCTCTCATTTGCCGCAAAAGCGATGATAGAGCTCGTTAAGCTGCAGCTAATTGAAGATAATAAAAAAGCCTAAAACAAGGTTGTTTTACGCGTTGACTGCGATAGCTGAGCACAATGATAGTACAGGAAAAATGCTACTTGGTGACAACCCACAACGCGTGTAGCACGCCTGGAATAAAGAACAGTAAACACAGAATGATATTGATAACTAAGTCTTTACCCACGCCACTTTTGAGGAAAACCGCCACTGGTGGTAATAATATCGCAATGATGATCAGTAATAACTTGTTGGTATCCATAGAGTATTTCCCTTTAGTAAGATAATAGCTTTGTTATTGACGACCAGCAACTGGCCAAGATGACGGCTGCTTTAGACTGTAAATATAAACTTAATCTAAAATAGTGATTTTGTAAACGTTATGGCCTGTGGGGGGGCTAAGAGAATGGAAGTAACGGTTTAAATCGATTATTGGCTATCGGTCTGTGTGAGCGTTTAGACGGATGAAGCTATTTTAAATTGCTGTAATTTAGTGTAACAATAAGGTGTGTTTTGTATCCTGTATACGGTTATGCAGTATGACATAAATATTTTATTAGCAATTAATGAAATTGGACTTTATTAGTAGGATAAATGGATTTTATGCAAACTTACTCATTCAATCAGGAGAGTCGTACTCAGGCGTTGCCCTGTCTACCTCCGCTTCCGCCAGAAGTCATAGGAGATAAAGGTGGCAATTTTACTGAAAGGTTCAGTTTTATTTTAGCCGGAAATTATCACCAGCCGTTAAACCATGTTGACGTAGCTAAAAGCCTGTCGATGAGTCATCGGCATTTACACCGAAAATTACGGGTAGCTTTTGGGATGAACTTTAGCCAGGTTTTGTGTCGATTTAGACTCAATAAAGCGCTGGCGTTGTTTGAAAGGGAACTGCAAATTGTGCAGATTTGCGAACAAGTGGGTTTCTCCTCTAGCTCTTACTTCACAAAATGTTTTAGGCGAGAGTTTGGGGTTTCACCGAAACAATATCAATTGCAGCTTAATACTTCGATTTATTGTACAGAGTTAAAATCACTGTCAAAGGTCTCATAAACTCGATCCTTGAGAGCGTTACATGAATGTCCATTTGGTTGCTGTTTCTGTCCTCCTAGTGCTAGTTTTGGTCGATTTTGTTTTACCGTGATGTTGTGAGTAACGCCTAAGATAGAGTTCGCTGAAAGGCGAATAAATAGCTGCTTGATAGGGCTATTACTAAGGGAATTACTCAATCAGTTACTAACTCGATTACTGAGTAAATTATTAAATAGATTAAATGGAATTTTTCAAATGAATAAAAAGTTAAAGGTCGCGATATTGGCATTAAGTTTTGGCGTAGGCATGGGAGCGATGTCTACCTCGGTAGTCGCAATCCCGAGCTGTAGTTCGTTGGAGGAAATGTGTGATGATGTTAATGATCCGGGTTCTATGTATTGCGAGATGCTACGACGTTACTGCCCAGGTTCTGGGCCACGTTAAATAGCACTGTTAGGGCTATTTAGATTCAAAATGGCATCTTGCATCAAGGTGCCATTTTTCGTGATTGAATGATGTAAACCGTTACATCGAGTTGCAACGATTTTAAAATTAAAAGGTCAAAATATGAGTAGCGGATGGTTAACTAAAATTAGAAATGTTGCTAGTTATGCCTTGATTATCGCTGTAGGGTTAGGGCTCGGGCTAGGCGCTAAGCAAGGTTGGCAGTGGTACAATCAAGTGCCAGATTATGTCGATGTGAATACCCAAGCACATTTTGAGGAAACCAATAATAAAGTGGTCATCTATACCACTCAATGGTGCCCTTATTGTAAGAAAGCGAAAGAGTATTTAACCGAGAATAATATCGCTTTTACCGAGAGAGATATAGAGCAGGGTGATGCGACTACCGACAAGCTGTACTCCTCTATTGACTTGGCAGGTGTGCCAAAAATTGTTATAGGCAATCGAATAATTAACGGCTTTCACCAATCATTATTGGCCTCTGAGTTGACTAAGCATAATTTACTCTAGTTGCTAGTTCATATCTTTTGGCAGCTTGTTATTGGTTGTTAATGCGCTAAAATGCCTTGTAGCAAAGAAGGACTGCGGCCTTAAAGGCTAAGTCATAGAGTCACTTGGCTGAAGACCAATAAAAAAGGCAACCGCAAGGTTGCCTTATTCTTTATCAGGTTAGCTTAAGTTAAAAGGCTTAACCTTCAAGCTTGGCCAGCTCCGTTAGCTTTTCAATATCACGTTGACTGTGCTAACTGAGCACAAGGATAGTGCTGGAAAAATGCTACTTGGTGACAACCCATAACGCGTGGAGCACGCCTGGAATAAAGAACAGTAAACACAGTATGTTTAGGATAGATGGGAGCTCATATTCATACATCAATATGAGTTTGAATCTATAATTTGCTGTTAATGCTTAATTAGGTTTCCAGACCCGACTTTTCGCTGAAGTGGATAACCTTAAATAGCTTAACTTCTATCTTATCTGACCAATAATTTCCGGGCCAGCCGCCCTTCACTTTCAGGGCGTCGATAAAAGCTTTGGGGCCGGAAAAGTGCTCCCAGACCTGAGGAAGAAACACGGCTCTTAACCCCTCTTCTTTAAGCACTAAACCACAATGATCCCGCGCTAAGTATTCCTCAAGCTGAGCCTGGCTGCTGACATTTAAGGGGGTAAGAGGTGAGAGCAGAGATATCTCTATTGAGACTCGGCCTAACTGAGACTCCAGTAGCGGTGAGAAGCGCCGATCGTCGAAGGCGCTGCTGGTGGCCAGATCCGGGATGCTTTTAGACAGAGGTTGCTCACCTTCTATGCAGCCCATGCAGCCTTTGAGTTCACCATCGAGTGTCAGGGTAACGAAACAACCTAGCTTCAATTCGATAACGGCTTCATCTGGGAGTTTGCAATGAGAAGTGGGGAGTTGATGATACGAAGTGGGGGGGCGATTGACCGCTGGAACTGAGTCAAATGAATCAACTAAGCTGCTACGCGCCAGTGCTAACAATCGACATTTCTCAGACTCGGTCAGGTTAACTGATGACAAAGCTGGCATAGCCGACCACCCGATTTTTGTCAGCTGCATAGCTAGTGATACAGTCACCCGAGTTTTGATAACTCAGCTGAGCGATGCTTAAATTATGACGTATAAGCTGCAGAGAAAGCGCATTAAGTGAACGGCAGCCGCAGGCTTGCTCGGAAGATATGTCGCAGTTATTGGCCAGGATTTTCTGGCAAGTTTGCCGGTCTAATCGCTTAGCTTCATCATAGGGATGAAAGTGGCTTAGATCTGAGCTGACAACAATCAAGGTTTCCTCTCCACCCCAGACTAACTCCAACAGTTCGGCCATCAGCTCAGGGGCTATGTCACCCACTAGGATGGGGAGGATCTCAAATTCATCCAGGCAATGCTGCAGGAAAGGCAGTTCGACTTCCAGGCTGTGCTCCTCTCTATGGGGAATGTTGGAGATGGTGACGGCATCATATGCAGCCAATTTTGCAGCGTCAGAACGGTTAATGGTCAACTTGCCCAGGGGCGTGGAGAAGTGGCTGCTTGCGGGGATGGCACAGCCTTGCAGATAAAGGGTATGGGCGGGACCGAGTAAAACCACGCGTTTAATTTTATGTTTGTTGTTCTCGATGTGGCAGAAGCCATGAGCGGCCACCAGGCCTGAGTAAATATAACCCGCATGAGGCACGATAATTGCTTTAGGTATCGTATTGGATATTTGTTCTAGCGGCGCCTGAGCCTGAGCCATATAGCTGGCTAGCTCAGCGGATAGCACCATAGGATCTGCCGGATAAAACAGTCCTGCGACGGCGGGAGGGCGAATGGAACTTAGCATCTGATATCTGGCCAGACTCATTAAACTAGGCTTTAAGTATAGGCCAAGCAGGACACATGCTGATGATGTCTAAATCGAGTACAAAGACAGATGAAACTAACCCTGCCAATACTTACTTTAACTTCCAGTTACCAGTCAATGTCAATACCTATTAGTAGGTACTGTTGGCGCTCGCAATCAAAAATGTGGCTTATCTCAATAACTTGGTTCGCATTAGTCTATATATTAAGTGCTTACACTATTACACCATCGCAACATTACACCATTACACCATTACACCATTACGCCATTGCACCTTACATAATTACATAATCACACTAACAATAAAAAGGGGATTTCATGTCAGTTGGCTTAGCTATTCAGGGGGAGAGGACCGATGCTGCCGTCGTTGTTGCTCACCGGCAAACTTCCGGTTCGCTACAGCGGATGAAGTCGATCAGATTCCAGTTGCAAGCGATAGTCCTATTGACGGTTATCGCATTCGTTTTTTTAGGATACAAGGGCATTTCCGGGATGGAGGAGGCGGGAGCTTCCATCGAAGAACTATACAGCCAGGGTATGCAACATAGTATCAATATAGGTAAGGTTCTTAACGACTTGGGCAATGCCCGTAGTGAATTGCTGCTGGCGTTGCAACATGATCCTAGCACTAAGGCTGCGGCCATGCATGACCACTCGCTAGATAGGCATGTACTGGCGGTGAAAGCCTCCCTCGACTCACTGCATTATATCGTCGACGATGAACTGCTCACCGCCTCGCTGATAGCCGAAGAAAAAGTGCAGATCGACCGCCTCGCCACTGGGCTCGACAGCATCACAGATACAGGTTTCGACCCCGCCCTGGCTGCACTGCAAGGCGGAGCCTATGAAGATTCGGACCGGATATTACTAACACAGATTAATCCCCTGTTCGTCAAAATTGACGCCGCTGCCGAAAAATTCCAAGCATTGCAAATAATAGAGGGCGAAGGCATGTTTATTCGCTCCCAAGAGGATATTGCCGCCTTCACCCTGTTAGTACTGCTATTTTCAGGTGTCAGTATTCTGGTTACCACCTTGGGCTCAATGCTTATCATCAGACGGATGAATCATGCTGTCACGCAACTGGAAAATACCGCCGATGCAATCGCAAACGGCGATCTGACCCAGCGTATCGAGCTGGGGGGAGACGATGAGTTTTCACATATTGCAGAGTATGTGAATCAAATTGCATCCAGGTTTCAGCATGCGGTGCAAAACACCCATGATTCGACATCCAGATTGGCAAGCTCTGCCGAAGAAAACTCTGTGGTGTCGACTCAGACCCAACGTAATGTGGTCGAGCAGCAGCAACAGACCCAGCTGATCGCAACCGCGATTCATCAGTTTACGGCGACGGTACGTGAGGTGGCTCAGAACGCCGCTGCCGCCGCGACAACCTCAGAGGAAGCCAATGGCGCCGCCAGTAATGGTCAGAGTATTGTCGATGAGAGCATTAAGGTCATAGAAACCCTGTCTAAAGAGATGGACAGTGCGACCGAGGCGATGAAGTTATTGTCGCAACACTCAGATGAAATTGGCTCTGTGGTCGATGTTATTCAGGGGATCTCCCAGCAAACGAACCTGTTAGCGCTCAATGCTGCCATCGAGGCTGCTCGCGCCGGCGAGCAGGGACGAGGCTTTGCCGTCGTGGCCGATGAGGTTCGTAATTTGGCTAAACGGACTCAGGACTCCACGGAAGAGATCCAGCAGACGATCCAGCGACTACAACAGGGGGCCCGTGATTCTATGGTGATGATGGAGCGAGGCACCGAGCAGGCGAAGTTGAGTGTCGATAAATCACAGCAAGCCGGTGATGCACTGCAGCAAATTATGGCCAGTATCGAACAGATCAACGCCCTGAATGCGCAGATCGCGACGGCTTCCGAAGAGCAGAGTTCGGTAACCGAAGAGATAAATCAAAATATCATCAATATCAGCGACATTTCCGATCAGACTGCCGCTGGTGCGGAGCAGAGTAACGTAGCTACTCGTGAGCTTGCTAGTCTGGCTGAGTCTATGCGGCTAGAGGTTGAGCGCTACCGGATAAGTTAAGCCTAGGAATATCTCCCTGTAGGATCTGCTTTAGCTGCGATGGCTCATGGTTGGCACATCTCCCGGCTAAAGCCGGTCCTACATAGGTTCTATAGGTTTTTCAGACCTTGTATTAACCCCCTTGCTAGTTGCTTATTTTACTGCAGGTAACAAAAAAGGCAGTCTAATGACTGCCTTTCTCTTTGGTCTGGGAGCAAGTTTGACTCGTGACCGCATTTAGCTTTTCGATATCGCGCAGATATCCAGCTTGCTGATCCCTGACCCAAGCTTTTTAAACTAGGCTTTAAGTATAGGCCAAGCAGGACACATGCTGATGATGTCTAAATCGAGTACCAATACAGGTGAAACCAATCTGGTTAATAGCAATACTGGACAGACTAATATTGCACAAGGCAGTCTTGTAAAGACGAGTACTGTAAAAACCAAGTACTGGCACCAACTGGATGACGGTAGGGTGCAATGCGATTTATGTCCCAGACATTGTCAGCTGCGTGAGGGCAAACGTGGGGTCTGTTTCGTGCGCCAAAACATAGATAATGAGATAAAGCTCACCAGCTATGGTCGCTCCAGTGGCTTCTGTATCGATCCCATCGAGAAGAAACCGCTGAATCATTTTTATCCCGGTAGTTCTGTACTTTCCTTTGGCACCGCAGGTTGCAATCTCTGTTGTAAGTTCTGTCAGAACTGGGACATCAGTAAGTCACGTGAGTTCGATACCTTAGGCTCGAAAGCCAGTCCGGAATCATTGGCGGCAACGGCCAAACGCATGGGCTGCAGGAGTATCGCCTTCACCTATAACGATCCGGTTATCTTCCTCGAATACGCCATCGATGTGGCTCAGGCCTGTCATGAGCTAGGGATAAACTCAGTGGCGGTGACAGCCGGCTATATCTGCCCCGAGCCCAGAGTCGAGTTTTATCGCTATATGGACGCGGCCAATGTGGATCTAAAGGGTTTTACTCAAGACTTCTATCACAAGATATGTAGCGGAAATCTTAGCGATGTGCTCGATACCTTGCTCTATCTTAAGCATGAGACTCAGGTATGGTTCGAGATAACCACACTCTTGATCCCCGATGAAAATGACTCAGTCAAAGAGCTGGAGCAACAAACCAAGTGGATAGCCGATAACTTAGGCCATGATGTGCCCCTGCATTTCAGTGCCTTTCATCCCGACTTTCATATGTTAGACAAGCCCAGAACCCCTGCATCGACACTGATGCGGGCGAGAGAAATTGCTTTGGCTCAGGGGCTCAACTATGTCTATACCGGCAATATTCATGACACCCAAGGAGGCAGCAGTTACTGCCCGTCATGTCATAAGTTGGTCATCAATCGAGACTGGTATGAGTTAGGTGAGTATCACCTGAATCACAGCGGCAAGTGCCAATATTGTGGTACGCAAATTCCGGGACGTTTCGATGGGCCCTGTGAGCATTTCGGCAGGAATAGGATACCGATTTCGATAGGCTAGGCACCTCTCCCGGCTGAAGCCGGTCCTACAACTATGGCTGTGAGGTTTTATTGGGTTTATCTTTCCCTGTAGGAGCTGCTTTAGCTGCGAGAGAATATAAAGATACCTTATTGGAATAACTAAGGTTTACAAGGTGTCGAAGAAAAGCTTCCCGGCTGAAGCCGGTCCTACAACTATGGCTGTGAGGTTTAATGGGGTTTATCTTTCCCTGTAGGAGCTGCTTTAGCTGCGAGAGAATATAAAGATAACTTATTGGAATAACTAAGGTATAGGAAGAAAATCTTCCTGGCTAAAGCCAGTCCTGCAGATGCTACTGCAGAAAATAAAAAAGGTGACCAAATGGTCACCTTTTTTGCACTGGCTTATAGTTTTAAAACTTAAAACTTAAAACTTAAAACTTAAAACTTAAAACTTAAAACTTAAAACCTTCTTTAACCTTCCGCTTCTAGCTCTCTGTTTCAAGCTTGGCAAGCTGTGCTTTTTGCTCAGTTAGCTTTTCAATATCACGTTGATATTCAGCTTGCTTAGCACGCTCTTTCTCAATCACGGCAGCAGGGGCTTTAGCCACAAAACCTTGGTTCGAAAGCTTGCCTTCGATGCGCTTGAATTCACCCGCCGCTTTTTCAAGTAACTTGTCGATACGGGCCACTTCTTTAGCCACATCGATAAGACCTGCCATTGGGATAAGCAGCTCCATGTTACCCACCAATTGAGTGGTCGACATTGGCGCAGTTTCACCGTCCGCTAGAATCGTCATAGACTCAAGCTTAGCCAGGGTCTTGAAGAAGGTTTGGTTGGCTTCAATGCGTGCCTTATCTTGCTCACTCACACCACGAAGTAGGGCGTTAAGTGGCTTAGATGGTGCAATATTCAGCTCGGCGCGAATGTTACGTACTGCAACAATCACTTGCTTAACCCACTCCATGTCTTCCATCGCGACGCTATCAACTTTGCCAGCTTGATACTCAGGGAACGACGCCAGCATTAAGGTCTCACCTTCAACACCCGCTAGCGGCTTAACGCGCAGCCAGATAGTCTCGGTAATATAAGGCATCATTGGGTGCATCAGGCGTTGCATCTGCTCAAGCACGTTCACCAATGTATGACGGGTACCACGCAGCTGCGCGTCGGTGCCACTTTGCATTACCGGCTTAGTGAGCTCTAGGTACCAATCACAGAACTGGTTCCAAGTGAATTCGTAAATCGTGTTAGCGGCTAAGTCGAAACGGTAGTTAGCCATGTGCTCGTCATAGGTTTTAACGGTTTCATTGAACAGACCGATAATCCAGCGATCAGCCAGAGACAGTTCCATTGCGCCAGGCTTGCCATCAACTAAAATTTGGCCACAATCGAGTGCTTCGCCGATAGCATCGTCAGTTGCATCTTCATTTTGAACTTCAGTGTTCATCAACACGTAACGTGATGCGTTCCAGATCTTGTTACAGAAACTGCGGTAACCATCAAGACGCTTCATATCCCAGCTGATGTCACGACCGGTTGACGCCATAGACGCTAACGTAAAGCGCAGTGCATCGGTACCGTGTGGCTCAATACCGTCGCTAAACTCCTTACGGGTGCTTTTCTCAATTTTAGCGGCCATTTTAGGCTGCATCATGTTGCCGGTACGCTTTTGCACTAATGATTCAAGATCGATACCGTCAATCATGTCTAATGGATCGAGTACGTTACCCTTAGACTTAGACATCTTGTTGCCGACTTCATCACGAATAAGACCCGTCACATAAACGGTCTTAAACGGCACTTGTGGCTTACCGTTTTCATCCTTGATGAAATGCATGGTCATCATGATCATGCGGGCAACCCAGAAGAAGATGATGTCAAAACCAGTCACTAGCACATCTGTTGGGTGGAAAGCTTTAAGCTCGGCAGTATCTTTTGGCCAGCCCAAAGTAGAGAAGGTCCACAATGCAGAGCTAAACCAAGTATCCAGTACATCGTTGTCTTGGCGTAGCGCTACTGAATCGTCAAGCTTGTGCTTAGCACGTACTTCAGCTTCGTCACGACCGACATAAACTTTGCCTGCTTCGTCATACCAAGCTGGGATCCTGTGACCCCACCAAAGCTGACGTGAAATACACCAGTCGTTAATGTCACGCATCCACGAGTTGTACATGTTCTCGTATTGCTGTGGCACAAACTTAATCTCGCCGTTATCAACCGCTTCCATGGCTGTTTTCGCCATAGGTGCAACAGACACATACCATTGGTCGGTAAGTAGCGGCTCAATAACCACACCAGAGCGATCGCCATAGGGTACTTTTAATCCGTGTGGATCAATTTTGCCCAATAGACCTAAGGTATCAAGTTCAGCAACAACGGCTTTACGGGCTTCAAAACGGTCAAGACCGGCGTAGCGCTCTGGCAAGCTATTGTCTAATTCAGTGTTAGCAGTACCGTCAGTGTTAACGATTTCAGCAGATGAGCGGATAGCCGCATCAAAGGTCAAAATGTTGTACATAGGCAGTTCGTGACGCTTACCGACTTCATAATCGTTAAAGTCATGTGCAGGGGTGATTTTCACACAACCAGTACCGAACTCCATATCCACATAATCGTCAGCAACGATAGGGATAAGACGGTTAACAATCGGCAGGTGAATAAACTTACCGATTAATGACGCATAGCGTTCATCATCAGGATGAACCGCGACTGCACTATCACCTAGCATGGTCTCAGGACGCGTGGTGGCGATCTCTAAGTAATCTTTGCCATCGCTAGTCAATGCGCCTTCGGCGAGCGGGTAGCGGAAATGCCACATGCTGCCCTGTTTTTCTTTGTTCTCAACTTCTAGATCTGAAATAGCGGTGTGCAGTTCTGGATCCCAGTTGACCAAGCGCTTACCGCGGTAAATCATGTCATCTTCAAACAGGCGTACAAACACCTCTTGTACCGCTTCACTCATGCCGTCATCCATGGTGAAACGCTCACGATCCCAATCAACTGACGCGCCAAGACGACGTAGTTGCTTAGTGATGGTGCCACCGGACTCTTTTTTCCAATCCCAAATGCGATCGATAAATTTTTCGCGGCCTAAATCGTGACGACTCAAACCCTCTTCAGCGGCAACTTTACGCTCAACCAACATCTGCGTTGCAATACCAGCGTGGTCAGTTCCGACCTGCCAAAGGGTGTTTTTGCCTTTCATACGCTGGTAACGGGTCAAGGTATCCATAATGGTATCTTGGAAAGCGTGGCCCATATGCAAGCTACCCGTCACGTTTGGTGGCGGGATCATGATGCAATAGTTGCCTTGAGACTCGTCGCCGTGTGGCTTGAAGTAACCTTTCTCTTCCCAGTTTTGGTAAAGAGACTGTTCGATAGACTGCGGGTTATATGTTTTTTCCATGGGAGCGTGCTTATCTCAAACTAAAAATTAATTGGTTGTATTGCTCAAGTCTTGGGTCGTTAATGCAATCCCAAGAGTGCGATATTGCCGATAGCGATCGCGTGCGATCGCTTTATGGCTGTCGTCGTTGGCAACGAAGTCGATAATCTGAGCAAAGTTTACCGCAAATTGCGGCACTTGGTCTGCAAGATTAATCAGAACATGACGATTTTTGTTGGCTCCAAGCCTATCAAAGCCGATTTCAACTGGAGCGCCGCCAGTCGGGCCTTCACCTTTAAGGTTATGGGGCACGAAAGATAGCGGTTCAAACTGCCATAAAAGTTCATCGATGGCATAAGCCTGATCTTGGTCAGTGCAATGAATGTAGACCCACTGTTGGTTTACAAAAGCCTGTTGCGCTAATTCACACGCAAAAATAGCCACCTGCTCTAATGCTGAAAATTGAGCGTGCTGCTGGGTGTTACTGCCGTTAGGCATCAGATAAAACAGAGTCTGTGACATCGTTTATTCTTAGGGTCTAATTCTTAGGGCCTAATTCCTAGGATCTAAGTTACTTGGCTTTTTGACTGACGAAAGAGGAGATTTTACACTAAAAGTAGCTTAGAGATCAGCCCCTTTTTGGGCTGCTTGTTTTATTACTTTTGTTTCACCTAAAAGTGGAACCAGAAACAGTTAGTTTTGTGGTGTTTTGCCTACACTTTAGCTTGAAGTAATCAAACTTCGTTTGATAAAGGTCGTGGCGCTTCGACCATTCTTGTAATCAAGAGTAGAGCCAAGGGGCAAAGCGCTTGCGCCCGCTGTTGATTTCATAAGAGTCAATCCCTCAGCGCCCCGGCGAAATTTCTGAAAAACGAAATTTCCAATGGGGAAAATTGATTTCTGCAAGTTATAGTTACTCACTTAACAGTATCGTGTACTTGTAGGATTGTGTCTCTGATTTACAAACACCAATACTGAATTATTGCGCTTTAATAACCCAGTGTAGATAATGGCTGTGGCCTTTGATGGCATGGCCAATTCTGTTCCATGCAGAATTTGGTTTTCCCTCAGCCCTTGGAGGTCAGGTGCTTTTGTTGAGATAATTCTTATATATGGTTGCTGTGAGCGCTCAGTAGCGCCTGCACTTTTGTTTACAAAGAGTGCAGGCGTACTTCGGCTATTTCGACGGGGAGGAGCTATTTTTTGTGGCTTTGTTTTTCTAGATATCTTGAGCTTTATGTTTAACTCGAACACTGAATTGTTGCGCTTTTATAATCCGGTGTAGATGCGGCTGAGGCCGTCGAAAACAGGGACGTTTTCGTTGAGCCCACAGGGAGGTGCTTGCGGCGAGCCTCAGTAGCGTCTGCACATGCGCTGACCGCAGGTCATTGGAACCACAAATATATAAAGTTGTACTTGATCAATAACGTGGCGCTTAGCTTTTAGTTAAGAGTCCGGCTACGACGGTATTCTGAGGGAGTGCTAACCGTTAGTTAGGAATTGCAGATACAAAAAAACCACCCTATATTGGTGGTTTTTTTGTTAATTTAAATTGCTCCCCGCTTCTTGTTAAAAAGAGCCCGACTACGTCGGTATTCTTGGGAGCTATGACGCTGATGCAAAAAAGCCATCCAGATTAATGGATGGCTCTATGCTGCTATTTTATAGCAAAATTAAATTGCTCCCCAGAATACCGACCGCTGACGTAGCCCTTGAACCGTAGTTCAAGGCGGGTAAACGCATACCTCCTAAGGCTTCTCGATACGAGCCGAGCTTGCACAATGTCAGTAAAACGTTCACCCTGGGTTTTGTAAATATCGGCACAGGGACATTGCCAGCTAGCGCGAATCCCAGGGAGCAAAACTTGTATTCGTAAGCAGGTCAATTGACCTTCAAATGGCTTACGACAATAATTCTTTAAAATGCCAATTTCAGCTCAAACTTGAACTAACATCAGCTAGGGAGATTATACCCTGTTTTAATCGTCTTTCGTAGCGCGTTCTACTAACGCATCCTCTAAAGTCGACTGCAGCAAACCGATTTTCTCACCCATCTGCTTATTATAATCTTGATTCTTCTGCTGTTCTTCTAACAGCTCATAACCGGTATTTAATGCGGCCATAATGGCAATTTCTTCACGGCTAATGTTATTCGTACGTGCTTTTAACGACACTAACTGGTTTTCAAGATTATGAGCCACGTGCCTAAGTGCTGTCTCTTGTCCGTCTGGACAAGCGATAGAGTAGGTGCGCCCCATAAGGGTAATTTCAATCGCCTTGTTACCCATCCCTAAAGGAATCCTTTAACCGTGTACTTGTGCGGACTATATCGGTCTAAAAAGCAAAGTGCAACACGATCTCCACCTAAACAGAGATAGTTTAGATTAATTGTTGTTTAGATAACCATTAGCGTACAAACATGAAGCGCTTTGGGCTGTTGCGGTAGTTGAGCCTGTACTTAAGTTGCTGTTTGGTTCCATCACTTTTTAGCCATCGATAGCCATTGTCATCAGCGTAAGCATTGTTGATTGCTGTTTTTGTGGTTGATCCAGCAAACTTTTAACCACTTTATGGTAGCAACTCTTGGTCGAATCAGTCAGTTCTGCTAGCATGAAGCCAGTAATTTTGTGACTGGAAACGACTTTATGGCGACCCTCCCAACGCTGCGTATAGATAACTTACTTGCGGCACTCAACGAAGCTGAAATTGCTCAGCACCCTGTCGAAGTTCACGGCGCATTAGTTGGCTTGATCTGTGGCGGTGTAGAACAATCATCTAAAGGTTGGACTCTGCCTTTATTAGAGCTGATGAATGACGGCCAAGCACTGCCGCCAAAATTGCAGGCATTAGTTGAAGAGCTATATCAAGATGCGGTAACGCGTCTGTCCGATACTGATTTTGGCTTTAACCCAATGCTGCCTGAAGAGGAGGAGTCACTGCCAAAGCGCGTCGAAGCGCTATCGTTATGGGTGCAGAGCTTCCTGACTGGGATTGCGATTATTCAACCTAAATTGAATAAAGCATCGACAGAGGTGCGCGAAGTGATCCAAGACCTGTCTGAGATCGCTCAAGTAGAGTTCGATGTTGCCGAAGACGATGAGTCAGAAGCCGCCCTTATCGAACTGATGGAGTTCACTCGCATGGCCGCATTACTATGCTACTCCGAGTTTGGTCCAGCTATCGAAGACGACACGCCAATAGATCTTGGTGTGTTGCACTAACCATCCGTTGCTTAAGCCGCCATCGCACTGGTGTCATGGCGGTTTTAGTCTAAGAGACTAAAATAAATAACGGCAATAAAAGCAGTTATCGGGTTAAACATTCCATGACGAATACAACAGCGGTTGAACAGGTCGATATAGCGATTGTCGGTGGCGCCATGGTCGGCGCAACCTTAGCGCTTGGGTTGGCACACATCGCCCTGCAAGCTAAGCGTCCGCTCAAAATTGCCTTGATTGAAGCGCATCGTCCCAATAATGACCATCCCGGTTTCGACGCTCGCTCAATTGCCATCTCCCATGGTTCTATCTTCGAGTTAAAAAAACTGCAGATATGGCCACACATTGCCGCGCTTGCCAGTAAAATCAACCATATTCATATCTCTGAGCGTGGCAATTTTGGCATGACTGAGCTTAGTCGCGACGATTTTCAGCTGCCTTATTTAGGCCAAGTAGTCGAGCTCGAAGCTGTCGGCCAACAACTGTTCAATCAGCTTGCAAAAAGCGACATCCAGCTATACTGCCCAGCAAGTTTGCATGAGGTAGAGGCGCAAGCTAATCAACAACTGTTGACCTTAGACACAGGCCAGCAGATAGCCGCTAAACTCTTGGTCGCCGCCGACGGTCTAAACTCAAAAGTGCGTCAGGCATTTAAGCAGCCATTAGAGCAGGTCGATTTCCAGCAAACCGCTATCATTACTAATATTCAAACTGAGCAGCCGCACCAAGGTTGGGCGTTTGAACGCTTCACTCAAACAGGGCCGTTAGCCCTGCTGCCGATGTCTAATCGCCATGGCGAGAACCGACTCTCTATGGTGTGGGCGTTGTCACCGCAAGAAGCCGAACACCTGCTTAAGGTGCCAAAAGCGGAGTTTATCGAAAAGCTGCAAAGCGCATTTGGTTACCGAGCTGGGCGTTTTATGGATATTGGCGAGCGCTTTAGTTATCCGTTAATGCTGTCCTATATGCCACGGCCTATCTATCATCGCACTGTGTTTTTAGGTAATGCCGCGCAAACGCTGCACCCTATCGCAGGCCAAGGTTTTAACTTGGGGCTACGGGACGTGGTCAGTTTACTGCAGGTGATAAAGCAATCACTCAGCCATAGTGACAGCACCGTCGATGTTGGCCTCAGCCAGGTGACCCATGATTATTTAGCCCGTCGCAATGCCGACAGAGACAGCACCATGACCTCTATTGAGTTATTAGTGCGCGGTTTCTCCAATGATTATTGGCCGTTAGTGATCGGCCGCAACTTAGGTTTACGTTTGTTATCGTGGTTTCCGCCGCTGAAAGCGCCCGTGGCACGTAGGGCCATGGGCTGGGTAAAGAGTTGAGTCAAACAAGCTGAGCCAAGTAAGCTGAGTTAATCAGCACCATAGATATTCTATTTAGTTTAATGAGTAAGGGTTAAAAATGTTAAGCACAAAAACTTATGATGTTGCGATTGTTGGCGGTGGAATGGTGGGGTTAGCCACCGCCATTGGCCTAGCAATGAAAGGCGTAAACGTTGTAGTGATTGATGCTGGGCAAACTCACGCCGTCTCTGGCGCGCCTAAACTAAGAGTGAGCGCCATCAACAAGGCGAGTCAGCACTTACTCACTAACTTGGGCGCATGGCCTTATCTTGCTGCAAGTCGCATCAGCCCATATCAAAAAATGCAGGTGTGGGACAAAGACAGTCTCGGTAAAATCGACTTCGATGCCGGATCCTTAAGCGAAACTCATCTTGGCGCCATCATCGAAAACGACTCTATCGCCTTTGCATTAGCCGAGCGCGCGAGCGAATTTGACGAGCTCACCTACATCGAAAACCAACGCCTTGAGCGCATCGCCTTTGGTGAGCGCGAGGCGTGGCTGACCTTAGATAATGGCGAAAACATCAGTGCCGCATTAGTGATTGCCGCCGATGGTGCTAATTCCTGGGTGCGGGAACAGTGCAAAATCCCCATGACCTTCTGGGACTACAATCACCACGCCATTGTCGCTACTATTCGCACCGAACTGCCCCATGGTGATACCGCCAGACAAGTATTCGATAGTGAAGGCCCACTGGCTTTCCTGCCTTTATATGAGAAAAATCTGTGTTCAATCGTGTGGTCAGTGCCTCCCGATAGAGCAGCAGCGCTGCTAGCGCTGGACAAACAACAGTTCGAACGTGCACTCACCGCCGCATTCGATGGCCGTTTAGGCATGTGTTCGCTGGAAAGTGACCGTCAGGCATTTCCGCTACGTATGCGTTATGCGCGCCACTTTGCCCGCCATCGTTTGGTACTAGCAGGCGACGCCGCCCATACCATTCATCCATTAGCGGGGCAGGGGGTTAACTTGGGTTTCTTAGATGCCGCCAGCATTGTTGAGACCGTTAGCGAGCTAAAGGAGCAGGGTAAAGACATTGGTGATTACCAAAATCTACGCAGCCTTGAGCGCTGGCGCAAAGCCGAAGCACTGGAGATGATCAGCGCAATGGAAGGCTTTAAAAGGCTATTCGAGGGCACTAACCCCATCAAGAAAGCGATCCGCGATCTTGGCTTAAATCTGGTGG
This sequence comes from Shewanella abyssi, assembly GCF_023284025.1. Taxonomy (GTDB): domain Bacteria; phylum Pseudomonadota; class Gammaproteobacteria; order Enterobacterales; family Shewanellaceae; genus Shewanella; species Shewanella abyssi. The sequence continues at coordinate 10,205 of NZ_JAKIKR010000008.1, read as the reverse complement.
ATAATTTTGCGCCATTGAAAACACTGTTTATTCAGCAGGCGCTCGGCAACAAAAAAAGCCTGCCTAAGCTGTGCCAAAGCGAACAAGATTAACATTTAACTGTTTTAGCTAAAGATGAATAACTGTTTAATTTCATGCACTTGTTATTTGGTCCTTGAAGAGTAGCCTTTTAGTGTGAAAAAATCACATGTGTAGCATGAGAAAAACTAATGACTTAACTGTTCGGATTAGAAAATTCTTTTGTATACAAAAGCAATACTCAAGGTATAATTTCGCCGCATTTTAATACGACCCAATTGATCTGGTGACAAGCACCCTACACCAGTTGCAGACTCGAATACCCCAAAGAAGGGATAGAAATGGCTAACAAAACTGTACTATTTAACAAGCACCTAGAATCAAATGGCAAGATGGTAGATTTCCACGGTTGGGATATGCCACTAAACTACGGTTCACAAATCGAAGAGCACCACGCAGTGCGTCAAGACGCGGGTATGTTCGACGTATCACACATGACAGTGGTCGATGTGATTGGTGACGACGCTTGTGCCTTCTTACGTAAGTTGCTAGCCAATGACGTAGCCAAGCTACAAGTACCAGGCAAGGCGCTGTACGGCGGCATGCTTGATCACAACGGCGGCGTTATCGACGACCTAATCACTTATTACCTTTCTGATACTGAGTATCGCATCGTAGTGAACTCTGCGACTCGCGAAAAAGACTTAGCTTGGATTGCCGAGCAAGTTAAAGGTTTCAGCGTTGAAGTAACCGAGCGTCCAGAGCTGGCAATGATTGCCGTTCAAGGCCCTAACGCCAAGGCAAAAGCCGCCAGCGTATTTAACGACGCGCAAAACGCCGCTATCGAAGGCATGAAGCCATTCTTTGGTGTGCAAGCTGACTCACTCTTTATTGCCACTACCGGTTATACCGGCGAAACAGGTTACGAAGTTATCGTTCCTGAAGCTGAAGCCGAAGCATTATGGCAAGCATTTTTAGACGCAGGCGTTAAGCCATGCGGACTCGGTGCTCGTGACACCCTTCGCCTTGAAGCGGGCATGAACCTCTACGGCCTCGATATGGACGAAAGTGTTAACCCACTGGCGGCCAACATGGGCTGGACTGTGGCCTGGGCACCAGAAGATCGTGATTTCAACGGTCGTAAGGCCCTCGAAGCGATTAAAGCACAAGGCGCAGACAAATTAGTCGGTCTTGTGATGGAAGCTAAAGGCGTTATCCGTCACGGCATGTCAGTGTTCTTTACTGACAGCGACGGTGTTGAGCAAGAGGGCACCATTACTAGTGGTACATTCTCGCCAACCCTAGGTTACTCAATTGCCATGGCACGTGTACCGCGTAGCATTGGTGATGTTGCTGAAGTAGAGATGCGCAAGAAGCGCGTCGCTGTTAAAGTGATCAAACCAAGTTTCGTTCGTAACGGCAAGCAAGCGTTTTAATAGATTTAGCGACTAATGGCTAAGTTGATGGACTTGGCCATTAGGGTAAAATTGCGCTTCAGCTCACTTTAAAAATTATATTTCATTAGCGTTTAGCTTAGCGGTGAATATAATGATGAGTAGTCGCCTTATCCTATTGAAGACTATCGAAATGATATCAATCAGGTTAATGGCAAAAGAGTGTTTGAAACCGCTGCGCAAACGCGCAAAAAACTGATATAAGTCATAAAGGCAGATCAGTAAACGTCTTATTAAATTACAGAATTAGAACTATCGAATAAGGATTAAGACCAATGAGCAATATCCCAGCTGAACTTAAATATGCTTCTTCTCACGAATGGATCCGTAAAGAGGAAGACGGTAGCTACACAGTAGGTATCAGTGAGCACGCTCAAGAGCTATTGGGTGACATGGTGTTTATTGAGCTGCCAGATGTTGGCGATGAGCTAAACGCCGGTGAAGATTGTGCCGTAGCAGAATCTGTAAAAGCCGCTTCAGACATCTACTCACCACTAACGGGTGAAGTTCTTGCCGTTAACGAAGCGCTAGAAGATTCACCAGAGCTTGTTAACAGTGATGCATTTGGTGACGGCTGGTTCTTCCGCGTCATGCCAACTGACCTCTCTGAGATAGAAAATTTGCTTGATGCCGAAGGATATCAAGCGGTTATTGACGACGAATAAGTCGCGATAATCAACAAAGCCCCACTCTGCTAAAGATTGGGGCTTTGTTCGTTATATAGCCCTTGGTCTAAGCCAGGTTAATAACGAAAAATAAAATAGATACCATACCAATACCATTCATCCCAAGAGCAAGCTTGCTCAGCGTGAATGGCCTTGGTATAAGACAACGAGACCGGTAAGTCCGCCCCCTACAGGCAGGATGCTGGCAAAATATGGAACTAGGTTACTCATGACCAAAGAAACCCTTACGCAGTTAGAGCAGCACGAATTATTTCTTCGTCGTCATATCGGCCCAAGTGCCGATCAGCAACAAGAGATGCTGAATTTTGTGGGTGCTGAATCGTTAGCAGATCTGACCGGACAAATTGTTCCTGAGTCAATTCTTCTTAATCGTGATCTCGCCGTTGGCGATTCATGTAGTGAAGCTGAAGGCATGGCTTATATTCGCGCCATTGCGGATAAAAACAAAATCTTCAAAAGCTACATCGGTATGGGTTACTACGGTACTGAAGTCCCGAGCGTTGTTCAGCGTAACGTGCTTGAAAATCCAGGTTGGTACACGGCATATACGCCTTACCAGCCAGAGATCGCTCAAGGTCGTCTTGAAGCTATCCTTAACTTCCAGCAGCTATCAATGGACCTTACCGGCCTTGACTTAGCCTCTTCATCACTGCTTGATGAAGCCACCGCGGCCGCCGAAGCAATGGCAATGGCTAAGCGTGTTTCTAAAGCGAAAAAAGCCAACATCTACTTTGTGGCTGATGACGTATTCCCACAAACAATCGACGTGATAAAGACTCGCGCTGAATGTTTTGGTTTTGAAGTGGTTGTCGGCCCAGCACAGGACGCCGTTAACTACGATCTCTTTGGTGCGCAGTTCCAGTACACCAACCGCTACGGTCAAATTGTTGATCACAGCGAACTGTTTGCTCAGCTACAGGCAAAAAAGGCCATCGTTTCAGTCGCGGCCGACATCATGTCGTTGGTCATCCTTAAGTCTCCAGGTTCTATGGGCGCCGATGTGGTATTTGGTAACTCACAGCGCTTTGGTGTTCCAATGGGCTTTGGTGGTCCACACGCAGCATTCTTCGTTACTCGTGATGCACACAAACGCTCACTGCCTGGCCGTATTATCGGTGTATCACAAGATACTCGCGGTAACCGTGCCCTGCGTATGGCAATGCAAACGCGCGAGCAACATATTCGCCGCGAAAAAGCTAACTCAAATATCTGTACCGCACAGGTGTTACTGGCCAACATGGCGTCGTTCTACGCAGTATTCCACGGCCCACAAGGTCTTAAGGTGATTGCAGAGCGTATCCATCGCCTAACCGACATTCTAGCTGCAGGCCTAACCGCTAACGGCGTTGAACTGGTTAACAGCACTTGGTTCGACACCTTATCCCTTAAAGGGCTAGACGTTGCCGCGGTGACTGCACGCTCAGAAGCGGCAGGCCTGAACTTGCGCATCGATATCGATGGCATGCTGGGCGTGAGCTTGGCGGAAACGACCACACGCAGTGACGTTGCAGAGTTATTTGACGTCATCTTGGGCGCAGATCACGGCTTAGACGTGGCGAAGCTTGATGACGCTATTGTGGCTAACGGCAGCAGCTCAATTCCTGCTGAGCTAGTACGCTGTGATGCTATCCTGACGCACCCAACATTTAATCGCTACCAGAGCGAAACCGAGATGATGCGTTACATCAAGCGTCTCGAGAACAAAGATCTGGCCTTGAACCATTCAATGATCTCACTCGGTTCATGCACCATGAAGCTCAACGCAGCCACCGAGATGATGCCTATCTCTTGGCCTGAGTTTGGTAACATGCACCCATTCTGCCCGCAAAACCAAGCGCTGGGCTATGCACAACTGCTTGAAGAGCTATCGACTTGGTTGGTGGATATCACCGGTTACGATGCGGTATCACTGCAGCCTAACTCGGGTGCACAGGGTGAATACGCCGGTCTACTAGCGATAAAGCAATACCATGAGTCACGAGGGGATGCGCACCGAAACATCTGCCTTATCCCACAATCAGCTCACGGTACTAATCCTGCTTCAGCGCAACTTGCTGGCATGAAAATCGTGGTTACTGCCTGTGATAAGGCCGGTAACATCGACATGGATGATCTGCGCGCTAAAGCGGCAGAAGTAGCTGACAACCTATCGTGCATCATGGTGACCTACCCATCGACTCACGGTGTGTATGAAGAAACCATCGCGGAAATTTGTGACGTTATTCATGAGTTCGGCGGTCAGGTCTACCTTGATGGCGCCAACATGAACGCACAGGTGGGTCTTACATCACCAGGCTTTATCGGTGCCGATGTATCCCACCTTAACTTGCACAAAACCTTCGCTATTCCCCATGGCGGCGGCGGACCAGGTATGGGCCCAATCGGTGTTAAAAAGCACCTTGCGCCATTCCTATCGGGTCACACTGTGGTCAAGCATGGCCTAGAATCTGACAACAATGGTGCCGTATCTGCGGCGCCATACGGTAGCGCAGGCATTCTGCCTATCACTTGGATGTACATCAAGTTATTAGGTAAGAAGGGTCTACGTCAATCGACTCAAGTCGCTCTGCTTAACGCTAACTACATGATGAAGAAGCTGTCTGAGCATTACCCAATTCTTTATTCTGGCCGAAATGACCGTGTTGCCCATGAGTGCATCATCGACTTGCGTCCACTTAAAGAATCATCGGGTGTAACTGAGATGGATATCGCCAAACGCCTTAACGATTACGGTTTCCACGCGCCAACCATGAGCTTTCCAGTAGCGGGAACCTTAATGATTGAGCCTACGGAATCTGAGTCTAAGGTTGAGTTAGATAGATTCATCGAAGCTATGATCTCTATCCGCGGCGAAGTCGCTAAAGTAGAAGCAGGCGAGTGGCCAAGCGACAACAACCCGCTACACAACGCGCCGCATACACTAGCCGACATCATGGACTCAGAATTTGATTCACGTCCATACAGCCGCGAAGAAGCTGTGTTCCCAACGGCAGCGGTTAAAGCCAACAAGTTCTGGCCTACGGTTAACCGTATCGATGACGTGTTTGGTGACAGGAATTTGTTCTGTGCCTGTGTGCCGATCAGTGAGTATGAATAATCACGTTACTTATAACTAACGTTTGGTAAAGAAAAAGCGAATCTTAGGATTCGCTTTTTTGTATATGGATATACTTATCCCTTTTCACCATGGATGGTGTGGATAAAGGGATTTATGGCTGTTTGTAATGGCCAGTGGCCACTAAAGTCGTGGGGTTTCACCCCACACCCGACCTAAAGGAGAAAAGCGCTTGTTCCCCTTTTGGAAATTCCCCAGCGCCCCGACGAAATTTTCTGAGAAGCGAAAGATTCCGAGGGGAAGTTGGTGTGATCTTTTGGCACTGGCCTTTAAGTATGGGAATAAACCTTATTAAGGGTGCATTTTATTGCCGCGAGGCTAGAGAAGTACAGTAGGTATTACTGGTAAACCAAATAAGCCAGCAATATTATTGTATTCTCTCCCTAGTGATTGTAATTTTCCGACACCTTCACCTGCTTTTTTGAGTAAATCTCCAGTCTTATTGACGCCATTTATACTGTCTTCAAAAAAGTTTTTTACTTTGGTAAAACTTCCTGATTTACCTATCGCTTGCTCCTGATTTTCTATATTTTTAATATCATCTAAAGCTAAGCCCATTCGGATTAGTTCTTTTTCTGCTCTAGGAACAAGCTTGATAAAGTCTTCATTCCCTTTTATCTCAGGTGATTCGAATAAATCTTCGATAATTTCTTCGCTCCAATCTGTAACGCTTGACTGAAAGGCTTGGAGTTGAATGTTTATAGATATTGTGGTTTTTTGTTGGTTCTCTTGGCTATTGGTTTGAGTGTTATTCTGATTTACGCTTTGGTTAATTGTTGGGCTTGCTATTTGATTTACATTCAAGGTTAGGTGTTCCTTATCATACCTATTATATCTAGATTCTTGTGATTCAATTCCATTTAATAATTTTGTAACGGAGTATTCAGTATCCAAATTATCATCATATTGAGTGTTGGTATCTAAGCCTGATAAAATACGCTGTTCAATTTTGAGCAAACGACTGTAAGAAATCCAACTCTCCTTATTGTTTATGGCATCGCGTAAAGGTAAGAACTCTTTTAGCCCAATGTTGTCCAATTGGTAGTTTTTATGGATTTCAGCGAAATAATGTCTGATGACAGCCAGAAAAGATCTTTGCTCTCCTTCAGATACTTTAATTCTAATAACTTTCTCTTCTTTATCTATAGTTATAAGTGCCTTGCTAGAAAACTCAATATGCTCTAATAATACCCCGTATCGCCATGTGTTATTAGGTACTTGATATTGATGGCTCTTGACTATAATACGAGCCATTATCTCTGGAGGTATATAGCCATTGTATTTGTAAATAAAATCAATGCCATCGACTAGTTTTGGGTTTTTTAATAATTCAGTTGGTAGTAGGTCAGGGATTAAGTATTTTGGGTTTTTATTTTTACCCGTAGAAGTAGTTGGAATCATGTAACATAGTTCAAACTGTTCCATTACTTGCATTAAGTATGAAGATTTACCACTATACCTTCTACTCTCTAACTTGGTCCTTAATATTTTTTCAGCTTCAGATTTTGAAATTAATCCATTCTTTTTAGCCAGGGTTTCTGAGTTGATTAATGTATAAATTCCCTCTGTTATCCAACTTGGGTTTAATACTTGCGTTTGTAGTTCTTCTAGTTCTTTAAAATGTATTACCTGACCGAGATCATTTAATAAGGTTAATAATACATCTTGTATGACAGGCTCCTTGATATCATTTTCAAAACACAAGTTTTTAAATGTTTGATGTGAAATGTGATCCTCTGATTTTTTTAATTTCTCCAATGATTTCTTGACGTTTAACCAGTTCTTTGCGAGTATGAATTTCCGCATTTCCAGTTCGGCAACTTGGCTTAAAATCATACTCTTTAAATAATCAACCCCTTCATTTTTCTTACATGAAACTTTATAGAAGCCTACAATGTTAGGGTATTTCTCTTTAAGTTGCTGCCTTGTCAAATTGTCGTCATAGTGTTGGTCACATTTATTGGAAATCATTAGTATTGGAGAGTTTTTACTAATGGACATTACTTGTTTTAGCCAATATTCAGGTGACTCATCCTTTCTACCATCTAGAATTATCAAATAAATACTACGCTCAGATAAAAACAGTTGATGCGTAGCTCTCATTATTTCTTGACCACCAAAATCCCAACAATGAATTTTTACTTCTTCATGGTCAATATTTACAGACCATGGACGAATAGAGATACCATCTGTTTTATCTTCTTTAGGGTTAAACTGGTCGTCAATGAACCTATTTATTATGGATGTTTTTCCCGCAGAACCTTCACCAAGTAGTATCAACTTTACTTCATTTAACTTTCCTGTTTCTCCTTGTAACGAGTCATAATAAAACCCCATTACTTCATGGCCTCTTGCTATTATTTCTTTTGGAGGGCAAGAAATGGGGTTGTCCGCAATGCAAAAAACATCTAATTCGTTACTGCTTATATTATCAAGTATTTTAAAGTTTAAATTTAGAGCCAATAATGATTTTGGGATGGTTTTTATTTCACAGCCTGGAGCATAAATCCAATTGACTTTTTTTAAGTGTGAAAGTACTTCAATGTCTGATATTTTATTTCTAGCCATTGATAAGGAACGGAGGTTCACTAGGTTTTTAATATGAGAAATGTCAGTTACTTTTGATTCCCAAAAATATAGACGTGTAATGTTAACAAGGTCTTTTATAGGCTCTAGGCTAGAAATGTCCGTCATACCTATATTTAGCGTTACTAGCTCTTTAAGGTTTTCAATGCCATTTAATGAAATTACATTAGTATCTCTTAGGTTTAACTCTGTTAGTGATTTTAATTTACTTACTTCAAATAAATCTTCTATTTCCGTGAAGGAAAGATTCAGTGTTAATAGCCTTTTTAGTGAGCGCATACCTGCCAAGTCGTTAATTGTAGATGACTCTAAATCTAGTGTTTTGAGGTTGGTAAAATGTTTTATATCATCTATTGATTGTATTTTGGAATTACATAAGTATATTTTATTTAACGTTGGTATTTCAGTTTTTATTAATGTGGCCAGACTTGTATCTATACCACTTAAGTTTAAACCAATAATTTCTCCAAATTCATTATCAATAGAATAAGTAGCTGATTCATCCTCAATTTCATTATAATTAACCTGTGTGAATGTATGCGTGGGTGACGATGCCTTTAATTCATTAATTATATTGATGGATTTTTGGTTTGGTAGAGGTAAAATGTAGTCTAATTCATCTAATTCATCTAATTCATCTAATTCATCTAATTCATCTAATTCATCTGATTCATTAAATCTACCTTTGTTAAGTTGTGTAATCATAACATGGACACTCATTGTCAAATCGAACTGATTTAGTATTTTAGGATAAAGAAGCAACATGGCTGCCCATATTTAATCACGTGGGTACCCATTGTTAAATCTAAACAATTTGGTGTTTTTGGATATGCATGTTCGTCACACTTTTGTGATGAATTGAAATGGAAGTTTGATGTAAATCAAATGCTTGCGTGACTCTTTGCATTATGGATGCGAGAGCTGTGCGCGTTTCTTCCCTGTTGGCAATGTCTCTATTGCTTGCACTTTTTACAAGAGAGTTGAGTCTTGCCTGCATTTCCTTAGCTGGCGAAACAATAACCTATTTTTTGTATGGTTTTCAAGTAATAAACGTCATCATTAGTGTAATTACTACAATTTGACTAAGTTGTTTAAATTCTTAGCGAAAAGTACTGTCATAACGACGGTAACCAGCCTTTCTATCTGACCGCTTTCAACCACTTAGCGACACTAATAACTCGCTTTAAATTCTGCCATAGACATAGCTCTATGGTCTGTCCGCCAGCGGACAGAAGTTTTGTATAACAGTGAGCATACTGTGCGCCGATTCCTTTAGTCGATCTCAATTTTAATTAGCGTCATATAGTTTGGAAATAATCATGAAACAGCTAAAAACAATTGGGGTCAGAGTCTGACGAATCCCCACAAAAAGATAAATGAAAATAATGAGATAGATAAAATAGTAAGGAACATTCATGGCATTTGGTGATCAAATTTATCGCCAAACAAAAGTTACCACGAGTAAATGCCATGAATGCGAAACAAGTTTTATCAAAATGCCTCTCCCTTGTCACCCCATTAATGCACAAAACTCGCCGACAGAGTTTGTTTTCAGCAATCGAAAGTTCAATGAATGGTGGCTCTCTTTCAATTACAGGTCTTGGCCGCGATATAGATAGTAATGCCTTTGAAAAACATAAGATTAAACGCGTAGACAGGCTTTGCAGCAACACCAAATTACATCGTGATATCGAGTTCATTTATACCCGCATGACCTACTTGTTAGTCGGTAAAGTGAAGCAACCTATCATTCATATAGATTGGTCAGATCTTGACGACAGGAAGCAGCACTTTCTCATTCGAGCATCACTCGCAGCTCAAGGGCGCTCGCTGACACTGTATGAAGAAATACATCCGTTAAACAAAAAAGAGAAGCCTAAAACTCATCTACTCTTTCTGACAAAACTTAAGGCTATGTTGCCTCACGATTGTAAGCCTATCATCGTGACCGATGCGGGCTTTAGGATCCCTTGGTTCAAGCAAATCTTGTCACTAAACTGGGATTACGTAGGTCGTTTTAGAAATAGAACGCACTGCAAAAAGCGCTCAGAGGATGAGTGGCTGCCAGCTAAAAGCCTCTATGTTCAAGCAACTGCTAGGGCAAAAAATCTCGGTGTCTACTTTTTAGGTGAGCAAGTCTCTTTCAAATCTCGTTTAGTCATTTTCAAGCGCAATGCTAAAGGACGAAAAGATAAAACGGCAATGGGTGATAAAGCCAGGCGAAGTAAGCAGTCTCGTGCAAGTGCGGAACGAGAAAAAGAACCTTGGTTGCTGGCAACCTCACTGTGTAGCAAGAGCGATAACGCTAAAAGCATTGTTAAGATTTATGCAACAAGAATGCAGATA